>CAZREA010000013.1:0-5608 GCA_964599455.1 uncultured Gammaproteobacteria bacterium | reverse complement strand
CAGGCTCCAACTCCTTGTAAGTGTATGGTTTCAGATTCTATTTCACTCCCCTCCCGGGGTTCTTTTTAGCTTTCCCTCGCGGTACTAGTTCACTATCGATCTGAATATGTATTTAGCTTTACCACATAGTCGTGGTGACTTCCGACAGGATTTCTCGTGTCCCGCCGTACTCAAGACAATACCCACAACGCGCGAGAGATCATTTCACATACGGGACTATCACCCACTTTGGTTCAGCTTTCCAGCTGATTTTGTTATGAAACTCGGTCATTGCTCACAGCACCAGATGTGAACGGATATTGCTTATAACCCTCGTGCAACAACGGCTGGTACCTTTCGCCACGTTTCTTTTTCCCGAAGGAAAATATCAACGGACTTCATTGCATGAGTTTGAGCTGTTCCCATTTCGCTCGCCACTACTTTGGGAATGTGAGAACGGTCCATCATCTCGCTCCTCGAAGCATCGAGGTTCGAGATGAGGATCGTACCCTTTCTTTTCTTTTCCTCGTGGTACTGAGATGTTTCACTTCCCACGGTTCCCTTTGACAGCCTATGTATTCAGCTGCCAATCATCAGGCATTCCCCTGATGGGGTTTCCCCATTCGGACATCTCCGGATCAACGGTTGCTTGCCACCTCCCCGAAGCTTTTCGCAGGCTGCTACGTCCTTCATCGGCACATTCAGTCAAGCCATCCACCTATACACCCTTATCTTCACCCACTGGGTACGCACAACCTTGAAGAGGAATTGTGTAGTTGACCAGTGAGCGACAAAATTGCGATTGCATTTTGATGTCAATATATTTAGTTGTGAAAGTGCGGCGGAAATGGTATCGAAAGCAGGGGTCTTTGTCAAGATTTTTTGGTGCGGTATGATTTTACGAAAAATGTTATCTTTTTTTGGCTCATCTTAGCCTATGCTCAACATCCTTCTCCTCACGGTCGGCAATCTCCCCAAAGGGCCTTATACACACCTTGGGGATGATTTTCTCAAGCAATTACAGAAATACGCCACTGTCAAAGTCCGCGAATACAAAGACACTACTTCCCTCTTTACCAAATCACCTTCTGCCGACGCTTTCTTGCTCGACGAATGTGGGGAAACAATGGCCTCGGTCACCTTTGCTGAACTTTTACAATCTTTTGAAGATCGAGGCGATACGATGACGTTTATCCTCGGCGGACCGGACGGATTTTCGGATGAGATCAAAAAGAAATACACTCGATTGTCGCTCTCACCTATGACAACAACACACGATATCGCGAGGATCTTTTTACTGGAGCAATTGTTTCGAGGAATGAGCATTGTGCATGGGTCGAAGTACCACCGGGGATAGATGCATTGAATGAAGAAAATGAATATCAAAAAGACGATCAGGTGATCGTCTTTTTTCTTATTATTTCACCAAATCTTCGTACGCATCGGGTAATGATTTGCCGGGGGCGTATTCGATGGGTTCGCGGGCGATTTTCAAAATTTCTTCGAGGATAATTGGCTGTTCGGGATCGGAGAGATGTTTGCCGGTTTCGGGGGTGACGAGGCGGGCGTGGAAGATGTCGGCGTAGCGTTTGGCGTGAGCGACTGGAATGATCGAATCATCTTGGGCATGAATAACCGTAAATTTTGATGCACGCCACATAAGGACGTCGTGGTCGAGATCGGTTAAAAAGAAGCCGCGGAAACGTTCGTCGTTGATCATCCAGGGTGTTGAAATGAGGACGCATCCCTTTGGTGTTGTTCGCGCTTCGGCAGCCTCGAGGAATCGCAAAGCCGCTGCGCCGCCTAAACTATGTCCGACAATGATGTCGTCTTCGGATAAATAGCGAATCGAGGCCACAAGTGCTTGCGTCCAGGCATCACGGTCGGGATTCTCAGGATCGGGCAATTCAGGAACAATAACTTCAAAACCTTCGGCTTCGAGCTTTTGCTTGAGCCAGGGCCAAAAATGCAGTGATGGAGATGAACGGTAGCCGTGAACGCCGATAATACGCATAGACACAGATTTACACAGATCGAGAAAGTGCGGACAGATGCAGAGTAGCATTTGATGAAAATAAAACGCAATGTGCAAAAATTTGAGAATGAAAAATTCTTGGGAAATTTTAGCCGATCGCCGGTTCATCAATTCTTTCCCAGAGTTCAGTCCAGATACTCTTGAGTGTTTCAGCAAGATACGGATCCTCAATCAACACACAATAAGGGATAGATGAACGAAAACTCATCAGCGCAACCTTATTTCCATAGATACTGATATCGGTTTGCCAATCGATATCGTTGAGAAATTTTGTTGTGCGCAGATGTTTTATGTTCTTTTGTACAAACTCTTTACCAAGTGATGAACGGCGAGAAATCGTTTGCAGAGTGATATTGCGCCGTGCGCGTTCAGCAGGAAAATATTCATAAAAACTTTTGGAAAGGGCATCCTTGATAGCATCGAGATCTTCGAATTCAAGGATAGGCTTTCTATCTTTTAACATGTCGCCATATACTTGCTCGATACCAGAAACACCTTCGTAAAAGGTTACTCGAGGCTTCTTTTTGGTATTATTCGCAATTGCGAGAAGCTCGGGAAGTACCTCCCCTTCAAGCTGTGCAAGACGCACTTTTTCCATTTCGAGCAGTTGGTGCGGATCGACGGCGGTATACACTTTTCGCTTTTTCTTTTGTGTTTCTTTAAGGAAACCGCGATCAATAAGTTCATCGATAAAGGTATAGATCGTTGTTCGATGGACCTCTGATTTCTTAGCAATCTGCAGCATGTTTGCTTCGCCAAGTTCAAGAACAGCCAAATACACCGCCATTTGCGCCGCACTGAGGCCAAGCGTATGAAGAACATTTTCAGGAATCTTCTTTATTGTCATATATATTGACACTAATATCTTCTTTTATATTAGCATTAATTAATGTCTATTGGCAAGTTTATCTTTCCTCTATGTCATATTTGTTGTCATATGTTTCTCTTCATGAAAAACTACACATGCCAAAACAGGAGGCATCATGAGCAAAGAATCCAGGCGACCAGTACCAGGCATGCCGGGTGTTCAGCTCCTCTTACCCATCAGCCAGGAGTCACTCCGCAAGGGAAGTCCCCAACGTTTCTACGTAGTGGTGGAGCCAAACGGAACGGTTCCACTCCACACCCATAGCGTCGATGCCGTGATGACAATCCTCGACGGCTCGGGCTTCGTTCTCACGCAACAAGGTCGGGAGCGTCATGTGACTCTCGGCGACGTGGTCACCTTCAAGGCCAACGAACCGCACGGTTTCGAGGTCAGTGCTGATGGACTGAAGTTCCTTTCCGAGAACGGCGGCATCGCCGATGAGGATCCAAACAACTGGGACATCGCCTTCGCGGCGTAGTTCCTTCGTCTTCGTACCGCTCAACGAGTTCGCTCATCGCTCGATGAGCGGTCTCGTTTTTTTAAAGCTACAAATTTTTCTAAAAAACAGTTGAGCTCCCGTCGTAGGACGGGAGCTCACGGGGTGACGGGATCAGCTCTGCAACCAGGGCATGACCTCATCGAGATTGTTGAGGACCTGCCCGCGCGGGTGAGCAGACAGGAAGGTGCGCTCGTACTCTGGGGTCCATTCGTTGGCGAGGAGTGCGACGTGGGCGCCGAGCGCGAGGGGCAAAGCCAGGTCGAGCTCGAAGATGTCGCCGACGACGTGGACATCGTTCCAGGGCAGACCCAGTCCGGTACGCAAGTTGTTGAGCACACGGAGGTAGTTTCCGCGCCTGAGCAGGACCGGACGATCAAGTCCTTTAAGCCTCAGGAATTGGGGCACATGCTCGAGGCTAGAGTCGATGATGTACTTGCGAGCCGCACCGTAGACACGAGTGCCCAGCCAGGGCTGCCCGCCGTGTTCGGCGTGCAGACGAAGAATCTTGGCTTGTACCGGCCTTTCGTCGGAGTTGGTCACGACGAAAGTCTCCACCTCACCGTGCTCAAGCGCGGCGAGCAGGTCGACAGCTTCAGGGCGGAAAGAGGTGGTCGAATTGGGATAGTTGGTTTGATAAAGGCTTTCGAACAGGACCTGCAACGTCTCTTCGGTCGGTAGTACACCGGCTTCTTCGAGGATCATGCGGGCCACGGGCTTGATGCGCAGATAGGGATCGACCGCGGCCGGAGCCACGATGTGACCGTCATATACCCAGCCGTACCCGCCGGACATGATATGAGCCTCCCAGGCAGCCGCCCTCTCGCGGACATGATCGATTGGCCAGCCGGTGATGCTGGCAAGACTTTCGTAGTAGCTCTGGCGAAACGTCTCCGTCCCAGCTTCTTCGTCCGTCAGCGTACCCTCGAAATCGAGAACCAGTAGAGAACTCATTTCCCTCTCCTTCTGAGAAAAAGTTTCAGAAATACAGGCGCACACGTTTTATCACAGATCTAAAAGAAAATCTACTCAAAAAGAAACACAGATGGGCATGTACCGCAGAATCTTGTTGAACTAAAAAATAGCCGTCAAAACATATTAAGAGAGCGTACGGAGTCCAGAATACACTTCAATCATTCCTCGCTTTTCCAAGTCCTCTTTTTATTCTGCTCTTCTTTTTCACGAATGGCAGACTCGAGATCGATAGAATAGGTGTTGGCAATATCAAAAAGATAGAGCGAGACATCAGCAAGTTCTTCACGCAAGAAAAAGAGATCATCGCCTTCTTTATAACTTTTTCCTTCAATATGCATGCCCGAAACTTTGCGAATGGCTCTGGCAAGCTCGCCTACTTCTTCGGTAAACAACAAAAACTTTTCTAAAACAGAATTTTTATCAAAACCCCGTTCTTTACACATGTCTGCAACCCATTGCTGCATGTCGGAAAGAGAAGGTCGCTCGGGAATAGGAGGCATAGCAAATGCAATGGGTAAAATCTAACTCTTTTGAAAAAAGCTGAGACCTTCTTTATTTATAGATTTTGATTTCAGGTAAAGATCTTTTCGTATTTCTATAATCAATGCTCTTATATCCTCTTCGGTCATTCGAAAATTACCGTCTGTAGAACTTTTTAATTCTGTAAATCTTTTATTAAATTTCAAAATCTCTCTAACAACACCATCAGATGCAAAAAGAAGGGCTTCATTCAAAAATGATCGGAGCTTAATCCAATCCGGTTCGTTGCCAACAAATTTTGCAATTTCTTCTATTAATTTAGTGTATTTTTGAATTTTTATCTCATGTGTCCGTATTATTTTCTCATGTCTATGGGAAAGAAAAGCGGCAATCATTGATGAGCTCACGATCGTGCTTATTATAATGTTGAATAAATTCGGAAGTACCTGTTCGGTAAGTTCAGTAATATCCATAATTAAATTTGGTGGGCGAGGAGGGACTCGAACCCTCATGCTTGCGCACATGCTCCTAAGGCATGCGTGTATACCAATTCCACCACTCGCCCGTGGAATAAAATCTATCAATATTTCCTCTTTTAGGAAAGAGTTGGACTATAGCAATCCTGCAGCCTTCGCCTTGTCACTGTTAAATTGATAAAAACCTATTGAGTGAACCACGCGTCCGGTATCTAATGGATAGAGAAAAAGATTGTCAAAAAGAAAGGCCCTAGACTAGTATCTCCATGCTAAGATGGAGAATATGCCTGTAAAATATA
>CAZREA010000012.1:0-6463 GCA_964599455.1 uncultured Gammaproteobacteria bacterium | reverse complement strand
ATGATATGGTGAAGGTATTGAAAGCTAAATTACGAGAGATACTAGTCTAGGGCCAAAAGAAAAGTTGGAAAATCATCCAGATTCATCGTCGCTAAAATCAAATCATGTTTATGTCGCTTGAGAAAAGCAGCTATTAAACAATCAACCAATGACGCACCATGGTGATTTTTGCTGGCATATATATTTGAAATATTCAACGCGTCTTCAGAAATTTGATCGTCCGAGTGTCGTGCTGGCATGGACATAAAATCATAGTTTTCAAAAAATGCTTCTCGAATTTTTCTATGTTCTGTATTTTTCGCTTCTCGAACAAATTCAAATTTGATAAAGGAAAAATATACCGGAATAGCTTCTGAAGCTTGTATCAAGGAAAAGAGATCTTCTGCAGCGGCTCTTTTTTCCAAGGTTCGAATGAGTACATTTGTATCAAAAAGAACATGCTTTCTATGAAGCATGTTCTGTGCGGAATTCTTCTCGAAGATCATAATTTCCATGAGCGCAACGTTCTTCATGCGTCATCTTTTTAATTTGTTCAGCCAGTTCAAAAAGACGGTCCATATTCGGATTCCAGGAATGTAATGCGGTGTTTCCTTTCTTCTGATGATTCTCCATAGTCTTTTCTTAAGAACACATTCAGTATATCTCTAATAATCCATTTTAAAATATGGACTTACCCACAGCTTTAACTTGACGACAGCTACGAAGCATGATGATCTTGAAGTGCAGAAAAACTCCCCCAACTCCATACCCTGGAGTTGTTGGGGAGTTTTTTGTTGCCACGCCGGCGCGCTCATTCATAATTTAACCGTTCACCATGAACATTATTACACGCTATGGATTTGCAATCGTGGGATGCTGCATCCTGTTGTCGACTGTGCGACCTGTGCTTGCGCACGGACAAGAAATGCAACGCATCGTTCTCTCGGAAATCAACTGGGCGGGGTCATCGCAAAGCACGGCCGATGAATGGATTGAAATCGCGAACACGGGAGCAGGACGAGTAGACATTAGTGGTTGGCAGCTGGAAGGAGCAGGATCATCAGGATCAGTTTTAATGCTGCCAGAAAATGCCATCCTTGAACCGCGCTCAACGTATCTGATCGCCAATTATCAACTTAGCGATCCCAAAACAAGTCTCGCCATAGCCGCATCGTATGCCACTTCTTCGGTGAGTATTCCCAATTCCGGTCTGCATATTATCCTCAAAAATGCGTCTGGGGAAATCATGGATAGCTATATCGATTCTGGCATACCCGATTATGGGTCGAGCACGACGTTCGCGAGTATCGAACGCGATCTGACGACATATGCATGGAGCTCAAGCACGGCATCAAAGAATCTTCATAATGCAGCTCAAATGGGAACGCCTGGTTATGCCCTGTTTCTCGTCGCTGAGACGACAAGTACCAGTGACCCGGATCTCATCGCAACAGTTGTTGAAGAAGACACAGAAGCTACGCTTGAAGGTGAGGCCTCCGAACAATCACAGGAAGAGAGCTCTGATGAAAGTCTTGTTATCGACGAAGTATCGGAAGTTATAACAGAACTTTCTTCTGAAGAAATGCTTTTGGAAGATGCGCTCAGTACAGAAGAAGCTGCGGTCGAAGAAGCAGAGGATGAATCTGTATTACTCGAAAAAGATAAAGATGTATTCGATGATGAGACTGCGGAAGATGAAGATATTACCCTCATCGAACTCATTCCCGATTCATTAGAAGAGGAAACTCTTCAAACTGAAGAGAATGTATCTAATCTCGATGCAGTCGATGAAGTGCACACGGAAACATCTTCTCAACAAGAAATCGTGACACCGATCGTCGTGACAACCGCATTACCTGCGCAAACTACAAACGAATCTTCCAGTGATACGACATCCTCCTCGTCGACCACAAATCAGACCGAAGAAGCTAAGGATACAGAGACAACGGCGATAGACATGCATTACGATCCAACCGCACTAATCATCACCGAATTTGTGAGTAGTCCATCAGATGGGAAGGAATGGATTGAACTCTTTAATACTTCGGAAGAAGAAGTGGGTTTGGAAGGATGGCGCGTTGCAGATCGGTCGGGCAAAGAAACACTATTAAGCGGATCTATCGAGAAAGGGAAATATATTCTTATCGAAAACCCGTCAGGAAAATTAAATAATGACGGTGACGACATTGTCTTTATGGGACCGGACGAACAAATCATTTTCCTGCTCACCTATGGAAGCGATGAGTTCGCTGCACCAAAGAAAGATTTGTCTGCGGGCTTGTGCGACGGAGCTTGGATAGTCGGACTCACACCGACACCGACGGCCGCAAATGATTGTCCTGTGACTACATCTGAATCATCAACCTCATCATATGAATCAACAACATCTGCCACTCAGAATAACGTCGATGACGCCGATCAGGGCACTACTGTCACCCATGCGACGGTGGATTCGACAAACGACGTTACGGCGACAACAGACGCAACAGCTGCTACCACCCACGTGGAGACCGCGACATCCGTAGAAAAATCCGAATCCACAAATGCGAAAACAGCAAAAGATACAACAACACAAACCAGTTCGACCAAAAAGACTGCAACAATCAAGAAAACAACGAGCAAAGCAGCTGTTGCGACATATCAAGTAATCGATATCTCAGATCTGGATTCCTTAAAAACAGGAACGCTCGTTGAAGTGTCGGGCATCATTATTGCCGAACCGGGAATCTTCGGAAAACGTCTTGCCTATCTTGAAGGTATGCAACTCTATATGCACACCGCAGATTGGCCGACACTGCCGGAAGGCACAGAAGTCACCATTCGTGGTACCTGGGACACGAGCAGCGACACCCGACGTATCAAAATAAAATCTTCATCGGATATCGATGTGGGAGAAACGCTGAGTCTTCCTCCCGTAAGCTACGACGCAACCAATCTCGCGCAAGCACCGACGCTGTCACTCATTACCGTGAGTGGCACAGTCAAAGAGCGAAGTAAAAATGGTTTTATTCTGGCTCTGAACGATTCGATTACTCTTTCTGTTGTCGATACAGCAAAACTCGGACTTACCCATCTCGTGGCAGCCAACGACACGCTCACCATTACCGGTATGGTCGACACCAAGGATGGGAACATGATTCTCGTACCACGCACGAAAGATGATCTTGTTTTTACAGAAAAAGAAGAAACGAGTTCTGCCACGACAACTGACTCGATCATCACGCCGTCATCAGAATCATCTGTCCCGATTGTTGGCGGAGGATTGTTGGTCAGCAGCGCCGGAGCACTCGGATACTGGTTCATTCGCTCGCGGAAACTTATTCCGCTCGCACATTAATATATTCATTATTCATCATATGGAAATCAAACAACACTGGACCGATAAACTTATGGACAACTTTGATGCGCTCATGCGCAAATTCGACATGCCTGAAGATATGCAGATTGAACTTCGTGAATTTGTCTTCTCGGTTGCCCGAGAACAATTTAAGGCTGGCAATCGCTCGGGTATTAGCTGGTTGCGTAAACAGCTGGGTGGTGGATCACAGCAGGTGAATGCCGTGAACGTGACGCCGGTGACTGCGTGATGCGGTGCATAATGAATGGATACGAAAGAGACGGCCCAACGGGTCGTCTCTACGTTCATATCACCACAATCGCTCATTGACACCTAGGCTCTCCTTAAGGAATACTTTTCCCATATTCTTAATTTTTCCGTTATGATTCTTCTCGGCGTCGGTATTGGTTTGTTGATTGGTGGGTACATGAAGAAGCGCAAGGATGTCATGATTGCCGGTGGTGTGTGCCTTGGCCTTGGCGTATTGTTCACTATCATCGCGAATGTCTAATTGAAACGAGTGCAATAAAAAAGATCTTGACATCATGTCAAGATCTTTTTTTGTTCCATCCCCCATAGCTCGACTACGGATACGTATCGAGCGACGGGGGATGGAGCGGCAGACCGGATTCGAACCGGCGACCTTCTCCTTGGCAAGGAGACGTTCTACCAACTGAACTACTACCGCACATTTGTAGCGAATGAGCGGAGAAACTATACTCAGAAACATGAAGGCCGTCAATAAACTTGGTTGGATATATGTTTTTGTCGTTACTCTCGGTATCAGTGTGTTTGCCGGGGTTTTTCTTTTGTTTCCGGGCGATGTACGGATAGAACGGATGAATACGGATGAGACGGATAAAACTCCTCATGTAATAGCCGAAGAAAACAGAGAAGGAGGGGTGGAAATTTCTGAAGAATTACCAAAAGAAACCTATCTCGTCTTTACCGGTGACATCATGATGGCACGAGCAGTTGAATGGACGATGAAAGAAAAGGGATCAGCATATCCCTTTGCCAAATGGGACACTTCTCTTTTTAAAGGTGCCGATGCGGTGATTGGAAATTTTGAGAGTACGATTCGTGAAAAAGAAAACATCGAAAAAGCTGATGTATTGAATTTCGATACACTTCCTCAATACATCTCTTCTTTAAAAGACACAGGCTTCACCCACCTCTCACTTGCAAATAATCACGCTGATGATTTTGGACAAACGACGACAGACTTTACTCGAGCAAACATCGCTGCAAATAACCTGACACCGTTTGGCGATCCGTTTGCTGGCAAAACCTTTATCACGCACCTTGATGGCGATATTCCCATCACGCTCATCGGCTTTCACGCTTTCGGAGAACCCCCGACAGGAATCATCGAAACGATCACCGCAGAATCTGCAGCCGGAAATTTCGTTATCATCTTTCCGCATTGGGGAAATGAATATCAACACACGCCCTCGATCGCACAAACGTCTGCGGCACAAATTTGGATTAATGCAGGCGCGGATCTCATCATTGGCGCACATCCGCATGTGGTGCAAAGAGTAGAGATGATTGATGACGTGCCGGTTGTTTATTCGCTCGGCAACTTTTTGTTTGATCAAGATTTTTCGGAAGATACAAAAACGGGGGCGATCGTAAACGTAAACATCAAAGAAGATGCAGACGAGGTCTCGCCTACGCTCGACCCCCTCCTAACCTCCCCCTTGGAAAGGGGGAGGAAGTTCCTTACGCTCAGCTTCGCGCCTGTTCGCATTACCAATCGCCAAATGACAATTGATCACGAGTACGACGATGAACTTTCAGCATGGCTAAACCTCTCATCACTTACGATGACGATTCCGCTGGCAACAGACCAAATACCCTGAGTGCTGCCGCGGTTCCTGGTCGTTTTGGCTCCCACATGCCTGCAAGCATTTCTTGCGGACTTCCCCACTCGACTGCATCAAATTCACGATGATGCGCATCGAGCGAAAATTGCACATCAGGTTCAAGCACTGCCAGAAAGAAATATTGTTCTTGGCCGATATACGGATCGTTGGGATATTTTTCTCGAGATTCACGGAGATGTTGTTCAGGCCAATTATATCGATAAGGCACATCAAACGCATCGGTAATTTCAAAATCATCTTTCGTGATCCCGAGTTCCTCCATCATTTCGCGTTCTGCCGCTTCACGCGGCGTCTCGCCCGGATCAATACCACCCTGCACCGTTTGGATAGTCGAATCGGTATACCCGGCAAATCCCCGACGACACAACAACACCCGACCATGACCGTCGGTGATGATAACTGCAGCATTAGGACGATACAGATTTTGAGAAGACATAGGAAAAATCTCAGAAGGAGTTTATCACGAGAATAGAAGACGCACCCACAGCCGCGGGCGCCGAGGGGCGTCTTTGGCACGTGAGTGCGCGAGGTTGTCTATTCGAGGATGGGCTTGCCGTCCCATCCTTTGGTCTGCGCCGCCCACTCCAGGCAGTACTCGTCACTCCAGCAGGCATGGATAAGGTCGGGACCGAGCGCCTCAAGCCACTGCTCGAAGCCAGTGTTGGCCTGCTGCAGCATGCGGCAGTAGGCCGCGCGATCCTCCACCCAGGCCATGCCCGGCGCGATGTACGGGAATCCCTTGCAGGCCCCGAGCTGTTGAGGATCCCGCAGGTGCCCGCAGATGGTCTTCACGTCGGCGACCTCGCGCAGGAGATCGCCGTGGTGCTTGTAGGTCTGCTGAGACCAGCAGACCGAGATCTCATCGGACGGGCTGGGATGCTCGATGATGTGCATGATGCCAGCGAAGACCCCGAGCAACATGCCGAGGCCGGAGAGATAAAAAAAGCGTTCGAGGAAGACATGTCCGCTCCTTATGAGAAGGCGTTCGTGAAGGTGGCCCCGACGTTGCAGGGGTCGAGAAGTCGACGAAAAAGGATAGCATGAAATTGCAAAAACAACAAACCCCGCGTCGAGCGTGAATTCAAACCCCAATGCACCACCCTGTAGCCATGAGACTTGCCGTCCCTCAGGCTTCTCGGGATACTTTCCCCTATGGCTCGTGGCGTTCCTTTGTCAGATATAGAGCGTCAGATTATTGAATTAGGCCCTAGACTAGTATCTCTCGTAATTTAGCTTTCAATACCTTCACCATATCATG
>CAZREA010000011.1:0-24751 GCA_964599455.1 uncultured Gammaproteobacteria bacterium | reverse complement strand
GATATGGTGAAGGTATTGAAAGCTAAATTACGAGAGATACTAGTCTAGGGCCATTCTTTTTCATTACCATGTCGCATTCCTAAAAGGACTCCTTGTCACCATTAAACTCTTAATTTGCATTGCATGCATCGGAGTTCCTTTCGGAATCTTGATTGGTATTATCGGTACTCGATTCTGGAAAGTACTGTATTCAATCGTAACCAAGCTTTCATTCTTCTTAAACACGATTCCCGCACTCGTTCTCCTCTTCTGGCTTCATTATCCGCTGCAGCAACTCTTGCATATCGTCATTGATCCCTTTTGGACAACGGTGTTGGCGTTAGGATTGATGAATCTAGTGGCAACTGCAGATCTTATTGGTCGCGAACTGGTACATTTTCCTGAATCGTATCGCGACGTCGGCAAGACGCTTGGCTTGTCAACGATGAATCTCATCCGTCACATCGAGCTACCGATTATTTCCCGACGAACGATTCCTCAACTTCTTACCAATCAAGCAAAGATGCTCGAATACACGTTATTCGCCAGCTTAATTTCCGTTCCCGAACTCTTCCGCGTTGCGCAAAACATCAACTCGCTTGTCTATAAACCCGTAGAAATCTATTCACTTCTCGTTCTGTTCTTCTTTCTCCTGCTTGGACCCCTTCACCTGATCGTGCATATTCTTAAGAAACGCTATGTCGTCTAACGTGTCGCTTACCGCAGAAAATCTTTCACGTCTTTTTACGGAAGATGGGCAACGCGGCGTCAGTGACATCTCTTTTGAAGTGAAGAAAGGAGAGATAATTTGCGTACTCGGACCAAGCGGTGCCGGCAAAAGTACACTTCTACGTCTGTTATGCGGTCTTGAACAAAAAGATGCGGGAGATCTTGTGCTTGATCAGGAAGTTGATCAACCTGGTGAGATCGTTTACGTGCCGCAAGACTATACTCTGTGGCCACATCTCACCGTCAAAGAAAATCTCATACTCGCTCCTCGTGTGGTTAAAAATGGAGATTCGAAGAGTATCGAACAAACAGCAAAAGATCTTCTTGCACGATTCGATCTCGAAGCATATCTCAATACGTATCCACACGAACTCTCCGGCGGACAGCGTCAACGCATCGCACTGATTCGCGCCATGATGATGCGGCCGAAGATTCTTCTCCTCGATGAGGTTACGTCCGCACTTGATCCAGAACTCACCAAAAGCGTACTTGATAACATCCGATCACTCGCGAAAGACGGGTATACGATGATCGTTGTTACGCATCATATCTCTTTAGCGCTTGCGATCGCTGATCGTATTCTGTTTCTTGAAAAAGGAAAAATCGTGCAGAACGTGTCGGCAACACAATTCTTCCATGAACAAACCGATCCGCGAATCCTCTCGTTCATTCAAGAGATCGTCAAGCGCGATCATGCCGTTGAAATATTCGAAGGCGTTGAACAATTTCAGGCGTATCATCTGGGTTTGCTCAAACGATTGCCAAAAAACTCGACTATCCATGTTGCCGGAGCAGTTGGCGATCGTTGGTATGTGCCAATGGGAAGATTTTACGAAGAGTACGAACGGATGCGTGTTGAGAAAAATATTACGTGGAGAATGTGCATGTATGAATTCGGTGAAAAAGATCAAGAACTCCTCAAGCGTCATCCTGACATTAACGAATTTCGCTTGATGCCGCGAACACTCCAGAATCCCGCCAACTATAACGTCATGGACGATACGGTCATCATGCAAATCTTTGGTGACAAACCGACGATCATCGAAATCCGCGACTCATTCGTTGCCGAAGCGTATATACGATTCTTTGAAGAGATGTGGGAAGTAAGTAAAATGATTGCAACTGCATTGACGAAAGCAAAAGAATAGAAAACCGAGTTCGTTTAGGCGGGCTCGGTTTTCTGATTTCGCTTGTTCACACCTTACTATTTTCGACGAGGGAAAACCCAGGCAAACTAGATCTATCATTCTTTGTTTTCTTATGAACTGTCCCAAATGTCAAAAGCCTTTACCGAGTGGCGCGAAAAACTGTCCAGCCTGTGGAGCTGCGCTTTCCGTTCCTGATTTCTTTACCAACTTAGATAAAACGAAAAAAATAGGCATTGTCATTGGTATTCTCTTTTTACTCATGCTTCTTTGGAGCATGACAAGGAATGACGACATCAATCTCGATGATTATCACCAGGGAACCGATCTTTCGAACGTCCAACAAGATTGGTATACCTATACCGATCCAAATGGTACTTTTGCTGCAGCTTTTCCTTACGCGCCAACCCCCACCACCTCGACAATCCCCGTTGAGGGTACGGATGCCACCGTCACCATCCAATCACTTTCAAGTAGTATGACAAATGAAACGGTGTACTCCTTGAACATCACGCAATACCCCTCTAATCTGGATCTTTCAAATCCTCGCGAAGTGTTACAAAATTCTTTGAATGGTTTTACCCAGAATTCAGGTCAACAACTCGTGTCGTCAAGCTTTGGAACGTTTTCCGGTAATACTTCGCTCGACTTTCTCATTCGTAATGAGAATGTTGTTCCTGGTACACCCGTGTATTTTCAAGGAAAATTCATCTTCGTTGGTAATACACTCTATCAGTTGATGACCGTCTACGAAGCCGACAACGCCAATGAAGCGGATTACAACACCTTCATCAACTCCTTCACTATCACAAAATAATTTTCCCCATAAAATTCCCTATTATAACTTGACGCGAGCAAAAAGTCATGATGATATAGAAGTACTCGAGTGTGGCTTTGGCCATTTCGCTCGGTACCACAATTCGACTCCCCAAAAAGTATTTCTTCAGTGAAATACTTGGGGAGTCTTTTGTTTCTTTACCCCGGACCACTTGGGCCTATGGTGTATGTGGTCAGCACACTCGAGTTGGTACCGAGTAGCGGGAGTTCGATTCTCCCTAGGTCCACCAAAAGCTCGAATTATGGTCCGGGACCAAAAAAATCTGATCTCATGATGAGATCAGATTTTTTATCACTTGCTTCCCTCTCTATTATTCAGGGCAGGTGCCGAACAATCAATTCATGGGAATCACCTATCTCTTCGCAATGACATCTAGCGACTCACGCGTTCCACGTAATCACCAGATTCGGTCGAGATCATGAGCGTATCGCCTTCTTTAATGAAAATCGGCACACGAACCATTAAACCGTTGTCCATCTTGGCATCTTTCAACACGTTACCTGAAGCCGTATCACCTTTGACCGCTGGTTCAGTTTCAGCAACAACATATTCGATCTTAAGCGGAAGTTCCATCGAAATAGCGCGATCACCGTGCATAATCACCGTTACATCAAGACCTTCCTTCAAATATTTCGCGTCATCTCCAATCGTATCTCGACCAATAGCTACCTGCTCGTAGGTTTGGCCGTCCATGAAGGTGAGGGTGTTTTCGTCACCGAAAATAAATTGCATCTTTTTAAAACCGACCTGTTCAAACGTAAGCGATTCGGAAGATTTAAAATTATTTTCTACAACCTTGCCGCTAGAAAGTGATTTTATTTTTGTGCGAACAAAGGAACTGCCTTTACCAGGAGACACGCGCTGGAAACTGACAACGACCCAGAGATCGTTTTCGTAATTGATAACCGTACCTTTGCGAATATCATTTGGAGACATAGTTAAAATCTCTGCGAAGGAGGAAATAAATGGATAGAATCAATATCTTTCATACCGGCAGCTAGCATGACCAAACGGTCGACACCGAGGGCATTGCCGTATGTGGGAGACGCGATCGAGGATAGCCGAGACAAGAGCTCTTCGTCAATGGGAAAGACCTCTTTATCCAAAGATCGACGTTCTTCGGCTTCCAGGAGAAAACGACGGCGCTGCTCATCTGCATCGACAAGTTCAGTAAAACCGTTGCAAAGTTCGATCTCGCCAACGAAAGCCTCGAATCGCTCTGCGTATCGGCCATCAGCACCGACTCGAGCCAACGAGGCACAGGGAATCGGGAATTCGCACAGCATGTATCGTTCTTCTTTTTTTATCTGTGGCCAGACAAGGGCGTAAAAAAGTTGATCGATGAGTTCATGAACCGCATCTTGCTCGTTGATGGTAAGCCCGTGCTCTTTTCCGAGATGGAGCAACTCATCTCGCGACTCTTCACGCGGAACAAAGCCACAAATCTTTTCAAACTCGTCGACATACGAAATCCGCTGCCACTTCCCTTCCCATCCCAAAAGACCATTGACGAGCTCCTCGGTTTCATCCATGCACGCACGATAATCCACATGCTGACGATACCATTCAAGCATCGTAAACTCCACACTCCACCGCTCGCCAAGCTTTTCGCAGTTACGAAACACGGGCGTAATCGTATAAATCGCCTCCATGCCAGTGCCAAGCAATTTTTTCATGCTGTATTCGGGGCTGGTGATGAGGCCGCCTCGCAAACAATCAGCCTCCCCCTTTAATTCCCCCTCCTGGAAGGAGGAGGGTCGAGCTACGCTTCCTTCGTTCTGGTTTCGTCCCAAGAAACCATTTGATCCAAGAATCCGAATATCAACACCAATCGGGTCTAGGTTCGGTTCCATGCCTGGCGATTGCACCAACAATGGCGTTCGAACTTCGATGTAGCCACGTGAACGAAAAAAATGATCGAGATAATCGTATACTCGATTCCATAATTGTGCCCGGAATTGGATATCGTCGCGGGAAATCATATATACATGGTGCGCGTAACACATTATTGAACGAAAGAGACGACCCGTCGGGTCGTCTCTACATCCGGAGGGACCACGGGACGTCCGCGATCCGTCCCATCCGTCGTTTATCCGTATTATCCGTTATCGTGCGACAAACGGCAACAACCCAATGACACGTGAGCGCTTGATTTCTTGCGCAATTTCACGTTGATGCTTAGCACAAACACCGCTGCGCTTGCGTGAAACAATCTTCCCAAAGGAAGAGATGAAGCGCTTTAGCATATCCGTATTTTTGTAATCAACAACTACATCTTTATTCACACAAAAGAAGCAGTGTCGTTCAGTATTTCGTTGCAACATACGTATGGATTAAAAAGGAATATCTTCAAGTTTAATTTCATCATCAGGATTGGTCGAGGGCGCTTCAACTTCACTGGTCGGCATCGATGCAGCAAATCCAGCATTATTCATACCCCCGCCCATACCCGAACCACCTTGGCCAGGACGATCAAGCATGATCATATTTTCCGCTACAATTTCGGTACGGAAACGTTTTTGACCATCCTGCGCCTCCCATTCACGAGTTTGCAAACGACCATCAACGTAAATCTTTTTGCCTTTCACTAAATATTGACCACAAATCTCAGCCAACTTTCCCCAGGTGACAATATTGTGATAATCAACCTGTTCTTTTTTTTGACCCGATGCATCGGTATAGCTTCGGTTCGTGGCAATGCTGAATGAGCAAACGCTCTGACCACCGGCCGTTTTGCGCAATTCAGGGTCGCGCGTCAGGTTGCCAATGAGCATGGCACGATTCAAAGATCCAGCCATAGATATTAGATATTTTTCATGATATCAGAATCTAAAATAGCATCGAGCTTCCCTTCAATTTCAACCGTGGATAACGCTTTGTCGGCAAGAGCTTCAGATGAAGGCTTCACGGGACGATCATCGCGTTCACTCGCGCGACGACCTTCGGGTGTAAGCGGCACCGTGTACGACACCAATTTAAAGTCGGCCGTAGGAATACCATTTGGGCGAGCAATGATGAGGTGACGAATCACTTCTTCGGTCAAGCGCAAATTTTGATCGAGCTTTGGCATAACCTCGGCGGCAATGTCGGCATATACCAACACATACGTCCCATGTCGCTGATGCTCGATGGGATAGGCGAGTTTCATTTTGCCAAGATTTTGTGTCTTTTCTACCTTACCACCCGCGTTTTCCACGAGTTTTGCTATTGTAGCGATAGCCGTATCGATCTCCGTATCGCTAATGCGGGACGGGATGATCGTCATGATTTCATACATCATAGTAAAGTCGACTGACGTATTTGACGAAACTCGTCTCAAATACATCGGCCTCCTGGTCCCTCTTCATTTAGGAGGGACGACCCTTCGCCAAGCTCAGGGTCACGGACAAGAATAAGTGGCAAAAGAGTAGCTGAGGTCAGCAAAAAAGGCAAGAAGAGCGGGTACACTCAGGGAGATCTCCTACTGAGACGAGGGATCAAACGATTCTTGCAGTTCAGCTCGAGCCTTTGCCAAATCTGCTTTTTTCTTTGCAAAAATGGGATTTTCTTTTCCCTGTACTTCTTCCTCAAAAAGCTTAAGCCAGCCAGAGCCATATCTTTCGGTCATCCCTTCATCAAGCCATCTTCCCAAGGCACCATTCTTATCTCCACGAAAAAACTTCAAGCCTCCTTTACGTTTACGATAACTCTCTCCCTTCACGCCTTGAACAATAAAATTGTAGCGTTCGGTCATTTTCCCAGCCATGACATGCATCATTTCGTGAAAAACAAGATCACGAATAAAACTATCATCCTCTCCTACTTCAAGAGTAATAATGCCCGCTCCGTGTGACCGACCTCCTCTCACTGACCTTGTATAGGGATTCCAACCATTCACTTCGTCAAGAACAAAAAATTGTACCGAATCAATTAACTCATCAAAACGATCGTCTGCGGGAATGAATCCTACAGCAATCTCCTCATGTAGCCGAGTTCGAAATTCCTCACGGTATTTATTAAAAAGTGTTTCCTTTTCTCTTTGCACTTCCTGCATGTATTCCTGTCGCTGACGAAGAATGGCGATGAGTACCGTTTCGGAAACCTGACCGGCATCGAAACATTTCCAAAAATCTTCCGGCTCCATCGGTACCGGTTGTATATCTTCGCCCCATGTAGCTTGAACATTTTTGTCATACAACGCCCGCACGAGCAAAAGTTCAACTTGTGATTTGGAAAGATCGGTCATACCTTCAACAAGGCGCAAGTGCTCAAAAGCATCACGAAGCTCTCTTGCTTGCATCTGCCGTTCTCTCTGCAATGAAGACTCTCCTTGATCTGCCGATATTATTCCTTCGTTTATACTTAAAGAAATACGCGATTTTATCTTTTCGAATTCTTCTGATCCTCGCAATGCCGCTGATCCAAAAGAGATATCATTCTTCGGATTCTTTATCCCAGAAGGATTCTCTCTTTTCTGTTGAAGATGCTCCCTATACACCTTATCTTCCCGCGAAACAGGTTCTCTGGAAACAAATCCTTCAATATTTTTCATAAGTCGACATCGAACCGATACAATAAGGAGAATATTACCCTCTGAAAGGGGGTAGTAGGAGAAGATATCCACTTCATGTACACTAGCGTCCATATGCAAACGTTTGCCATTCTAGGTGCCCATCCTGATATCTCCATTGAAGAAATTAAAGCGGTTTCGGGAGATAGTCCGTCTCTTTCTTCGCCAACATTCGCAATATATGACGATACGTCTTGGAATAGCACTCGCTTAATGGAGCAATTGGGCGGATCACAAAAGATTGGCACACTGGTTGCCGAACTTCCTGCCAACGCAACCCCTACCGAGCTGACCGATCTTTTTACCGAAGAGCTGCTCACGTTGCGAGAGAGCAAAGTGCACTTTGGTATCAGCGTGTATGGCGAGCAAAAAATCGTACAAAAACTTGGACCGGAAATTCATCACCTGGGTATTGCGATCAAGCAAAGCTTACGCGCCCAAGAAAAATCCGCTCGCTATGTGATGAGTAAAACGCCGGTTTTAAATGCAGCCACCATTCTGAGCAATCATCTCATCGAAAAAGGTGCGGAATTCATTATTCTCGCTACACTCGAAAAACTGTTTATTGGTAAAACCGAAGCGATCCAAAATATCGACGCTTGGACCAAACGCGATCGCGAACGTCCACGCACCAATGCCAAGCAAGGCATGTTGCCACCAAAACTTGCGCGCATCATGCTCAATCTTGCCGGTCGCAATCTGGCAAACACCACCGTGCTCGATCCGTTTTGCGGCAGCGGCACCGTGCTCATGGAAGCATCGCTTCTTGGTGCCTCTCGTCTTGTGGGCGGCGATATTAGTGCACAAGCAATTGCCGACACCAAGGCAAATCTTGTGTGGGCAGAAAAAGAACTTGGTCTGCATCACGAGCTTGATCTGTTTGCCGTACCCGCCGAAAAACTCATTGAGCATCTTGCCCCAGAAAGTATCGATATCCTCGTCACCGAACCGTATCTCGGCAAACCCCGTCAAGGACAGGAAACGCGAGAACAACTCGAAGAAGCAGTTCGTTATCTCGAAAATCTGTACTCGGAAAGTTTTGCTGCACTCTTCCCTACTCTCAAACCTGGTGCCCGCGTCATTATTGCCTCGCCGGTCCATTTTCTTGATCAAGAAGCATACGCCGTGGATACCATCGACGCACTTGAACGTGTCGGCTACAAACATCTTCCCTTTGAAACGTCACTTCTTTATCGTCATGAGGGACAATTTGTGGGCCGGGAATTATTGAGATTTGAAAAGAAATAATACGGCGAGTATTGAAAAAGATCTCTGTTTTCTATAAGATTCGGTAGGAGGTGTCTTCATGAATGCAGAAGAAAAAAAGAAAGACCCCGAGAAGGAGGAGTTCAAGCTCATCGTCACAATCGTCATCGTGATGATCGTGATCTTTGTCCTATGCTGTGGAGGAGTAAAGTGATGTGGCGGTTCATCTCAGCAGTACTTCTGATCGGAGCATTCGGCAAGTGGTACCGCGACTATCTCCGGATCCTCGGCGAGGACCCCTGGTACGAGTAGTGCCTGCATGAATGCGCAACATCACAACAAAATCCCTTATCGTTCAGTGAGCTCGGAGGTGTTCATGGTTTCAATTCCTGCTGGACTCATCGGGCTTGGCCTCTTCCTCATTATCATCGCGGTCGCACTGATCGCAACCGTCATCCATGGTTCATCGTAACCGTGTCCTCCGTCCAAACCCGACGTTCGTATGCGTCGGGTCTTAAATTACGCATTCACCCGAAAATGACACACATCACCATCACGCATCACATATTCCTTTCCTTCAATCCGTAATTTTCCGGCATCACGTGCACCTGATTCACCTTTGCATGCAACATAATCATCGTAGGCAATCACTTCGGCACGGATGAAATTCTTTTCAAAATCAGTATGGATCACGCCAGCAGCTTGCGGGGCTTTGGCACCTCTTGTCACGGTCCATGCCCGCGTCTCCTTCTCACCGGTCGTCAAAAACGTAATCAAATGAAGTAGCTCGTAACACTTTTTAATCACCTTATCGAGACCAGATTCTTTCATCTCCAATGCCTCGAGCATCTCCTTTGCCTCAGCTTCGGGAAGACCCGCAAGATCCGCTTCAATCTTTACCGAAATAGGAATCGCCAAACGATCTGGTCCAAGCGGCGATGTCCAGTTCGGATCCTTCGCATCAGCTTCGTCGACATTCACCACATAAAGAATCGGTTTGTTCGTTAAAAGCTGCACGCCCTTCATCGCTTCTTGCTCTTCGTCCGTCAACTCAACCGTTCGCGCCAATATGCCGGCAGATAGCGCAGTAAACCATTTTTCCAAAGCCGATGCTTGTGCGACAAGATCAGGATTCTTTCCTGACTTCATCTTGCTCTTTACCGCATCAAACATCTTTTCGACCGTCACCAAATCAGCCATCGCAAGCTCAAGCTCGATCACTTCAACATCGCGCATCGGATCAACCGAACCGTCGACGTGAATGATATCTTTACTTGAAAACGAACGAACCACATGAGCGATCATGTCGACTTCACGAATATTCGCAAGAAACTTATTTCCGAGTCCCGCACCTTCGTGTGCACCCTTCACAAGACCGGCAATATCAACAAATTCAATAGCGGTCGGGATGGTTTTTTCCGACTTCGACATCTCGGTCAAGACTTTCAAGCGTGGATCCGGAACTTCGACAACACCCACGTTTGGCTCGATCGTACAAAAGGGGAAATTCGCACAATCAACCTGTTTTTTGGTAATAGCCGTAAAAAGCGTGGACTTTCCCACATTCGGCAACCCAACAATTCCAACATTCAACATAGCGGAAGTAGTGTAAAGGAAGTTCCGTGAGAAAACCAGTTTCGATAAAAAAGTAGTAACCAGACCACCGGACTGAGGTCCGGTGGCTTTGTGTTTGCCAGCTGCGCTGGCAGGGCGCTCTGGTGTTAGGTTAAGAGTTTTTCAAACAAAGAGGGTTGGTCGATCTCATTGTGGTGATGTTGGTGTCTGACGTAGCGACGGATGATGAACTCATCGATTCCTATTGTTGAGACAAAGTAGCCTCGTGCCCAAAGGGAGTGCCGTTCGTAGAGTCCATGGGTACGTTTGATCTTTTTCTTGAGCCATGCAGATGATTTGCCTTTGAGGTTTTGCATGACATAGGAGATTGAGTCACGAGGAGTGGCAAGCAAACACATGTGGATATGATCCTCTTGGATATTGAGTTCGATGATCTCCCAATGTTTCCACTTGCAGATACTCTCAAAGATTCGAATAAGCTCCTGTGTGATCTTGTCTGATCCTAATACCTTTCCTCGATACTTCGGTGTCCATACGAGATGATATTTTAGGTCATAGTAACAATGTGATAAGGTACGGATGGTACGTTTGTGATACATAGGACAATGCAACACTAAAAGCCGCCCTGCCAGGCGGCTTTTAGTATATGCGTTGCCTACAAACGTACACCCCAGCTACGCTGGGGGTTTAGAGATGAACAAAAAGACGGGTCAGCGACCCGTCTCTACATCCTTGAAATCGTCCTCAATCGGTGGCACGGTTGTGGCGGCATCATCGGAGGTGACACCGCTTTGCAAACGCTCAAGACGCTGTTTCACGGTTTGATTTTCAGGGTTTTGTTGCAAAACCGCCTCTACTTCTTTTATTGCCTCATCGGTCTTCCCTTCTTCTTCATAAATTACCGAAAGATACCAATGGGCGTTAGAAAAGGTAGGCGACAAGGCAACGATGCGTTGTAACTCCGCTTTGGCGAGATCATTTTTTCCTTGACGCAGATAAAGGAGGGATAATTGCATGCCGACGCCCACATCTTGCATATTGGCAACTTTCACGGCTTCCATGCTTTTGACCGCATCACCCAGTTTGCCCTGACGTTCATACACCATGCTTAAAAAATACTGGGCAACCGTATAGTCTTTTTTTAATGTCAGTGCCTGTTGCAACGCTTTTTCGGCACTGGCAAGTGCTTCGTCACGCAACGTTTGTGCCTGTTTGGCAACCGCAGCGTCGTCACTTGTTGTTTGCTGACGAAGTAAGTCCGCCTTCATGAGATAGGCACGCGCCAAGCCAACTGCATACGCCGGATTATTTGGCGCCAATCGTTGTGCAGTCTGGAAAGAACCAATGGAAAAATCAGCGGCATTGGCAACAGCCGGAGCAACCTCACGATACACATTGCCGCGTACTTTCCAATTTTGCACATTTTGCGGACCAATGTCCGTTGCGCGGACCGATGCATTTACCGCCGCTGCCAAAACGGATTGTACAGATTCACTTGAAGCCTGCTGTTGGACCAATTGTTCAACTTTTTCTAACAACACCAGGCTCAATTCACGATAGTAACGATCATTCCACTGATTACGCGAGGCGGCTTTATCAAGCGCTACAATTACTTCATCAATTGATGCTTCCGCACGCCGTAATGACACCGCGTGGGCATAGGAAATTTCCGCCGTGTAGCGCACCACGGTCACAAACATCACCGTCACCATCGCAACCATCGCCACCACAAATCCTCCAGTTGCAAGCAATGATGCGCGCGCAGACGAAGCGAACACATAATCCTTTGTTTGATGTGCTCGCAGCGCATGGACAAAGCCTAATAAGAGGAAAAAGAGTGCAACAAAAGAAAGCGTAAATGAATAGACGAATGAAGCAAAGAAAAGAAAAATGAAACCAGAGCCAATGACTAAGAGTATGCTTTTATTTTTTGCCGAGGCACGAAGCCAGGCCTGGAAAAAAAGGCCGAGCCCAACAAAGCTCGAGAACAAAAAGGTGATGAGACCAAAAAGACCGTGGGTGACAGCCAAGGTGAGCAGATGGGCATAGCTCGATTGAAAAGTCACATTCCAAAATGGCGTCGCGTTCATGGCTAACGGATACGACTGCGCATAGGAAATAGCATATGTGCCCGGCCCGGTTCCTAACCACAATGGTATGCCGTGCCAAACCGACTGTACCATTGACCAACTCGCCGAAAATGAAGGGACGATTTCTGCCGGAAAAACACCGCGCACCAACGGCGGCAATAGCCAAGCAAATATCGCAAGAACGATGAGAAGAACAGGTGGCAAAATTTTCTCAACACCAACTCCTTCAGGCGGTCGCACAAAAACCGCAGCCAGCATGCAAACCAAAGACAACACCAACACCAACCAGACAACCGGAGCGTCAAGCGTAAACGCAACACCGAGAAAAGCCACATAAAGAATCCAACCGACTACAGAGATCATCTTTCTGTCACCTTCCTGCTCATAAAAACGAGAACCAAGCCACATGACCACCAGAGTTCCTAAATAAAATGCCAGCGCATTTGGCGCTCCCAACGAAACACTTAATGTCAAAGGAAGAATTCCAAACCACGACAACAGCATCAATACCACGACCAATACCCCGCCAAGCAGAGTGGCGAATGAAAATCGCTGAACAAAAACCTTCCCAAACAATGCATAAATATGCGGGATCAAGAGCACACATAACATTCCCGCAAACGTCATGACGACACTGGCTCCGTCAGTTTTTTCTAGCCCCAACCAACTCATTCCTGGCGCCACAGAAAGCAACGCTGAAACGCAGGTAGCAATAAAAAAAAGACAGACTGGTAAAAATGTCCATGTCCGTACAACAGTTACTTGTCGATGACGCATGGCTTGAAATAACCAGGCAAAAGCCGAGATCATGATCAGTACGACAAAAACGGTCATCTTGTGAATTTCGAGCGGATCAGCAAAAAAGGGAACGATCAAGGTTGGCACCAAAACCGCCACGAGATAGAAGGGCCAGGTCATGAGTCTGAGAAATAGGCGGTTGGAAGAAAGGCGCATAAAAAATTACGAAGAAATTTCGGCATCACCCGATCCCAATGAAACGTCATCAACAACAATCGTGTCATCGCCTTGATCCGTTTCATCATCTGATACAGTCTCTGACGTCACCGTTTCGTCAACAGATTCTATCACGTCAGATACATCTTCACCTCCAATCTCTTCTTCATCTTCCGCTGGTATTATCACCTCTTCATCCTCAATTGGATCAGATTCTAAAATCTCATCGTCTTCATCAGGAACAGGGCTAATGTCACCATTTTGTGCGGTGAGTGGTGCAATGTCGTGACGATACGCAATCACGAGCCAATCAACCGCCACGCCTGAACCACCATCGGCGTCATGCACGATAAATCCATTAGTCGTACGATCGGTAACATAGAGCTGTCCGGTTACGCCCGCAGGAGTCACAAAAACACGATACGACAAGGCGGGATCGATAATGTCGTTGAATTGAGGATCAAGATCCTCGAAACGAATCCTCGCGAAACCGTTTTCCAATGTGGACGTGCCGGAAAGTTGTACGTACGTTTCTGGAGCAGTGACGGCATAAGTCGCAACATCTTCGTTTTGCAACGAGCGAACAAGTTGTGTGACCTGACCACGCGTCACGATATTGCCATTTTCCGTGATCTCCCAATTGCTCATGCCGGAAATCGATCCCACGCTCAAGATTCTGCCTCCATTCATGTTGAGTGCACCAGAAATATCCAATGTCTCCACATCAACAAGTTGCGAAAGTCCATTTTGCGTATCTCCCGCTTGCGATGATGCCCCATTAAAGAATGTTGGACGAACAAACGTCATGATCGAACCTTCCGAACCAGAAAATGCCTCCAGCGCATAGCCGAGAATTTGTCCTGCTTGCGTTGCCTTCATGGCATAGCCAGGACGAGAAGATGTGGTAAGTGGATCACCTGCGACAATCGCTCCATTTTCTGCACTGACCAGTGTCGATACGCGGCCGAGCAAAATAATAGGGTAGGATCCCGCAACTTGCGTTCCTGCCAAAAATCCCGCTCCCGACGAAACCACACCGGCGATGCGATCATCATACGCATCCGACGAACGGGTAACGCCTGCGTTTGTTTGACTAAAGGTTACAATTTCACCAGTAACCAGCGCATCAGAGGAAATAAATGGCGTTGCGTAGTTTGCTGCCGTCGATGCCCATCCGGCCGCATTTGTGCGCATATACCCCGCACCGATACTGTCGTAATAGAGATATGCGCCATACTGCATCACGCCATTATCAGATGGATACAATTTTCCCGATAAGGCAAAATCACCCGTATTACTGAACGAGAATTGGTCTTCTCCATTCGTATCACGCAAACGCAATCCATATTCATCTACATCAGACACTACATTCACGAGCGTCATCGCTCGATCTTCTGCAGTAATTCCATTCCACGCTGATCCTGCAAAAGTAAGTCCAGCCGAGTTAAAGGATTGCTCATCAATCGTTGCCATTCCGAGCGAAGCCAAAGTCATAGATGCTCCGTGCACCGAAACATCACCATCGAGCGTCAGTATATCTCCGCCATACCACATCGGCTGCACAAGTACCTTAATCGTTCCAGATCCTGACGCTAACGATTCAAGTGCACGACCAATGATATAGGTATTTCCTGATGCCTTTCCTGCATATCCATCGTATACAGACGAAACCGCCAACGGATCACCAATAGCAATGGCACCATCTGCCGTCGAGACAAGCGTTTCAATTTGTCCCATCATACCCACTAATCGATAATGCCGATCGTCTTCTAAACTCTTCTCGGCTCCCTGATTATTTCCGATAAACGCGGGATTCGTAGAAATCACACCCATCACACGCTGTTCTCCCGCTGTACACGTTTTCACATTTTCCGATTGCGACAGATCCTGACAAACAAGCATATAGTCCGACAATCCGGTATCGGTTGTAGGAAAATATTCCGCGTAGTCAGCACCTGTACCATTCCAAGCCCCATCAGCAAACGCATCACCATCATTTTCAAAACGAAATTCCGCATCAGGTGTGCCATCGGCATCTGAACGAATAAGAATCACTTCATCATTATTTTGTATTTCATTCACATCAATTGCAACCGCTTGTGACGTTATTGATGTAGTGGCGTTGGCAACGGTATTTTGTACAATCTGTAAAGCACTTGCATTTCCTGCTCCACTTTGTGAAATACGAATTGCTGATCCATCCGAGGTAACGCTTGTATTATTTTGCTCTACTTCAAAAAGTACACCGTCAAAATCGGCTCCACCGCTATTACGAGAGATCTTCATTCCCTTTCCTGTCGTAAGAGTACCTGTACTTAAAGCAAAAGCTGTTCCTGTTGTTGCAACTGCATCAAAAGTAACCGCGCTGTCATCAGCAAACGTAAAAAACGCCGTAGTTCCATCTTTTACAATAAAATCTCCGGTACCCGTTAGTCGCATTTCGATATCTCCCGAAGATGCCGATTCAAAATAGGTATCGCTTGTTCCGTCATTACGAACAGTATAAAGAGGGTTATCCGTCGAATCTTGAACGAAGAGGTATGCGCCTGTATCAGTAATAGTCAAAAATTCTGTACCATTATCTTTGAGATAAAAATCGCCTGTGCCACTTAAATTATAGGTGATGTCAGAAGATCCGGCATTTGTTACCGTAAAAGCAGGGTTATCCGTTCCATCAAGGGTGAGATCAAATCCTCCGGTATCTGAAAAAGTAAAAAACGTCGAACCCGCATCTTGCAAAACAAAATCACCGGTACCACTAAGATTGTTAATAATGTTCGATGAACCCGCGTTGGTGAGTGTGAAGGCCGGATTGTCCGTTGCATCAAGCGTAAAGCTGATCGCGCCTGCGTCAGATAGCGTAAAGAATGCCGAGCCGTTGTCTTGCACCAAAAAATCACCCGTACCGCTCAAATTGTAAGTAACATCAGCAGAACCAGCATTCGTAACGGTATAGGCAGGATTATCGGTGGCATCGAGTGCAAGATCAAATCCGCCTCCATCGCTCAGCGTGAAAAAGGCAGAGCCGTTATCTTTGACAATAAAATCTCCGGTACCCGTTAGTCGCATTTCAATATCCCCGGAAGAGGTCGATTCAAAATAGGTATCGCTTGTTCCGTCATTACGAACAGTATAAAGAGGGTTATCAATGGAATCTTGCACAAAAAGATATGCGCCAGCATCGGTAATCGTAAGAAATTCCGTACCATTATCCTGCAGAACAAAATCACCAGTACCACTAAGATTGTTCATGATGTTCGATGAGCCCGCGTTGGTAATGGTAAACGCGGGGTTATTCGTGGCATCGAGCGTGTACGTGTACGCCCCTGTGGAAGCGATAGTGAGAAATGTTCCGGCAGAATTGGTCATGAGATACGAACCGGAACTCGCCACGGAAAAAGTAAAGTTACTCGAACCAAGCGTTACCGTTGTTGCCGCATCAAGTGTGGCGCTGTCAGAAAAATCCGACCAATCAATACAATCCGTACATGTAAACCCACTTGTTGTCGCAAGCGATACATCACCTTCTTTATCAATACGGAAAAGCTCTGTGCCACCATCGGCAACACCAAAAATCGTATCATTTGCCGCCGTATCCGAACTTCCGGGATTGATATAAAGCGATCCATTTGATACGCCGGATCCGGACGGATTACCTGTAACGACGAGATTTCCCGAAGAATTATACGCAACCACAGCTGCTGCCGTAGCACCATCATTATCGACATCGAGGCCATCAAGTGTATCGGAATTTAAGGCGTATGGAGCTGAGAGAATCTGTTTACGGGGAGAAAGGGTTTCACCAGCAATCGTTATTTGGAGATAGACCGTGGCATTGTCGGCAAAAATACTGTCAGAGATTGCAGCATATGACGAACCGGTATCCCCCAATGCCTCGCTAAAAAGCCCGTCAGTTAACGTAACTGTGCGCGCCGTTGCCGACGCACACGTAGCTGAAGAATTTGACCACACGCATGTTCCACCGGACGACGCCGTATATAGTTCAAAAATCATGCTTACCGACGCAGATGACACCGGAACGCGACTTGCATTTAAAAGTCTTCCTTGATACATCAAAATATTTGGTGCCGATGCCGCACGAGCAAGAAGAGGGGAGAACGTAAGAAAAGAAGCGAAAAAAATAACAAAAGAACTGACGATTGTCATCGTCAACGAAAAAAGACCCCGCATGTTTGCGCCTTTATCCATGTTTCTGTTGATCGCGTCCTAACGGAACCGCAACTCCGAAAATTTGCGGTTCTGTTTTTGCACGATAGTCGATAGGTCGAACCGTCGCCTCGACGTAGCCATCTTTGCGATAAGTAGCAAAATACGCATTGGGTCCTAATAAAAATGCATATCGTCCCTGCGCATCAGACAACGTTGATTCGACCAGCTTATTATACTGCGGTTCAAAGAGTCGGATGACCGTATTGCCCACAGGCTTACGCGTTTGTGCGTCATAGACAATACCCCATGACATTGGACGTTTTTTATGCGTCAAGCGCCATGCGATTGCCCAAAAAAGAATCTGCGCAAAAAAGAGCATTCCCGTAAAAAAAACTGGTGTTGCCAAAAAGGCAATAAACGCCACTAGTACGCTCATCGGAGAAAGTGCCGTCGCAAAACGTCGTTTGAAACGCTGCCACTGCAATTGCTTCATAGGTATATCAACCCCTTCAGGATCAAGCGGCATGGATATCGCGATCAACGGCGATCCTTCACCTATTTCTATTTCCTGTCCTGCATAGACATCCTGATATTTTCCATCTTCTCTCACCTCTTTAAAATGCTCGCTCGGAAACACAAATCCTGTTTTCATCGCTTCAAGACGATATTTCCCAATTTTATTAAGTGAAAGAAAGAATTCTCCCTTTTCATTAGTGACCAATGTCTTCACTAATCGTCCGGTTTCGGATGCAAAAACACGAATAGTAACAAGATCAAGGGGCATCTTAGTTGCACTATTATAGGCAATGCTCACCTGACGATTCCGACGACGGGAGAGAAAAAGCAGTGGTTGTGTGAAAAAGGAATACAACAACAAGCCTAGATTTGTTGCTCCCGAAGCTGCTGTCACTGCTACGGTTGCAACCGCCACGGCCGGCACGGCTACATCCTGAACAGTCTGTGCATCTTCCTCGGAGAGAAAAGGGAGGAATGTTTCTGGAAGCACAGGGAGTTCAGAAAGAAAATCAGGAAGAAGACTTTCGAAAAACGTTTCTTGTTTGAGTTCGCTGATGCCAGGTGAGTCTGTTACTGATAGTTCTCCCGTGCCCGTCTGCTCACCTTCTTCCGGCGGCACCACGACTTCGTCTGTACGTTCGAGAAAAATCGTCGGAGCGAGAATAGTATTTGTTACCGTAACAAAAACAGTCGTTTCTTCGTATCCCTGTTTCGTCACTCGAACTTGATACATTCCATTCGGTACATACCACGCAATACCATTTCCCTGATTATTAGTTAGCAGAATTGGGGATTGTTCATAAGCTGCACCATCCCAAATCAAACCATTAGACGAAAGAACTGTCACCTCAGCACCTTCAATACCCTGCGTTGAACCTTCAAGAATTTCATAAACGCCACCTTCGCCAATCACATCAAACAATATTCGTGCGCTACGCGTAGAGCCATCGGTATCGGTCACGCGAATAACACCGGGAATATTAGCTTGCGGCAACACGACATCAATCGACCACGAGCCATCTGGCACTTCTACAAAAGCATATGAGCGCGGACCGATTTCTAAAACCATCTTTTCTGCATCCTCTTCTTTAGGTAAAAAAACAACAACGGTCGCCGTTGTTCCCGGCAACACGCTCACGCCATCATCAGTAACCGCCAACGGCAAATCATACGCATAAATACCAAGATCAATCTCTTGCTCCGAAAGAGATCCGGCTCCGCCACTCGTATCCTCTCCGCCTTCTGAGTCTGTGCCCGAGGAAGCGTCGTCACCGCTCGACGAATCTTCACCTGACGATGAACTATCTCCGGATGCATCACCACTCGTGTCCGAACCCGTATCCGTTGATCCTGGATCTCCTTCTGGAGTCCCATCTTCCCCCGGCGTTTCCTCATCAATTCCCGGATCTGTAGGATCCGTTTCATCCGTACCTTCATCAGTTCCCGGATCGGGTTCATCCGTTCCCTCATCAACCTCATCACCACTATCACTATCATCTCCTCCACCAACGGTTCCGCCACCTCCACCGCCGCCGCCACTTCCGCCCGAACTTGATGAAGGCACTGTCGTTGAAACACCCGACGAATCAGTAGCGACGATAGGAACAATAACCGAGCCGCCATCGCCGAACGTGCCGCCGATATCGATAAAATAAGAACTTTGATTCGAGGGATTTGTTATTTGTTGCGTGCCGTTGCCGGAGGATGACGCATTGCGACCAACTTCAATCACCACCGCCGAACCTGCACCAACCGAACCACCATCACCACTACACACCGTTAACGTTAAAACATTTGCCGCCATCGCCACCGACATCTCTTCGGTTCCTGTACATGTAGCGGCCGTTGTTTTATCAACACCATCATCAGCAATATCAACATCATCTTCGGTAATGGACGTCGTTGTATATCCGCTCGGAAACGTGATGGTAAGCGTTTCGCCATCGGTCCAGGCCGAAACTGTCGTAAAAAGAAATTTTTGATTTGCACCCTGACTTACAACAAGCGACGACGGCTGCGCTTCGACCGATGACAGCGTATCGGCATATGCAAAAAATATCGGCAAACCTGTACTAACAGCCGCAAAAATGACCAAAAAAAATGTTTGAAAAAACCTTCGTATAAACACACCCACAGTATACCTCGAAAACCTCTCCTTTTTACCTCACTGACGACGATATCTTTTTTTGTAGATGACGAACAAAACAATCAAGCCCAGCAAGCCGATTCCCAAACACACCATCGTAGCCCAGCCAGGAAATGTATACCACGATACGGTGCCGACAAGCGGCGCGGTAGACGTAGCATACAAAAGTTGAACCGAAGCCGTAATCTTGCCACCAATAAACCACGGGCTAGTCAGGTTAATCGCTAATGGACTCGCGATCGTACGAATAACTCCCGGAGGAACGCGATTCCCTTGAGCATTAAACGCATATGTTTCAAGTTCACGACCAAACATATCACGCAACGTCACGATACCCGCCGGCGTAATCGTTTTTTCGCCGCTATTTTGCACAGCGACGGCGGCAATCCATGTATGTTCAATAAAACGAATTTGAAAATCCGTTAACGTTGCTGCGGGAGACAGTTTTTCTCCTTGATAAGAAAAAAAGAGATAAGATAATACTGATGAGAGCACGTTTGAACGCCCCTCTTCGCCCTGTTCTTCAACAATCACTCCCAAGGGGAAAGCTATAGGCTGAAGATACGATGGCGGAGAAAAACTGATGACCACTTCCTGTTCCTGCCCTGGCTGTAAAATAAATGCGGAAGGTGTCACCTCAATCCACGATGCATCCATGACCTCCATATTTGCAATCTCTCCCCTTTCTCCAAAAGAAAGATTTTGCAGCAAAACTGCATACGATGCCGTTTCCTTGTCGGTATTACGCACAAACACCGTGTGCGTTGCCGGAGTTTGATCGACCAACACCACATCAGCCGCCGAAGGTTCGATCGTAAAAGCAAATGCTGATTGACTCCACGTGAACACTCCGAAGAAAAGCAGCGGCAAGATAAAAACTCGAGCAAAAAACTGCATACTAATAGTTTCCTGCAAACAAAACATTGAGCGTTTGACCATACGATCCATCCGGCTGACCTTCGGCCATCGCAACCTTCAGCGTCACAAAATCACGCGCAGCAAAAAGAGCGGAGGCACGTGATGCAACGATCTGAGGAGTTGAAGTAATCGCTGTATCTTGCGTATCAAATGTTGTTGAAGAGAGTGACGTGTCCGATGAACGCGCGCCATATTCGGTAACACCTATCGTTACCGCTCCATCCACAACATCGGTGATTGATTGTGCGCTCGCCGTTTGTAAATCATGGTCTTCATACAAATAAACATCATATCCATTCGCCACATCAGCAGTAACCTCCCAGGCAATAAGACCAGTGACGACCGACGAAGAGGACAGGGTATTTAACGGTAAAGACGTGCCGTCAGGCGTAAAAGCGTATGCGTAGTCATTTGATCCGTCGATAGCCACCGAATCGCCGATAAATGCGTCAACGGTTAGCACCGTACCGTCGATACTCGTAATTTTTCCAAAAGCCGTCATTTGTGACGCGCCTTCATTTTGCACAGTGGCAATGTATGTTCCAATAGAAAAAGGTGATGTCGTCGTTACCGTAACCGTTGTAGACGTACTTGCCGTAGCTGCAACTTGGCTTGAGCGATCTTGGGTGTACATGCGAAAACCGACCACCGGATCATACACGCCACCTCGATAGCCAGGATCGAGGGTATAGGAAGTAGACGAGAGGGAGCCGCTCGTATCAGCACCGGAACTCAATTGATCACGCAATGAGTAACTCGATGAAGATGAGGTATCACTCCCGCCCGTGGTAACCGCATCCCATTGGATGCGATAACTTGTCGAACTCATCGCTGCGAATAAAGGCCGACCAATAGCAAAAGCGCTCAGCAGAACTCCGAGAATCACAAAAACACCTAAACAGCGATGCCAATCGATGCTCATAAGGAGAGTATAAAGGATTGTGGATAAGCTGAGGAAAAGTCGGTGGATAACTTGTGCATACATTTGTCAACGCTATCTTTGACATTATATTCTTCACAGTTTTTCCACAGATATATACACAACTTATCCACAGATTCATATTTTCTTATATTTTCAATGTATCTTTATATTTGGCTAATATTAAATACTAATTCATATATATTCCATGTGAAACATTTCCTATAAAAAGTTATCAACATGTTATCCACAGTTTAAAACCTTTCAATTTTATCTCAATATAGGTTCACGTGAAACATTATTATTTTAGAGAAATCTTTTTCTCTAAAATGCATGCCCAGAACCTGATTTTAAATATTTCTCAAACTCACACGCTCGCTCTTCTGTAGCAAATCCTGCATACCAAACGAGTTTCCAGGGACGATATTTACTCGTATAATGAGAACTTCCTTCATTATGCTCCAGGAGATGAGCTTGGATATGCTTGTGAGTATAGCTATAGCAATAAGTATGATTTGCATGGCTTTGAAGAATATACACATAATACATATACATTAGGATACCAAAAAATCCCCCGACGCTCGTTATTATTCTAGCAAAACGAGCTATGGGGGATTTTTTTTACTTACAAAGCACTTGAGGCCCATCCCCCATAGCTCCATCGTATTTCTACAAAATGGAGCGACGGGGGATGGTGGACCTGAGCGGATTCGAACCGCTGACCTCCGCAATGCGAATGCGGCGCTCTACCAACTGAGCCACAGGCCCGGAATGTTTCACGTGGAATGGAGAATGGATTTAAACGAATCAACAACGGATAGGAACGGATTATTAGCCATTACGAGTCGGCTTAAGCTCAAGTTAAATACCGATGAAGCCATCGGCCATGGCCCATTGAGATTCTTATGGCCTACGTGCGACATCCGACGAGGCCGATCCGAACGAAGGAAGATGCTAGACCCTTCCACCCTCCGCTAAAGCTACGGGGTTGTCCAACGAAGCCTTTAAACGGAGTGGACTCACATCATGGTCTTTATCTCTGGTGCCCCCACCTGGGGTCGAACCAGGATTTCAGGCTTAGGACGCCCGTGTTCTATCCAATTGAACTATGGGGACGTATGAAAGCCGCTTTAAAGCAGTATGCAAGGATCTTGATAGGGAATATTCAACGTTCCACATGAAACGTTTACTCATTTATTCACATCTGTTCGTAATATGTTCGTATACTAGCGTATACTTCTTCTACAACTTTCGCACGATACTCATTTTTACAAAACATTCAGAGTATAGTGCGACAAAAGACTCATCGTCAATATTATTGTAAGAAATATCTCCTTATGTCGGAACGCCACAAAGCCATTGCTGCCGCTTATCTTGTCTTACAAAAAGAAGAAAAAGTGCTCTTTCTAAAACGACACAACGTGAAATATTATAATGACTACTACGGTCTGCCGTCAGGTCACGTCGAGGAGAACGAACCCATCATCAGCGCAATGCAGCGTGAGGCCAAGGAAGAGATTGGTATCAACATCAAGCGCGAAGATCTTATACTCATCCACGTACGCGACCGTAATGCGCCAGACGGTCATTATCTCGACTTCTTCTTCACTTGCAAGGCGTGGGAAGGTGAGATCGTCAATCAAGAGCCACACAAATGCAGCGAAGTCATCTGGTCAAACCCCGAAACACAGCCTCACATCGTTCCCTATATCACCGATGTACTTTGCGCCATACAAAGGAACGAACAATATAGTATTGAAAACTGGTAATATACCCAATATCACTTTCTATGGATTCTTTCATCTTTCCCATTATACTTATCCTTGGTTTTGGAGGAATTCTTCTGTATCTCTTTTTTCAAAAGCACAACAACATCTCATCAGATACACTCTCGCAATCGTTCGCATTGTTACAAAAAGAATTAACCGACATCAAACAACTTTCTACCGACCAACGACAGGAGCTCTATAAATTACAAACGGATGCGCGCAAGGAATTAGAAACGCGTCTCGATCGGGTGAACGACCAAGTCGGACGCGGACTCTCGGATTCTCATCGCAGCATGCAAACGCAGTTTTCTCAAACGTCGAAACTCATCGAAGAGGTGACGCAACGTCTCACCACACTCGACCATACGAATAAACAAGTACTCGATTTCTCCTCGCAATTACAAAAGATGCAGGACATTCTCAAAAATCCAAAACAACGTGGCATCCTTGGTGAATTTTATCTCGAAACACTTCTCGGAAATATTTTGCCAACCGATTCATACAAAATGCAGTATGCGTTTCCCGATGGCACTATCGCCGATGCCGTTGTTTTTGTGAATGGAAAAGTTGTTCCTATTGATTCAAAATTTTCTTTGGAAAATTACAATCGTTTTGTTGAAGCAGAAAATCCTGCCGATCAAGATAAATATAACAAAGCTTTTATCAACGATCTCAAAACCCGCGTCCAAGAAACAACGAAATACATTCAGCCCGAGCAAGATACGACGGATTTTGCTTTCATGTTTATTCCGCACGAAGCACTCTATTACGATTTGCTTACAAATAAAATCGGAAGCTCTGGCGATGAAACGGAGAATATTTTGCAGCGCGCAGCAGGGAAGTACCGCGTCATTATTGTGTCACCAACAAATTTTCTCGCGTATCTACAAACTATTTTACAAGCACTCAATGCAATGAAAATTGAAAAGAATGCAGAAGATATTAAGAAACGTGTCAAAGAACTCCATCGTCACTTTGCAACCTTTTCTGAATTCCACGAAAAAATGGGGAATCATCTCGGTACCACCGTCAATCAATACAATCTCTCAACCAACGAGCTCAAAAAGATGTCAAAAGATGTTTCACGCATCACCGCGGGGGAAGTTGAGGAACTCATCGAAATGAAGACCATCGAAAAACCGATGACAGAGAGAGAATAGAAATGCTATGGCCAATTCTCAAGAAATAAATAAAATGGCCCTAGACTAGTATCTCTCGTAATTTAGCTTTCAATACCTTCACCATATC
>CAZREA010000010.1:0-26111 GCA_964599455.1 uncultured Gammaproteobacteria bacterium | reverse complement strand
GAGGGACGGCAAGTCTCATGGCTACAGGGTGGTGCATTGGGGTTTGAATTCACGGCAGGGGATAACAATGCGAAGAATACCCATAAAATGGTATGCTTTTCTCATATTTCTTCCCTTTTATGCCTGCTCGACGTGCAAGTCCGGATAACTACCCCCAAGACAGAAATCGCGAACCTCATCTTCATGAAGTAGAAACCAACCCCTCAAGAGAAGTGGAGCACGTCATTCGCGAAGACGATCAAGTAGGCGCAAGAGAAATTGCGCGCCATATTCGTGAGTACGCCGCCGAAGATGTCACTCTTGCAACTCGACTCGTTGAAGCTTTTCCTGAAGTGGGAACGATTGTTCTTCAAGCAGCAATGCCACGATTTCATTATCAACAAGTCTGGAATATTGAAGAAAGACATTACGAAAATAAAAAAATTGAAACGGATCCCCTTTTTCCTATTGAGGCAGAAAAGATTATTCTTGCATCTTTGTATTATCTTTACCCCCCTCAAAATGAAGCAGTTGCAAATGAAGACAGTGAGGGAGAAGACTCTTGGCAATATGCACAAAAAGAGCAGAAACGAAAAGGTGCCGAAAAACATGCGGGCGTGGAGATTCTTCAAAAGGCCGTTGGCGTATTTCCTATCGATCAAAATCGTGTAGCTCAAGCTTTATGCGATCGCATGATGCCTGGAAAATGGGATTTGCATGACTGGGATTTTTCAAGACTTACCCAGGAAACAGCTGATAAATACCTTACCAAAGCATACGAAGGCGGATATACCAACCCTTCTTATACAAACGGGGTAGATCCATGGAGTTATGAACCAAATTTTAGCGATACAATAAGAAGAGACCTTTCTTTATCGCTCGATAAATTTGATGATCTTGGCGGTGAGACCGCATCTATCATCATAGAAACGAGTACCGCAGAAGCTTTTCGAGGTATAGATCACTTTAGTCTGGAAGCAAAAACGTATCTTCTCGATTTTATCACGCAAAATATTAAAGATTTGCGTGATAGTAAAAAAGCCTACTCTTACAAACATGAATTCGCCGGCATCAGCGCTGAAGATGTTTTACACGCACTGCCACATTTTCCCGTTATTAGCGGAGAAGTCGCTCTACGGCTCCTAGGTATAAGCTCAGGTTATCGTCACAAAAATCTCCTAGTTCCTATTTGTACAAAATATTTAGAAAGGATTCCTCCACAAGATCGCGATCTCGTTCTTATGCATTACTATGCGTGGCATCTCTCTGAATTTAACGATGATCACGACGGCATAGTTCCCCCAGAATACGAATACGTCCGACCAATTAGTCGCCTTATAAATAAAGAAGATCACGAAGTATCTCCCGAAAAAGCATTGGAAGAAATAAACGGGTACGGAAAAAATGTACACGATCTTCCACGCGAAGAAGCTCTTGCTCTTCTCGAAAGAATTAATAGACCACATTTGCTTTTTGCCTTGCGTGCATACGCTCCCGAGCGAGCACTACGAGCGGCTCGCACACTTGCCGCACAAGGAGATTTTACAGCCTTGGAAAAAGCAAAAAGATGGCAGCCACCAGTGCAAGGCGACGCGTCTACGCTTGATGCCTGGCGCTTTCTCAACGACGAAACTATCCCGAAAGCCATCCGGCACGAGGCAGGCGCATACGCCGCTGACGTTACTCCACAGGGACGACGAGCTCGAATCACACATTTATTAAGCCCTGGCGAATATGAAGCGATAAAAAAATACGTCGAGCAATTAAAAATGTTTCCCGTTCCTGATAATCTGCGTGCCCTAGCAGAACATCATCCTTTGCAGCTTGGAGCCAATAGCAAACCAGAAAATTGGCAAGAACTCGGTGAAGCACTCATGCAGATTACCAAGGAGGATCTGCGGAAAAACATACGCGAAGGTATCGAGTATTTCGGCACCCAACTCCTGCTGCAATTCATGAATCGCCCTAGACTTTCGCGTCACGATGCCATTATTCAAATGAGTCGCATTGTGGAACTGGCCAAAGAAAGTGAGTTGGAACCGCATATCTTTGCTCATGCCATCCTTTTGCAAGTTACCAAAGACGATGCCGGCTACGATGAAGGAACAGCGCATCATCATTTGAATGCACTGGTACAAAGCATCCGAGAACCCCACACACTTCTTGAACGCGCACGAGCCCATCGGTCACTAGGAAGATTGCAGGAATTAGCAGATCAAATTGAGTCTACGCCAGGAGGAATTTTCAGCTCATGGAAAATGCTGAAAAAGGCAGAAGAACTTCATCGATTCTTGGAAAGAAAAGATCTCCTGAAAGATCTTGGCGAGGGAACACTCTCAGCAAAACTCCGCGCATATATCGAACGCCTCGCGTTTCATCCCAACATTTCTTTAGAAAAAGTTATTCAATTCTGGAAAAAACCGGCAAGATTTTTGGAAATTGACGACGAGCACACCAACGAACGTATTAATGCCGTAAAAAAACCTTCGAATTATCTTTCCCTTCCCTACCTAGGTTTGACCGGAGAAAATCTTCGTGATGCCTACGTCGAAGGCGCGCTCGATGAGCTCCAACTGCTGCCACCCATGGAACGAACCTACAAACTCTCGGCAGAGAAGGAGGAAGATTATCGAGATCCGGCATCCGCGACTCAGTTGTATGCAGATTTACGTCGCGGTATCGGCCAAAGAAAAAAAGGTATTGCTGCAGAAGCACAAAATGGAAGCAAATTATTCAGCGAAGTGCAGGCATTTTGTAAAGAAAAAGATATTAAGTGGGAAACTTTGTGGGAAGATGGCATTGCGGTGATTAAGGATCTGTTACCGGAAGATCGAGAAGCGCTCGCTGAACTTGTTTTTCACGAAACCTATGGCCTCCGTCGCAAAGCAATGGCGGAGTATCGCGTGCGCATAGGGCGAAAAAGTGATCCGGAAATGGCGGTCGCGGGAAACGATACAGCAAGCTGTATGCCGTTTGGCAGTGGCAAGAACAATGTCTACATGTTTAATCCCAATTGCGTACAATTAATTGTTGAGCGTCGCACCGGCAGTGGCGAATGGCGCACTGCGGCGCAATCTGTCGTTACGATCAATACACGCACATCGCTTTCTACTCCAAAGATCATTGAACAATACAAAAAGTCCGGCAGTGTGAAAGATATTTTCACTGAAGCAGACATGACGCAAGTCCAAGTTATCACCTGCGACAATATTGAAATCGCGAAAAATGCCGAAGGAGCAGCCTCAACGTTTATTCAACAGGCGTATCGACAATTCTTTACAGAATATCTCGAAGCACATGCAGAAGCGTTAGCAGTTGATGCCAGTCGTGTAATTGTAGGAAAAGGCTATACACCAGCTGAGCTCGGTTTACGAACAGAAGAAAATCACTTTGTTCCCATTGCTCCCATGGGATATTCCGATAATGCCGGGGAAGAATGTTTCGTTATTGACACGGGCCTGCCGAAAACTCCACCTCGTCCTCGCACAGGAATCAGTCCGTTAAAAACACGCGATGTACTTGCCGTAGCCTATCTTGAAGGCAAGGCCTATCACGATAATGTTGCCGTATTAGAAAATCTGCATGGCATGCAAAATAACATTATCGGCAAAGAGATTGCCAATACGTTCTTTGACAGACCAGAGCTCTCCTTCATGTTCCACGACAAAGACGGCGTGCCGCGCGGATACATTCTTGCCTACGAAGGACGCAATGGCGACAAGCCTGAAGTCTATATTTCTGATCTTGCTACTGATGTTGAAAGCACCACAGCAGATACAAAAGAAAGGAAAGTAACACCCCTCCGCCTTGCGGGCGGCAAACTTATTCAAACATTTTTCAATGCCTACATTGCCAATTACGGTACCGACGCTCGTCCTTTCTATCCTATCTTTACCAATGCGCGAGATAAAACCAGTTACCGTATTATTGAAAAGCAATTCAAAAGACTCGCAGAACGTGCAGGTCTCGTCGCGGAAGTTGAGGTAGTGAATGAGTATGACCGTGGGGGAGAACTCTTTCATGATGTGCGTATTTATGTAGGACGAACACAAGTAGATGTTGATCAACAAAAACGCGACTATCAAAACCTTGGCAAGCGCACGCATCAAGAGGAAGAACAGATTGATGAAGAAAAAAGCGACGATGAAGAATACTGGGAGCAAGATAATGCCGATTGGTAAAAAAAGAACACCCTCATCGGAGCGCGTCCGCGAGGGTGTGACGGAGTTTTGCGCCAGCACCCTCGCGGATTTCGCGAGATCGCTGGCGGCGAATGGAGCCGAACTTCAGATGAAAAGGGCGAGAACGATGCCGATCAGAATGACCACGACCGTCACCAGTATCCCCATCGCCACAACCCACCACGTATTGACGTTGCGAAGATCCTCCATCTCCTTCACGAGAGAGGTATTAGCTCTGGTGAGACCTTCCTTCTCATCAATCAGCTGCCCGTTCTCATGCGTAAGATCAGAGATCCTGCCTCTGAGACGGTTGCCCTGTGTGGTGAGGATCTCGAACTTGAGATTGCCCGTCTTGACGTTAGCAGCGACGGTCAGTTGCTCCTGCAGCTCGCGGTCGGCAGGACTCGCGATCTCAAGAGTCTGGAAGAGCTCGTACGCCTCGAAGATCCGATACTGCTCGGCCAGGATCCTGACCAACAGGAGACCCGCCTCTCGATCCTCAAGGCCGAGTGCGAGCAGCAGTCGCAGCCGCTGTTCGGCGGCGTCCAACTGCCCAAGACCCAGGAAGATCAGGGCCTCGTCCCACAGGGTCGTGCCGGGATCGATCCCATTCAGGCGCATGATATCCCAGATCTCAGTGAGCGCGCCTTCCTTTTCCTGACCCCGGAATGTATACAACCGCGAATCGATGTACTTCATGACATCTCCTGGAATTTCTGCAAAAAGTGAAGTGATTGTCGACTTACGAGAAGATCGACAACGAAGGATAGCAAAGAGCAGCAAAAAAGAGAAGAGTTGCCCTATCTCTTTCTCCTTTCTATACTCAGCGTATATGAACGAACACGCATGGCGAGAAAAACTGACCGCCGAAGGCTTTCACGATTTAATGGTCTATGAAAACGGGCCAGATACTGATTTTGGCGAACACACCCACGATCAACAAACCGTCCATATTATTCTGCAAGGATCACTCACCCTTGCCGACGCCAATGGCTCACAACAACTCCATGCCGGCGATCGCTTCGATATCGTTCCTGGCACTATGCACAGTGCCAAATGCGGCCCCGACGGTTGCACGTTTTTAGTTGGAGCGAAGTAATCACGCGTTGACAAAAACACTAAAATAGTGTAGAATGCTTTTCTTCCCCTTTTCATTACATTCCTCTTTTTTAAACGGTTCGCTTTTTTGAGGAAATTTCACGTGTGATTTTTAGTCAGCTTTAAACCTCTTTCTTCATTTTTCTTTTTTTATATTTCATTCACTCTTTTTTGTTACCTCTTTATGACAACTCACACCCCAGCTCAAGGACGACAACATCGTCCCAAAGCCAAAACTTCGCATTGGCGAGGCAAACGCACTAAGACTGCTTGGCAAAAATCTCCAACCACGCCATCCGATCGCAAAGGATCGGGTGTGCACTATGGTTCACTCGATCTTTCACCACAAAATACTTATGTGATGAAAGAAAAAGATAACCAAAATCATCAACTACGTATTGCCGTTTTAGGCGGCAATGAAGAAGTCGGTAAAAACATGACCATGATTGAATATGGTGATGACATTATTCTCATTGACATGGGCATTCAGTTCGCCGAAGAAGCCATGCGCGGCGTTGATGGCATTGTGCCAGATATTTCCTATCTTCAAGGTCGTGAAAAAAATGTGCGCGGCGTCATCATCACCCACATGCACATGGACCATATTGGCGGCATTCCGTATTTAATGCCGCAACTTCCTGGCGTACCAGTTTTCTCAGCACCCATAACGCTCGCGATGATCGCTAAAAAATTAGAATACACGCCCGACATCACCGTCGATCTTCGTTCCGTTGACGATCAAACAGTGCTCCGTCTTGGAAACTTTACCGTAACGTTCTTCGGCGTCTCGCACTCGGTGCCATCCGCACTTGCGATCGTGATTGATACACCCTGTGGAAAGATTGTGCATACTGGAGATTTTAAAGTTGATCTTGAACCTCAAACTCAAGAAGAAAACGTCATGCTGGAAAGATTGACGCGACTTGGAAACGAAAACATCATCGCTCTTCTTTCTGATTCAACGAATGCTTACCAGATGGGTAATCAAACCATGGAACGCGAGGTTATTCATGATCTCGAAAATATTTTTACCTCAGCGAAAGGGAGGTTATTCTTTGGTATGATTTCTACCAACGTTGTACGGCTTGGTCAGATTCTTTCACTTGCTGAAAAACACGGTCGTTATGTTGCCATTGGTGGCACAAGTTTGAAAACAACATACGAAATCGGTCAACAACTTGGTTACATTACCACTCAACCACAAACTATCATCGACATTGCAGATATTGCTCAATTCCCTCCCCAAAAAATCATGGGTATTTTCCCTGGTGCTCAGGGCGAAAAAAACGGCGCCTTCTTTAAACTCGCCAACAATGACATGAAAAATGTACGCGTGCATTCCGGCGATACCGTCGTGTTTTCTTCATCGGTTATTCCTGGCAACGAACGTTCGGTACAGTTTATTACCGATAAATTCTATCGCTTGGGCGCAAAGGTAGTGAATTATCGCATGCTCAATATTCATGCCGGTGGTCACGCCAAAGCCGCTGATCTTGGAGTCGTCGTCCAACTCGTCAAACCGCGTTATCTTGTACCGATTGAAGGACATCATGCCTTTTTACATCATCATGCCGATGCAGCCAAGGCAGTAGGTTTTCGCGCCGACCATATCCTGATTGCCGATAACGGCCAGGTGATGGAGTTTGAAAAGTCTGGCAACGGAAAGCTCACCAAAGAAAAGATTATCAGCAATCTTGTTTTTGTTGACGAAAAAACCATTGGCGAGGTTGATGAGGATACGCTCATTGAACGCAAGAATTTGGGAGACGATGGCATCATCATGATTAATGGCAAGATCATGCCATCAAGATTGCAGATTACCAAAATTCACTCTGTGGGTTTCCAAAAGAAAAGTACGAGAAATACACTCCATGCACGCATCAACGCATTCATTACACGTGAATATCAACGATTGCCGAAAAACATACCCGCCGATCGCATCACGCAAACACTTGAACAAAAATTACGCCGTGTTATTGAAGAATACTACGGCATGCATCCCCTTATTGCCTTTACTCTCATCATCGAATAAATTCCACCACGTCATCAAATGCTCGACGTACCTTTGGCATTTGCGCCATTGGATCATCACCGCGATATCCCAAAGCAAACATTGTCGTTGCTGCGAGATGTTTTTCCGGAAGCCTAAGAATTTCATTCACTTCCTTTGCATTAAATCCTTCCATAGGACAAGCATCAATACCCAAAAGCGCCGCAGCTTCAATCATCATACCGAGCGGAATGTACGACTGTGATCGAACCCAACAATCCAACTGATCGTCAGTTTGTCGGGCGATAAATCCTTCAACCATCTTCTGCAAACCCTCCAGCTCACCAAGCTCTTTATGATGAGCCTCAGCCGTACGGGCAAGGAGTTCTGCGACGATATGTTCACGCACATCCATTCGTCGAGCAATGACCATGATATGGGAAGCGTCGGTAACTTTTGGCTGATCAAAACTTGCCATGCGAAGCGTTGTTCGTAATGTAGGCTGTGTGATCACGATAAATTTCCAAGGCTCAACACCATATGGGCTTGGCGCAAGTCGTCCTGCCTGTAAAATTGTCGTCAAGTCATCATCAGAAATCTTTTTCGTTGCATCGAAAATCTTTACTGCATATCGCCACTGTAAAGCGGAGAGTATTTGGTTTTTCATAGAATATATCTTCCTTCTTTATACACCACCTCCCCATCAATTTCCACATTTGTCACGTCAACAAACACATCAACGTGATATTTACTTGAGCGTTTGGGAAAACCTGGTTTTGCGTAAATGGTGTGCTTTTGTCCGAGCGATAGATGAATGCCACACATACGTTCATAACTGCCAATATCATTCAAAATGCGATGACGGGTTAACGCACGATTCATACCAAAACCGAGTTCACGTACCCACAATGGTTCGTCCGCACGAATTTGATCTAATACTTTCGCAAATGACGCCGGTGCATTTGGTGCATCAACGATTAATCCTTTTTCAATCACTACGGTCACTGGTTCAGCGGGAAGAATCACCGAAAAGTTTTGATCACCAAACGCAAAAAGTTTCACCGTGCCATTGACGCCATCAATATTGGTCGGCTCCGTAAATACTTCACCAATCGGAAACTGTCCTCCAATATTTTTCATACCTGTGTAATCACCGATATTAAGTTTGGCATTTTCAAAAGGTGTTTCGTATACAAGCTCTGCATCACCACTACGCACCACAATCCGTTGTGCACGATCGATACGCTCTTTTACCTTCGGACCAAGCACGCGATAGTAGGCTGGGTCATACGCAAGTGCATCAATATAAATCTCATGCTGATCAAGCGGAATACGTGCAAGATGCGGATGTTCAATAACCGCCAGTTGTCGATGAAAAAGTTCTAAACGAAAACGAAATTCATTCAATCGAAAACTCGTCGATTGTACAAGGATAACGAGATCTTTTGGCGACAGCGTGTCCATTGCCCAACGAATTTCATCCGCACTCGTACCATCAAAGGCAATTGCTTGCGCTTCAGGCAACACCGCACGATATCCTTCAGCCAACAATACCGCTAAAGGCGCATCAGTATCAAAAACAATCAAAGTCCTTGATGACGATTGATGTCCGATTGCTAAAAAGATAATGTCGCGAAGATGCGTTTCAAGAATATTTTTCATGTTCGTTACTGTACAGGTTTTCTCTTCTTGAAAGCAAATATCTATGGTACGTTGAAGGTAAAGAATATTTAGACAAAAAACCTATGCAATGTCCTGTATGTGAATATGACATGCGTGTGATTAAGCGAGATGTCACAACCGGATCTGGGGGTAAACGATATGATCGTACCGAAGAAAATTGCGCAAATGATGACGTTTGGGCAACGGTACAAATTCCTCAGTCAGAAGATGAAACGTAAAAATACAAAAGACATTGCCGTATCAAGGCAATGTCTTTTTACTTTTTGTAATTATTACTCAACAATCAATGTACCCTTCATGCCCATCTGTCGATGCGAGCCCACCGAGCAGTAGTACTCGAATGATCCGGCTTTGTCGGCAACAAATTCAACAACCTCTTTCGCGCCCACGCCGATTTTTTGCGTAGCAACATTAAACTCGTCCAGTTTCCAATCGTGAAATCCTTCGGCATTGATAAAGGTAATGCGGACAGTGTCACCTTTTTTGACCGTTATCGATGAGGGAGCAAAGGTAAAGTTATCACCTTTGACGGTAAATTCTTTTACACTCGTAGACTCTTCATCCGCCGCATCATCTACAACCGGTGTAACTTTTACGTCTCCACTTGCGGAAACATCAATACTTACAACAGCGGCATCATTTTCTTCAGCGGTATCTGTTGACGACACGTCTTCACGATCGCCTTCATCGGCAGCACTCACGGCAGAGGAGTTGTTTGTTGTGACATCGGGGGTTGTTTCGACATTTGTTGTCGCCGTACAACCCGCACCCATGGCTAACAAAAGAGCGAACAAGAAAAGATATTTATGCATAAAGAAAGACATGAATAATGGCTTGATGAGCATACACCGACAACCGTTCATCGTCTATGCAGAATGTGAAAAAAGACCGATACATATTGAAAAAAATGAAAAAGTATGATAAGAACATCCCGCCAACAAGGAGCATACCCATGGACGAATACATTCTCGATAACGAAGCAGAAGCAACAGAGGAGCTCGAAAGGCGGCGGCGTGAAGGCGCAAGAATGATCAAAGCTCGGCGCGAAGAGCTCACCAGGGCGCTCGATGCCTACGTTCCCGACTTCACCGATCGTCTGCTGACGTGCATCAAAAGGCAGGAGGTCGACGACAGGTTGCTCGCGCAGATGGAGCAACACTTGCCCGGCTTTACGAAGGTCATCACGACCCTCATCGAACGGCAGATGGACGCAAGCATGGCCGTGCAATTCCTCATCTGTGAGGGGTCGCTCGAGCACCCCGAGAAGAACGCCGTCGATGCCCTCAGGGCGAGACACGAAGACATGGTCCTGCGCAGCGCTCAGATGTTCGAACAGCACAGCGCGAGCTAACATCGCATCAACATACCACTCATACAAATCGCTTACCGCCGATCAGCACTCGCAAGAGTTACTGACCGGCGGTGTTCGTTTTTTATGTTACCATTTTAGTACCTACTCTCTTCGTTATGCGCTCAAAACCTTTTCTTATCATCGCAGGCATTCTGAGTGGCATCGGAATACTCATTATCGCGATCTATCTTGGTTACTGTCCGTTTCGTACGTTTAGCAGTTGCGAAAAGATTCCTTGGTGTTCCAAGCTCTATATCGATTCACTTGATGGTCCGTCAGGAGGATGTATTTTTAAAGAATACTAAGTCATGGCTTTCTCTCGAAAAAACAGAAAATCTCAAAATCCCTCTCTTTTTAATTTTTTGTTTTGGTTGATAGGTGCTGGAGGAATTTTTATCGCAAGCTTGTCGTTGTTTTCCTTCCCTATTCTTCTTCATCTTTTGCTTGCGCTTAATATCGCAACATTTCTTTTATACGGATTCGATAAACTGTTTGCATTGTTTAACGTCCGTCGTGTTCCAGAAAAAGTCTTATGGCTGACCGCTTTCTTAGGAGGAGCCGGAGGAGCACTCCTTGGCATGTATATCTTTCGACACAAAATTTCGAAAAGATCTTTTCAATTTTATCTTGCGATTGTGATATTTATAGAAATTACGATCGTTATGAGTGCGGTATACAGATTGGAATAGAAAAACGATAAAGACCCCGACCCTTCCTCTTTCCCCTTTCTCACCTCAATCCCCTCTTTCCCTTTAAAACAATAGAGCCCACTGATGAGATATATCGCGAGACGAATCAGAAGTGATTCGGCACAATACATTTCTTCAGTGAGCTCACGGAGGGTGTCCTATTTGACTAGGCTCTTCCCTCACCTATGTACGAGAGTCCAGTTGGACTACAGATCCGTGCAGTCTTCGTCCGCGGAATCGATGGCGTCATCGCAGTCGTTGTCGACGTCATCGGCACAGTTCTCCCAGACGTCGGGGTTCACATCCTCGTTCGTGTCGTCGCAGTCACCATCTCGCGAAACCATGTCGCTGTGGTCGTCATCACAAACGGACTCAATGTCGCCGCCGTAGCTGTCGCCGTCCGCGTCCTCGTACCACACATCCCACCAGCCACCTCCCGGCGGCAACACCCAGAGCGACGACTCGCCATCGTACTCGTCGACGACACCGTCGCAGTCGTTGTCGACGTCATCGCACACCTCGTCAGCATCGGGGTTCACATCCGCATCCTCGTCGTCGCAGTCGCCCGTGATGACGGACGTCCCATCGGGAGGTGTTTCGTCACAAGTCGGCAGCCAGGCCTCCTCCTGTCCCCAACCATCCCTGTCTCCATCCAAAGGAAAAAGATTGGGATCGATGGGGTTGTCATCCACCTCCCCGTTGCAGTCGTCATCGATGTCGTTGCAGCGCTCGAACATGCCGGGATGGACCGTATTGTTGCCGTCGTCGCAGTCAGTGGCGTCGGTCACGTAACCCGAAGGCGTGCTGTTGTCGCACGTACTCGTAGTCACGTTCGGATCACCGTAGCGGTCGTCGTCCGCATCGCGGTACAAGGTGGTGCCTCCGATGGCGCCCACTTCGTCGACCTCGCCGTCGCAGTCCTCGTCGATCCGGCCGTCGCAGATCTCGCTCGCCGTCGGGCTGATGGCAGCGTCGTGATCGTCACAATCGTCACCGTTAGCGACGTAGCCCGCAGGCTGATCGCAGACGGTCTGACAATCAGCGCTACCGTAGCCATCACCGTCGGTATCCCGACACCACCGAACCGCGTCGGTCGCCCCCTCGTCGATGTAGCCATCACCATCATCGTCGAGACCGTTGCACGTTTCTGTGATCACGGAGTTGGCGGTATCACCGGACTCTTCATCGACGGAAACTTCCCCGCCTGTGTCCGGTTTGCCGGTGTCACTCGGCTTTTCGCTCGCCGGTGGACAGGCGCTCAGAAGAAGAGAGAGAAGAAAACCGAGCAAGGGAAAACCCTTCATGACAGAAGCCTCTTTCTACGGGTCGGGAAAGAGTGAAGATGAACCGACCCGAGCAAGGAACCTAACAAAAAGGCCCCGTTCTGTCAATAAAAATATCTTATGTTAGCCATATTTCCCCCTACATCCCCTTGGCAATTATATAGAGTACGCGTATAGTTTTCTTCATTATGCTTCCCCTCCGCGCAATACTTACCATTGCAGCAATCACCATATTCATCCTGGGTTCTGGGTACATCGTGTACAACGGTCGGCCGGTCATGGACATAAAAACGGATGTGACGGATCAAATCGCACAGACGGATACTACGGATGCAGAGAACGTCGATAATCACTACACCACCGCCGAAATCCAAACCCATGCCACCAAAGAGAATTGCTGGTCCAGCATCAACGGGAGTGTGTACAATCTGACCACATGGGTTTCTCGTCATCCAGGTGGCGAGTCCCCGATTATGGCATTATGCGGAAACGATGGATCGGAAATGTTTAATCGCGTCCATGGAAGTTCAGACATCGCTCAAAAAGCACTCTTTCTTTTAAAAATTGGTTCACTTGAATAATATTTATGTCACATGCGTCTACAGTAATGATTCGCTTTACTCTCGTCCTTCTTTTTCTCTGGTTCGGCACACAACAATTGCTTGATGCAGAAACTTGGATAGCCTTCCTTCCTGAATGGACAGGCTACCTACCTATTCCCGGTAAAATGCTCGTGCAAATAAATGGTCTTCTCGAAGTATTGTGCGCAATACTGCTTGCCGCAGGAGTCTACACAAAAATTATTGCGGGATTACTGGGAGCACATCTCCTCTTCATTGCCATTAGTGTCGGTGGCCCCACCGGTGTCCGTGATGCCGCACTTGCGCTTATCACGCTATCACTTGTCTTCAGTGAACCTGATCGATGGACTCTTGATAAACGAGTATAAAAAACAGCCTCACACAGAGGCTGTTTTTTGCTGTTCTTTTTAGTATGACCACAGCAATGCTTCATCATCTTCATCACCAAAGTCATCACCGGTATCGTACTCATCCAACACATCGTCGATGTCGGCAATGATATCTTCGGTAAGAACATCATCTTCATCAAAGCTCCAATCATCAAAAACATCTTCATCTATCTCGCGCTTCTCTCCTTCTTCGATGTAATACATCGTTCCGTCACTTGCCTCAAGCAAGGTGCCATTAGGATATACCTCATCGAGTTCTTCTTCAGTGTCGTGATAGTTCGACCAAAATGCCGACGACACATCAATGACACGATCTGCCCAATCTTCTCCATACAACACTTCAGCAATATCTTCATCGGGAATGGCGACTAATTCACCACCCGGCTCGACTGCGTACACCGTATCGACACTATCGATTTTTACAAGTGATGTTCCTGGACGCATCGTCACATTATGACCCAATCGATAGTGCGAAAGCGTTGCCGCTTCAATGGTTTCTACATCATCAAAATCGGCAAACCACGAGAAGAAGACACTACTGTGTGGGAATGCATGACGATATCCATCCAAACCAATAAAATACACCGCACTATTATCGGCAACTTTTATTAAATCTCCTGTTTCAAGATCAAAATCCGGTGATTCGCTTGCGTCATTGGGATCGGTATCTTCATCAATCTCTTCCGCGTCATCACTTCCATCTTCATCGGTATCTTCTGCGGTAGGATTGGTATTCGCTTCATACTCCTCAAGATTTGTCAGGCCATCAGCATCAGCATCTTCATCGGCGTCATCTTCGTCATCAGGATCAAAAGCATATCGGTCCTCCCATTCGTCGGGCATGCCGTCTTCATCGGTATCATCAAATCCACCCACTTCAACTGCATCAAGTCCCCATTCGGCATCGGCATCCGAAACAATACGCAATCGATTGAACATCGTATCTGTTTCATCAAGCTCAACATCTACCGATGTATCATCGCCATCAAGCGTTACCGCTACGCTTTCAGTAATTCCAGAACCAGTAATGCTATATATCGAAACCGTTATTTCCACTTCATCTTCTGCTGTTTCATAATACAGCGTCATACCTCCCACGCCATGTTCACCCGCAGCAAGGGCAAGCGTAATCATGTCGTCCTCAAGCGCAAAAAGTGCAGATGTTTCATCGGGCTCTCCTATCGCCTCTTCCGCATCCTGGATACCCCGCTGATCTACTACGCCATCAGCATATGGGTCGATTGCTCGTGCAACAGGAGCCGCATATCCAAACAGCAAAACAAACACACCAAGCACAGCAGCAAATCGATACCAAAAAAGACGAGTATGTTGCATAAAAAAGTCCCTTCAAGGATGAGGATAGAAAAAGTGTACTCCTTCACCGCAAAGGAAACAGAAACGGGTGTTGATAAAAACCTTATGAACGAGAAGATTCAAAACAAAAACCACCTCATAAAAGAGATGGTTTTATTGTGCCGGATCAGGGACGTGGTGGAACACGTCGTTCGCGAACGACGTGTTCGACTGGAGCGGATTTGAACCGCCAACTCCCGGGTGATAATCCAGGAATGTTGCCAATTACACCACCAGCCCAAATGATCCGGCTCGTTGAGTATAGCATAAAGCCGAACGTATACCGAACAAAAAATACTCCGTTTTAGCGGAGTATTTTTTGATCACCCGGGAGTATGCCTAAAGACATACCTGGATACCATCAGTAAATCATAAAAAAGAAATTCTGTAAACCTTATACCCAAAACCCGCGACCATCACATCCGTCCTCATCCGTCGACACATCACATCTGTTTGTATTTTTTTAATCTGTGTAAATCTGTTCCCTATAAAAAAGATAACACCCCTAGAAGGATATGTTCTAGGGGTGACGTAGTTGTGTCGACCCCCAAAGCAGATGCTTCTAAGGGGTCATCCCGACAGACGTTGATATCTCGCCTGTCTGCTGTAGGAACTTGGTCACGGCGCACGTGAGCGCGCCGTGACCAGTGAGACTTCAGCTGCAGAGGCCGTTGACGGGAACGCCGGAGCATCCCTCGTCCTCGGTACCGTCGCAGTCGTTGTCCTCGTCGTCGTTGTACTCGGGCGCGCCCGGGTAGGTGTAGTACCACCCGTCGTTGCAGTCCGAGCCGCCGGTCTCGATGGAGGTGAAGCCATCGCCGTCGTCGTCCGTGCCGGTCTCGCCCTCGGACTCGTCGCCACCGATGCCGCCGGCGACGTCCCCGTCGTCGTCCGCGTCGTTGCCGGAGTCGTTGGGGGCGTTGCCGCTGTTGCAGTCGAGGGGGTTGGAGATCTGCCCGTCGCGCACCAGGAAGAGCAGGCCGAACCTGTCCTCGTCGTCGGTGTTCTGACAGATCGAGACATCGAGTCCGAACCAGTGGTCGAGGTACGACCAGTCGGTCCAGTCATCGCTGTCGTTGCAGACGTCGTCCTCGATCAGACGAACGGCGCCGAACACGTAGGACTCCTCGTAGAGCACGCGGCCCGGGAGGAAGATCACGGCGTGGTCGTCGTCGAGCTCGTAGATCGGGATGTCCGTCTCGCACCAGCTCTCGGTCAGGTTTTCCCCGACGAAGAACATGTTGTCGACGTCCCGGCTGGGGAGCAGGTCCCACTCGACCGTGATGCTGTCGCCGTAGGGAACCACGACGTCCTCGTCGTCGTCCACGTAGTCGACGTCGAGGTCGTAGATGTCCTCGTCGGGCTCGGGCGAGCTGGGCTCGTCCGTGCCGTCGTCGATCGCGACGCAGAGGCCGTCGATCTCCTCGGTCCCGGGGCCGCAGGTGAGGCCGTCGTCGATGACGCCGGTCTCGGTCGCGGACTGATCGTTGATGCAGGCGCCCAGGGAAAGGAGGGCGCTGAAGAACGCGAGGGCCTTGATGGCCCGGAAGGCTCCGTGCATTCGTAGCTCCGTGTACCGGCAAGGTTGCCGGACTTCATGGGGTGTTGGGTTGAGCTTCGCTGAATTTCACCCTTAGGTTGCCTCTTTTTGCTTTGGCCTTTTTGCAAAGGCTTGGGCATGAGAGGTTTGCCGGGGGTGAATTCCGGCGATGGAAGGGTTGGAGCATTATGCTTCAGCACTTTCATCGACGGATGGGAAGAGGTGGATAGTCGTGCCAGAAGGCCAGCCTTCAGAAAAATCTCTGATTCCTGGCCTTCTGGCCCCACTGGCCTACTTGTCTTCTTCTCATTCCCGAACACTCCACTATACTCGATTTTTGCACTTTTGTCAATGTTCTTCTGCGCGAGCACTAACCTGCTTTTGGCTAATATTCGTGATAAAAGACATTGTGGATAAAAAGGTTGTTGACGGGGACCGCGATGACGACGAGCAGCTTTTGCTACTCAAGTCGTATCGCGGTCCCCGCACGTGCGTGCTGGCTAGAACTGCCAGCTCGCGTTCGTCCCGACAGTCAGGGCCGGTGTCTCGCCGAGCGGGGCCCAGACGCCGATGTCGGCGCCCACGCTCAGGCTCATGGCCCGCTTGGTCGGCTGATTGTCGTCGTCCTTGACGACGAGCGGCCGCCAGCCCAGGCCGAGCTCGGCCTCGGGACCGGAGTGGACGATGGCGGCCGCCGGACCGGAGTCCGCGGCGACCATGTCCACACCGATCTCCCGCCAGCCGGCCGCGAAGCCGAGACTGGCGCGCTGGTGCTTGCCCCAGCGGTCCAGGCCGGCGTCGAGACGCCAGCCCAGCGTGTCGCTGGAAATCGCCAGGCCGTGCGCCGCGAAGTCCAGGTTGGTCCTGTCGCCCAAGGGGACGACAAGGCTCAGACTGGCGTCGAGGCCGCCCAACGAGAACTCCTCGCTGAAAGCCCCGGACCAGCCCAGGGAGAGCGACAGGGGGACGCTGCCGTCCTTGCCATTCGTCCCATTGGTGCCGTTCCGACCGTTCGTCCCGTCCTTGCCAGGAACAGGCGCGGGGGCCGGACCGACCTTGTTGCAGGACTCGACGTCCTGCCCGATGTCCTTGGCGGCCTCCAGGTTGAAGTCGGCGTGCAGAGTCGTGCAGGAGTGCTTCGCCTCGGCAAAGGCGACCATCTGGCCGGCCTCCTCCAAGGTGTAGAATCCGCACTCCTTGAGTTCCCTGGTCAACAGAGCGCAGGAAACCCACGCACCTTCCAGGTCCCCGAACTCCCCCGGAGCGAGGGGTGCCAGCTGCTCAGCCGGCTCCGGCGTTTCCGCCGCTTCGTCCGCCATGGCGACGGACAGCATCAGCAGGATAAGTGTCATCCCGCATCTCCTTCTATGGCTAGTGGTGAATCAGACAAACCGCTGTTTACACAGCGGGGAAGTTTTGGTGGGTTGGTGTCGAACACCTCCCCTCCAGGAGTTCCCCGCTGCGTGATTGCACCGGTTCTCCTTAGGCCTGACGTCAAGCGTACACAGTGGAGGAGAATGTGTACGCGACATCGGGCCGAAGGAAAACCGCTCAGAGAACGTATACGTTTCAACCATTACAGAAAAATCGATTCGTTCTCTCGCTGTTGCATGATGTCGGCATAATTACCGAACAGTGAAATATAGCAGAAAAGCACCAAAAAGGCAAACTGCAAACGTAAAGACGGGTCGGCGACCCGTCTCTTTTAGACCCGAAACGAGCCAATATTAGCCAAAAAGACGTTATACACAGGGCCGTTGACGACCAGAAAAAGGTATGGTGGAATAAAGAAAGCAGTTTTGGTTTCATATCCATAAGCTGATGTCGGCAAAATCTCCCCAAATCCTTTTTTGGATTTTGGGGAGTTTTGTTTTTCCGGACCCCGGTTTGGAAACCAAAACTGCGTCGACATCAGTTTATAGGGGTTCGATTCCCCTGGGGTCCACCACCTCCGCCGCAGCAATGCGGCGGAGGTGCAAAGGAAACAGTATGAACGACATTCTCGAACAAAAATATAACAGCTGGAACGAGACCAAAAAATCACTTCAAAAAAGTGAGCATTTTCAACATCTCTATTTTAAAGAACGCGATATATGGTGGTGTTCGCTAGGACTCAGTATCGGAGGCGAAGCGCACGGAAAAGGCGAAGCTTTTCGTCGGCCAATTCTTATTTTGAAAAAATTATCAGCAGATCTTTGCATAGCACTTCCTCTAAGCACTCAAGAAAAGAGAGGTACATGGTTTACTGCAATAACATTTCTCAATCAAAAGAGATCGGTAATGCTCTATCAAATTCGTCTTCTTCACAAAAAACGCTTCCAGCATAAAATGGGAGGATTGGACCACAGACAATTCATGCATATAAAAGAAAAACTCGAGATCTTGCTCGAGCTTCCTGTAAAATCATCACCCCGCCAAAGCGAGGATCGAAGGGATACATCCCAAAACTGATTTAAGAATAAAAAAATCTTCGATAATGGTCAAGAGGCTTATCACCAAATTTCCCTCTATCCCATTGACCTTTTTGCCCTTTTCCCCTACCCTCTTCCCCATCCTCCTTTGGCTGGGCTTGATGGAGCGGTCGTGACGTCTCCTCCTCGTTGCGACTCGTACCCATCAAGCTCCGCGAACGGAGGATTTTTTATTCCTCCAAATGCACTACCTGATGCCTCCTTCGCATGCGATCGGCTTGAATGAGTACATACCCTGCTCCACCAATCAGTCCTAAAAATAATCCTGACACGGCGTTCACGGGAATATTTGGTCGTACCGGATAACGAGAATTCACCGGATCATCGATCACCTGCACGGAAATATCGCCATTCACATATCGCCAACCATCATTCACATACACACTTGCCACAGCCATTGCCAATACTTCGGCACTTTTCACATCGGTGTGATAGGTACGGATGGTCATGATACCGCTTCCGCGCGATACCGAGGCGGTAATGGTTTTTTCCCACTTCTTTTGAAACTTTAAAATATCGTCGGGAAAATAGGATCGATCAAGATCGTATCCTGAATTAAACACCGCACTATAAATAGTGGACGTTGACAGCATGGTTGTGAGCTGTTCGGCGGCAGCCTCGGCACTACGACTAGCCGTGTAAGGATCAACGCCCTCTACCTTAGGGTTGATAAGAATTTTGGTTGTTGAACTATATTCAAGCGGCTGCACCAACGACAACACAACGGCAAGCACCATACCCAACGCCGACGCAAACAACACCGTTGGCCAGGCGTTCAAAATCGGGCTGAGTTGAAGATATTTGTAGGGCATTTGTTCTAGTATATCATCTCCTCTGCTGTTCCAAATGTCACAATCGTTGTCGCCTCTTCGCCATCACGCATATACGTGATCGTTGCCCGTTGACCAGGCGCATAGGTTGTCAAAATTTCCGCAAGCGTTGTCGCTCGAGAGAGCTGCACATCATCAACTGCAAGTAAAATATCACCATCATGCAATCCCGCTACAGCTGCGGGACCATCAGTAATAAGCGCCGTTCGTGCGTTTTCGTCAGCAAGAAGAAGGGCACCGACCGTAAGATTCTGCCGCAAACTTGCATCAAGATTGGAAAATGTTGCCAGATCAAAAACCGTTGCCCCCAAACCCGCATGTGCAGTGGTCATGCCACGCAATGTTTGACGAAGAAATGGTTGAAAGGCATACAAAGGCTGTCCTCTTCCCTCGGTATCAACAAAACCCACAACGTCACCACTGGTTCCAAACAATGGCGCACCAACAGGAATGGCCTGTTGTAATTGCCAGCGTTCAACAAACGCTTCTGCAGACAAGATGTGTCGCTGCTCATCTGGTGAAAAAACCTGCACAATATTAGTCGCATACATTTGCTCATCGGTAGTAACACCAAAAATGTACGCACCAGAGAGCAATGATCCGGAATCTCCCACACCAATCGTTGGCCAACCCGATGCGCCAGAAACTTTTAACGCCACCGCATCGGTCATGGTGTCGCTAACAATTTTCTCAACCTGATAACGTTCACCGTCAAATACTACCTCTATACCTTCATATGCCGATTCGCCAACGGCATAAGCAGAAAGATTTGCAACGGTTGTCACAATCCATCCATCCGTACTCATAATCACCCCAAATCCTCGCACCGCTTCATGATCCATCAACCGAGTTGCAGTTGTCGCGTGTGGTAATGTGGCATCAACAAAAAAAACCATCGAGCGATCGGCCGAGGTACGGACGGTATCAAGCGCCTCTTCGTAGGTACCGGGTAACGGCGTAATTTTACGAGGTGATAATGAAGAGAACCGTCGATCGCTCAACAGTGCGTCCGCATACTGATCAAGCGATTGCGTCACCACAATCGCCGAAGCCACACCTGCAAGAGCAGCAGCGAGAATAGAGAGAAAAAGATTCCAAGTAGGAAAACGAGTCATATTTATTTCCACGGTGCCGTACCAAAAATAATCAACAATAATACAAGCGCAAACGTAATGTGTCGCAACAATACCGGCAAACGCAGTTTTTCCAGCGCATGCGCGCGCATAACACTCATATAGAGCGCGCACACAACCGCAAAGGCGGCGGCATTCGTCGTGAACCCGGTTGGCAACCAGGCAAAGGTAATATACACCTCGGTCAGCACCAGTGCGCCTATACCGGCATAATATTTCCCCGCATCCCAACTGACTTTACTTACCCAAAAAACCGCAATGTGCACCCCAACAAGTAAAATACCTACTACGAACGCCGCAATCCATAACGGCAACTCCAAAAACAATTGACCAAGATACGTCGCGCTCGTGGCGAAAAACATCCCCGTAATCGCCAACATCAACGAAAGATATTCAAGCGAATAGGCTTGGTACATGCTTGGCATGTGATAAAAGGCAAACACGTTTTCGGCAAAAAGTGCCAAACCAATGGTTACCGCAATGGTGAGCAACCATTTTCCCGGATTCCACTCCAACAGCAGAAAGAATGCGAGTGATGATAAGAGAAAAAAGGTCGGCATGCCCAAGAACACCCAAAAACCCGGTCGCCGCACATCCCACAACAACAATCGTCCAAACAATATTGGCACCAGAAAAAAACACCCAAGCGCAAAAATACCCCAGGTAAATGGCGCTAATGTCAGTGCACTAAAACCGGCTGCGACAAGCAAGAAAACAGCAAAGGGTGTCAGGCGATGCAAAAGAATCACAAGATTAGCCAAGAATATTGGGCACGCAGTGCTTCTAAACGAAGATTTCCCTCATCCTGCGCACCGGCCATGAGTTTACCGAAAGCGCCAACAAGCGCAATGTGCACATCTTTCATCGAGGCGGGAATGTGATTAAGAAGAAGGAGCGTGTCGTAGGCAACGGTCGCATCTGCGTTTTGGGCATATGATTGCAAAAGGGTACGAACCGCTTCCTTATAGGCAGCTTCGGTCATTGCCGGTGATGACGCGTCGACCGTTTCGGCGGGAACAGAATCGTTAGACCGATGCAGGAAGATACCCAGAAAACCAAGCCCAAGGAGAATGGTAAGACCTCCGAGAATAACAGGGAACCAATGGCGGATAATCATAGAGAGAAGTATAGGGCGGTTAAAGCGGTTAAGACGTTTAATCGGTTATTTTACATCAGTTCAGATAACCATTTTAACCGCCTTAACCGATTTAACCGTTTCATTTCTTTTTCATATTGCATACATCGGATTTCATTCCTGTACTTTTCGCATCCATACTTCCTCGGCAATAACCGACAATGCATTAGCAATGGGGATTGCTAAAAACGCGCCGCCGACGCCACCAATTTTCCAGCCAATCAACACCGCCAATAAACTCACAAGGGGATTCATACCGGTCACCCGTTGCATGACCTTAGGTACCAAAAAATGTCCTTCAATAAATTGGATGAGAACGTACAGACCAACAATAAGCAGTGCGTGAAAAGGTGAGATGGTAAGCGCTAAAATAACCGCAGGAATTCCCGATACCAAAGGACCAATAAACGGAATGATCTCCAAAAATCCTGCCAAAAGCGCCAACGTCAACGCATACGGAATACCCGCCGCCAAAAGCGCTGTGTACGTTAAAAGAAAGATGGAAAACATCAACAGCACTTCGCCCCGCAACCACGCGCCCAATCGCTCACGTAACTTTCCTGCCACTTGTACAATAAACGGCTGATACTGCGCGGGCGTCACCGACGATACTGCCCGAACCATGGCCTGCTTTTCTGCAACCAGGTAATACGCCAAGATGAGCACAATAGCAGCGGCGACAATGCCATAAAATGCCGAGGTGCCAATCGAGAGAATTTGAGGAACCGCCGCGGTAATACCTGCCGCCTGAATAGTTGCAAAAATACGCGCCAGTCCATCAGCCAAACCATGACCGAAAAGCACCTCTTGTTCAATACCACTGACGCTTTGTACGTACGGTGCAAAAACCCGCAAGAAATTTCCCAGCTCCTCGATAGCAGGAGGAAAAATTAAATAGAGAAGTCCAGAAAAAATTCCCAGTGACACAATATACACCAAAAAGGCAGCAAGACTTCGAGGCACCCGACGACGTTCCAAGGCATCGGCAAAGGGTTCCATTAACACCGCCAAAAAAATAGCGGCCAGAACCATCCCAATAATGTGCCGAATAACAAACAAAAAGCCGATCGCGAGCACGACCAAAAACGCCCGTAAAATCGTTCCGGTTGAAAGGGCGATCATTTTTGGCGATGAGGGGGTACTCTCGACCATACACTCTGTATAGTGTACTATACTTTGCTTATGTCTCGCTTTGCTACCAATCCCAAAGCTCATCATGACTTCGACATTATCGAAACGTTTGAAGGGGGTTTGGCGTTGACGGGTGCGGAAGTAAAAGCGATTAAAAACGGTAGTGCCAATATTAAGGGTTCGTTTGTGACCTTAAAAAAGTATGAGTTGTGGTTGAAGAACGCGTACATTGGTCACTATGCTCCGGCAGGCAAGCAAGAAAAAGGTGCCGAACGCCGTGATCGAAAAATCCTTGTCCATAAAAAAGAGATCACCCATCTCATCAATCGCCACGAAGCTGAACGATTGACCATGATCCCTCTCTCCTTATATAGTAAGGGGACACGCGTAAAGCTGGAATTCGCACTCGCACGCGGCAAACGAAAATACGAAAAACGTGCAGCGATTAAGAAAAAGGAATTGGATAGAGAAAAAAGAACATACATACGATAAATTCGAAATAGAGAAGATGAGGAGTACATGTGATGAGCGACGATTGCCTACTAAGTTTGTTGCTGGCTAGGCGCGGGACAGCGAGCGGCGAGGCGTACTGCCTAAAGTACGGTGAGCCGCGAGCAGGGTCCCGCAACAACGCCAGCGGCAAACTTGGGTAGGCAATCGGTACGGGCCTGTCAGGCTTTCGACACTACTTTGCCTCACCCGCGAACAAGCCGGAGGCGCACGTCCCTTCGTTATCACGACGTGTAAGAAAGTACATGCCAACGTATTTTCAAAGGCAGCAGACGTATTCGCTTCGGCGTTCCGCGTTTCTTCCTTTGCTCCGGTTGCCGCCTAAATAGTGCCGCAACCCGTCGCCCATGCTACGTTGGATAGTATGGATCGCGATGTCATATCTTCCAACTTGAGGTTGCGGTGATGTCATTCCGTGCCCTGACCGTTGACAATGGCATCGTCAACTCGATTGTTCGTCGCGTTTCTTGCCACGAGAAGACGTAAAATCCCTAAATGCGACTACGCTTGTAAACATTCGCTGTGAGAAGGGGTGGTGCACGTGGGTTCAATTCCCACCAGGTCCACCAGTGTCAAAACCTCTTAAAATGTGCCATAGCTGTGTCGTCAGCTTGCGCTCCGGCCTCAACGTACATATGTAGTACGTCTCGGCCAGTGCTCGCTGACTCCTTGCTCTGACCCATTTTAAGAGGTTTTGCTATCTTTCACGTTCGGTCCTCGCTCTCCCCTCCCCTTGACCCCTTTGTTCTCCTTCTCTATCATTAGCCAAGATTTCTTTTCCTAACCCCACGGCCATGCGCATACACCGACACCGCCGGTTCCAAAAACCGAAATTTGCTCCACAAGAATACAAAGCCAACGTTCGCATTCAAGCAGCCGAAGTCCGCGTTATCGACGAGGAAGGTGCTCCGCTTGGCATTATGTCGGTTGAAAAAGCGCGAGCACTCGCCGACGAAAAAGGCATGGACCTGATTGAGGTTTCTCCAAAAGCCGAGCCTCCGGTGTGCAAAATCGGTGACTACGGCCAATTTAAATATCAAAAAGAAAAAGAGGCTCGCAAGCAACGCGCACAATCAAAAGAAGTTGAAATTAAAGGTATTCGTTTGTCGTTGCGTATCAGCGAGGGTGACCTCAACATTCGCGTGAACCAAGGGGCAAAATTCTTTGAACAGGGCGATAAAATCAAGGTGGAAATGATTTTGCGTGGCCGTGAACGAGCCTATCAAGTTTTGGCACAAGGGGTTTTTGACACCTATGTCCAAAAACTCGGTCAACATTATCCGGTCAAAATAGAATCTCCGGTTAAGGCGCAGGGTGGAAAGTTACACATGATTATCGCGCGGCAGACGTAAGAGTAGGTGGACTAGCCCCACCCATCCTTGCCAAGTATCTCCTTTTCCGCTACAGTACCCGCAACTTTTTGTTTTCCCCCTATGTCCCTCAAGACTAATAAATCGATGGCTAAACGCGTCAAGATCACGCCTTCGGGCAAAATCATGAAGCGCAAGGCTGGCCAAGATCACTTCAATTCCCGTGAATCGGGCAATACTACCCGCAACAAACGTACTGATCTCAAAGTCACCGGAACATTGCGCAAAGCCATTCGGTCATTAATGCCCTACAGCTTCTAAACTCTCTTTACTATGCCTCGAGTAAAACGCGGTACACAACACGTGAAACGCCGCAACAATTTGATGAAGCGCGTCAAAGGATACAAGTGGGGACGAAAAAGCAAAATTCGTCTTGCTCGTCCAGCCATGCTGAAAGCGGGTATGTACGCCTTCCGCGATCGCCGCGCCAAGAAGCGCACCTTCCGTGCACTGTGGACGCTGAAGATCAATGCTGCTATTCGCGAACACGGTTTCTCCTATTCCCGTTTCATCGACATGCTCAAAAAAGCAAACATTGTCATTGATCGCAAAATCTTGGCCGTGTTTGCCGAAAAGCATCCTGCCATTTTCTCAAAAATCGTTGATTCAGCAAAGTAATCAAAAAATCCCCTGCAAGCCAAAGCTTCGGGGGATTTTTGTTTTGTTCACCTATTCACCAGGACGACGATAGGACCATTTCACTCCTTTACTTTATGGAAAAACTGTGAACGAAAACTCAATACAAGTATGCAGATGGTGACGTTAGCGTTTCTTGCCCTTCTTCTCAAAAGATTTTAGACAGGCTCTTAGCATATGCGAAGCATTTTTACATACTTCTTCCTCTTTGTTGTAAAAAGGTGTGTATAGTTCAAATAAAAAATCGTCAGCAAATGCCAACGACTTTTTAAAAGCACTACATTTTCTTGCCCATTTTACACATCGAGCACTTCATACAGAAAAGCATAAAGATTGCGGACAAACCAACGAGTACGTATATCACCCGCTCGGCCATGCTGGAAAATCCAAGGAGTGCGTGCACAAGATTAAAATCAAACAATCCAATCAAGCCCCAATTCAACGCACCAACCCAAACCAACAGTGCTGCAACCTTATGTCCCGAACACATTCCAAAAGACATCATACGCGTGAAAAAAGATTTATCACATGCAGTATAGCACTACGTTTCTTGATCAAGATAAGAAAATCATGAAATAGACAATCCCCATTGCAAACCTCGGTTTCTGAGCAATGGAGACAGCCCGACAACCACAGAGACCCCATTTGCTCGACTAACAAAACCTTTCCCCTTGCGCTCTTGCCCAAAGAGTTTCCTACTGGTATAGTATGTCCGCTCGATTTGGGACGGTAGTTCAATTGGTTAGAGCACTGCCCTGTCACGGCAGAAGTTGCGGGT
>CAZREA010000009.1:0-28251 GCA_964599455.1 uncultured Gammaproteobacteria bacterium | reverse complement strand
TTGAGCGTGCCGAGCGCATGACGGGCATTCCCATTAACAGCGCCTGGGTGGCATTATCGGGCCAAAATATTGCTATTCAAGAAAGTCGTGGCGCAGTTGCTGTTTCTCGACCCGAGCAAGAGATTACCGAAGATGATGTTGAGCGGGCAGTCGAGGCGGCCAAAACGGTGGCTTTGCCAGCCAATTACGAAATCCTTCATGTTATTCCGAAAAGTTTTGCTGTTGATGGCCAGCGAGGCATTAAAGATCCGGTGGGCATGACCGGTATTCGTTTAGAGGTTGAAGCGGTGATCATCGAAGCCCTTTCATCCCATATTAAAAATCTTACAAAGAGCATTTATCGCACCGGTCTTGATATCGATGAAGTCGTGTTTGCGCCATTGGCAACCGCCGAGGCCGTTATCACTCAACGACAAAAAGAACTTGGTGTGTGTGTCATTAATGTAGGTGCAGCTACAACGTCGTTGGCAGTTTTTGAAGAAGGAGATTTGTTGCATACCGCAGTGCTTCCCCTGGGAGGTGATCATGTCACCAACGACATTGCTATTGGTTTGCGTACGTCAATTGACGTTGCCGAACGCGTAAAGCTTGCCTATGGCCATGCAGTTCCTGACATGATTGATCGTAAAGAACAATTTTCCTTGGTGCAATTTGGTGTTGAGGGTGCTGAGGATGTCAAGCGTCGTTTTGTGGCTGAAATTATCGAAGCGCGTATGGAAGAGCTTTTTGAAGTTATTGATGCTGAGTTACGAAAAATCGATCGCTCGGGCATGTTGCCGGTTGGTGCGATTTTTACCGGTGGAGCCATGAAAGTGGATGGTGCACTCGAAGTAGGGAAGCGATTGTTGCGTTTACCTTGTGCGATGGGGTCCCCTCTTCAAGTCACGAGCGTTCTTGATGAAATACAGGATCCTTCTTTTTCTACGGCTATCGGTCTAGCCTTATGGGGACATGGCATTAAAACCATGTCGCGTCGTGGTTTTGATCTGGGTAGCTTATTGCGTTTCAAAAGTGCCGACAAAGTCGCGCAAAAGGTCCGTGATTGGATGAAGACCTTTTTGCCGTAGGGGCCGTGGCACGTCGTTCACGAACGACGTGCCTGTGGGCTCTTTCATTGACGTTCATTCTTTTCCTACGCTACGCTCCTTGCAGAAATATGGAAGAGATTAAGCCTGAATTAGAAACATGCGCGAAAATTCGCGTTCTTGGTGTAGGAGGGGGTGGTTGCAGTGCGGTGAATCGCATGATTACTGAACTTCGTGGAGGAATTGAATACATTGCCGTCAATACCGACGCACAGGCACTTCATGCCAATTTGGCACCTATTAAAATTGCCATTGGCAAATCAGTGACTCGTGGTTTGGGAGCTGGTATGAATCCAGAAATGGGTCGTCGCGCCGTTGAAGAAAGCGCCACTGAAATCCGTAATGCGCTCAATGGAGCAGATATGATTTTTTTGACTGCAGGTCTTGGCGGCGGCACTGGTAGTGGTGCGGTGCCTGAGATCGCTAAAATTGCCAAAGAGATTGGCGCGCTCACGGTTGCCGTTGTTACCAAGCCCTTTACGTTTGAAGGACCTCAGCGTAAACGCATTGCCGATGATGCGCATCAAGAACTTGCGCAACATGTTGATACCATCATCACTATTCCCAATGATCGTATTTTGCAGGTTATCGATAAAAAAACGACCATTCACGACGCTTTTAAAATTATTGATGACGTGTTGCGTCAAGGCATTCAAGGAATTGCCGAAATGATTACCACTACCGGCGAAATCAACGTCGACTTTGCTGACGTTAAAGCCATCATGCAAAATGCGGGCTCGGCACTTATGGGCATCGGTCATGCTACTGGTGAGAATCGTGCAGTAGAGGCGGCAAAGCAAGCTATCGCCAGTCCGCTTTTGGAAGTTTCTATTGATGGCGCGAAGGGCATTCTCTTTACGGTTACTGGCTCTACCGACGTAACGATGTTCGAAGTAACCGAAGCATCAAAAGTTATTACGAGTGCAGCGGACGATGATGCCAAAATTATCTTTGGTCTTATTCGTGACGATAGTCTGGGTGAAGAATTGCGCGTCACCGTTGTGGCCACGGGATTTGATAGTCGTGATCATCGTCGTGCTCCTGCTTTGGGTGGTGAGGTTGTGGTTGCGCCAAAAAGTGGCTGGCAAGCAAATACGCAAACACTAAAGGCTTCGCCGTTTGCTTCACCTACGCCATTGTCAAATGTTCCAGTGACACTCTCCTCTGAGAATGGTAGTCCCTTTGGTCGTCGATCGTTATCACCCGCTCAACAACAAGATGATGTTGTACCTGCACATGTTGACCCTCGCACCATTGTTTTAACGACACCATCAATGGGTTCTGCTCAAGCCTCGCCTCGTCCCGCTACTTCCTCAACTATCGCTACCGATCCCACAAAAGATGATGAAAATGAATGGGCGATTCCGGCGTTTTTGCGGAAGAAGATGATGTAAGGGGCTATGCGTTGCCCCGTCTGCAACTTTAAATCCACACGCGTGGTTGATTCGCGTCTTGCTGCTGATGGCATGGCTGTTCGTCGGCGCCGTGAATGTGAAAAAGAAAAATGCACTTTTCGTTTTTCGACGGTTGAAGAAATCGAGTTGCTCGATATTATTGTGGTAAAGCGTAACGGACGACGTGAACAGTATGTGCGGGAAAAGTTATTGCTGGGTATTAAACGCGCATTACAAAAACGACCGTATACTGAAGCGCAATTGTCTGCACTTGTGCACGATATCGAGCGTGATATTCAAAAGATTCGTGGAGGAGAAATCACGAGTGCGCAAATTGGCGATATTGTCGCGAAGCGTTTAAAAGTTTTTGATAAAGTCGCCTACATCCGTTTTGCTTCGGTTTATAAACAATTTGAAGACGTAGAAACGTTCGAGAAGGAATTGAAGAAATTGTCACAGGGGAAGTAGGGAATCGGCATGCCGATTCCTCTGTGGATGTAGAGACGGGTCGCTGACCCGTCTCCGTAGCCCAAAGGGAGCGGTAGGTTAAATGCATTTACGTTTTTAGATGTTCCCCCTTCCATTTCTCCACATATCTTCCAAACCCTACTTTCTGCAGCTTATTTTTTACTGTCACGGTCTGATCTGCCCACTTTAGCAGTGAGTCGAGTGTAATTTTATAGCGGTCTTGAACGACTATATATTCAACCGTTCCCGCTAAAACGGCACGGCGAATAGTTCGAGTGCTGACACCTAAAAATTTTGCGGCCTCAGAAACCGACAGGCGAATAGGGGAGGTATCGGGAATACTCATAGAATATTGTCAAAGATAGGCTAGACAAGTATACCATAAAAAGCAAGTAAAATGTTGCTTTTTTCTCGTGAATCTTCTATCCTTCTCCTTCCGAAAAGGACTCAGGTGTAATATATATTCGTCTTTTTCGTCTTTATACATGTCAGTCTATCGCATCAAATATCTGGCGCAGCGTGTATTCTCCTTACGAGATCCACAAGCCTATGGTGAGCTTTACGATGCATACGCTGATCGTATTAGACGTTTTTTGCTCTTTAAGCTTCCTCGACCCGAAGATGCTGAGGAGTTTACAAACGAAACCTTTCTCCGCGGCTGGGAATACATGACCTCTAGTCTTGCCGAGGATGTAAATGCTCTGCTCTTCCGTATCGCACGAAACCTGGTTGCCGACTTCTATCGTAAAAAGAGAAGCGAACCACTTACCGATGCCTTGGCGGCGACACTTACTTCGGAAGAAGATGTTGCAGAAGATGTTGCCAAGAAAGAAGAAGGTGAACAGCTGATTAATAAACTAAAAAGTCTAAAAGAAGAATACAAAGAAGTGTTGGTCATGCGCTATCTCAGTGATATGGAGATTGAAGAAATTGCCATTGTTCTTGCAAAGACGCCAAATAATATTCGTGTGCTCTTGCATCGTGCAAAAACAACACTGAAAAAAATTGCTCATAAATAAGACGCTTGTGAAATTTATCGGAAGAAAAATGCGTAGCCTTCGATCACTCCCCTCTACGGGAGCAGTTTCATCGTCTACGCATGTACAAGCAAAGGCACGTTTGCTTGCTGCACTTCCCGACGTAGAGACGGCGCAAGTTTCCACTGCCTTCATTCCTCAGCGGGCAAGATATGCGACGTGGGTTATACAGTCCTTTTTGTATAAGCCTGTTGTTGCAGGTGCGTCAGCATTTGTCTTTTTAGTGGGGGGATGGATGACGACGGTTTCGGCTGCTGCCGATAGTTTGCCGGGCGACACGTTATATAATTTCAAACTCATTAATGAACGTGCACAACTGCAATTAGCCTCGCTTGATCGCCGTGCCGTATTGCATACCGAATTTGCGGAACGCCGATTAGAAGAAGTGCAAGCTTTGCAAGAAAAAACCGTGCATGTTCCCGAGCGCACCACGCTCATCGCAAATACGGTTGTTGCCTATCAACAAGAATTACAATCAGCTGCGAGTGATCTGCGTGCATTGCAGGAAATAAATAATGAACAAGCAATTCTTGTTGCTTCTGATGTTCGTGAGCATATTGATAATCTCGAAGTGACACTCGATGCCAACGAGGCGGAAAATCAACAACAGGAAGATCAAGTCGTGGTTGACGTTGTCGACGAAGCACAAATTATCTCTCAGGAAGTGCAACAAGTGGCTACCGATGTTCTTGTCACGGTGCACGAGGAATCACCTTCTTCTATTTCCGAACGAGAGATGCAGGAGATATTTCGTCGTGACCTGGGTGATGTGCAATCGCGCATTACGGTTGATTTACATCGCATTGAACGTTTGGAAACCATTCTTGCACAAGAAAAGATATTTTTGGCACAGCTCGGAGTCACCATTCCTGAGCAATCCGAGATTGCGGACATGAAAAGGAAGATTAGCGTATTTGATGATAAAATACCTGCCATTATGAGTGATTTTGCCCGAGGTGGATATCGTCATGCACTCGATGAGCTGCATGTAATGAAAAATGATTTCCGTTTGCTTGATGCTTTACTAACCGATGTCGAGTTCCGTATTACCGAAGCACTAACACAAAAACCAATCGAACCCGAATTATCAATCGAATAAATATATCAGGCGAACACCGCACATTGTCCGTTGCACAATCATTGATTGCGCAACGGCAAGGGATGGCGTTCGCATCCCCGATGAAACCTAGCAAGGTCGAGGCCGCAGGGCCGGATTCATCTTCTTGTCTCTATCCCTTGGTTCGAGGGTAACCGAACCACACGTAATTTCCTTATGGAACATGTTATGCAAACGACCAAGCGCTTGTTTTCTGCGGCAGTAGCTGCAGCAACAATCGCAATGTCCGTTGGTGCAGGCGTTCTTGTTGGCGCAACGCCAGTAAGCGCCGCATCCGCAGGTGATCTTATTAAAGGAACGTCGCTCTCTACCGTCTACTACTACGGTTATGATGGTGAGCGCTATGTTTTCCCGAACGAGACCACCTTCTTTACCTGGTACTCAGATTTTGACGATGTTACAACTATTTCCGACAGCGCACTGTCCGACATCACGCTCGGTGGTAACGTTGTTATGCGCCCTGGTAGCTGGTGGGTAAAAATCCAATCAGCTGACGAGGTATATGCTGTTGCTCGCGATGGTTCTATCCACTGGATCGAATCCGAAGATGTAGCTTCTGCGTTTGCTGGTTCTGACTGGAACGAGCGCATTGTAGACGTTCCTGATGTATTTTTTGCTGACTACACGGTCGGCACTTCACTCATGGAAGCTACTGCGTACGAAGGTATGCTCTATGAAAGTGGCAGCGCCACCTATCTCGTTTGGGATGGTGAAATGCGTGAAGTCACCGAAGATGGTATGGATGATAACCGCTTGATGGAGAAATTCGTCATGGATGGTTCTGGTATTGATGACAGCGATTTGACTGCCGGCGACGATGTTGACGGCGAGCTCTTGTCACTTATTGACGCTGCACAAACCGAAGAAGATGAAGACGGTGTCACAGGTGACATCGAAATCACCGCCTCTTCCTCTATGCCAAACGGCGTAACCTTGGTTGGTGGCGCCAACAGCGTTGAAGTATTCAGCTTCGACGTTGAAGCGGGTAGCGAAGATGCAACACTTGATAGCCTTGTCCTTTCTATGATTGGCGCAGGTGCAACAAGTAACATCTCCGCAGTTTACTTGTACGAAGGCGACACTCGTTTGACCGAATCTCGCACAGTCAATTCTTCGACTCGCGAGGTAACCATGAACAGCCTCGATGTTGCTATTCCTGCTGGCGATACCGTTACCTTAACGGTACGCGTTACTATCTCTGCTTCTCAGACTGCTGCTGACACCTTCGGATTCGAACTTGAATCTGCAGATATGGTTACAGCTTCTGGTGATGTAGATGGTGATTTCCCAGTTGAAGGTGATATCTTTACCCTGTCCGGTTCGGATGGTGGTGAAGTAACCGTAACCAAAACAGGCACCATCGATGACCCTTCTATTGGCGAAGATGATGCTGAAATCGGTAACTTCAAAATTGAAGCTACGGGAACTGAAGGTGTTGATGTTGAGCTTATTACGCTCAAGGTTGATAACGCCTCTGACCACACCGACTTTAATTTGTGGGATGGTTCCACCTGGTTGGTGGCTTGTGAAAATACCACTGGTGACCAAGTAGTATGTGATCTCTCCGATGAATCATTTGAAATCGAAGAAGGAGATAGCAATATTTTTGCTCTTTCTGCCGATATCGGTGGTCAGGATGCTGACACGATTAAAGTGTATGTAGATAACGCAATCGACGTTGTCGCAATTGGTGCAGACTATGGCTATGGTGTTACCGTAGACATTACGACTGATGGTACCTACGACGGTACTTCATGTACGTCTGCTTCCGGTGATTGTTCCTTTAGCACCATCCAAGGTGGTGAAGTAACCTTTGCCTTCAACGGTCCTTCCTCGGGTGATATCCAGCTCGATGCACAAGATCAGGTTCTTCTCGAGTTCTCCCTTACGGCTGCTCAAGAAGTAACGATCAAGGATCTCGACATCATCGTGTACGGTGATGACGATGATAACGACGCGCTCGACGCCGTTGATGATTCAGCTGGTGCAGCTGCATCTGATAACGACGGTTTGATCAACTCTACCGAAGGTAACATCTCTGATATCAAAATCATTGATATGGATACCGGTTCGACGGTTATGGGTCCTCTTGACCTTGACTCCATCGTAACTGCGGGTGATGACGCCGATCAAACCATTGACTTCACGGACGACTTTACGGTTGAAGCGGGTGAAACCCTTAACCTTGCGGTTACCGTTGATGTTGATAACGGTGTAACCTCGGGTACTGAATTTGCTGCTGCCCTTGATGTTTCCGGTCTTTCGATCGAAGACGAAAATGGTGATGCACTTTCTGGTTCCGATATCGTTCCGGGTTCTGACTTGACGGGTAACAACCAAACTGCAGAATCTGCTTCCTTGGCCGTTTCCTTGGCTTCAACGCCGGGTGATGTGACCACGGTACAGGGTTCTGATGATGTAGAAGTTGTTACTTTCACCATGACTGCAGGTGATTCTTCCGACGTAACTGTTACCGATGTAACCGTTTCGGTTTACGGTGACGACGACGGATCGGGTACCTCAACGATTGGTGGTGGTAGCGGCTTTGATGTCAACGATTTCGTTGAATCATGTTCGTTGTACGAAGGTGATGATCTTGTTGGCGGACCAGAGTCCCCAGCAACCAACGGTCAAACCATCTCGTTTGATAGTATGGAGTGGACACTCGACGCGTCTGAAGTTACCAATCTTTCGATTGTCTGTAACATCGCAAACACGTCCGATACCGACTCTGACTACTTCTCCTTCGATCTTGCCGACGTAAGCGCCGACATTACCGCAGTTGACGAAGATGGAGATACGGTTACCGCGACGGGTGATGCAGCCAACGGCGGAACAACGATTGCCAGTGCAAACTTGGTAACGGTTGCCGTCTCAGGTAGCCTTGCTGTTGCCATTGGTTCAGACATGCCTTCGGCAGACTTTGTCCTTACAGGTTCTTCAAGCAACCATGTTGCTTCGTACCGCTTCACTGCGACCAACGAAGACTTCATTGTTGACACCTTGACCTTCTCTGAAGAGCAAGCTGAAGACGACTTGGCAAGCACAAACTCGTCTGGTTATGCCAATAACATCTCATTGGTTACCATTGCCTTTGAAGATGAAAATGGTGACGCCGATACCGCAACCGCAACGATGTCAAACAACGAGGCACGATTCTCGGATCTTGGCATGTTGGTTACGGTAGACGACACGGCGACGGTTGATGTGTATGTATCAGTTCCTGCAACTGCTCGTGTATCGGGTGGTTCAGCAACTTCCAACGAAAAGATTCGTATGGGTCTCTTTGTTGACACAACCAACGACGACAACTTCCGAGCTGTCGGTGTAGGTTCTGACGTCGCATTTGATGACGATGATCAGGGTGCGATTGGTGATGATTTGTTCTCAACCGACGGTGTTCCAACATTCGTTGTACGTGAAACCAAGCCAACCATCACACTTTCCTCTTCTTCTCCGTCTGGTTCGGCAGTTGTTGGTCGTATCGAAGCTTTGCGCTTCAATATCGCCGCTGCTTCCAACGAAGATGTCGTACTTGAAAACCTTACCTTCAAGATCAGTACAACTGACATTGCGGGTGATGGTACAAGCGACTGGAACCAGTGTGATACCGACGATGATGCCGGTGACATGGATCTTTCAGACTTCGATCTCTACAACTTAACAGTAGATGGTACTGCTACCACGCTTGATAACTCATCAAGTGATACGCACAACACCACCGTTGCACATATGTCAGCTTCCACAAACAATCCGTGGACGTTGTTGAAAGCAACAGGTGCAATGTGTGATAGTACTGACACTGATGTAGCTTTCGTTCGTTTGGATCTCCCAACGGCTGAAGTTGTTCCTGCAGGTAGCACCTACACCTTCGCGCTCTACTTTGACGCAACGGGTGCAAGCGCTTCCAACGACGACTCGGTTCGTTTCGACATCTCAACCGATCCGATTACGAGCACATACCTCACCGTATCGAACGCTTCTAACGAAGTAACAACGGGCTTGGCGGTCACTGACACCACGCTCGAAGTTGACGCAAGCAGCTCGTTCGCTGTTGGTGACGTGATTTCGTACGACGCTGCTGACGACGGTAACGGCGCAGCTGACGAGCGCATGCTTATCACTGCACTTACTGACTCTGATACCATTACGGTTGTTCGTGGTTACCTCGGTACCAGCCTTACCGCTGCTGCTGACTCCACCAACGCTGATGATATCTTCCGTCTCCCAGGTTCATTCCTGTGGCAAGACGATGGTACGGCCAGCGAGTCGAGCTATGACGACTTCTGGGGTTCTTACCTCGTCGATAACTTGACGCTGAACGGTGGTACGCTTGTCTTCTAATCAAGACTCGCGCAACTTCCATCACGTCATGTGATGCGAACGCCAAAAAGCCCGGCCATTGCGGCCGGGCTTTTGGTTTGCAGGTCTTCTTAGCATTCTTGATGAGCTATCTTGTTTTTGGTTTCTTTTCCTCGCGATAAAAGCGTTCCAGAAGTTCCAGTAATGCTCTGGCTGCTAATTCTGGGCGATAAAGTGGCAAACCATGATTGCCTGATTTTTTAGGAATAATCATGCGTACATAGGGGCTATTAGGAAAAAAGTATTTTCGCAAAAGCTCTTCTCGGGTTTTGAAGTCCTCATCTTCTTTCGCGGAAGAAAGTATCTTTTTTGGATCTGATATAGGATCTTCCGCAGCACAGCATACGATGATGGGTATGTGGAGTTCTGCTAATCGTGGATTTACTGCTGCCATTTCTTTTACGGTTGTAAGAAAATTTCCTGGATAGGCTAAGCCTGATTTGCTGATTTCGCCAACAATACCCGAAAGAATATCCATTAAGGCGATCGTTCCACTTTCCATTGCTTTTTTGATTAATCTTTTTGTTGATCCAGGAGAATGCACAATTTCTTTTGCTAATGTCAGCGGGGTATTTGCTAATGAATCTTGAGCGAACCCGGCAATCAAACCACTTGGCGTTTGCTCATATAAGCCCATGGCATTCATGAGCATCAGGCCCTTTATCTGTATTTCCGGATCTTTTTGTAAAATACTCGCGACATGTATGGCTTTATCTCCTCCTTGCGAATGTCCGACCAGCGTAACATCATCGATACCTTTATCTTTAATACATTGCGCGATTGCTTGCGCCTCTTCATACAAACTATTTGCTTCTTTGTTGCCTTTTCTTTCTGTGCGTGTCGAGAGTGTGTAGGTATCTTTTTTGGAGCCTTCTACAAATTCCGCGCCTTCGGCAAAGGCTGCACCCAGCAATTGTCCGGACCTCGTATCGGCTCCCATCGACCAGCCGGTGAGAAAAATGGTCGCAGAGCGTTTATCACTCTCTTTGCGTTCAGCGGTTGATTCACGGTTTTTAGTCTCGAAAGCGCGAACTGTTATTTCTACTCTTGTGCCTGAGGCTAATGTGTACGTGAGTTGTTCTACAGTGCTTTTTTCACGTTCTTTTGCAGCAGGAAGTTTCATTCTACTTGATTCTGGGAAAATCATATGAGGGAATATATGAAGATACTGTAACAGAACCCTAGCCTCTTTCGAAGAAAGGGTGTGATCTTATCACGTGAGTTCATCGAGAAGTTTGGGGTTATAAAATTCGATATGACAGCCTGCCGAAGACATGTCAGAGCGTGCAATACTAAACAAATTTGCTTATCGGTGAAATTCTTTTTCGAGCAGCTTCCGAAGCGATATGACTTCCAAAAAAAGATTGTATATCCAAAAGGAGTTCTTCCCATTTGGGAATAAAACGTGCGACGTCAGATAAATCTAACTCGGGAAATTTCTCACGCATACAATCAAGAACAGCTTGGCTACCGCCAGCGACTTTAGCCTTTTCGGTGAGCATCCTTTTTAACTTCACTCTATCTTGCTTGAATTCTCTTTCGTCTTTGTCGAAGATATTGCCGTTATTGTGTTCTAAATCAAAGACGTGATCCATGGCAATAAGTGATTTTGGATTTTGTGTAAGAGCGATACTTGCTTTTGTAATGTCTTCCCAGGTTTCCGTGCCATAACCGTCGATATAGGTCCATCCTAATCGCAGGAGACGATAGGCGGCATGCTGAAGAAAAACGATCGTTTCTTCTTTTGTACCCCAGCGAGCCAAATCTTGTGCGGTAGGATGCTCGGTATCGAGTATGGGTGCGTTTGGTAAAGGGGGGAGATGCGCGTCTCGATGTGGTGATGCGAGGTTTTTTTGATGCTGAAGCTCGGAATCAATAGCTGTTAGTAAATAGCGATGCAGTTTAAAACTCATGGCATCGAGCTTCTCGTCTAGACTATTGCACAGATCCGCCAAGCGCACCGACAGTCGAAATGATAATTCGGGAAGAGAGAACAGTTCATCACGAAAGAGATCGATGTTTTGCCGAAGTCGGGCAATGACATAAAAATTGGCAGCCATTTCGTGAGCTTGGCGGGGTAGCTCTTGTGCTTTTGGTACATCATGATCAATACGATTTTCTCGACGTGCTTTTTCTTTTTCTGCCGCGGTAGCGATACGTTTTTTAAGAGCCTCGTCTCTGATGACTAGGCCATGCTTTTCCATGGTTTCTAGGCATCGCAAGGCAGTAAGAGGAGTTTGATCGTTAAGGAAACGATTGAGCAGTTTTGCACCGGTTTCTGGAGTCGCAGGGAAGGGGCGGTCAGAGAGAGTAAGTACGGTATCGAGCTCGGTGATTTGCAGCGTCTCGAGTACATATTTTTCATGTCCAGCCAATGCTTGTTGAAAGAGTTCGCGTGAGTCAAGAAAGAAATGTTTGATTTCTTGAAGTGAGAGTTTCCAACGTTTGATAATCCAAAGCGCGCCGTCGATAAGGGTATTTCTTTCTTCATCATTCGCGTTTTTCGAGAACCCCTCCTCGTTTGTGCCAATTTTTTTCAGGAGTTTTTCCACCCCATCTTTTGCAACTGCACGAATTTCCGGAGATTCGAAGCTTTCGTGAGGAAAGTTTTCATTCTCCATAAGTAAAAGGACAGTGACGATCCTGGGCATGTATCCACTTCTCAGTGCATGACACAGTCCTTCGCTAAATAATATCGGTATTTTTTCTGTTGGTACTTGGAATATTTTTGCAGTATCCAACGCACCCTGCGCTGAGCGTTTTTCGATCTCGCGTATGACGATTTTTTGTGCAGCCTGTTGAAACGCTTCAGATTGCATGAATGCGAGAGGTAGTTCGGATTTTTTGGCCATGCTAATAGCGGTGTGGGTATAGCCATATTCCAACTCCTCGAGGATTGTTTGATGGACATCTTTCGCCTCTTTTGGTTCTGGTTTTGAGGCAAGTGCCCCTCTTTCCGCTTCGGAAGTCATAGGATAAAAAGATTGTTGTTGACCATCTTACCATTTGCCGAAGTCATAAACTCTGAAAAATCTGGTGATAAGTTCATAATATTGCTAATACAAGCCATAATAAGAGGGTATTTGTCAGGGAATTTCGCTATAAAACGCATTGCCTTTTTCTCAATTTTGGAGTATAGTAGGGTGTTGATCAAGAATGGTTCTTTGGTCAACGGCAACGGAACAACAGGTGTTTAGGCATCAGTCGGCAACGAGTCATTCGACTCAGGCCGCAGCCACCGCACAGAGATGTGCGACACCAAAAAGTTTCTTTGCCTATACTGCTCGAAATCCAGGGGATTCTTCCCTCTGGCGGCTTGCCCGCCGTCTTTCCCAAAAGGAGCAAGGCATGTTCATTTTCGCCGCTTCCATTCCCCCGTTCGTCCCCGGCGCCCAGGAGAAGAACGAGGCGATCTTCGCCTCGGGCAACGTCCTCGGCGTCGAGGTCACGATCCCGGCGCTCGCGAAGCGCTGCGACCTGGGGAACATCGACCCCAGCACTCGGGCGGGGACATCACCACCGCTTCCATCGAGGCCGCGGTCGAGTGGCCGCTCCCGGCCGAGGGCGCGACGCTGTTCACGGTGCGCGCCGACCTCGACTCGGTCGGGGCCATGGCGATCCTCAAGGCTCGCGCCGAGGGCTTCCGGCGCACTCCAAACTTTGAAGCGGCAAGGGAAGGACGACGGGTTCACGTCACGAACCGATCAGTCGGAATTTCATCCGACTCGTGAGCCGAACACCTTGCGTGTTCGGCTCTTCTATTTTCCGCTCATCTTTCCATTACTAACTTGCGGGAGTTTGCGCCAGCTTTTCCAGTTCTCTGTAGAGAGCTTTGGAATACGCTGCAACAAGATTTTTCATTTCTTTGGGATGTTCACGATGTTTATAAAAAGTGAAAATTGCTGGAAGAAAATCAAGATAATATTTGAGCAAAGGAAGATCATTCCCGACAATTTCCCTTAACGAGGGTGCATGTTCTTTTTCTGGAATGACGATTGGCGTATCCAGGAATGCATTATTTGTAAAGATTTGCTCAATGGTACGGAGCGCTTCCACTTGCTTTTCTAGCGTATGTTCTTCAAGCATGCGCGGCGCGGCAAATCCCTGTTGTGCTAAAAAGGCGTAAAGCGCAACAGCACGTTTGTTTGCTTCCCAGTCATAGCCGTAATCTTCTCTTCCAAAGATATATCCTATGTGCCAGAAAATCATGTTGATATTTTCTTGCACTATCCGCATGAATGTTTTTTCTTCCATCGCAGGATCGGGTGATTGGCTAGGAGAAATGCTTTTGGTAAATGGCGTTTGTTGTGTTTCGTCGTCCATGACTTTGTAGACGTAAGGCAGAATGTCCTAGGAGGCGTATTGGTCCATGGTAATTTTCCCTAAGGTTTTGTCGCCCACCGAATCTCCTTTATTAAGAAGGGTGAGAAAATCTCCATTTGGGCATGCGCGCATGAGGGCTTTTCTGGTTTTTCCAGTTACCGTGACGTCGTCGAGAAAAATATACTGCTTTTCGTCCTCGAAAAAGGCATGTCGGTGCTTCAAAAGAGTATCATCCTGCATAAACCGTATCGGCGGCATAGGGCCCAGCGCTTGTCCGTTTTCCGCTAAATAACGCCAACGTTTCCGTAGCATGAATGCAATCGGACGTGCGCCTTTGTCGAGAATAATCAGCTCTACCGGTTTTGTGGTTTCTTGTTGGCAGTGGACAATGGAGGCGACCATGATATCTGCCCGCTGCAATAAAAGTTCGGCGTACCCCGGATAATCAAGACCGAAGTAGGGTTGCTTATGTCGTCTTTCGAATGCGCGTGTTTCAAGAGTGGGGTAATGTTTTTTAGTAAGCATCTGGAGGATAAGCTGATGGTTTCGAGCATCAGTTTCCTGTTCCTGCCACTTTCGAAGTGTATCGTCTTGCTTTGCGGAAATTAGTTTTTCAATAATACTTTCTCGTTTTAGTGGATTTTGCACTTCAGGCAGCAGGTCAAGGAGAGTGTGCCATAGTGCTCTATTTGCCAAGCTTTTAATGATACTCTCTCGATTTTCCTCGCTGGTTTCGTGTGGGAAAAATGCGATTACCCATTGGCGTTCTTTTTCACCTGCGCTAAGGAGATGAGTAATGATAAGCGAGCGATTTTGCTGATCGGATTCTTGTCCAAGCCAGGCCCCTAGCTCTGCATAGTGTTTTTGCGCTGCGAGACGATTGCGTAGGGTAAAGTAACGGACATGGGCATATGCTGCTTGGCTGTAGGCTTGCAAAAGGCGAGACCACGCCTCTTCCTGTACGGAATCTTCCGGTTTTTCGGAGAGATTTTCTAAGGATGCAAAGTAGGTGTGTAAAGGATCTTCGCCGATTTTTTCCAGCTCTTCGCAAATTCTGGTAAAATTTTGTTTTTCTGTTTCGGTGAAAATAAAGTCTTTCATCATTGATCCTTTATTCTGATCCAAGAGGACACTGATGATCCATCCTCTTTTCTCGGCATCATACTCTCGTGCAAACAGCTCGGTGAGTTCGGCGAAACGATTTTCATTAATAAGCTTTCCTCCCAATTGATAAAAATTCATTACACGTTCTCTTGAGTCGAGGTGTCTTTGGGCAGATTCCATACGGTATAAGCAGATAAGGATTTGACCGAGTATCATTATACAATCAGTCAATGACGTGAGAAATGTCCTTTTGAGAATTCTTTTTCGATAAACCGTAAAATTGAGGAATGGCTGCTGCAAAAATAATCAGCAAACCACCGATAGCAACATGTGCACTGAGTGTTTCTGAAAAAAGAATTATTCCCAACACCACACCAAAGACAATTTCCAGAAGCCCAATCAACGAACCAATGGTTGCATCAATGCGTTTGAAGCCTTCGATGACAAGCCAAAAGGCAAAGAGGGAAGTGACGCTATAACAAAGCTGCCAGAACCATACTGTCGAAAAAGTTGGAACAATCTGCGTCTCACCGAGTGCCAGAGAGATTACGCTATTGCTGATGAGAATAATGATCCAGCTCAGAAGCGTAAGATAAAGTGGGGAATAATTCGATGAAAGCTTTTTAGAAAAGGCGACTTCGCCACCACTCGCGATTCCATTTACGATTGCCATGCATGCTGCAAAAAAAGTGAACGAGCTGATCGAAAAAGAAAAGACAAAGTACATCCCGGCAATGGCGCAGATGATGGCGAGTATCTTTACCGTGTCTAATTTCTCTTTGAAGAAACTGAAACCGATTGCATTCATCGTAAGAAACATGGATACAAAAAAGAGCAGTGATGCTGTTCCGATATCCATGTGATTAAAGGCGTAAAAGATCGGTGCTTGTGTCATTGAGGTGAATGCGAGAAATATCGCGAGCCATTTTCTATCTTGCGATGCGATTTTTATCATTTCTCGTCGCCATAGCGTCAGAGGGACGATGAGTATGAGAATGATAAGCGCTCGTGTCCAGCCTTGAAAAAAGTTTTCCATGTCGTCACCAATAAGACGAGACCAAACTCCATAGCTACCAAAAAAGAGTGCCGAAAAAAGCGCCATTAATGAACCGTATGTTTGTTGAGCAGTTTTTTGCATGAACATATGTTCTCATCTCTCAAATGAAAATGCCACCTTCAACAGAAAATGACACGACAGGAGAGATCCCCTATAAAAATTGGGCCATACACCTGTAGGAGGACTCATGGCAAAGGGAAGAGTTATAGCAATCTGCATCGCTCCTTCCGCCGAGGGGCTACTGAACGACATATTCGTGCCGCATCCTAAAAGAAGTCGCGTTCTGCGTTCTTCGCTCGGGATGCGGCTTCTGCTTTATGTAAGAAAAGATTCTAGATTGTCTGACCTATTTGATATAGCAGTGCACCCTGTCCTGCCTCAAGTATATGTCCTCGAGTAAGAGGAATCCAGAAACATTCAAAGTTGGTCGGAGGTTGCGTTCCACTGTCTTTCCTTTTATGTCAATAAGCGCTACTGCATCACTCACCGAACCGTCGCCGTTTCTTTCAAGAAAAGGTAAAACGATCGCAATTTGTTTTTCTTGTGCAAGAGATACATATTGCGAAAATTGACGATCATCCAGAGTGCAGGCGGCCCCTTCCCAAGCATCACGGCCGGCTTGATATTCATCAGGAGATGCATAGCCGACGTTCCATAGTTCTGGCAGGAGCACAATATCGGTCAGCATACTCGATTAATGGGTCTAGGTCGGGATGTAAAAAAGGAAATGATCAAGGGGCACTTGGTTCGCAATACTACTGGAGGCACGTTAGAGGATTTTGCTCAAGCATTCCCTGATTTAAAGAGAAAAGATATTTCCAATCTTCTGCAAGAACTTAAGAGAGAAGGGGTAATTTATTCTGAAGGTCGAGGCAGCCGTGCTATTTGGAAAGTTAGATTAGTTTAGATTAGTTTATCTATAAAAAGACAGTTTTTAAGCCAATCTTCGATACTGGAACTAGACAAGGTTAGTCTATATTTAAAGTTAGGGAATCCAAATCCAACTTCATTTTCGGAGTCCACTTACAGTTCCAATCTCTGCCAGCCTTTCATCTGTAAATCAATGTTATAGGTTTTTTCCGTGAACACAAAGCTTCCTGTTTTATCAAAGATAACAATACCGCCCCGCAAACGCTTGTTATCGGCTTTAATGTACGCTTGCAGAGCATCGGATTTAGCGGCTGTTTCTGCGCTCGTTGCAGTCATACCCGACTTTGTATCATAAACGCCGATTGCGCCATCTTTGAACTGAACGACGTAGTCGGGGTAGAACGAGCGAAGTACGTCAGAATGAGGATCATTGTAAGGGATCGCAAAGTACGTCTCTTTAGCTTCACGGTTTTTGTACCACCAAGAAACTGTATCACTTTCACTTAGCATCTTCTCAAACTCCCGTTCTGGACGAGATCGTTTCTTGCCGAGATAGCACGGTGTCATTACGCAATTTGCGATATCAACGCGTTCATAGTTTTCATTGAAATAATCGACCGCGGGCACTTCCCACGCGTACTGCTTTATGTGCTGCTTCTCGCCCAACTCCTGTTTACGTAAAACCTCAAATCGTTCTTTTGCGGCATTGATGATCTCAGTAAAAATTTGCTGGTTCTTTTCCGAACAGACAATAACACGCTGAATTTCTGCACGGCTTTTTCCACGATATCCTAAGAAGTTATCAAACCAATCGTAGATCGCTTGCTGAATTTTTGTATGCGAGCGAATGGGCGCAAACGGGAGCATTACTAAGGCAGATTATGACAAAAAGATGCAGGAGCTCATGGATGGTATTCAAACTCTCGGTATCGAGCTCGAAGAACACTCAAGGGGTGACTACAACTATCAAACTACTGTAGCTACGGTACTTTCTTTAGCCCGACGGGCAAGAGAAATCTTTGACGGTTCGGAAACCCATGAAAAGAGGGCATTTCTGAATTTCCTTATTCTGAACCCAAAAGTAGAGGGGAAAGAGCTTGTCTTCGAACTCAAGAAACCCTTTAATTTAGTGCTTAATCTTGCAAATGAACAAAAAAAGACGGTCAGCATTTCTGATGATCGTCTTTCTTGGCGGGACGGACGGGACTCGAACCTGAAAATGGCAAGAATGATAACAGCACTGATATTGGCAAAATATCGCGAAGGATAGCAACAATAGTCACTTCTCACTGGTCAGCAGAGTTCTGCACAAAAACACAAACTCCATCACTTTATGGGCAACGGGTGGGCAACAACCGCTTTGGGAAGTGATGGGGTTAGTGAAGATCGCGTTCACTTATTTCAAATACCCTAATCTCTAAGGTTCCCATCCACTTTTTTGCGATGGAATAAATACGTTGATACTTTTGCACGGGATATCCAAACCAGGACTTTTCATATGGTTCATGGAAAATCTTATGGATGAGCTCATTTCTACAACGATTAACTTCCACTAGCTCATTTAAATCATCTCGGGTTAATTGTCCGAGTATATGGAGAGTGTTTGCTGCATTAATAAGTGACGATTGATCTGCCAAGTCCCATGTTTCTTTTAATTTCGCATCAAAATACACCGAGCCGATCAACATCAACATTTCCCGCAACTTGAATTCAATCGCGCCATGCAAAACTTGAATTGCTTCAACATAAAAACCAGCTTTATAAGCTTTATCTGCATGTTCTAAAGGGGATTCAGTGATTCGTATGTAACGAGCCATAAATTACCTTCCCTTTATAATACTAGCCTTCTCTCTTTCTCAACACATGTCGCTGCACTGCTTGTGTTACAAGAGTCAGCGCGAGTGCTATAAGTGCAAAGGTAAGGATATCCAATAAAATAAAGATGAGGGGGAGAAAAACAGAGGAGAAGAAAGTTGCTTCTTTTTTAAAATACCCGATATACAGATAGGGCCCTAAAGGAGTATCTCTTTTTTCTGAGAAGGAATGATCAATTTTTTCCGCTTGTACTGAAGCATTAAGAATAACCGGGCGAACGTGCGCTGCCGGCATCAGTACCGCGTGTAACCCTGACTCTTGCATGGTGACATCTTGGAGTCCTATGTATGCATCACCGCAGTAGGTGCAACGAAAAGAGTCCACCTCGGTCATGAACCAATTCACCAACAGCGTCAGAGAAAATAAAGCGATAAAGTAACCAATGAACATGTTTTTATCCTTTGTCATAGCTTACTCTATGAATTTTGCGAGGAGTCCTTCCGGATCTATTGCAGGTTGAAGTTCATCCCACGGAATAAGAAATTCCGGTTGCCCGTACGGTCTTCCGCCAAGCTCATAATAATCCAATGTCACTCGTAATCCATCCTCTGCAACCATTACGTGAGAAAAGGAAGAAATATTTTTCGTCATCGCGCCCAGTTCCTCGTTAGGATTTGGAGAGTTTTGGTTATAGTCAGCATTTGGTTGATAGTTCAGCTCAACTTCATAATTAAGATCAGAGAAAAAATCGGAGAGCGTCAGCTCGGTGCCGTTACGCAAGTCAAACAAGAGGTTATGAATATCATTTGCCGGATGAGCCATCGTCATATCCCAATCACGCCAAAATTGTACGCTTAGGATTGGTGCAAAGGACGGTTGTTCAATTTCGTAACGAATATTGATAAAACCGCCTCCGATGAGTTTGTTGCCGTCCAAGTATAAATCGCGTGCTTGCAGCGCCTCTTGGTATTTATCAAATCGATGATCGTATTCTATTACCAACCCTTGGATTATTTCCAAAATACGTTTGTTGATCTTCTCTTCTACGACTGCGTCAGCAACACCTGAAAGTTTCGGATAATTGATTTTTGATAAATATCCACTTATGGGAGTGGCGTTGATATCAACAATGCCAGTTGTTGGTTGTTCAGTAGCATCTTCGACCCGATCATCTTTTTGCGATAATGACTGGTCGGGAAGGTGTACTATCGTGTAGACTGAACCAATTCCTACAAAGAGTGTAAAGAGTATGAGTAATACGGCATGGGAAAGTTTCGGGACTTTCATAAAGAGTTGGCGTTATTACATCAAAAAACCTCTTGTAGAACAACTTTGATGCCATCGACACCAAAAGAAGGAGCGATTATCCTATCTTCATGCTATGTGGTTTAAACGGCTCGTTGGTTTATGTATCATCCTTCTTATCATTTGCGCCGTTTTCGTGTTTGTTTTTATTTCTCACATACAACAGGAGAAAGAAAGAGCTTCTCTTAACTCAATGAACACTCCGCCATATTACGAAACATATGAAATAAGTGAGGAACAGGAAGTTTGGATGCAAACGCATGTGAATTTCGCTTTGCTGCGTTTGATGCAGGAATATCCGATTGCATCCATACGAACACAATTAGAAGATGGATATACTCGTCTCCAGAAGAGAGAGTACTTTTTTGTTATGAGTGGCAAGGAACATCCTGCGACAACAATCTTTGCCACTGTGGAAGGACAAGTCGTATGGGTTGAGGAACGGCAGCGACCCGCTATCCTTTTGTTTGTCCCTACCTTGATGGAAATGTATGACGAATACGAAGATGTGGAAGCCTACGAAGATCGCTTAATCATTCTGTATCTTCATGAACTATTTCATGCCGTGCATCAGCCACCCCAAACCGGGACCCCTACCTATGAAGAAAGTCTTGAACTGGAATCAGAAGCCTGGTGGGATACGATTGGAAATGTGGTAAAGCCCATGGTGGATGAGGGCCGTTTAACCGACAAAGATCATGCCTTTCTCGTGAAAGCAGTGACTGCGTATGAGAATGCAAACGGAGACAGATCAAGCTCTTCCTGGCAGAATTTTGTTAAAACAACACTTCCACCATCTCGGTAAATAAAGATTTTTTAGTGTGAACTTCTTATTCAAGAGAAGTTGACTTTTCTCCTCTCGCTGTAATAATAAAAACCCTTGCTGCAAGCAAGGTGAGCACGATTCCTACTACCCCGAGGAAGCCATGAAGATTCTCCCCCTGTGCCTGCTGCTGGGAGCCTGCGAGACCGCGACCGACGGCAAGGCGACCGACCCCATGGACGCCTACGTGACGCTGGAGTGCACGTCGCTCCACAGCACGTTCACCGGTGACGAGCTCATGGACGAGGTCGCCTACTACGAAGCTCTCTCGACCGAGCCGGCGGAGGTGAGCCTCACCTTCTACCACGAGGTGAGCGACGACACGACCACCTGGTGGGACGGTGAGGTCATCGTCCCTACCGAGGCCTTCGTCGTCGTGTCGAGCGAGGTCGTGGAAGACGGGTGGACCGACATCTACGGCAACCCGCTCAGCACCGTCGTCTTCGTCCTCGACCTCACGCTCGCCACGACCGCGGAGGCGGAGGTCGTCGAGTTCTTCGATCCCGACGGTGCGATGGAGCTCGAGGCGGGCGAGGAGGTCTGGCTCCATATCTGGTCGGCGTCGGATACCGGCACGAACTTCGAGTCTCTCAACGCCTGGCTCACCGGTGCCGGGTCGGAGACCGACTACGGCTCCTGCGCCCTGCGATAGCTCCTCATCTCGGCCCCGCGCCGAACGACAGCAAGCCCTACCCGGTCCGCCGGGAGCGGCCTCCGTGTCGTTCTCGGCGTGGGGCTTGTTGTTTTATTAAAGAAAAAACACCAGCTTCTTGCTGATGATTTTTATGTAGGGATCTGAAGGAATCGAACCTTCAACCATGCATTGGAGTGCCGACATCTCACGATCTCATCACTGTCAATGCCTGGCTTTACCTCTTAAGCCTAAGATCCCTTGGTTATTTTATAACATGAAATCATTTTTCACGAAAGAGCTGTCTTGAGCCGTTGTCTGGTTTTTTTCTGCCTCAATAATTTTATCGGGATCTTCGGTTAGCCCCATCATTCTTTTCATGAATTTTTTCCATGCTCTATCCAGAAGAGGATTGACAGTATTAATTTCCTTATTGATATAGAGCAGGTATGGTTCAACTGCCCACTTGTAAACTTCTGTATCCATTACTTTCTTTCTTAGGGCAGAAACTACTTTGCCGTTATGAGCTAAACAAGTTCCAATAATCTCAATGTCAGATAAGGTTGCAATTTGCAGATTTTCGAAATTATTCCCATATCTCTCTTTTATAAGGGGAAGTAATTGAGCATTCGCAAGATATGCATCTTCAAATCCTACAAGAATCTTTACGAAATTTTCAATCTTGCTAAATCTTTTATCTTTAATGTCTCCTTTTTTAATTTTTTGTTCAAATTTATGCAATTGATTTAATGCTTTTTCGAATGTATTCTTACCAATCTCCTCTTTTGCTTTATCTGTATCAAACATCATCCTGCAATCGAGCGATAATATACTGGTTTTTACTTCAAATAAGACGCATGTTTCTTCTTCTATGAGTGCAAAATCTGGACGCTCATCTTCATACTCGATTTCAGTATCAAGATCAACTAAACTTATTGATGAAGTTTTTAAAGAAAGGTGTTGTTTTACGTATTCACGATAAACGTTACCAAAAGCTGAACGGAACGGATTTTTTCTTGGATCTTCAGTGTGCAAAGCTTTTTCTTTATCACTCAGTAGATAAAACGGTCCTAAACTAGAACGTATTAATAAAAATAAGGGTTGTGGAACTATATAGGAATTGGGTTCTAACTTTAGAGACCACCCCACTTTTACCACAGGCATAACATGAAAGGGATCTAAGAAATACATATCCCTTAGCTTGTTTGATGATTTCCAGTTTTCATCTCGTATATATCTTTTATAGTCTTCAGGTGTTCCTGAAGATAATGAAAGAAATTTTTCAATGCTATCTCCAGTAACTATATTTTTCAATTTATCCACTTCAATATTGAGTCGGTATTTTAAAATACCGTTTGTCATAATCCACAAGGCGAAGCCAGTAACCATGAATTGAAAAATATCCATTCCAAAATACTCTTTCATCTTTTCATCAAAATTATACTTATCTTTTATTAGATCTGGTAAATCGATAAAAAGAAGTTGGCCTCGACCCAAAATATCCGTCTTAGGTGCTTGTAAAGGGAACTGCCATTGACCTATTCTGCTAAAGATCTTTGCAAAATCCATTTCGTTTCTCATTTCTCCTTCCACTTCTGCATCATGCAGTATAGATACAAGATAAAGAGCATGGCTCAATTCTGGGGTTCCAGTATCAAGCACTTTTCTTCTATGATCATTAGTATTTGAGAGAATTAACAAACGTGCAAGACGTGTGAGTAGTAGTGAAAGATTAATTTTCTCTTGATGAGTTTTGTAATTTTCTTTAATCCATTGCATTGTTTGTGGAGGAATATGGTCTTTTTCTAACCGCAGGGACCCATATTTCAGACAACTGTTAACTATTCCAATAACCATGAGGCTATCTGACAGCGAGAAACGTCTTAGGTAGTTGTATATATCCTCTAAGCTACAAATGGGGATTTCTTCCATAAGATAAACATGCACTTACTCTAGAGAGTAGCGCATTTTTCATATTCTTTCTATTTAATTTTCGAGAAAATCAAGGTATTAATGCATTGCCTCAGATCCATCAACAATTTTGACTTCAAAAGCTTCAAGGCCAACACCATCGCAGAATTCACTGTTGTAATCAGCAGCTTTTTCTCTTACACCAATCAACTCTTCTTTTAGACGATCAATTCGATAGGTCCATTTTACGCATTGAGAGCTATCTGGCGCGGTGGAGAAAATAATAAATTGATCATTCCAAGTTTCTACCGGGAAAGTTTCGGTATAAAGCGATAGAAAGCCACTTTCCCAAATTTCAGCCTGGACTAATTGACATTCGGCCTTATATTCCTCGCATGTAAATTCATTGATATTTAGGGGGTTAGCAATAGGATTAGGAGTTGTAGCGATCAATGTTCCCGAAATTGTAATGTAAGAATTAAGATCAATGAAGCTTGAAGAGGGAAGTAATATTTGATTCTTTAATTCGGAATTTTGAGAAACGTTGTAAAGAGATATTCCAGTTATGAGTATTAAAAGTATCATCATGTACTTCTGAGCGAGTGATTTTTTTCTTTCATTCATACGTTAATAAACGAAATTTTAAAGGCTTCTTTTTAAAGAAAGAAAGATAAGAGAATTCTTTGGATAAATTTTTTCATTTTCGATAAGATCTTCTAACCAGAAATCCGCCTCAATGTTAATGTTTTCTTTTTTCCATGTGGCAGTATATTGGTTTGCGCTAAGAGAAGAATCCATCTCTTTTTTGTCAGGATTTCCTAGAGAAGAAACAAAGTCTTCATACGTGGATAGGCTGTTTAGCGAATTGATAATGCCTGGTTCATAGCGATGCCAGTACGTGTGTTCTCCTGCGATATGTATCTCTGTCACTCGTTGATAATCATCATAAACGATTGAAAAACCGCTGTCGGAATACCATTGAACCGAAATAGGAGATGACTTGTCGGGCATCCCTGCAATTTCTTGAACGTATTCCTGGTTATCTCCCAAATTGATCGGGAAATGCCACGTCACCCTCTTTTCTTGAAATTTTCCTATAGTAAAAGAGAAGACGATAAGAGTAGCAATGATTGCGAACGTTACAAATCCAGCTTTCATAATTGCTTTAAAAACAAAAGGACACCCCAGGTTGCTGAGACCCAAGTAGCAGGGTTACTGCTGCTTGTTTTATGGGGTGCCCGTTACGTCGCGGCAATAACCCCATAGGCCCCTTTTGGGACGTCTACAGAAAAACTGTTACTTGAGTCTCAGCATGGAAAGTATGGTTTTATTTCGGTAAAATGTCAAAAACATAAGTATGAAAAGCAAAATTCCTATTCATGCAGCCATGACTAAAATTGATGCTCAATTATCTAAGGCAATAAAGATTGAGAAAAAAAGAAAAGAGGCAGTGGAGCAATCGCTCTTTTTTGATGGAAGGAATCTTGGGAGCATTAATCCGTCTTTGGATGATTTATATGGAGAACATGGAGAGAAATTAGAAGATATAGTAGAACCAAATGTTTTTGTAGCCAATTTTAACCGAATAGTTTTAAGTTGGTCTGAGGAATCAGAGGATTTACTCAAAAATATATTTGAAGATAGTGAGCCTATTGTTCGATTCTTGGAGATAGAAAATTTTAATGAGAGTAGCTACCATAAATTTCAAGATGTTCGAGATTTCTTTTTTAAAAAAATGAAGATACTTGGTGAAATTTATTATCATCTTGAACAGAAAATATCTCATAAACTTCAATACATTGATTCCATGAGTATCATTAGATATTCGGATTCGGTCTGTAAGATATCTCCAAATTCTTATGAGAGATACCTTATTAAATATATGTTTGAAAATCATGATTTTATGGAGTTGGTTGAGATTTATCAGATAGCTCCACAGGTTTTAGGTCTTGATTCAGATATAGAAATAGAAAAGAAGCATCAGGAGTCTATAAAAAATGTTGCCAACGAGATAAATAGAAGAACAAAGACAAGTTTTGGTTTTTCCATTTTTTCTTTACCGCGTGGACAGATCTGTTTAATAAACCCAGAAATTTCCCCATCAATACGAAAATTTCCTTAATTTAAGCCGAAAAAGGCTCACAAGCATTTTCTATAAACGTAATTACTAGAATGGCGATACTTAAATCGTCATTTTTTATATGTATGAATGAGTATTACGAAACACGTGACATTTGTCTTGCGGCGGTACTGCAATGTTTGAGAAATCCGGTGATTGCTGTTGAGTGGCAAGAAGATGGTCGAGCAACATTCTTTTTTGATGATGCGGCGAGTTGTCACAAGATCGTAGAAGAATTTTGGCTATTTCACTTGAAAGTAGAACCGAGAACCTTTTTTAATTCATTAAAAGCTGTAAAAGCACGTCTTTACGATAAAAATGAGCATGTATGGCAAAAGCACGAATGATTCACGGAAAGATTTGGGATAGCGATCAATTCAATAGCCTCTCTATTCCGGAAAGACTTCTTTATATAGCAATAATTACTCTTGCTGATGACTATGGATGCTTTCGCGCCGATGGAAATTTTCTTAAGAGAAAGGTTTTTCATAGTAATCGAATTGGAAGACAGAAGGTGACAGAAATGCTCGATCACATTGCGCAAATTGGTCTTATTAAACTTTTTTATGATGAAAAGAGTCAAAATGTGATTATCGGCATACATCCAGGGTGGAATAAATATCAGAAGCTGCGCAGTGACGTTAGGAAGGTTAGCGATTTTCCGGGGTGGGAACACTACGTTCCTGATACGTCTTCGCAACGTCTCGTTCCTAGAAGACAAGAGAAGGGAAGTGAAGAAAACATAAATAAAGAGAAGACGGGGATGTAGAAAAATAGATATGTCAGCTCTTTGCGAAGATTATCTAAGTATTAGCATTTATCGACTTCGAGCAATTGGGTTTTTAAAGGGAGATCGACATGCAGAACTGCTTTGGAATGATGGGGAAGCCGGTAAGGTGAATATCTTGATTCGGATAAATCATGAACGACCATTCTTTCGTCTTGATTATAAACATCGAAAGTATGGAGGAGAATGGAAAGATGCACAAAACCAGGTGCAGTTAGAGAAAACTTCCTGTAACTTTGGTGGTTTTCGTTGGTGGATGCGGTGTCCTTTGTGTAAGAAAAGATGTGCGCGGATTTATTTCGAACGAGGTTATGTTGCATGTCGTAAGTGTCTCGGATTGTTCTATAAATCCCAAATGATTCCCAAAAGATCACGAATCTACAAAAAACTTGCTGATATAGCATTTATTGAACCTCCTGAGGTGAGGACGAAATTTTGGAAAGGAGAACCAACGAAGCGTATGCGTAAATTTATAAGATTCATTGATCGGGAAGAGGGATAGTTCGACCCAACTCTTAATTATTTAGGTAAAATATGAGCGTTGCCCATAATGAGAATTTTCTCATTCCCGGAGCATTGCTCTCTTACAACTAAATATGCAGGACTCTCGCGAGTCACAATCTGCGAAGCAGGAACTCATGAATGTTGAAGAAGTGGCCGAGTTCCTGAGAATCTCCACGGCAAGCGTCTATCGGATGATAGAGCGTCGCTTGCTGCCGTTTTATCGACTTCCGCGGTACATCAGATTCCGTCGGTCAGACGTGGAGAGCTATCTCGCATCGTGTCTCGTGAAGCCTATTGAATGAGTATGAGCGCACGAAAAATACGTAATTCTTGGTGGGTGGATTTCCGCGTGGAATTCGTCCGCTATCGAAAGAAAAGTCCAGAAAATAGTCGTGTGGGTGCACTAGCATATGAGGCGATGCTTCGTGCAAAGATTGCACGTGATGGGGGATTGATAAAGCCCAGTGCTCCTCCTCTGTTTTCAGAATTTGTGGTGAATTGGATGGAGGCGTACGTCGCGGCGAACAACAAACTCTCTGAACGCCGCATGAAAGCATCAATCCTCAACCACCATCTTCTGCCATTCTTTGGAAAGTCGCAGCTTGATCACATTAAAGCTGAAGATATCGAGCGCTACAAAGCACGAAAGCTCGACGAAGGGCTCGCTCCTAAGACGATTAACAATCATCTTACGGTATTAAGTCGCTGTCTGCGTTCAGCGGTTGATTGGGAAAGAATGACGCATATGCCAAAGATAAAACTCATGAAAGCGTACTCACGTCGCATCGACTTTCTTACCGAAGATGAAACAACGAAACTCCTTACTGCATCAGCCCCACCGTTTGTGCATCGGATGCTATTTACCGCGCTACGAACCGGGTTGCGTCTCGGAGAGCTTCTGGCGCTTTCGTGGAGTGATATCGACTTCGAAGGGAATGTGTTGATTGTTCGGCGATCATGGGTGAGATATGAAATGACCACTCCCAAAAGTCACCGGATACGATACGTACCACTCGCGGGCGATTTACGTAGGTTACTGGAAGCAGAGCGGCAAAAGAAGGGATTCGTGTTTCCTGGCGTCGATGATAAACCTGGGAGTACCGATGGTGCTGCAAGGGAACTTACACGACTCTGTGCTCGTGCAGGAGTGCGCAAAATCGGTTGGCATATCTTACGGCACACGTTTGCCTCGCATCTCGCCATGAAAGGTGTATCGCTGCGCGTTATCCAACAACTTCTTGGTCATTCGACCATCGCAATGACGGAACGATACGCCCATCTTACATCAGCATCATTGCACGATGCTGTACGGGTACTTGAACCGGTTCCTCAGAATTTTGGGCACCCGGTGGGCAACGCGGCAATTTCTTGGGAGAAAAATGCGCCGTTGCAATTCGTGCTTCAGCAATAAAATTCCGCAAACACAAAAAGAAAAAGTCCTCACATGCGTGAGAACCTTTTCTGGCGGGACGGACGGGACTCGAACCCGCAACTTCTGCCGTGACAGGGCAGTGCTCTAACCAATTGAACTACCGTCCC
>CAZREA010000008.1:0-30947 GCA_964599455.1 uncultured Gammaproteobacteria bacterium | reverse complement strand
GACTGCAGCCACCCGTAGGTGTTTGGACAGTGTCTCAGTTCCAATGAGCCAGGTCGCGCTCTCGCGCCTGGTACCCGTCATAGCCTTGGTGGTCTATTACACCGCCAACGAGCTGATGGGCCATAGGCCTCTCCTGAACCGAAATTCTTTCAATGGGAATGACAGAAGTCCCCCCATCCATATCGTGTATTAGCTACCGTTTCCAGTAGTTATTCACGAGTTCAGGGTAAGTTACCAATGTGTTACGCTCCCGTTTGCCACTAACATTCCAAAGTATTGCTACAAAGTAATGTCCGTTCGACTTGCATGCCTTAGACACGCCGCCAGCATTCATCCTGAGCCAGGATCAAACTCTCAGTTAAAACCTCAACTCTTGCGAGAAGAGGATCTGTCTTTTGTCTCAATTAAGAGACGGGGTATTGGGGACGCTGTAATCACGCAATTGTTTACGTGATTACGCATTGTTGTTTCGCATGTTTAGTTGTGAAAGTGCGTCCGCCAAAAAAATTAGCGACGAGCGGCAGTTTATAAGAGAAAAAAGAAGCTGTCAAGTCTGAAAGAAGCGGTAAAATCAGCGGATTTGGGGATAACCCTCATCAGTCTTTTCTGTATGTACGCGATCTGCGCGAATCTCTGCCCGTTCAGCGCGCCACTGCGCAATCTTTCCATGATTTCCGGATAATAAAACCTGGGGAACGCGAAGATCTTGTGCATGCGTCTGTTTTGATTTTATGAATGATGCAAAATGATAGGTTTCCGGTTTTGTGTATTGCGGATATTCGAGCCAGCCTTCTTCGGTATGCGATTCTTCACTGAGCGTTTCGTTATTCCCAAGAACTCCCGGGATATTCCGCGCAATCGCATCCGTCATCACGAGCGCCGGCAACTCGCCCCCGGTAAGTACATAATCACCAATCGAGAACGTTTCATCAGCAATCGCTTCTTCAACGCGATGATCGACCCCCTCATAGCGACCACATAAAAAAATAACTTGATCGTACTCTGCAAGTCGCTTGGCATCTTGTTGCGTAAATCGCTTCCCCGATGCAGAGGTAAGAATGATTCTCACGCTCGGTTCTTTACGCGATAAAAACTTTTTGCGTAAACGAATCTTCCGAACTGCGCCATCAAATGGTTGAATGCTCATCACCATGCCCGCACCGCCACCATATGGCGTGTCGTCGACTTTGTGGTGACGATCGGTGGAATATTTACGAAGGTTATGCGCAGCGATCCTTATGAGCTTTTCTTTTTGAGCCCTGCCCAAAATAGACGCTTCAGCATAGGCGTCGATCACTTCAGGGATGATGGTTAAAATATCTATATTCAGCATACAAAAATCCGTGCACCTTTATGGTAACACGGACTTTCTCGCTTTACTGAACATACAATTATTCCCATGAATTAATCATCGTGGCCAAAGTCATGATGAATATCATATCCAAATCTGAGCTCCTATTTCCTTGAAGATCAATGGTGTCAGTGATGGCTTTGATTTTATCTTGATCCAAAGAAATCCGTCTAGCCCTTTCATGCAAAAAGCCGGGTATTCTTGCACAAAACTCTTGTCTACGAATAGCTCTCCCTCTACTCTCAGTGTCACCTTTCCGAATAGCCTCAAGACGAACGCGATCCCATCGTTCATTCAGATCACCAAAAAGCTGATCGACAAATTTGCCCGATTCAGACTCCTTTTCTCTTCCGCTATCCACTTTTTCGGACATCATATAATTTACTAAAACGTCAAGCTCTCCACCGACATGTCATCAGCGGGAGCCGAAGGTGCAGTGGTGCCGCCCATGTCGCTCGCAGCAGTGCCGCCCATACGGCGCTTGCCAGCGTCGGGGGCGTGGATGCGGAAGCTGATGCGCATGTTGTGCTTGGCGCCAAGGGTTGCCAAGAGCGTGCGGATAGCAATGGCGGTTTTGCCGGCCTTGCCGATGACGTATCCAATATCGTCCTGTGCAGTAAAAACCGTAATAAGCACGCCCTGTTCGTCAACTTTGCGCTCGGTGCGCACTTCGTCGGGCTTGTTTACGAGACTCTTGACGATGTACTCAACAAATTCTTGATCAAAATCCATAATGTTCGTCGGCGGATGTTAAGTGCGTCCCGGTGCCGCCGCTTCACGTCGGTCGCATCACTCACCAGTATACAAAACATTCTTAAAAGGCAAAGTCCCCCATGTGGGGGACTTTGGTTAGCCAGCGGATTCTTCCTTCGCTTTGTCTTCAGCAATTTTCTTGGCACGCTTCGCGGTAATGCGCGTGTGCTTGACCTTATCGGCTTTGATAAAACCTAGTTCAACGAACATATTATGCACGGTTGGTGATGGCTGAGCGCCCATTTTCAACCAGTGTTCGATGCGCTCTTTGTTCAAGACTGCATCTTTACGTTCGGCGCGAGGATTAACATTGCCAACAACTTCGATAGCGGGAGACCAGGGATCACGAGATTTTTCTTGTACAACCAAACGGTAATATGGCTGCTTTTTCTTACCAGTGCGGGAAAGGCGGAAGACGAGCATAGAGGGAAGTAGTTAAGTGATTCTTTTATTGAATAAGATGGGCGCATTCTTCCCTATTAGAGAATATTTGTCAAGCCATGGTGGGGCAAAGGGTATCCTTGGAGTACACTATTTCTATCTATGGATTCCTTTCAAAAACTCACATCTATCATTAATGGCCTAAATAAAAAATTCCCAGATGGTAATGAACCTTTTCAAATTATCACTCGTCTTTGCGAAGAATCCGGAGAGCTCGCCAAAGCTGTCAATCATGTTGAAGGTACCGGCATCAAAAATGAAAAATACGGTCCTGCAGATAAAAAAGCATTGGCAAAAGAGATTCAGGATGTGATGCGTGCGGCACTGGCAGTAGCGATACATTATGATCTCATTAAAGAATTGGAATCTTCAATAGAGGTGTCGTTTGTAAAACTTACGGAGGATGGATTTATAAAAAAGGGCTCTAACAAGCACTAGAGTTCTAATGTCGTGAGTAGCTCCTGCGAATAGCAACAGATTGCTCCTATCGTCGGGATGACACGAAATCCGTCACCATCAGTCATTTATCCGTTCTATCCGTTTTCCTATGCAACATTCCATCGGCGTTTTTGATTCGGGATTTGGGGGATTAACGATTCTGCGTGGACTCGTCAAAGAATTACCAGAATATAACTACATCTATCTCGGCGATACGGCGCGCGCGCCCTATGGGACGCGATCGCAGGAAGTGATTTACGAATATACGAAGCAGGCGGTGGATCTTCTCTTTAAACAGAATTGTTCATTGATCATTCTCGCGTGCAACACCGCATCAAGTGAAGCACTTGCGAAAATTCAGCGAGAATACTTACCCAAACACTATCCCGATCGTCGCGTACTCGGAGTTCTGATTCCCGCTGCCGAAGCCGCAGTCGAGCATACAAAAACGAAGCGAATTGGCGTCATCGCCACCGAAAGCACGGTGCAATCCGAGGCATTCGTACGAGAGCTCATCAAGCTCGATCCGAAAATCGATGTTTCGCAACAAGCCTGTCCGCTCCTTGTTCCCTTTATCGAATGTGGCGAAGAGTCATCAAAAGCACTGAATCTCGTTTTGGAAAAATATCTCCAGTTAATCAAGAAAAAAGTCGACACCCTCATCCTCGGCTGCACGCATTACGGATTGCTCGAAAAAAAGATTCAAAAAATCGTTGGAAAAAATGTTCGTCTGATCTCCGAAGAAAAAATCGTCCCCAAAAAAGTACAATCATATCTCAAACGCCATCCCGAGATTGAAAAAGAATTAAGTAAGAAAGGAAAGGTTCTTTTCTATTCAACGGATCTCACCAAAAAGTTTGCAGCACTGGGTACAAGGTTCTTCGGAAAGAAGATTATTGCAAAACAGATACATCTCTAAATCATGCATCTAATCCAATCCACGCAATCATGGTTTCGAGTTGTCCAGGCTTATCACGACGATAAGAAAAATACCGATCAACTAAACAAAAGGTGCATTCGTTTGCAGATTCATATTGTTGAACACCTGCGTGTGCAAGTTGCCGTATGATCATTTTAGGGAGATCAACAAAAATTTTGCCATCGTGCTCATGAATGACTTCTTTATCAAATTGATCACAGATTTCATTGCTAATCTCAAAATGACATACCTGGATTCCTGGCCCAATACCGACAAGGATATCGGCAGAGGATGAGCCGTATTTCTCCCTCATAAACCGAATCATGTTTGGCACAATCCCTTTAACCACACCTCTCCAACCTGCATGCACAACACCAATAACGTTCTGCGCGGAATCAAAAAAATAAACCGGCAAACAATCAGCGGCAGTAATACTCAAAAAGGTATTACGATCTTTGGTAGCCAGTCCATCACTTGCCGCAATGAGTGATCCGCCATCCCCGAAAGTGACTCCGGCAATGTCGCTTCCGTGTACAAGAGCACTTGATACGACATAATCCAAAGAAACACCGCAAGAACCAAAATATGTTTTTCGTGCTTCGCTCGACAAGTTCGGTGCTTGATTCTTCTTCATTGATCTATCCGTTCGTTCGGAAAATCCATAACGAAGCTTTGGATAGGGATCAAAAAGGGAAAAATGAACCGACATAACACCTTATCTTTTGACCGCTCGAATGGCCATAAACAAGGGAATCTCGTTGCGTGAACGATTTTCTGTTCGTGCACGTTCACCCGATTCACTCCGACGATCTGATGTCCATTCTTCGAGTGCATCAATGACAAATCCTGCTTCACCAAGTGCACGCACATAATCCTGAATTGGACGATGAAACGAAAACGTTTTTTCGCTGTGCTCGCCTTTGCCGGGATGCGCTAAAATGGGAATTTCGTTGGGAATTAAATATCCATCAATCCGCCGATATTGCATCTTTTTACTTTCATCAAATCCCCATGACGTTTGTCGTGGAATGCGCAATACCGGATGGTTCAACACTATGACCAAAGGTGCATTCTTTTTTAAAACCTTGGCGGCATCACGAAAGACCGCGTCCATGTCGTTAATATTTTGCACAGCCAAAATACACGTCGCACCATCAAACGAAAGTGGTGGGAAATAACGGGAAAATTCCTTGGCATTTGCGACACGAAAGGTTGCATTACGAATGTGTTTTGCTTCGGCGGCCTTAATCAAACTCGATGAAATATCAAGACCGGTTACTTCCCCACCCGCTCGGGCAATCATCTGCGCAAACGATCCCTCACCGCAGGCAATATCGAGATACTGCTTCTTTTGCTGAGGCTTTAGCAATCGTAAGGCGCCAGGAAAAACAATGGTTGTTTGATAGGAATCTTCTTCTTTGACCTTCTTCCCATACCAGTTCGCCACCGGTTCCCAACTGGTTTTTTCTTTTGAAAAACGAGGCTTTTGTTGACGACGTGGTTCGCGCATATTGCTTTTACCTTATCATCTCATGACGGCTTTTCCAAATCTGCCGACCAGGCGTAGGAAAGATCGTTATAAAGCCGGGTATCGTAGGCAACGATTCCCTCTTCATGCCAAAGGACAAAATATTTCAATCCGACATCGAGCGCCATCTTTGAGCAACCGGTACAATAGGGATTTCCCGAAAACAGCATTTCTCCGTTGTCATCACGAGAAGTGAAGTACAACGTGGCATCGATAATCTCGTTCGGATAATGACGTAACGCATCAAAAATTGCTCGCCATTCAGCATGCGGACAACAGGTTTTATCGCTTTTAAACGTGGGGTGAATCTCGTGTTTACGATGACAGCGCCGCTGAGACTCATCATCCGCAGGCGGACTATTAAATCCTCGACCGATAATCTCGCCATTCGCAGCAACGATGACACTGCCACAAAAACGTCGACCGCAAGTCGATCTTCGCGCTTCAATCAGCGCTTCATGCATAAATCGTTCGGCGATTTCGCGATCAGGACCGGTGAGATACGTGCGATGAGACATAGAAAGATTTTTGTCACAGAAAACAATAAGCGCACAGGCCGCTTATTGCAAGCGACTCATGCGCCAGATAGACGCGCGTTCTTCCTTCGATAGTACTCTTCGATCATTTCTCTACAGAGAAAATAGAAAAGGATCGCATTGATTAAGACAATTGATGGAAACCCATTTATACCGATAGGTACATTCTTTTGAACGGGATCGATATAAGGAATCATCAATCCTGCATGAGCGAAATTCATACAGAGAGAGATCATGGAAAAATTGAAAAGAACAAATCTCCAGAATCCATTCGTCTCACTTCGAACAATCCAAGTAAACATCAATACCATGCCGATCAGAAAAAAGAAGAGTGCATACAGCATGCAGAACACAAATTCCGCCGTAGCGATGTGAATCTGGATCATGCAACCTCCTGTGCGAAATGGATTATTTTTTCGCAGGAAAACTATATGCGAAAGGAAAGTTTGTACAATATATTTCTTATGATTTCTTGAAGATAGGTTTATTCTAGGCTAATATAATAGATATAACTGTCGATATACCTTCGACAATTTCTATGAATATACAAAAAGCACTCAACGAAATTGGTCTCAACGAGAAAGAGGCAGAGGTGTATCTCGCTCTTCTTCGTCATGCCAGCCTTAAGCCATCGGTTATTGCTCGCCGAACAACACTCTCACGACCAACGGTATACGATATTCTTCAATCACTTCAGAAAAAAGGCCTTGTTTACACAACAAAAAATAAAACAACGCAAACCTTTACCGCTCGTGATCCACGATTCATCTCACAAAACATTGATCGGGAGGTTGCTGATTTTACCGCTGAAGCGGAAAAGAAAAAACAACGCCTTACAGAAACCATGCCCGAATTATTGAATCTCGCAAAAAATGCCTTGCAACTTCCTCGTGTCACGTATTTCGAAGGAGAAAAAGGAATTGAAGAAGCGCTCTACGCCACATTAGCAACCAAAGATATTATTCGTGCATACGCAAACATCGAATCAATTACTTCATCGATGGGAGAACGTTTTTCTCGCTATCTTGTCCAGCGTGTAAAGCGCGGCATTCAAGCCCGAGCTATCGCGCCCGATACGAAAGAATGGCGACAACGAATAAAAGAGAGTAAAAAAGAGTTACGCGATGTACGCTTCATGAAAGAAGGATCATTTTTTTCTCCTGAAATAAACATCTACGGCGATCACGTGTTGATGATTTCCTGGAAAGAGCATTTCGCCGTTCTGATTACCTCAAAAGATTTCGCGCAAACACAAAAGATCATTTATGACGAATTGTGGAATCGATTGTAAAAATGTTACCGCCGCGCGGAATGGCCATTCGCGAAATCTTCTAATTTTACCGACAATAATTGGCTAATACCTTCGTCGCCCATGGTGACGCCATACAATGCATCCGCTTTTTCCATGGTGGCACGGTTGTGGGTGATGACGAGAAATTGGGTGCGATGACGCAACTCGTTCAAAATATTCGCAAAACGAACGGTATTGGTTTCATCAAGTGCCGCGTCAACCTCGTCTAATACGACAAATGGCGAAGGATTTGTGGCCATCACTGCACACAATAAAGCAATCGATGTCAGCGCGCGCTCGCCACCGGATAATAAGCTCAGTGATTTTTGCGTTTTGCCCGGAGGCGTAGCTTGGATTTCCACGCCGGACCATTTTTCGGTGGGGATGTCGGCGTTGGCTACGGTTTTTTCTGCGGCTTCGTCCGCAGATTGGGGATCGGCATGCCGATCCCCTACGGATGCATCCGCATCCGGCGATTCGGATTTGATGCGCAATAATGCACATGATCCACCGCCAAACAAGACTTTAAAATATTTCTGGAATTCATCATTAATTTTCGTAAACGCTTCGTCAGACGTCGTCTCGATTTCTTTATCAAGCTCAGCCACAATGACGCGCGTCGACGTCAATGCTTTGCGTAAATCCTCAACCTGCGTTGTCAAAAAGGTAAATCGTTCCGATACTTCTCCATATTCTTTCACAACCTCGGGATCAATGCCACCGATGAGCTCCAACTGATGACGCAAGCGACGCATGTCTTCGTGTGCTTTCGTAAGATCGTGCACGCGTTCGGTCGGCGCTTGCGTACGAATCTCTTGTACAAATGTTTCCGGAAATGCTTCTTTGATCTCTTGCACAAGCCCTTGTAAACGCGTTTCAACACGAGCGAGTGCGATCTCATCCGCATTGGCCTTTGCCTCCGCTTCCATAAAAAGGCGCTGCTTATCACGCGCTTCACGTTGCAACGCAAACACTTCGGTTGATGCCGTTTGCGGGGCACTTGTTTTTGCGGTCACCGCAGCTTCTGCCTGCTTTACCTCTTCCTCTCTTTGCAAAATCATCTGCTTGGCCTGCTCAACTGCCGCACGTTGCTCATCGCTCGGTTGCCAATCATCAAGATTGGGTCGCACTAGACGACGATGAAGAGACTTTGCTTTTTCGTGAAGCGTTTTTGAATGCGCCACAACCTCATCAAGTTCAGCGAGATCTTTCACCGAAGCAAGACGAGTCACCAATTCATCATGATGACCCACTAAACGCTCAAGCTCGCTGATAATTTCCGTCAGCGGCAACGGCGCCCACGATGATTGTGCACGAACACGGGCAAGCTCAATTTCACGCTCAGCTTCCTGCTGTTTACGACGTGCAGCATGTAATTTTTCAAATGTGTGTTTGTACGTTTGATGCGCTTCGTGGAGTGCTGCTGCGTCTGCGGCCCCGACAGCTTTTTGCTGCGCCTCACAATCGGCTAAACGTTTATCAATCTCCACAACATTATTGCGCGCAATTGCAATTTCTTGCCGCAAACCTTCGAGTTGCTTTTGGACGCCAAGGCGCTCATCCTCGGTATTCCACCACATCGTTGCATAATACGATCGTGCCGCTTCGTGATATTTTCGCTCAATCTGATCGCGTTCTTCAAGTTTGCGCACTTGTCGACGAAGCATTCCCAGTCGTGGTTCAAGTTCTTGCAAAATCATTTCGACTTCGGCGAGATGCTCTGACGAACGCGTGAGTTTTAACACCGCCTGATGACGCTTGAGTTGAAATTCACGAATACCAGTCGCATCATCAAAAAACGATTTCCGCTCTTCGGGTGTTGCCACGATAATCTGATCGATCATGCCTTGGCCGATAACCGCATACGATCGTTGACCAACACCGGCTTGCGCAAGCAAAAGATGAATATCCTGTAAACGCGTCGCCTCCCCATTTAAGAGATATTCGCTTTCACCATCACGGTATAATCGACGCGTCATGGTGACCTCGCTGTATTCAAGCGGAAAACCGCCGTCAGTATTATCAAACGTCAACGCAACTTCCGCAAAACCCGAACGCCCGCGCCCTTGTGAACCAGAAAAAATAATATCTTCGGCTTTTTTCCCACGTAAAGATTTGATGGATTGTTCACCCAAACACCAACGAATAGCATCAGCTAAATTCGACTTTCCCGATCCATTCGGTCCCACAATAACCGTCATTGGACGATGATTGCTTGAGGGAGCCGGAAACAGTAAGGTGGTTTTTTGCGCAAAGGTTTTAAAACCTTGAACGTCAAGGCGCGAAAGATACATAGTTGAGAGGATTGTACCGATCCTACGTTATCTTGACGAGGCATGGTCGGGATAGTACCGTACACCCTTATGTCTTCTGCCATTTATGACATTATCGCACAGCGCATTGCTGAGGCCCGGCATGTGTTACTGTTGACCGATGAACGTATTGATGGCGACACGCTTGGCTCGACCATGGGTCTGTATCACACCCTCATGCAACAGCAGAAAAAAGTAACCGTTTTTTCACCCAAACCTCTCCCACCATTTTTCGACTTCTTGCCAGCAATCAATATCATCAAGCGTGATGCAAAAATTTTCAAAGATCACACTATTGATCTGATGATTATTTGCGATTGTTCCGATGGCGTGTACATCAAGACGTTTCTTCCCCTTTTGCCCGTCCCTGTTCCGCTGGTGTGCATCGATCATCATCTGAGTAATCCCCATTACGGCACCATCAATCTCATTGAGCCTTATGCAGCTTCGACTGCGGACGTTGCCTATCGCTTTGCTCGAGGTGTGGGATACGATATTTCTCCCGAAGCTGCACAATGTTTTCTTACCGGCATGTGCACAGACACGATTCTTTTTTCCACACCCAACACCAATCCGACTGTTTTAGAAACCGCGGCCGAACTATTAAAAAAGGGAGCTGACATGCGTCTAATCGTACGCAACACCATGATGAATAAATCAGCGGCATCATTGCGTTTATGGGGATTGGCCCTGTCGCGCCTCTTTCATGATCCGGACATGGATGCTACAGCAACAGTTGTCACGCGGAAAGATATCGAGGAATGCAGAGCAACCGAGGACGATATCAAGTCATTATCAGAATATTTAAATGAAGTATTAGATGACACCCACGAAACCGTTTTGGTGTATTACGAAAAAGAGGATGGATCAGTGAAAGGCAGCTTACGCAGTCGAAAACGCAATGTGGCCGCCTTAGCACAAGAGCGTTTTGGTGGCGGCGGTCACAAATTAGCCGCAGGGTTTAGTATCAAAAATGCGCACATGGAAATTGGTGAGGAAGCGATTTGGCGAGTAGTGAGAAATGGATGATTACCATCCGTCCCATCCGTTTTTTATCCGTAAAATCTATACCTTTCTCACTTACCCACATGACCGTCTTCTCCCAATCCCGATTCCGCCTATACTCCAAATAACCGTGATGAAGGAAAGATGCAGGCAACGGTGAATCCGAACCAAGTGAAAGAGCCGGCGGGCCCAAAAGGTCCGCTGGCGTCAATTTTTAAAACTTCTTTTTAAACACGATCTTGATTGCTTTTTTAGCTAAATACTGCTATAATAAAGGGTCCTCTGCAAATCTCGACATGTCGTTGAGACCAGAGGGGGAGGTGCCTTGATCAACAGTCCAGTGGACGCCATCATGTACGCTTTGGTCGGTCCGCCGACCCTGGTGTGCATGTTGATGGCACTCTTCGGCCCTACCTACTTCGTGTTGCGTGGGGCGGCGGCACTGAAAAAGGTGCCCGTCGTGAAGGACATTCCCGGCATCAAGTGGCCCAGCTCCGCCGCGGAGCTGCTCCTCGAACTGCCAGGAAAACTGTGGAGAGCAGGCGAGTGGATGGTGGCCAAGGCCATTGCGTTCCGGAACTGGTTTCAAACCAAGTTCTGGCCATGGCTTGTCGCTGCCTATCACAAGTGGTGGCCTCGTCTCAAGGCAGGCGGCCGCTTCGTAGGACGTGGACTGCTCGGTGCCGGACGGACGCTACAAGCGGCCCGGAGGCAGAGTCGAGTGGGCCATCCGCGACAGATACGACGAATGGCAACGTCGGCGCCGCATGCCACCTCCCACGAATCCCGACGAAGAGGATTCGTGGTCGTAACGTCCGGCGCGTGAGTTCATCCGCGCCGGCACTGCAGTGAAGAGAATCATTAATTATCTTCAGCGCGGTGAAAAAAAATCTCTTCAAGAGTACTCTTGAAGAGATTTTTTATGCGAAAGTTATTCGTCACCGATTATCTATCTTTATTTTGAATATATTTCTGTTTACCGTCAATTACATCACGAATATCATTGTCATCAATCGATAATTGTGGCATTTCGGATCGCTCTTCAATCGGAAAGATTTCGTTCTCCCTCTCTTTCGGCCCTCCATTGGTGACAAATTCTCTTGTTCTTTTTCTGAGTTTTTCTGGCATATTTTCAACGAGATTAGTAGTACGACTTCAGTTTAACATATTATTGCCAAATTTATTGCCTCCCAAGAACTTATTGCACTTTTCTTTTTTTTCTTTTACTATTGCTTCGTTCCAAAAATTTGCGGGCATCGTATAACGGCTATTATCTCAGTTTTCCAAACTGATGACGCGGGTTCGACTCCCACTGCCCGCTCCAAAAAATCCTCGGCAATGTGCCGGGGATTTTTTATTGTTTATCAGTCTATCAAATGTAAAAAATCTTCATCCTCCCTCCCCTCATTCCCCCAATTCCCTTCTTTCCCCTCCCACTTCCCCGCTCCCACCCACGCAATCGCAAGTGCATCCGCCGCGTCATCGGGTTTTGGTGGTGAAGACAATCCAAGAACACGCGCTATCATCGCTTGCATATCCTGTTTTTTAGCGCGACCATAACCCGTAAGCGCCATCTTCACTTCAACTGGCTTCACTTCGCGCACAATCAACTGATGTTCGGCGGCAAGAAGCAAAAGCACTCCGCGCACTTCCGCCACTTTTAATGCGGTGGTACTACTTTGTCCAAAAAAAAGTTCTTCAATAACCATCTCACTTGGTTGATATTTGGCAATGATAGCTCTGACATCTTTGGCAATTTCCTGCAAGCGATCCATCGACGGTGTATTGGCCGGAGTAGTAATAACACCACACGCCACAAACGTCGACTTAGCTCCCGCAACATCAAGTACACCGTAACCTAATCGCCCATAGCCAGGATCGATTCCCAAAATGCGACGGGATGTCTTATGCATGTAGCAAAGAGTATAGACAAAAAAACTTTTGAAATGAAGCGGGGCCAGCCTCTTCAAAGGCTGGCCCCTTACGCTAGCAGTCGCCCGACACCAAAGGATCAGGGCCCGACGAAGAGAAATCACCCCTGAGCCCGAGCCTCTGGGCAGTGGTCTCTGGTGGTGCCGGCTTCTTTGGCGGTGACTCCGGCATCGGTGGTGACACGCTCTCCTCTCGCTTCTTCATCAGAAACTCCTGTCGACATTTAAACAGAGATGCCGACATGGCATGCTAACAAAATGCATGGATCATTTCAATATTTATACCAAGAACGCCTCAAGTTCACCTTGTAACACAAACCATTTCTTTTCTCGAATCTCCATTTCTGCTTCAAGCTCTTTTAATCGACGAGATTTTTCTGGCGCGTAATCAGTTGGATTTTCGAAGAAATATTTCAATATTTCGCTCTTTTCTTTATCGAGTGCTTTGATAAGTGCATCAAGTTTTTCAAGCTCACGTTTCACTTCTTTCACTCGCAATCGTCGTTCAGCTTTTGCTTGCGCGTCAGGATTCATCACCCCTCGATCATCCGCATCCTCGACAACAATCTCCGACGCGAGTTCGTTCACATACTCTTCATACGTTCCTACAAAATGTCGCACGCGACCATCGCGCACTTCATAAATCTTGTCAGCAAGTGCGTTGACAAACGTTCGCGCGTGCGACACAAACACGACCGTGCCACCATACTCTTTCAATGCTTCCGCAAGTGCCTCAGTCGTCTGCACATCCAAGTGGTTTGTCGGCTCGTCAAGAATCAACACATTGTGTTCACGTAAAAGAATTCCCGCTAAACACAATCGCGCTCGCTCTCCACCCGAAAGCACATTCGTCGTCTTTTCCAAATCATCATTGCGAAACAAAAAATTTCCCGCCATCATCAAAATTCGTTCAGCCGGAGCATCGTGCGGCGCATGTCGCGTGAGATATTCAAGCACTGTCTCTCCAAATAACAGCGTTGCATCAGTCTTTTGATCGTAATAGCCGATATCCGCCTTGTGCCACCAGGCCATTTTTCCGCCGAGTGGTTGGATCTTCCCGGCAAATGTCTTGAGTAATGTTGATTTTCCACGACCATTTTCACCAACAATGACAATCTTCTCGCCACGATTAAAATTCATGGTGATATCTGACGCGATCACCCGATCACCGTATCCAATAGAAAGCTTTTCTGTGCGCAAAGCTGTGCCAGGAATGAAATGCGGAGTGGGAATAATGATACGCGTGGTTGCTGATGCGCCTTTCAATGTATTGAGTTGTGTGCGTAAACGCGCAATGTGTTTCAACTTACTCTGTGCTTGTGATGCTAAGCTCGCTTTATACCGAAAACGATCAACAAACTCTTGCGTATGTTTTATTTCTCGAGCGAGACGCTTGTTTGTTTGTCGACGGAACTCTTCTTGCTCTCCTTTCCATTCACTATATTCCTCAACTGATCCAGAATAGGATATGAGTTTTCCGTCTTCAATCTCGAACGTCTGCGTACACGTATTTTGCAAAAATTCTCGATCGTGCGCCGTCATGATAAAACTTCCTTTATAGTCAACAAGAACACGTTCAAGTAAAAGAAGCGTGTTGAGGTCAAGATAGTTTACCGGCTCGTCGAGCAATAACAAATTCGGTTCCTGTAAAAACATCGCGACGAGTTTGACGCGCATCTGATAACCACCCGAAAGCGTTGCTGGCGGCACGGAAAGATACGGCATCGTCAAACCAAATTTTGCAGCCTCTTTGCGCACCGTCCACTGCGGCTTTCCCGAGATACGTTCAAGATACATTTCCGTCGTCTCATCTGCCGGTAAAATATCGTGTTGCTTTACAATCCCCACTCGCGTCCACGGCAAAATCTTTATTCCTTCGATTCCGTCAGCCTCTTCGTCTCCGATTGCTATCTTCAACAACGTCGACTTCCCCGCCCCGTTTCGTCCAATTAACGCAATCTTCTGTCCTTCTATCACCACAAACGAAACATCATCAAGCACAACCTGTCGGCCGTACGTTTTGCGTACATTCTTTATTTCTAAGAGCGGTCGCATATGCGGCCAAGATCATACTTCATCTTGTTGATCAACGCATAATGTCTCCAAGTTTTGCTTGACGAAAAGAATGAAAATGATAGAGTTTTTTTTTACAAAGTGCCTTCGGGCTCCGAGAAACTCCGCCAAAAAACAGGCGGAGTTTTGAATACGGTGTTTGACTGTAAAAGAAAAAAGATGTAATGTAAAAATGCTTTTGGGATTTCCCACCGATCCTCGCTTCGGCGAGGTGATGATAATTACGACGAGAGCTCGAGTAATTGCTCGAGTTTTTGTTTTACTCATTTGAACTCTTATTTATCAGAGAATAAATGAGGAACTCCTCAAAAAAGAAGAGTTCCTCTCTGGAGCCGGCGGGACTTGAACCCGTATGAAGACAAAAGAGGAATGTCGCTACTGTTACAGAAAAAGTGAAGAAAATAGCGATAGCTAGGCCACTTTCTCACTTCTCACTGGTCAGCAGAGTTCTGCACAAAAACACAAATCCCATCACTTTATGGGCAACGGGTGGGCAACAACCGCTCTGGGAAGTGATGGGGTTTTGTTGTTGCTTAAAAACACGAAGCCGCCCACCGAGATGAGCGGCCCGTGTGGCGCTCGTGGTGAACGGCTAGAGGTAGTAGCGATGCAGTTTGTCTAGCGGCGAAGGTGGCCGGCGCGGTCAATCTCGAGCATCTGGGGGTGAAGAGCCATGAAAGCCCGCCGGATGTCTCCGGCGTAGACGTAGCCGCAGTAGTCGCCGTCATCACCGCCGTACGTCCCCCGGACGTTCATCCCGATGAGCCGAAGCTGATCGTCCCAGATCGGGCTCCCCGAGAATCCGGAGCGGGTGTACATACGCATGTAGCCATGCTCGATGTACCCGCGCTCACGGAGGCTGGGGAGTTCGGCCGTGTCAGTCTCCGGCAGCATGTGGGCGTTTTCGGCATCTTTGGCACTGATCCACGCGCGGTGATCTGGGTTCCGTGGGGGGCCAATTGTCTGCTGGGCGACGAAAAGCTGAGTGTTGATCTGCTCACCAATCGCGTTGCGGCAGTTGTAGAGGATACCCTCACCTTCCGCGTGCCACTTATCGAATGCTCTTGTATCGAAAGCCCTGAGCTTCTTCGCCATCGTCATGCGCCGCGTGACGATGAAGGCTATATCGCGGTCGTCGGGTGCGTACAGCGGATTGGGATGCAGTTGGACGTACTGCTCTTCACGATTGAAGCCACCGAGGAACGTGAAGGCCGTGAGGTCGCTGCTTTCGAGGAAGTTGTGCCGACAGGTACAGATCACCACCCGTCCCGACGGCAAGACCGCGTAGACGAAGCCCATGGCTCGCGAGAGGCCGCCATCGGCACGGCGGCGCGTGACTGTGACGAGCGTGCTGTTGTTGACCAGCCACTCGTTCATGTCGACATCCTTAGAATTACTCCTATCCTTGCCTTTCTTGGACAAAGGACACCTCCTGAGTATGGGGATTGGATAACTTTCCAAAGTTCATTGGCATAGCCTTAGGGACGTAGCCCTTTGGAAGGTATAAAGTTATAACAAATAAAGCCTTTTTGTCCAGGATTCTCAGCAGGGGGGGTTGTTGTTTTAACTCATAAAGTTTGTTTGTTTTTTCAGTTTTCCCCAAAACAAAGAGCGCGTCTCGTCGGCAGGGGCCCGACGAGATCGGACCGCCCTTTGCCGCGCAGACGCGCGAGACTACTCCTGTACCTTGGACTGCTGCGCCGACTTGAAGATCGTGTCGATGAGCAGTGCCATGCCGCCGAGTGCCACGAGGATGGCCCCCAGTAGGAGTAGAGCACCCTCCATCTCCTCCCCCTGAACATGTGCCGCATCTGCGCGGTACGTCAGGAAGAGCGCACTCGCCAGCAAAGCTACGATACCCGTCCACCGAAGAGTCTGCACTTCGACCTCCTTTGCCTTTCGGCGTTTTGAACCCATCTCTATCTGCAACACCGTTGCAAACACAGACGGGCTCCGGACGTCAGGTCGACGTCCGGCCGGAACGAGGTTGAGCCGCTCGTCCGGGAACTTCCGCTGTGGCGTATACTCTTCCTCCAGCTCTACAGCCTTGGCCGCGAGCTCGGTGACGAAGAATGCCATGCGGTCAAGGACGCCGTTGTGAACGGCCTCGATCGCGATCTGGAGCAAACACTGCCTTCCCGTCCCCACCTCAACGCAGAGATAAAGGTTGTAGATCGGCGTCTTGCCGACCGCGTCGGGATCTACTTCATAGTTTCCTTTGGCACCCTTGAGGATCATGTACGTATCCTTCGTTAAATTGTTGAGTACAGATTGTAAAAGGACACGTTGCCGCATCCTTTTTCGGAAAAAGCAACGGCCTATCCTAGCAATTTTTAGCCAAAAAGTCAAAAAGAGCTCTCACAAAAAAATCGCCCCCGCTGTTTGGGGACGATTTTTCTTTTCTTACAAATTTACTCACTCTCCTTTGTTTCATCACCTCGATCTTCAGCTATCGTGGTGCCGATTTGCGGGCCAGCTTCGGCCAAATCTTCAATGGCCGTTGGGCCAATGTCACCCGTAGCGCGATCAGGGGCAATTTCATTGCCATGGAAACCCGTTCCCGTAGGAATAAGGCGACCAATAATGACGTTTTCTTTCAAGCCACCGAGGCCATCAATCTTTCCGGTAACCGCTGCGTTGATAAGGACACGAGCCGTTTCTTGGAAGGAAGACGACGACAACCACGATTCCGTTGACAGCGAGACTTTCGTCACACCCAAGAGCAACTGTTCACATTGCGGCAATTTACCACCCGCTGCTTCGGTTTTGTCGTATTCATCGAGATAGGTCGACTTTTCAATAACTTCACCCGGCAACAATTCAGAATCCCCAATGTCCATCACGCGCACGCGGCTGAACATTTGGCGAATAATGACTTCGATATGTTTGTTGTTGAGTTTCTGACCTTGCGATGAGTAGATGAATTGCATTTCTTTTGACAAGTACATCTGCACCGCATGTTGTCCCTTGGCTTTAAAGAGTGCTTGCAAGTCCAAGTGACCATCGGTAAGTGCGTCACCAGCTGCAACCTCTTGATCGTCTTTCACAAGCAAGGTGTAGCCGTGCGGGATGATGTATTCACGCACCTTTTCGGCATCGTGGACAACCGTCACCACGCCACGACTCGTCTTGGCCACACCCGTAACTTCAGAAACCACCTTCTCGCCAGACGTTTTTTCGGCGAGCACATCACCAACACGAACCTTGGCACCATCTTCAACGACAATTTTGCCACCACGACCAATAACATAATTCTTTTCATCAACGGCGTTGTGACGAACACGCACAATCTTTTGCCCAGGCGTGGTGTCAACAATTTCTTTACCGGTACCAACTTGTACAACCGTACGCGCCGACTTTTCAATTTCAACCGTACCCGCAACTTCAGTCATCACCGCTTTCCGTTTTGGCAAACGTGCTTCGAACAATTCTTCAACACGCGGCAAACCTTGCGTAATGTCTTTTCCGGCCACACCACCCGTGTGGAACGTACGCATGGTGAGCTGTGTACCTGGTTCACCGATGGATTGCGCCGCAATAATACCCACGGCCGTACCAGGTTTTACCAACTTGTTGTGCGCCAAATCATAACCGTAACACTTCTGACACACACCCCGACGAATATGACAGGTCATTACCGAGCGCACATGTGCTTCTTCAATATCTTTGCCCGATGCTTTGGCGGCACGGATGTGATCTTCGGTAATGAGTTCACCTGCTTTAATCAATGCCTTCTTTTCACCGGGAAGCTTGATGTCCGAAAGTGCAAAACGTCCCAAAATACGAATTGCTAAAGCTTCACCGATTTCTTCAGATTCTTGGTGCGTAATCACCACGCCCTTGGCGTCACCACAATCTTCTTCACGTACGACAACATCTTGTGCCACATCAACCAAACGACGGGTCAGATAACCGGCGTTGGCCGTTTTGAGTGCGGTGTCCGTCAAACCTTTACGCACACCGTGAGACGAGATGAAGAATTCCAATACCGACACACCATCTTTAAAGGATGATTTCACCGGAAGTTCAATAATGTCACCCGACGGCGAGCTCTTCAAACCAATCATACCGATGGTTTGGGTTAACTGCGCCATCGAACCACGCGCACCGGACTCAATCATGGTGTATGCCGAACTTTGTTTTGGAAGAATATTCTTCGCCAGTTCAGAAATACGATCTTTGATTTCGGTCCACACTTTAATAACCTGCGCATGACGTTCACTTTGGGTGAGCAGTCCTTGCGCGTAATACTCTTCGATTTCCAAAATCCGCTTATCACCTTCACCGATAATTTCCATTTTTCCCGGAACTTCCGGCAGGCCCGACATACTCCAGGAGTAGCCCATTTTGGTAGCGTAGGTAAAACCAAGATCTTTCAATTCATCCAACACGTGTGCGGTGTACTCTTGTCCGTAGTACTCGAGTACATCACGCATGATGTTGGCGATTTCTTTTTTACCAACAATTTTGTTTTGGAAGCCGATTTTTTCTGGGAATTTCGTATTCACGATAATGCGACCCGGAGTTGTTACCATGCGCTCACCGTTAATTGTTACTCGAACCCAGTCCTGATATGCCACATGACCTTGCGACAAGGCGTACAGTACTTCGGTTTGATCAGCAAAAGACTTCATCTTCTTTTCATCAGGTTCGGTGTAAGTAATCGTTAAATAGAACGAGGCCCAGGCAATATCTTTACCTGGTGTTGCCACCAAGCCACCAAACGACGGCTTCAACAAGTTGCGAATCGAAAGCATGATGTGTTCGGCTTCGTAGCGTGCTTCGGCCGTCAACGGCACGTGCACGGCCATTTGGTCACCGTCGAAGTCGGCGTTATAGGCTTCACACACCAACGGGTGAACTTGAATAGCCTTACCTTCGATCAAGCGTGGACGGAAGGCCTGAATACCCAAACGGTGCAGGGTTGGTGCACGGTTCAAGAGCACATAGCTTCCTTGCGTGACTTCTTCCAAAATATCCCATACTTCCGGACGATCGCTTTCAATAAAACGATTGGCCGAGCGAATGTTGTGCACGTATTCACGAGAAATGAGTTTGGAAATAACAAAAGGGCGGAACAATTCCAGTGCCATCTTTTTCGGCAAACCACATTCGCTCAATTTTAAGTGCGGACCAACGACGATAACCGAACGACCCGAGTAGTCGATACGCTTACCGAGCAAATTTTGGCGGAAACGACCTTGTTTTCCTTTCAAAAAGTCGGCCAGTGACTTGAGTTGACGCTTCTTGCCCGTAGCAGCTAGCACCGTTTTGGCTTGACGAGCGGAATTGTCGATAAGAGAATCAACTGCCTCTTGCAACATGCGCTTTTCGTTGCGGGTAATGACCTCAGGAGCATTCAGTGCAAACAGACGACGCAAACGATTATTGCGGTTGATGACACGGCGATACAAATCGTTAAGATCAGATGTGGCAAAGCGACCACCATCAAGCGGCACCATCGGACGCAAATCAGGAGGGATAACCGGCAGCGTGCGCAAAATCATCCAAGCCGGCGCAATGCCATTTTTCTGCAAGGCACGGAACAGCTTCAAGCGGCGCATAAGGCGATCAGCTTTGGCTTTTGAGGTCGTGCTTTCCAATTCTTCGGTCAGCTTAATAATCGTCCCTTCGACATTAACGCGTTCCAACAACTTGATAATCGCTTCAGCACCAATGCCCGCATCAAAAATGTGGCCATAGCGCATGGACCATTCGTGATAGGTTGTTTCCGAAATAATTTTGAGCGGTGCAATTTCTTTCAAATCTTTGTCGACCTGGAGGAAATCTTTTTCAAGCTCATCCAATTTTTCGGCAGACATGGATTCAACGCGTGCCAACTCTTCTTTCAAGGCTTTTTTGTCGCTGCCAAATTTTTCTTCGGCACGTTGTAAATCGCGCTTCTGTTCACCTTCAATGGTGCGCTTTTTGGCTTTGTATTCCTCACGTACCTGTTCAACGGTTTGTTGACGGGCGTCTTCGTTGACGTCGGTAATAATGAACGCACCAAAGTACACAACCTTTTCCAATTGTTGTACGCCAAGATCAAGCAAAATTCCCACCTTTGACGGCACGCCGCGCAAGAACCAAATATGCGTGACCGGTGCAGCAAGTTCGATGTGACCCATGCGCTCGCGACGAACGGAGGATTGAGTGACTTCTACGCCACATTTGTCACAAATAATGCCCTTGTACCGAATCTTTTTGTATTTTCCGCAATAACACTCCCAGTCCTTTGACGGACCGAAAATTTCTTCAGCAAACAAGCCTTGCTTTTCCGGTTTTTGGGTACGGTAGTTAATGGTTTCTGGTTTGGTGACTTCGCCGTACGACCACGAGCGAATGCTATCAGGAGAAGCGAGACGCAGGCGGATGGCATCAAAGTCGGTTGACTTGAGCGTTTCAAATTTCATGGCCATAAAAAGATAGACAAGGAAATTTATGAGCGACGTGGGACGTTACCGTCGCCAAGTTCAACTTTCTTTCCATTTTTTAAGAGATCAACATCCAAACACAGACCCTTCAACTCGCGAATAAGCACGTTGAATGATTCAGGAATATTCACCTTCGTAATAGATTCACCCTTAATGATCGATTCGTAGGCTTTAGCACGACCAGGTACGTCATCGGACTTAATGGTAAGAATTTCCTGCAGCATGTGTGCGGCACCGTACGCTTCAAGCGCCCAGACTTCCATTTCACCAAAACGCTGACCACCAAATTGCGCCTTACCACCAAGTGGCTGTTGCGTAATAAGCGAGTATGGACCAATCGAACGTGAGTGCATTTTGTCTTCCACCATGTGGTTGAGTTTCAGCATGTACATCACACCCACCGTAACCGGATTATCAAAAGCTTCACCGGACTTTCCATCAAACAGGCGAACCTGACCGCTTTCGGGATATCCGGCCGTGCGCAATTCACCACGAATCGCTTCGTCAGGCGCACCCGCAAATACCGGCGCTGCCACGCGATAGCCAAGCTTTTCGGCAGCCAAACCAAGATGCACCTCCAAAATCTGACCAAGGTTCATACGCGAAACCACACCAAGCGGCGTCAAAATAACGTCGACCGGTCGGCCATCTTCCATAAACGGCATGTCTTCAACCGGAACAACGATCGAAACCACACCTTTGTTTCCGTGACGACCCGCAACCTTGTCACCTGCCTGCAATTTACGCAGATCAGCGATGGTAACCTGAATGCTCTTGATCACTCCTGGTGGCAAATTATCACCTTCTTCACGAGAAAAGACTTTGACATCAACCACTTTTCCTTTGCGACCGTGTTCCAAATAGAGTGATGAGTCACGAACCTCACGCGCCTTTTCACCAAAAATGGCGCGCAACAATTTTTCTTCTGGCGAAAGTTCGGTTTCACCTTTTGGCGTAATTTTTCCCACCAAAATGTCTCCGCTTTTTACTTCAGCGCCGGTACGAATAATACCTTCGGCATCAAGATTTTTAAGTTTTTCTTCAGAAACATTCGGGATGTCGGACGTGACCAGTTCCGGACCAAGTTTAGTGTCACGCACATCAAGGGTGAGATGTTCAAGGTGAATAGTGGTGAAACGATCATCCTGTACCACGCGTTCAGAAACGATAACAGCATCTTCGTAGTTGTAGCCGTGCCAACTCATAAAGGCAACCAGCATGTTTTGTCCAAGAGCAAGTTCGCCATTTTTAATGGAAGGACCATCAGCCAAGGCATCGCCTTTTTTCACCTTGATGCCCGGAGTCACAATAGGTTTTTCGGTAATGGCCGTGGAGTTGTTGGAACGAAGATATTTATTGAGACGATAGGTTTTTTCACCCAGCGTTTCGTACTTCATGGTGATTTTGACGCCATCAGCGGCCACTACTTCACCTACTTCTTCGGCAAGGACCACATGACCCGAATCACGAGCCGCGCGGTATTCGATACCCGTACCAATCAGCGGAGCCTGAGGACGAATAGTAGGAACAGCTTGACGTTGCATGTTCGTTCCCATGAGCGCACGCGTGGCGTCATCATGCTCCAAGAAAGGAATGAGTGCCGTACCAATAGAAATAATTTGGTTGGTAGCGACATCCATGTAGGTTACTTCGGTTGCGGGCACCAATTTCGGTTTTCCAAACCGACGAGCTTCTACGTAAGGTTCGACAATGTATCCCTCCGCATCAAGGGTAATAGTCGCCGGACAGGTCACGTTCTTTTCTTCGGTAAACGCATCTAAACACACGATTTCTTCGGTTACCCGAGCGCGTCCTTTTTCGAGCACTACTTTGCGATACGGAGTTTCAATAAAACCAAAGACATTGACGCGGGCATAACTTGCCAAGTGTCCAACCAAACCAATGTTCGGACCTTCTGGCGTAGCAATCGGACAAATACGACCGTAGTGTGTGGTGTGCACGTCGCGCACTTCAAAACCGGCACGTTCACGCGACAAACCACCTGGTCCCATCGCCGACAAACGACGTTTGTGTTCAAGTTCGGCAAGCGGGTTGGTTTGATCCATGAATTGTGACAACTGCGACGACATAAAGAATTCTCGAACCACACCAATAACCGGACGGGCATTGATGAGTTTACCAGGCGTGAGTGCATCAATGTCTTGAGTCGACATACGATCTTTCACGATGCGCTCCATGCGGGCCAAACCAATACGCAAACGCGCCTGCAACAATTCGCCCACCGAACGAATACGACGATTACCCAAGTGGTCAACATCATCAGGTTCACTTTGCTCGATATTCAGACGAATGATTTCGCGCACGATATTCACCAAATCTTCTCGCGCAAGAATACGACGTTCTTCTTCCAAAACACCCTCTTCAGGATTAGCGATACCGAAACGAATATTAAATTTATATCGTCCCACACCACCCAAGTCGTAACGATCAAAGTTAAAGAACATGGCATGAATAAGCGTGCGGGCATTGTCGGCAGTAGCCAAATCTCCCGGACGAATACGCTTATATACTTCACGCAAACCCTCTTCTTCATTGGTGGAAGCATCTTTTTGCAGTGTGGCATCGATGTAACGAACCGCGGGATGAATATCGACTTCTTTAAAAAGCTCCAGAATCGATTCGTTGGTTCCGTACCCAAAGGCACGCAGCAAAGCCGTAATAGCAACTTTACGCTTACGATCAATCTTTACCCAAATCACGTTTTTGGCATCGGTTTCAAACTCGAGCCACGCACCACGATTAGGAATAATTTTAGCACCATAGTAGCGACGACCACGCATGTTTTCGGCCGTAAAAAAGGCACCCGCCGAACGAACAAGCTGGGACACGACAACGCGTTCGACACCGTTAATAATAAAGGTACCACGAGGTGTCATGACCGGAAAATCACCCAAATAGATCTCCTGTTCCTTTACTTCTTCGGTACGCAAATTCTTTAAACGAGCCTTTACGCGCATGGGGGACTCATACGTAACATTCTTTAAACGACTGGTGATTTCGTCGAATTTTGGATCATCGAGATAATAATCTCCAAAAGAAAGCTCCAAATCACGACCAATAAAATCACGAATAGGCGAGATTTCAGCAAATAATTCCCGAACACCGTCACGCAAAAACCAATTATAGGAAGTCTTCTGAACAGCGATCAGGTCAGGAAGATCCATGGCGGCATGCAAATCTTCGAACAGACGGCGATCTCCCAGTTGCTGTACCTGAGAAGAAACGGTAGCCACGTGTTTAGAGGAGGTTTTGGGCATAGGCGAATTAAAGAAAAGAAGAACGATAGAGCAGAGAACGCAAAACGCACCTTGGAGACTTCAAGGTGTGTTATCGTAACTGCTCGTTTTGACTTGTGGCCGTGACAAAGGAAGAAATTCCGCTTGTGACAGCGCACAAAGGCGTGTTCAACATGCCAAACGAGTCAAGAATTTCGTGGCCCGGAGTATAACAAAAAGAATGCCAGGGCGTCAAATGGGTAAATTTTATGGGATTTTGATCTCGTGGAGGTCGGGCATGCCGGATCTCTACAGTCATCGGCAAAAAATGCAGGACAAAGAACTCGAACACGAAAAAGAAGATTGCCAAACCTTTGGAAGAAACGCGTGCATCGCAAACGAGCGACACAACAACACATTTAGACAGAGGTTTGGCAAGTTCGGTCTTGCCCCGCAATGTTTGCCGATGAAACGGTATAAAGGAGTGGGGAAGGGAGCTTATCCTAGCAAAAAAGATAAAGATAAACTCTGCAAAATTCAAAGTACGTTATTTGAACTGTTTTCTTGTATTCAGGTGCCTTCTTCGGCTTCGGACGCATTCTTATCTTCGGATGACTTTCCTGTGGTATACAGAAGTGCTTCGATTTTGGCTGCAGCCTCACGAATAGCTTCTCGCACCTGCTCCTGAATCTTTTGATGTTCTTTTAAGTACTGCTTTGCCGTTTCGCGACCTACACCTAACTTTTCCTCTCGGAAAGCATACGAGTTCCCTCGCTTTTCGATAATACCTCCTTCTACGCCCAGGTCAAGTAAATCACCCACCAAGGAGATACCTTCGTTATACATGATGTCGAATTCACAGGAACGAAAAGGCGGCGCGACCTTATTTTTGACAATTTTTACTTTTACACGGTTACCAATGATCTTTTCTCCTTGTTTGATTTGAGCGCTCCGACGAATCTCGACACGAACAGATGAGTAGAATTTTAAAGCATTACCTCCAGGCGTGGTTTCAGGATTGCCAAACATGACACCAATCTTCATGCGGATCTGGTTAATAAAAATCACTACCGTGCCAGATTTCGAGACAATGGCGGTAAGTTTACGCAACGCCTGACTCATTAAACGAGCCTGCAAACCCATGTGTTGATCGCCCATATCTCCTTCAATTTCAGCTTTTGGTACCAGGGCAGCTACAGAGTCGATCACAATGACATCAATGGCATTAGAACGAACAAGTGTTTCCACAATTTCGAGCGCCTGTTCACCGGTATCAGGTTGAGAAATGATGAGATCGGCAACATTCACACCAATTTTCCGTGCATAATCAGGATCAAGTGCATGTTCGGCATCAACGAAAGCCGCCACACCACCCTTCTTTTGCACTTCAGCAACAATGTGCTGTGCGAGAGTGGTTTTACCCGAAGATTCTGGACCATAAATCTCGATAACTCGCCCGCGAGGAACGCCGCCAACGCCCAATGCCAGATCGAGCGATAAACAACCGGTGGGAATAGCATCAATATTGGTTGATTTCGCTTCACCAAAACGCATGATACTGCCTTCGCCAAAACGTTCTTTAATTTGCTCCATGGCTTGCGCAGCCGCTTGCAGACGAGGGTTGGTAGAAGGAGAGGAAGATGTTTTTGCCATAAAAAAAGAATTCAATAGTCAAACGGCTCGTGTACTGGGGAGTACGATTCTTCATTGCTTCGTAAACTGATGTTCGAGCAATAAAGACGACGCGAACAAAAACCGAACATAGTGTACCGCACTTTTAAAAAGACGTGAGCAAAAATATGCTAGTTATCCACACCAGCGTCGTAAACCACAACGCGATCCAACAATAACGGCCGAGAATAACGACGCCGCGCTTCAACATGCACCACATTCGGCCCTTCTCGCAGCGCCACTTCGGTCAAGAATGATCCGTCTTCACGCAAAACAATCGTCGTCCCATTTACCACCACCTCGACATCTTCTTCTAAAGCTTTCCCCTCAACAGTAATGTAAGGAACGGTAACAACCGTATTAACAATGGGAGTTTCTAGGAGAATTTCCGGCGGAGTAAAAACTGCTGCAATTCTTCCCACTAAAAAAACAAGGAAAAGGAAAAAAACGCCCATGGTCAACGCCGCAGCAAAAACTTGAGGCCACGACCAAAGCAACACTTCTCGAACGCGCGTTCGCGGTAGGCGGTGAGGTGCAAGAAGGTCGGAACGCGCCGATTCTGCTGCATACATTTCTAAAAAATAAAACTCATCGGCGCCAAGATAGCGTGCATAGGCCCGAATATAGTTTCGGGTGTACATGGGGTCGGGCAAATCATCGTATCTTCCCCACTCCAAAGCCTCTAAATACTTTCGTTGAACCCGCGTGGCTGTTACCAGCATATCCATGGTTACCGCTTGCGTACGACGCAAAAGACGCAAACGCTCACCGAGCGTTTTTGCTTCCCCCTCCAGTGGTCGCATGACAAATCCCATACGCCACTGTTTGTACGTGGTTTACTCATTTTTGGCGATGTCACCATCCACATCTTCTTCATCCTCGGAATCCGGTATATCTAATTCCTGCATTTTGTTCTCATTTTCAACACCATTATCTCCATCCTCTCCCATATCAGGCGGCCATGACGCTACCAATACCTCACGCGGTTTTGATCCAGCACCAGGTCCGATAACACCCATCTGTTCCATCACATCCAAAATACGCGCCGCACGTGAATATCCAATTTTCATGCGACGTTGCAGATACGATGTTGATACCTTCCCTGCTTCAATGGCAAATTGAATCGCTTCTTCAAGCAAAGGATCGGACGTGTCGTCACCAAAAACCACGCCTCCGGAATCTCCACCTTTCGCCGATTCGGTAATTTGATAATTATAATCCGGCGTACTTTCTTTTTTCAAAAACTCCACCACCTTTTCGATTTCTGTTTCACCGATAAACGCACCTTGAATACGTTTCGGCTTACTCAATTCCGCGTTCGATAACAACATGTCACCACGCCCAAGCAACTTGTCGGCACCAGCAACATCGAGGATAGTTTTTGAGTCCACCTGCGAAGCCACAGCAAATGCCAGACGTGTCGGGATATTCGCCTTGATCGTACCGGTAATAACGTCAACCGATGGACGCTGCGTTGCGAGAATCAAATGAATACCTGCGGCACGAGCCATTTGTGCAATACGCACCACCGTCGCTTCAACTTCGCGCTTATTTTGGATCATGAGATCAGCAAGTTCATCGATAACAATAATGATACGCGGCATGCGTTCCTCGGCCTTTGCATTATACGAATCAATATCTTTCGAGCCGAACTTTGCCAAATAATCTAACCGTCGTTCCATTTCCCGTACCGCCCACTTGAGTGCATTCACTGCTTCTTCCGCTTTTACGATAGGAGGAACGAGTAAGTGAGGAATGCCCGCATAGACACCAAGTTCGACGCGCTTCGGGTCAACCATGATAAATTTCAAATCATCCGGACCATTTTGGTACAAAAGAGAGATGATCATGGTATTCAAACAGACCGACTTCCCACTACCGGTCGCACCTGCGACCAGCATGTGCGGCGCACGCTCTACTTGCAACAAGGGAACGCTACCCGAAATATCACGACCAAGCGGCACTGAGTACGATGACTTCCGCTTGGCAAAATCTTGCGATTCCAACAATTCACGCAAACTGACACGTGCAATAGCTTGATTTGGTACTTCAACGCCAACAAGAGCCTTACCAGGAATCGGTGCTTCAATACGAATAGGGTGGGCGGCAAGTGCGAGGGCAAGATCATTTTGTAAGGCAACCACGCGCGCGAGTTTTACCCCTTGCGCCGGACGAAAAGCGTACTGCGTGACTGTTGGCCCGACGCGTACTTCACTCATTTCAACTTCGATGCCAAATTGCTTCAACGTTTTTGCGATGATTTCCTGATTACGCGTAATGTCCCCTGGCTTGGCTTCGGAACGACGGCTATCTAAAACATCCATCGGGATATCGATCGTTCTGCGTGGTTCCTGCACGGTCATGACCTGCTCCTCTTCTTTTTTCGCTGCTTCCATCATTTGAAAAACCTGCACGGCTTTAGCCGATTTGGAAGGCTGTTCTTCTGACTGATCTTTTTCTGTATCGTCTTCGTTTTCAAACTCTTCTCCTTCCTCATCTTTACTTTCACCTTTTATCTTTTTTGTCTTCTTTTCCTCATCAGGTGCTTGATCTTCATCATATCGCATCACTTTCGCTGCTTGCTTCTCATCTTTCATTGAACGCATCAGTTCCGCCAAGGGCATGACCATGGGTGCGAGCGGCGCATTAAATAAGGTGATCAATCCAATCACCAACGCAGCAATCGCCAAAACACCGGCTGCCAATCCACCAAACGCACCCGCAATATATTCGCTAAAAAGAATGCCGAGTATGCCGCCTGCATGCTGCAAAGCTTCAGCCTGTGCATCGGGCGCAAAAATAAGATTCAGGATGCCATTAAAACCTGCAAGAAAAAGAAGGATGGACCCCAAACTCCGCAGCGACAAAAAGCGCCGATCGCCCAAAATCATGTCCGACCCAATACCAAGCAAAATAATAGGAAGCGCCAATCGACCAATACCAAATACAGAAGCAAGTACTTGATCGAGCGTATCACCCACATCTCCGGCCAACCCAACTAATGCCAACAGCAAAATAACCCCGAGTGCAATCAGCACAACCGCAGCAATACTCGCACCAATACCCTCGGCAAAACTCCCTCCCTCGTCCCAATCATCTTCTTGTCGTCGTCGTTGTTTACGCTTGGCCATAGCATGAGTAGTGTAACATTGTATAAAATCTATGTCCTCTTACACAAATCTCGAATTAAAACATTTCTGTTCTCATTTTACCCAAATCAGAAAAATATTGAAAAAAATAGGAGCCAAAAAGGAACGGGTAAAAAAACAGATTGATTATTTCTTCTTTTTACCAAAACAACAGGAAGAGAAATATGGGCGATTGAAATTGCGAAAGGAATCAATGCAACAAAAACTTGTCTATTACGAAAGACCACCTTTTCAAACAAAGAAAGAAACAGCGTCCTCGATCACCTGTTATGTCGTAAAAGATCCACAACTTCTTCCCTTCCTGGAAGCATCTTTGGGAGTAAAAGCTCGCGTAGAAAAACGACGAGAGGTATGGAGAAAAGACTCTACCGTTTTTCATCTTGATACGGTAAAAGATGTAGGAAATATTTTTGAAATTGAAGTACAGAAAGAGGGAAAGATCTCGACGAAGGACAAATATCTTTTTGCGGAATATCAAAAACTTCTGCAACCTTTTCTTGGCAAAGTGATAAAAGGATCGAATGTGGATCTGGTATCAAAATAGTAAAGGCTTCACCAAAAAAGATTTTGACTTGCGGTTATACGATTTGATTTCTTGCACTATAAATTGCGAATTCTTTTCCAAGAATTCGTTAAAGGCCTTGTACTCTCCCATCTCTTTAATATCGAGATCATTCAACTTCCAATCATCAAAACAGAATATCGCGGGCTTCGTTATCAATGGTGCGAGAAAATCAAGAACAGTTTTCGCGGAACTATACGTGTCACAATCGATGAAAACGATACCGATGTTTTGTAAACGATGCGTTTTAATCGTGCCATCGATCAATGTTTGCTCATACCAACCTTTTATCCAGGTAATTACATGCGAATCAACATTGCGTCGAGAAAGACACTCCTGCATCTGTTCGAATGAACACGAATAAAATCCCTTTTTCCACACACCATCGTCTTCATTTTCAGAACCCGCGGGCAAACCCTCAAACGCATCAAATCCAAAAAGTCGCATCGACTTCATCCCCATGGCTTCGCGAGCAAGATACATACTACCAATCGAATTGCCGTTAAATACGCCGAATTCGAGATAATCTCCAACCTCATCACCTTTCATGCTTTTTAATTTCCCAAGACAATCTTTAAAAAAATCTACGAGCTTCCCGGGTGGCACAAGATTCACCGCACAGATATCTTCAACATCACCCGCGGTCCAAGGCGATTTAGGAACGGGATTCACTTTGCGATAGATTTTCTTAAAAAACTTCTGCAGCGGAGAATATCGATAATGCATAGCTCGTACATTATCAAGAAAGATATCAGGAAGGTCAAAGTTACTCTAAAGTCTTCCAAATTCCTTGAAAAAGCGCGCGCATGTTTTGCGCAAACACCGCGTCATGGATTTCGACCAGATAATGCGGATGTTTATTGGTAACAATCATGATCATATAGTCACCGGTAACCCACGTCGTTCCCGTAAACATATCGCCCTGTTTCCAAAAGCGCATATTTCGACGCGTATAGCTGCGCGTCGCCATTTCGGTTTCGATCGGTGACATATTGGTTAACAGACGCAGATGGAGATTTTTTGGTGCGCGTTGCCAAAACCAATCAATCCATTCTTTGTACTGTTCGACCAAGGTGTGATCCTGAAATCCCCACCACATACCGTCGGTTTGTAAAACACTTGTATTCCAATGTTCGGTTTGTCGATATAAATAATCGGCCAATTCTTCTTCGGGAATAAAAACAATTTTGGGAATGGAATATTTTTCACTTTGAGCAATCTTTTTTAATTCTGCAATCGTTTGCGAGATGAGCTTTTTCTTCGGCCCTAGACTAGTATCTCCATGCTAAGATGGAGAATATGCCTGTAAAATATAGG
>CAZREA010000007.1:0-43916 GCA_964599455.1 uncultured Gammaproteobacteria bacterium | reverse complement strand
GAACGTCATCTCGCCCAAAGGGCTACAAGTGGTGCATTGAATTCTTGAACTCGCTTGCAAAACATGACAGATGCTTTGCTTTTTATCGTGAAAGTTTTGTTTTGCTCATTCGCAAACATTCTCCCCATTCGTCGCTAGTAATTGGCTGTACGGACAGACGAGAATTGTTGACGAGCACCATCTTTTTTAATAGAGCATTCTTTTTGATTTCTCCTAAAGTTACTTCTTCTTTTACGGGCATGACCGCTTTGACATCAACCGTGCTCCAATCTCCTTTTTCGGCTGCCTTGTCGGGATATGCTTCTTTGACTATCTCAACGATTCCTTTCATCATTTTTTCATCGCCCGAATGATAGAGGAATGCGAGATCGCCTCTTTTCATGGCACGTAAATAATTCCGCGCTTGAAAATTCCGCACGCCAGTCCATGATGTTGTTTTGTCTTTCACCAGATCATGCCACGCATATGTTCCCGGTTCCGTTTTCAAAAGCCAATAGTGCATACTTTATGAGTTTATCTCGAATGTTGCGAGAAGCGGCAAGTGATCAGAAATATCAACCTCAGGACATGATTTTTTGATGATGCGTATTGAGGGGCTGGCAAAAATCATATCGACAACTGCAGTGGCATATCCGGGATTGGTTTTATGAGACATGTTGAATGTTGAGGTGAGTTCGTTTTTAAAGATATTGCTGAGATGTTTTTCGATACAGCGCATGGATTGTGTATCGGGATTAACATTAAAATCGCCAGCAACAATGACGTGAGAAAAGGAGTGTATCTGTTCGGTGATACTTCTTCCCATCAGCAAACGTCGATCACTATCGCGTCCATCGATTCCCCAAATACCCTGAGTGTTGAACATATGCAGTTCGTGATTCGTTGTGTTGAGACAGACGTGTTGCAAATTCCGTGGTGTATGTTCGTAGTAACCAGGTTTATCCTCACGTTCTGCGTAAGGCACATCGTAAAAAATAGTTGATCGTTCGATTAATGGAAAGCGAGAAAGAATAGCGTTGCCTTGTTCAACTTTTCCAAATACTGTTCGTTCAAGAAATGCTGGCGCGAAAGATTCGTAAGGATAGCCGAGTGCTCCGCGTAGTACGTCCATGGAGCGAAACTTTTGTTCCCAACTGAAATCGTCGCCGTTGTAGACTTCTTGCAATGCGATCACGTCCGGGTTTTCTTTTTTGATGAAAGCGATCACATTTTTCATGAGATTGCCACCTTGCCACAGATTCAAGCAGAGAAATTTCAGATGCATAGGGAATACAGATGATACGTCGTGCAGTTTAGCAAAAGAAGTATTCTTTACTACATCGTTCATCCACACACCCCTTTTCAAGTATACCCCCATGGGGTATACTATTTGTATATGCATCATCACAATACAAAAAGTATTCTCCGTCGACTCAATATCATCGAAGGGCAAATACGAGGACTTCGCGATATGGTTGACCAGGGGGTATATTGCATCGATATCATCACGCAAACATCAGCAGTAAAGCAGGCATTGTCACATGTTGAGAATCTTATTCTCGAAGAACATTTAAGCTCGTGTGTAGTTAGTCAAATAAAAAACGGGAAGCACGATAAGGCGGTACAGGAAATTTTAAAAGTGTACACATTAAAGCGTAAATAATCTTTTTTATGCAAAAGATAATGACTCACGTTAGTGGTATGCATTGTGCATCGTGTGTGAATCGCATTGAAAAAACACTAGCTAAACAACCGGGTGTGCAGGATGTTTCGGTGAACTTTGCAACGCAAGAGGTGCGTATGAATATGGATGAACATCTTCATACCCTTGAAAGCCTTTCCAAGACGATAGAGCCATTTGGATACACACTCCACCAATCTGTTGCGGTTCATGAAGGATCCCAACCCTCTTCCTCGGAACACGATCATGCACGCGCTTCTCAGGAAGAGGTAAAGCAGTTGCGTCAGCGTGTGTCTCTTTCGATGCCACTGGTTGTTTTTACTGCCGCAGTGATGGTGTGGGAAATCTTTTCTACGACGTTAACGTTTTTTCCGCCCATGAACGAAGTGATTGAAGAATTCTTTCATCACCTTTTCCCTATTATTGCGACGTACATGCTTTTTGTGGTTGGGAAGCCGTATTTGCGAGGATTGTGGATGTTTATTCGTCGAGGAGTTGCGGATATGGATTCACTTGTTGGTTTGGGAACGGTTGCGGCTTTTCTGTATAGTTTTGTTTTGTCGGCATTCGAAGGAGTATTAGCGCCATACATTGATGTGTCAACAATGTATTACGATGTAACCATCGTTGTTATTGGTTTAATCACTCTTGGAAAATATTTTGAATCTCGTGCAAAGATGCGAACGGGAAGTGCGATTAAGGCACTTTTGAATTTACAAGTAAAAACGGCCATTATCGTACGCGATGGCAAAGAACAGGAGCTTCCTCTGGACCAAGTGCAAAAAGGGGATCGTGTGATTATAAAGCCCGGCATGAAAATTCCTGTTGACGGAATTATTGAAGATGGACATTCCTATCTTGATGAATCGATGCTTACAGGGGAGTCGATTGCTGTTGCCAAGCAACAAGGTGATCGTGTGCGTGCCGGAACCATAAATACGACCGGATCATTCATCATGGAGGCAACGGGGGTAGGTTCAGAAACGCTACTCGCACATATCATCGCACTGGTTTCCGACGCACAAGGATCAAAAGCGCCCATTCAGCGGGTAGCGGATAGGATTGCAGCAGTTTTTGTTCCGACGGTACTCGCCATTGCAACGATCTCGCTTTTTTCTTGGATATTTATCGCAGGATCAATTCCTATGGGAATTGTATCTTTTGTGGCGGTGCTCGTGATTGCTTGTCCATGCGCACTTGGACTTGCTACACCGACAGCGATTATGGTTGGTGTTGGGCGAGGTGCACTTCAGGGTATTCTTATGAAGAATGCTGAAGTTCTTGAAAAATTGCACGCAGCGGACGTTGTTGTTGTTGATAAAACGGGAACACTCACAAAAGGAAAGCCTGAGGTGACAAAGATGACTACTTTGAGTGACGTGACGGAAATGGACGCACTCTCGCTTCTGGTTGGCCTTGAAACATCATCGGAGCATCCGCTTGCACATGCGATTCTTTCATATGCAAAAACAAAGCATATTTCCCTTCGGAAGATGACGGATTTTGAGAATATTCCCGGAAAGGGAGTGAGCGCTTCTTTTGATGGAGTGACGTATTATGCGGGGGGTATGGCGATGATTGAGATGCTTGGACTTTCTTTAAGCCCTCGCTACATTCCCGAAGCGGCAACGGTGATTGCGCTTGCAACGGAAAAAGAAGTTCTTGCAGTTGTTGCTATTGAAGATGCGATAAAAGAAGAGACAAAAGAAGCAATCGATCGATTGCATGCACGAGGAATTTCGGTAGTCATGGCAACAGGCGATCGTCAGGAAGTTGCACAGATTGTTGCAAAGAAACTTGGTATCAACAGGGTTCTTGCTCAGGTTTCTCCCGAAGATAAGCTTCGTGAAGTGAAGAGATTACAGCAGCTAGGAAAGATTGTGGCTATGGCGGGAGATGGGGTGAATGACGCTCCGGCACTTGCGCAAGCCGATGTGGGTATGGCGATGAGCACAGGATCTGATGTTTCTATTGAAACAAGTGATGTGACAATTCTGCAGGGTGACATCACGAAGATCGTTGCTGCTATTGAACTTTCACGTGTAACCATGAGGACCATTAAACAGAATCTTTTTTGGGCGTTTATTTATAATGTTATTGGCATCCCCCTCGCTGCTGGCGTATTTTATCCAATCTTTGGATGGCTGCTCTCGCCGGTTTTTGCTGGATTTGCAATGGTAATGTCGAGTGTATCGGTTGTCCTGAATTCGCTTCGTTTGAAAATGAAAAAAATCTCATCGTATGTCTGAACAAAAAACACAAATCTTTCATGTTGAAGGAATGACGTGTGCATCATGTGCCTTTTTTATTGAAGAGACGCTACCCGGAAATGTTGGTGTGACGCAGGTGAAAGTAGATGTACAAGAATGTACGGCGACGGTATCGGGTGAACTTGTGGATGATCCGGCTGTTCTTGCCGAGAAACTTACGGAATGTATTACAGACAAAGGATATCGTTTATCACTTGCGCGAACCGACAGGAAGAAAAATGCTCGAGAATTTCTTGTTGCTGTTCCTGCGGCTCTACTTTTCATTCTCCTATTCTTCTTTTTGCAAGAACTTGGATTCATGAATGCTGTCACTACGAGTAATGTCACGTTTGGTACCGCATTTCTCATTGGTTTGATTGCATCGGTGTCGACATGTCTGGCGGTTGTGGGTGGACTTGTGCTTTCGATTTCTGCCAATGCCGCAAAAAAGAACGGTCATTGGCAATCACAGATGCTTTTTCACGGCGGAAGATTGGGTGGATTCTTTATTCTGGGTGGTGTGATTGGTGTGCTGGGAAAAGTTTTTCAATTGGGGTATGTCGGAAATGCAATACTTGGTATTGCGGTTGCGTGTGTGATGTTGGTTTTGGGATTGAATCTTTTGGATACGTTTCCGATATTTCAGAAATTGCAAGTGAAAATTCCAAAAGGTTTTTCTAGGTCCCTCCTTACGTCGGGATCTTCTTCGCATCAACTCGCTCCACTTCTTGCGGGGATTGCGACATTCTTCTTACCGTGCGGTTTTACGCAGTCAATGCAGGTGTATACGTTGACGACGGGGAGTTATGTGACGGGCGGACTGACAATGTTTTTCTTTGCGCTGGGTACATTGCCGGTTCTTGCGCTCCTCTCATTCGGCGCGCTCGAGATTTCGCATAAACCATGGAAAGGAACATTTTTTAAGACAGTGGGTATTGTAGTGATTGCGCTTGCAGTGTTTAATCTTATCAATACCTTTTCTCTTCTTTCTTTGTCCTTATAGCCTCATATATGCAAAAAGATACTAAAATCATGTTAGGATTTTGCGCGGCGATTGTGATACTGCTTATCGGAGGAACGATGTATCGTGTTGGACAGCAGCAGACACTGACAAATTCAGTGGGCGAGATTACCATGGAAGATGGTGTGCAGGTGATTCGTATTGTTGCCAAGGGTGGATATTATCCACGCGAGATTACAGCGACTGCGAATACTCCTACCGAGCTTCGTATTGAAACAAATGGAACATTTGATTGCTCTGCAAGCTTAGTTATACCCGATATCGGATACGACGCGATTCTTCCTCCATCAGGAATAGAGAAAATATCCCTTACCGCCGATCAAGCTACAGGGAGACTTGCCGGACGATGCGGTATGGGTATGTATTCTTTTGTGATCGATTTTCAATCGTAGGGCTATTGAAGAAGGCGATATTTTTTCACAACAGAAAGATTCGCCCATTTTTTTCCGAAACCGATCCATTCTCCTACGGGTACACGTGTAAAAAGAATAAGGAGAAGGGCATAGATGATATGCTCATCAAGAAAGGGATGATGCTCGGGAGGTAGGGCCGAAAGGTACATGAGCATAAGCATGATTGCCCCGCTGTAGCCAGCAACGCGTACGCCGATACCCAGGATGAGTGCAAGGCCGATACATAAAAGGCCTGTCATAAAAAGTACGTCAACAAAAATATTTCCTGCGAGTGTTTGAAAAAGGAACGCCAATGGTCCATGAGTTGCAAATTGCAAATAGCCAAGCGTGGGAGATGTACCTTGCAGCCAAGCGGCACTGGCTTTTGTAGAAAAACCAAGACCAAAAAGCTTGTCGACAAATGCCCATAAAAAAATCATACCCATGCTGATGCGTAAAAGTCCGAGCACTGCATGGTCGTATGATATTGCGCGTTGAGATGAAGGCATAGAAACGAATTTATCGAAGAATAATATCAAGATGAGGATACTGTTTTTTGAGTGTCTCGGTGATCTGTATGAAGTTCATGGAAAGAGTGTGAGGAAGATTGTTGACGAGTGTTTTGTTGAATCGAATGGGTTGCAAGGCGTATTGTTCTCCTTTGTGAAGATATCCCGCCATTTCTATAAGGTCTTCTTGTGTGTGAAGATCGGGATAGACGGTCGTGCGGAATTCATGGGCTATTTCTGATTCTTGGATAAGGGAGAGGGTTTGTTTGCAATTTTCGACTGCACCTTTTGCTTGTGTACCAATGATATCAGTATATCGTTCCCAGCGATGCTTGATATCCATAGCAAAATAATCCACCAGTTTATGCTGAATACATTGTTTAATCATGTGCGGATTGAGACCGTTGGTATCCAACTTGACCGCGAGCCCGAGATTTTTTATTTTCTCTAAAAATTCGGGAAGATCGGGATGAATGGTGGGTTCGCCGCCGGTGATACAGACGCCATCAAGGAGATTGCGATCTTCTTGAAGAGTGTGAATGATATCGTCGCTGCTGTACGTGCTTGGTGTGTTGACGGGAAGGAGTTCGGGATTGTGACAGTATACACACCGAAAAGGACAGCCTTGTGTAAATACAATAGCTGCAACTTTCCCTGGGTAATCCAACAGGCTTACCGGTTGATAGCCACCTATGTACATAAGGGTTTATCGGCAACCTGATATTCTTCCCGTTCGGCGAATTCACTTTTTTTCCCCTTGTTCCATTGACTCACCGGACGGAAGTAGCCAACGATACGTGACCATACTTCGCATTCTGTGTTGCATGTGGGGCACTGCGCATGTTCGCCGTTGACGTAGCCGTGTGTGGGACAGATGCTGAATGTGGGGGTTACGGTGATGTAGGGAAGTCGGAAATTTTCTACAACCTTTTTTACAAATGATCGACACGTACGCCAATCCTGTACGCGTTCGCCAAGAAAGAGATGAAGGACAGTACCGCCGGTATATTTGGTTTGCAAATCATCTTGATGGCGAAGAGCGGCAAACGGATTATCGGTATACCCAACAGGCAGATGTGTGGAATTGGTGTAATACGGTGCTTCTGATGTTCCGGCTTGCAACATTTCGGGGAAGCGTTTGTGGTCTTCTCGGGCAAAGCGATAGGTTGTTCCTTCGGCGGGCGTTGCTTCAAGGTTATACAGATGTCCGGTATGTTCTTGATATTGTATGAGTCGATCGCGCATGAAGATAAGGACCTCTTCTGCAAAGGCTTTTCCCTCTTCGGAAGCAATGTCGCATCCGCGGAAATTGCGGCAAGCTTCGTTCATGCCGTTTAATCCAATAGTAGAAAAATGATTACGAAGCGAATGCAGATAGCGTTTGGTAAAAGGAAGAAGTCCGCGATCAATATTCTCTTGCACGACTTTTCGTTTTAATTCTAGCGAGGTTTGTGCATGGTCCATAAGCGTTCCTAGGCGTTGAAAAAATTCTTCTTTTGTACGCGACAAATATCCAATGCGCGCAAGATTAATGGTAACGACGCCTACGCTTCCGGTCATTTCTGCAGAACCAAAAAGTCCTCCGCCGCGTGCGCGAAGTTCGCGCAGGTCCAGTTGTAATCGACAGCACATACTTCGCACATCACTGGGATCAAGTGGCGAATTCACGAAGTTTTGAAAATACGGAATGCCATATTTTGCCGTCATCTCAAAAAGTCCTTCGGCATTTGGATGATCCCAATTAAAATCCTTGGTGATGTTATAGGTGGGAATAGGAAAGGTGAAGATGCGACCTTTGCTGTCGCCGGCAAGCATGACTTCAATAGCCGCTTTATTGATAAGGTCCATTTCTTGTTGGCATTCTCCGTAAGTGAACGATTGTTCTTCGCCTCCGATGATTGGTTTTTTCTCTTTCATGTCTGTGGGACATGTCCAATCAAGCGTAATATTGGTAAATGGTGCCTGCGCTCCCCAGCGTGAGGGAATGTTCATGTTGAAGAAAAATTGTTGCATAGCCTGGCGAATAGCAGCGTAGGAAAGCGCATCTCTTTTTACAAACGGCGCGAGGTAGGTATCGAATGAGGAGAATGCTTGCGCGCCTGCCCATTCGTTTTGCAACGTGCCAAAGAAATTTACCATCTGTCCAAGCGCGGTTTCTAAATGTTTCGGAGGTGCTGATTCGATTTTATTTGGCACGCCATTAAATCCCTCTTCTAGCAGTTGCCGCAGGCTCCATCCCGCGCAATAGCCAGAAAACATATCTAAATCATGAATATGAAAATCCCCCTCGATATGTGCATGCCGAACCTCTTCCGGATACACCGAATAGAGCCAATAGTTTGCGGTTATCTTTCCCGACATATTGAGAATCATGCCGCCTAATGAGTAGCCCTGATTCGCGTTTGCGTTTACACGCCAATCTTCTTGCGCGACGTATTCATCAATGGTTTGTGCGACATTGATGGTGGGTGATGGCGTTGTGATCGGTGTTTCATCGTTTACAGCGGGAGAAAGAAGGGAAGAAGACATAAAATAAAAAAAACTCACGGTAGTGAGCTTCGTGAGCTTCGGAGTTATGAATGATTTAGGTATGTTGTGGTGATGCTGATGGGCAATGAATGCGATGAGGACATTTTTCAATCATGCAAAGAAGGGGATTTAAGGTTGATTTCGTGATAATGGTGAGCTCTTTGCATGATTTGCACAGGACTTCAATTTCCGCCTCAACGAGCACTCCTTTGAAGAGAAGTTTATGGCAATGCTTGCATCGATATTCTTGGAGCGCAACTTCCATAACGGGACCTTTATTATAGCTCCTAAAAAACACGGGTCAATCCGTAAAAACATTGCTTTTTTCTTACTTATCTACAGGCCATTCCTCGAGCTCTCCCATTTTTGCTTCAATGGGATCAGCTTTCCGTAGACGTGCAATTTGACTGCGCGTTAAAATCGATGTGTGAGGGATTTCTAACAGATATTCAGGGATGTACCACACATCTTTGCTACTTGTTTCCCAGCCACGACGATCGAAACGTGCAAGATTTACCGGACGAGAAAATGTGCGCAAGGTTTTAAACCGGCTTTCTTGTAAAAAATATTCGTGAAAATACGACATCACCAGTTCACGAATCGAACGATAGATAGGTTCACGATAACGCAAGATTCCGTGATTGGTTTTGGAAAGCGCTCCCCAATGGTCATGTATTTGATAGACGGCAATGATGTGATCAAGATCATTTTCCGTTGACTCCATATCGACAATAAGCGGAGGATAGCCATTTGCACGCAATGCGGCTGCGGCAAACATGGCTCCTTCCATGCATTGCGCTTTGCGTTCTTGCAAGACGCGACGAGGAGAAAGGCATGTTTCGTTGTTTCCCTGCACGCGATAGGGAATCGTGTTGAGAAAGTCTTGTATCTTTGCGGGTGTTGAAAGTGATTTGAGCAATTGCCGTTCACTTTTTGTCCAGGTCTCCATACTGCATTTTTGTTACTGCTTGCAACACGGACCCCACTGATGCAAATTATGTTCACTGCACGGACAGGTTTGGTGACTTTTCCAAAAGGCAGGGCAACCCGCATCGGTTTGTTTTTCTCCCAAGAATTCTTCTTCACTTGGTAAACGAAAATCGGCAGGGATTTTTTCTGGCAACACGGTGTAGAGTTTGCGATCATCTGCAAGCGTTCGTTCACGATCGTGGATATCACGATGGGCACGAATTGCTTCTTGTAAAGCTGCAAGCGTTTTCTGCAGTTGCTCTTCGTTCATGGTTTCCAAATCAGCATCCCAAGCGTTCTTGTCTTGTATCGCATCAGCAGGAACAATATCTGCTTCATCGGCACGACGATATAAAAAGAATTTGCGACATTCGGCCATGCCCGCATCAAAACTCGGAAGCGTTGTGGGATCTTGCGGTGAATCAGGTAGCAGCGACCAGACAAAATAATCATCCAGCCAGCATCGATCATCACCTTTTTGATCGCGATGACGACGAATGGTATTTCTGGCCCGACGAATAGATTCAAGGAGATCATGGCTCATATTGACAGGAAGAATAACATGTCATCTTGAAGGTTACTATAAAATATTGACATTGCTGCAGTTGATCCCTACTCTCTTTTGCGGAGGTGAACATGTATATTCTGGCTATTGGGGAGAGCGGAGGTTATCTTGAAGCGCTGCGGGTTCGCTTGAGGTCTGTCTGCTCTGCGCTAGAGATGGTTCGTGTGGGTAACTGCTGGAATGCCTTGCAGCAGCTCAAACGCGCGGATGTGCATTGGGATTTTGTGGTCATTTGTAGTCTGACGGTACCTCTTGTGGACGTTGATCATGTGATAGGTCCAGTTGATCCGAACGTGTCAGACTTCATCACTACCGTGCCGCCAATGGAGGGTGGTTATCACGTCATTGAACAGATGAGGGATCTGGGCATCAAACCACGACTGGGTGTCCTTTGCAGTTACGAGGATTTCGAAAAGAAGGAGGCTATCCCGCGTATACAAGCGGCGGGTGGCGTCCCGGTCCTGGAGAGCGAGCTGTTTGCAGAATGCGTGCGACGCGTGCAGGGCGCCTGATCGCTTTCATCGTACAGTACAAAGTTCAATCAACTGTCGCGGGGACCGTGCTCTTTAGTGCGGTCCTCTTCGTTTTTAAGATGGCATTTATTTATGATACTCTCCCTCGTGAGGAAGAATATTTTCTTTATTGCTATGCAAAAAATGCATTTGTCTACCTTTATCAATGCGCCACGGAAAAAAGTTTGGGAAATAATGCTTGCTGATGAAACGTATCGCATGTGGGCGTCGGTCTTTATGGAGGGATCGTATTATCAAGGCAATTGGAAAGAAGGATCGAAGATTCTGTTTCTGGCGCCGAATAAAGATGGGCAAGGTGAAGGTGGCATGATCAGTCGTATTGCCGAAAATCGTCCGTACGAGTTTATTTCCATCGAACATCTTGGCATGATGAAAGACGGCGTTGAAGATACGACGAGTGATGCAATAAAAAATTGGGTTGGCGCGCATGAAAATTATACGTTTATCGAAAAGGATGGCGGTACCGAATTGCTCGTCGATATGGATGTCGTTGAAGAAGAGAAAATATATATGGAAGAAGCGTGGCAGAAGGGATTGGAGAAATTGAAAGTACTAATTGAGAAAGAGTAAAAAAATCCTGCTCATTCAGCAGGATTTTTTTTGTCTTTTTTTACGAGTGATTTATGCAGCTGCAGGTGTTGAAGGTTTCGCAGGCATGACCACAGCGGCGATGATGTAGAGCAATGCTCCAGGGAAGAGGCCTGTAAAAATGATGACAAAGGCAGAGATCAGACGAACAACAGCAGTGTCGATGACTGCATACTCAGCTAGTCCACTGCAGACGCCAGCAATGAGTTTATCTTGGGTATTGCGATAGAGTTTTTTCATTTCCATAGAATAGGTATGGCTACAGTAAAGGAAGAAGTGCGTAGTGACAAGTTAGAGAGGATTTAGTTGAGGTTATACGAACGAATGCCGAAATATTTTTTATAGACAGCGGGAAGTTCAACGATTTTCTTCTGCCACTGTGTACCGTAGAGTGAACGTGCTTTTGTTTCGTTTTGAATATGCGTTAGTACATCACTGCAGACGATAGCTCCATTGGTGCAGCGTACCGCCGAAGCATAGACTTCCGGACGTCCTTTGAATTTTACGAGCGTATCGTAAGTAGGGAAGTTGGCAGTGCTAATGGTGTAGTTATCAAGATTTTTGCAAGCAACCGTTTTGATTTCTTTCCAGGTATGGCCACTGCCAAGAAAGACGGCTTCATTTTTAAACCAGCGCAATTCGTTTTTGCTGATGACTTCATATACTTTCGGTGAGTTTTTGCAGGTGACGATTTGGCCGACGGTAAGCGCCGAGGCAGATGAGGTAGTGAAAAGGATGCCATCAAGCACATCATCAAGCGGTTCGGTTTTATATCCCTTTTTGAGCGCAATGAACTGATAGCACACGTCATTGATGACGGCGCTGTATTGAAAAGTAAACGATGTGCTGCGAGAAGTGCTCGAATACGTCGTGTACGCAAAAGCAATACCGTCGATGTCGCGGTATCCCGAAATGTTATCCGTACGGCCGCTCATCGGATTATAATTGCATTTAGCTAAATCAGTATGCCAACGTGCGGTCATCGTGCTTTCATAGGCGACATCGTCTTGGCTGTACGAAAAAGGGAACGTCACGCCAGAGAAGTCTGCATGTGCAGCAAGATACGATGGTGCAGAGACCTGCGTTGTGGTCGCGAATTTTTCCAATTCCATGGTAAAGCCGCCGGTCTCGGTTGTTACCGTGAGTTGCTTTTTTCCGGACGACGTCGTTGTTACTCGCCAATCGTCGCCTTGAGCACTGGCGCTACCTCCGCTGGCCATGCCTGTCGGCGCAAAACTGGTGAAACCGAGCGTGAGAAGAAGGGTAAGAAGAAGGGGACGGATGTTCATAGAAGAGATAAAAATAACGGGATAGTATAGCCGAAAAAGAAGAAAAAGTCAATGCAAAAGAGGCTGAGATTATTGCTTTTTTCTTCTTTTTCTGCTATATTTATCTGTCTATTCCTTTGCGGGAGTAGCGTTCTTTTTCCTCAACCCAACCCTCAACTTTCCCGGAATTCGGAGGTACGCATGCCCCGTGATTACGACTACGACTACGACAACTACGACAGCAATGACGGTGACGCTTCGATGGGTCTTCCTCCTCTCACTCCTGACTGGGTCGAGAGGAGCCGTCGAGCGCGGTATCAGGAGGAGCACCGTCGCAACGGCGAGCTCCCCAAGGATTGGAGCAGCCAGGACCAGCGTCGGCGATTTGTCGAGCACTGGATGAGAGAGGGTATGCTCGGCAACCCGCTCAAGGTCCAGATCGAGATCTGCCTGCGGCGCGAGGACATCACCTGGGAACAGGCGGTGGCGCTCATGCTGGAGATCCCGAGCCGTGAGGATCGGGTCTTCAAGGAGTGCGTCGGGGGTCTGCGACTGTCAGATCTCACCCCCGAGCAGCAGTTGTTCGTCATGAACAACGGGCGGCTCGTGCGCGCCATCTCGGAGTGGGAATTTCGTCGCATCCGCGACGAGGTGCTCGAGAACGGTGATCGGCGTGCGCTCGGCTTCGCTTGGATTGACGCGGGCGGCAGGCACTTCAAGGATCGCGAGATCGTCGCTGACTTCAAGCAGGGTGCCATCACGACCCATTGCATCGAGGTCATCCAGGAGCTCGGCGACGATTCCGTTGCGAAGGCCGACGCCTTCCTCTCTGACCGCTTGCGTCGGGGTCTGGGTTCGGAGCTCAACATGTCCTACAAGACGGCCGAGTTCCTTGGTGCTTGCCACGTGCTCGGTACTGGCCTCTTCACGCCCGAGCAGAAGGCTCAGCTCGCGAGCGAGATGATCATCAAGCTCGTGGGACATCAGTCTCGGGATTCGCGCGAGGCGGGGATGGATGTCACCGTTCGTCCGCAGCACCAGGAGCTGCAGACGCTCGACTACCTGATCGGCATCATCGCCGAGCAGATGACGGTCGAGAACGCGGGCATCATCCTTCGATGGACCATGGGCCGCCACCGCCACCACAAGTGGGTCTGGGAGCGGATTAAGGATCGCTTCCGGATGTACAAGTGGGACATCACCACCGTCGAGCGTTTCAGAAATGGAGAGCTCGGCGTCAGCTGGCGCGCCGGCAGGTGCCAGATCGTGGTGCTGCCGCCCGACGGTAGTACCGAAGAGCTGGGTGCACTCGAGGCCGGGGAGACCCGTGTCCTCGTTCCGCCCGATAAGCTTCTCGGATCGCCTGTGGAAACGGGTCCGAACTGGGTCCTGTACGAGTACCCACTCCACCCGCTGCGGCCGCCCACGCCGCAGATGCGCGAGGCATTCAAGAGGCCAACTACGTCCTGACAACTCCGTCCGCCCCTACAAGATCGCCCCTATGGGTGCTTCACTTGTGGGGGCGGTCTTTGTTTTGTAATGCTCAAAAGAGTTCAAGAGTTTCGTGTTGGTCAACTATTTTTACACTCGTCCAAAATCATCACGAATGCGTCTTTCATCGGCATCGTCTGAGGGATGGTTTTGGAAAACATTTCGGGAAATTTCTGCAACGATTGCCGGGCTATCAATGGCTCCCAATCGATGACGAATGAGTTCGGGAATATGTATGAGCGTTCCTTCTTCGGTGACCACAGGCTCCGTTTCATCATCGGTTGGACCTGTGTAGACATGCAGTCTGCCCTGTACGCTTTTAAGAAATGCATCCTTTCGTTCATGCACGTGCCATGACAATCTTTTCGATTTTTCTATGACCAATATCTTTGGACCAAAAGGATGTTCGATGACTGCAGATGGCAACTCTTCTTTTTTGAAAAATGTTTCAACGAAAAGTGGCGTATCTGCTTCTGAAATCTTCAACTCAATACCCCACGGTTTATCGATTCGTTTTTCGGCTACATGTATGTGGAAAACAAGAAGTTCTTGTTCAAGAGCAGTTGCAAGATCTTCTTTGGGTAATGATTGTACTTCTTGAGTAAGGGGAAGGGTGATTTTCATACAACTATTTATTCAAATCGTAACTCTGCTTGATAAGCCCAAGTGCGTACTCCAAGCTAGCCGAATCTTTCACCTTGATCTCGTAATCCCCGTTGCCCCAGTGACCCTTTTTCGGATTCGTGAAATCGGTCGTTGCTTTGACGGGATCATTAAGCTGGCCGCTTGATACGTTTAGCGTAATTCGCAATTCGTCTTTGTAGAAAATGACATCGGCAAAATTCGTCGTCAACTTGTATGCAACGTACATCTTCTTTGGAACTTCAATAACCTCTTTGTCGATTCCCAAGATACCTTCGCGTAGCTTGAGGAAAAGCGACCTGGTTGCTTCGTTGGATTTTTTGAGGTGGTCGTCGATTGTGTAGTTTTTCTGAAGAGGTTCAATAGGCTGTTGTCCTTTCTCGTGCTTCGCCTTGCGGACAATGCCGGAGGTAGAAACTTTCACGCGCTGATAGCTCTCTTGTTCGATATATAAGAGATTGTCGTTGTAGATGCGATAGCGGAGAAGCTCGATGTTGATCGGAAGAAAATCGGCGGTATCGATGTCGAATTTGTTATAGCTTTCTGCTACGCAGATGACGCGGGGAGAGTCCCAGTCAATCTCGGTCTCAACCTTCGCGTCGTGGCACAGCGACTCGAATTCCGCCTTGTGATCGAGAAGCCAACGAAGATACGAGAGACCTTGATTGATAACGCTGTCGTTCGTGGATCGTTTATATTCGATAATTACCGGAGCCCCATTCTTGTCGATCCCGAGTGTATCGATTCGACCGCCAAAGCTCGTCGAATATTCGGTTGCCAAGAATACGATATTCAAAATTTCCTCAAGATTTTGCTCGAAGAGCCGCTGAAGATCCCGTTCAAGCCGAACATCTTTGGCATTCAGGCGTTTTATCTTTGCGTGATTGATCTGAAATAAGGCCATAATTGCGGTTTGGATTGGCCTAAGTGTATAGAAAAACTTAACTTCACGCTATCCTTTGATCTAGATCTGGTTTAAATGATGATTTTTTCTAATACTCTTTTTGCAGTTGTAGTCATCTTTTTGTATTGGCGTTGGTCACGAGCCAGATGAATGAAGTCCCGTAAATCTTGCTCAGCCAACTTCTTATCCTGTAGATGGTAAAAAGCGGTCATTCCACTTGCATACCTCAATGCTGGTTCGTGAAGGGTTTTAAAGTTTTCTTCAAGAAACTCAACAACTTCAACTGGATTGTAACCTAGCTTTTCAGTATTGATTTTTGATAACTGTTTGTACAGCTGATCGGCTTTAGTAAAACGCTTCTCAAGGATGCAGAAAAATGCGAAGTCGACTTTTGCAAGTGGCTGAGTTGGATAGTATTCGAGAAGTTTTTTCGCCATCAACTTTGCACCGTCAGTGTTGCCATCTCGACATAAACTTATCGCCGTATTTGCGATAGCGAACAGGTTCTTTTCGTCTAGAGCTAAAACTTTTCGTGAGATCTCAACCGCCTCCTTATATTTTTTTGAGAAGTATAGGTCGGTGGCGGTAATGTGATAGCAATCGACCAGGTGAACTCTTGCGTGTATTTGAAATGCATCATTCGTGCTACCAAGTTGCGTATGAAGACGTTCAAATACCTCGATTGCCTTAACTAGCCTTCCCTGAATCTTCAGAGTTACGCCAAGAATGTACAGGGCTACCACTGTAAGGTTACTGGCGATTATTCGAACATCACGCAATGAATCTTGTTTTATAACTGTCCAATAGTTTTTTTGAGCCAATTTGCTGCTTATGTCCGTAAGTATCATTTTTCCTATCTGGCTCTTATGGTTTTCTGGATGCGTGAACGTGAAGTTGAGTAAAAAGTCATTAGCCTGGATCCCCTGTGTTTCCAGGCCATCTCCTGAAACTTTCCCCCAAATTATTAAATCAATCGCATGCGCGATTCCAAAGTTCTGTGCTTGGGTTTGCTCCGAGAAGGTGACCGCATTTGAAATATCTTTAACGTGAATGACACCGTTAAGACCGAATTGCGAGATAGCGTTGATCGTCCGCTGTTTTACTTCATCACAATAGGTCTGAGACTGTGTGCCGGACGACTGGATTGATAATGCGATATTTAAATCTCCGGGGAAATGTTTGTACCAAAAACGTTTCAGTACATTCAATATGTAGCGTCTTGTTCTTGGTATCACTCCTAAAATGGCCGCAAGAAGAACTGGAGCTAGGGCTACTACCAATGGCTGGTTCCACCAAGATTGAATTTCCGGTTGTGTAATTGGCTGCGTGATATCCACCATAAGTTTAACGAGTCTACTAAAAAACCGCCACGCGAGGTGACGGGTTTTTAACAGCTGGTTTGGCTGGGACTTCGGTCATAGGAACCCGTCGAAGGTCCTGTGGGAATCCGGTCTGTAACATCAAACCGGCTCTTGGCAGGGACGCAGGGGCTCGAACCCTGAATAACGGTTTTGGAGACCGTGGTGATACCATTTCACTACATCCCTATATGGTGGAAACGCAAGTAGTTTACGAAGAAACGGTATATATGTAAAGTTGGCCCGGAGGTACCAATGCGATCGATACTGAACACGGTATTTTTGAACTGGGAAATGTGTTTGCGTGATGTGACCGAGCAGACGCTTATACAGCTGCCTGACTCAATAAGCTCAGAGCCGCTGCGTTGTCACGAAGTGGCGAGAATTGTTGGTCAGTTGTTCGATTTACGGGTTGTTGATGGGAATTTCGGAGGCGTGGAGCATAGTTGGCTGTTGTTGCGTGATACCTTTGTTGTTGGGGGTACGACATACCGAACGATTCTTGATCCGTATGCAGTGGGGCGTTTGCCGCTCGTGCAGCTGTGTGTGCTTCCTCGTTTCACGCTCTTTGGAAGTTATCACGAGGATGTATCGACCTATCGAGAGCGCTTCCGGCGACGTTGGGGAGAAGATGCTGAGCCGATGCAGACGTGGACGCCAGATGAAGTTGTCGTCTCGATTGGTGTCGAATTTCTTCGCAGCCATCGTGACACGATGACACTTGTGCGCGCACTCATGCTCACTCGTCCGCCTGAGATTCTTCGTGAGGCCGCCTCGTGATGGGGCGGTCTTTCATTTTACATGATCATGATAGTGGCGGTGGATTTTTTCCCCGTTACTGCATTGGTAAGCGGATCAAACCCACCTTCGAGTTCTTCTTTGTCACTATAGCCGTCGCCGTCGGTATCAATTTTACGATCACTTGTTCCTGCTACCGCTTCACTGTAAGCCGATAAACCATCTTCATCACGATCAAGATTTGTCTCGTATTCTTTTGAAACGGCGATTGATGTGGCGGTATTGGTGCCAACGATCATGTTGCGTAAGTGATCTTCATCGGCTTCGATAGTATAGATGAGCTCGTAGTCACCGATGATATCGCGAAGATTATAGACAAAAGATTTGCCGGTAAATTGATCAATAGGAATATTGATAACCTCAAAAGTATCAGTACGGAAATCGATGAGCGTTTCTAGCGTCGGAGGATAGGTGTTATTTTCATCATGATAGGCCTTCAGTACACGACGAAGATCGTTGATAATACTGCGTTGCTGATCGAGTTTTTGTTCTGCTTCATTTCTGCCCATGATTTTTGCTCCGGCTTCGCGGAGATTCATGGTATCTGCTGGTGCGGTAAGGGTAATGGGTTGATTGATGTTCGAGAATTCCATTGTTAACGATATGTTGATCTGTTTATCGCTCAATGATTCTGCATCAAGTTCGGGTGCAATTTTCGCCGCAAAGGTGAAGGCGACTGGAATGTATTCTTTATTTACATACAACGCCATGACTGATCGTTCAGCTACTGCTTGTAGATTTTTGACGGTCTTTTCTTCTTTTATACTTGCGACGTTTTCATCGTCAAAAATGGTAAAGACATTGGCATTGCCAAAGTATTCATCGCGATGATCACCAATTTCCAAAAATGCTTCTTGGAATTTTTTGGCATCAACGACGAGCGTTACTTTCCAGACCTTGTTGTTATTGTAGGAAACGCGTTCAGCGGTCGAATAGGCAAGGGCACCATTGTCGAGCGCTTGAGAAAAGAGTGTCTGCAGTTCTTTGTGAAAAGAGGCTTCTATCGCGTCTTTGCCGCCTTTGCCTTCAGTATCAATTTTTTTAAAGACTTTGGTCTCATCTTCTCCTTCATCTTGTAATGCAATCCATGATCCCGACAACGACTGTAAATCAAAGAGCGGAATAGGAAGAGGAACTTTATTGGGTTGAACGTAGGATTTGCCATCAACTTGCCGGAACGCGATATCGACGTTAGCGGTGATGTTGTTGCTCGTGTATGTGCCAACGACGGTTGTTTCAGCGTCAGCTGTATTTTCACTTTCTTTTGCAAAAGTTGACGTCAGGGCAAGATCAAGCTTGAGATCGCTCGGAAGAAGGGTAAGGATCGTAGAAAGTGGTGAACGAGACGGCGCTTCGGTTGTCGCTGTTGCTTCGGACAACTCGTCTTCGCACGTGATATCACCGGCAATGCAGGGAGACGCTTCATCGGCTGCAGAGTATTCAGAAAGATCAAGCGGCTCGACACTCTCTTCGCGGGGAACGACTTCGAGTTTGATGTTGCTCGTGATGGTTGCAGAATCAAGAGAAAGGAAAGCCTGCGTGATATCCGCTGCGGTTGGTTGTTGAACAAAAGGATTGGGAATAACCTCCGACCACAAGGCATAACCGATGGCGGTAATGGTCGCGATGATTACTGCTACACCAATGAGAACAAACAATTTTGTACGCGATGGTCGTGACGAGGGGATTGGATTGGGATATTGATTCGTGGATTGCGGATCATTGTTGGGAATGTGTGGTGTAGGAAGATTGTCCATATGCACTCATGATATCATTATCAGCGATATGCCTCGGAGGAAGATTGCAAAAGAACAGTCACATGTACGAGAAATTTTTGTTTCTCGTACGCGTACGAAACGAACATTGATGGAATGTTTAGCGGATTGGTGTACGCAATCATTTGGCACCTCGAGTTTTCTTCTTTTGAATATTATTGGTTTTGCTGCTTGGATCGTGTTAAACACGGGATGGATTCCGGGTTTTACGCTCATCGATTCCTATCCTTTTAATTTTTTAACGACAGCTGTTTCGCTTGAGGCGATTTTTTTGTCGATCATCGTGCTCATGAGTCAGAATCGTGCAGCAAAAGTTGCAGAAGTGCGTGAGGAGATGGATTTACAAATCAATTTGCAATCAGAAAGAGAGGTGACAAAGATTCTCGAAATGCTTTCGGCGATTGAGCGTCGTTTGCATGTGCGCGAAAAAATCGATCCCGAATTGGTGGAGATGCTTAAACGATTGGATTTGGATGAATTGGAGCAGCATATCGTTCGTGCGTTAGAAAAGACAAAGAAATAAAAGAAAGGCCACCGATCACGCGATCGGTGGCCCAAGGGGGTGCCAGCGGCATTTGTATCGATGCGGGTGGCGTGATCGATACAACTCGTTCTTGCTTCTCCCCTCGGAGCGCGACTGTGGAGTGGCTCCAGGGAGCGAACGACGTAGTAATACGTACCGCTGGCAGAGGGATATATAAACAAAAAACGCCCGCAAAAGCAAGGGCGTTTTTTGCATCTGTCTGAATTATTTTTGATCTGTGTAAATCTGTGTCTACTTCTTAAACCCACTAATCGCCGACAAGGTTTCGAGCGGTACGGTAAATACCACGGTATTCGATTGATCTGAACTAATATCATTGATCGAGTTCAACGTGCGCAAATGGAGTGCTCCGGGGGCAGCGCCGAGGATTTGCGCAGCACGAGCAATGTTTTCGGCAGCACGCACTTCACCTTCAGAATTAATGACAACGGCATCGCGTTCACGTTCGGCTTCGGCTTTCTTGGCCATGGTGCGAATCATGTCTGGCGGCAAGTTAATATCTTTGAGCTCAACCGAAGAAACTTCAACGCCCCAAGCTGCGGTTGTAACTTCAATAAGCTTTTCAATTTTTTCAGAAATAGTTGCACGTGATGCGAGGAGTTCGTCGAGCGTGACTTCACCGACGATGTTGCGCATGGTGGTTTGTGCAAGTTGCGAAACGGCATAGTGCACGTGTTCAACTTCCAACACCGTTTTTGCCGGATCAGAGATGCGGTAATACACCACGGCAGTAATTTTTGCCGAGACGTTATCTTTGGTAATGGCATCTTGTCCAGGAACTTCCAGTGCTTTAATACGTAAATCCACTTTTCTCATTGACTGAAAAATGGGAATAATCAAACGCCAGCCTGGTTCAATGGTGCTTGTGTAGCGTCCCATGGTGAACTTAATGCCGCGTTCATATTGGTTGACCTGTTTCAGTGAGACCAAGAGAAAAAGCACAGCAAGTATGACGACCAATCCAAACATACAAAAAGACAAAGAATAAGATTATTGAAACGATAGCAAAGTTTTTGTAAAAGAGGCAAGAATCCCCTGCGATTATTGAAAAAAAATGCAAGTCGATTTTTAATAGATAGGGAATACTTTCCTCTATTCTTTATGAACACTTACCAAGAAATATCAACAAGGGACAAGAAAAGTTCTTTTTTCTCGACAGTGTATGGAGGTATGGCTGGTGCACTTCTTATAAATGGGGTGCTTTTCATGTTTGCCTATGGACTTTTTCAAGACCCCCAAGTACGTAACTATCTTGCACAGTGGTTAGCTGAGGCTAATACGGCGGTTGATGTGACACCAATCGCCGATTCAACGGGGGATACGGATAAAGTGGTGAGCGTGGTTGCCGCAGCAAGTCCTGCTGTGGTGTCGATTGTAGTGTCGCAAGATGTGCCGATTATGGAACGGTATTATGAAGAATATCAGAATCCTTTTGGATCATTTCAATTGCCAAAATACCGGCAAAATGGCACGCGTGAACAGGAGATTGCAGGCGGATCGGGATTTCTTGTAAGCGCTGATGGATATATTGTAACGAACAATCATGTGATTGAAGCTGATGACGCCAAGTATGCTGTCTTTTTAAATGATGGAACTACATATGATGCACAAGTGATTGCAACTGACGATATGCTTGACGTTGCGTTGCTGAAGATAGATGCAACCGAGTTGCGGTATTTGGAATTTGGTAATTCAGAAGATATTCAGGTTGGCCAAACCGTTGTTGCTATTGGAAACGCGTTGGGGGAGTTTCGTAATACAGTATCGGTTGGGGTGATTTCTGGCCTCTCACGTACTATTTTCGCTTCGACAAGTAATGGAAGCGCTGAACGTTTGCAGGATATTTTGCAAACCGATGCAGCTATTAATCCTGGCAATTCAGGTGGTCCGCTCTTGGACATGTCGGGAAAAGTTATCGGAGTGAATGTTGCGGCTTCGTTTGGTTCAGCGGAAAATATTGGCTTTGCTCTTCCGGCAAATGCCGTGAAAGAAGTTATCGCGTCTTTACAGGAGCATGGACGAGTCATTCGCCCTTGGTTAGGGATTCGGTATGATCTTCTTACGCCCGAATATGCGCAGGAGAATGATTTGCCGGTTACCTATGGCGCACTCGTGCGTCGGGGCGATGATGGAAGTGTTGCGGTTGTGCCTGGTGCCCCGGCCGATAAGGCAGGAATAGAAGAGAATGACATTATTTTAGAGATTGATGGTCAGCGTATTGATGAAGAGCATGATCTCTCTTATCTCATTCGTACAAAGGCAGTTGGTGATGTGTTATCACTTAAGATTTTGCATGACGGAGAAGAGAGGATTGTATCGGTTACACTTGAAGAAAGAATTGAGGAATAAATCAAAAAGATCCCATTTGGGATCTTTTTGATCGCGCGTGATTTACATTTCTAATGTAATCTTTTCTTCCGTTGCAGTTTCCGAATCACTCTCTCTCCAAATTGCAGTAACCGTGTTGTCATCTTCCCACATAATATCGGTGAAGAGAGGAATGGGTTGTCCAAGGATCGTTACGGCACCTGCTAGAGTTGACCCAGTTTTTTCTGTGCAGAACGTTTCGTCAGTTTCCAGATTGAATATGCACAAAGGTTGGGCATCAAAAACTTCTGTGGGTTTATTAGGAAGAACGATTGCACGAGTACCGTTGCTGTTCCAAGAGAGGTGGTTGATTTTCTCACCGTTTTGTGTGGTGGTTAAAGAAAGCGGAAGCAATTGTCGCGCACTGTTCTTTTTGAGATGAAAAAGATGGGTTGCGTCCTCTGCGGTAAAGTCGACGTCGCATTTATTTGCGGTCGCGCATCCATCTTCTGCGTAGCGTATGAGAATTGTACCTTCCATATTTTTGGGAACACTCGCGACCCAGCTGAGTACGGGAGCATTCTCTGCACGATCAATGTTTGTATATTCACCAACGAGCGTTCCGTTCTCTGAGCGTGCTACCAAACGATTTGTACCAAGACAATAATCAACTTCTGGCGCACCAGCGTTTGCGGCATGATGCAAAGTTCCGGCACATTCGTGCGTGATCTCGTAGCGTACATCATTCCACCATACAGGTACGCTTTTTACCGTGATATATGCAAATGTATCTTCTCTAAAAGAGTCTTGTGTTGTTACGGATTGCAGACGATTCCATGTTTGTTTCCAGGCACGGAATTCGCGTAATGACGTCATCTGTAGCAGTATAAGGGTGATAATCGCGAAGATGATCGTGATAAATACGAGCATCGGTAAGCGAGGCGAAGGATGATTGAAAGCCATATGTGTATAGTATACCGTGAAAATATTTTTACCTCTGTTTTTCGGTGTTGTTGATAAGTTTCTTTGCCTTTTGCCCCGCTGTGTTACGCTTTTCCCGCAAATCATTAACTTTTTTCACATTTTACTATGGCTGCAAAACGCATGACCAAGGGTCAAATGATTGCCGATCTTGCCGAACGCTGGGGCGTTTCCAAGAAACAGGCAACCGACATGTACGAATCATTCATCGAACTTTCGTACAAAGAAATCAAACGCGCAGGTGAATTCGTCGTTCCAGGTCTTGGAAAGCTCGTCAAAAAGAACCGTCCTGCACGCATGGGCCGCAATCCAGCTACAGGTGCAACTATCAAGATTCCTGCTAAAACCGTGATCAAGTTCATGGTAACCAAAGCAGCAAAAGAAGCTCTTTTGTAAGAAGTATAAAAACGCTCTCGATATCGGGAGCGTTTTTTTATTTTATCCTCTTCCCCAAAATCCTTCTTCCTTTTAATATACCCCATGAAGTTCCCCTTTATTGCTCTTGTAAGGATTCCTATGACGTTCCCCTCTCTTTTTAAAAACCTTCGTTTTTGGCGTCCCTTCCTCTTTTTTTTGAGTGGAGGAGTTTTTTTATGTATTGTCGGCTGGCACTTGTTTCGTCCTCAGCAAGTGCCTGAGTTGACAGCTGCCGAACCAGCGGTGCGTAATATCGTCAATGAAGTGTTGATTGCGCGACAGCGAGAAATCGCTGATCAGCCCGATCTTACCTTTGGAAATGACGATGAAATTAATATTCTTACCCTTGGCATTGATTCGCGTAAAGAAGGGCAAGAGCAGCATTGTGATGCTATCCACCTGGTGACACTAAATGTGAAAGCATGGACGATTGCGATCACGTCAGTGCCTCGGGGAACGTATTCACCTTTGCCGCCGGGGAGAACATATAAAGAAACCGATTACTATCTTGCAAATGCTTGTGGTTTTGGTGGTTTGGAATATGGCATCACGCAAATAGAAAAGGTATTGGGTGTAAAAGCTGATTATGTGGCGACGGTCGGTTTTTCGCAGGCGCTGGGTATTTTTCGTGCCCTTGATTTACCGACAACCGAAACGTTGCAATGGCTACGTCATCGACAAACATATCAGATCGGTGAACCCCAACGCAGTCAAAATCAGTCTACGTTTATGAAGGATGTGGCATTGCAATTGTTGCAAGACAAAGGTATTTCGTCACCGCTTCTCTACTTGCTTTATCGACTTGTGGATACAAATCTGACATTTGATCAAATTCACGCACTCTATATCGGCTATCTTGCTTCAGATATCGGCAATCATCCCGAGCGTATCACGTTGGCCATGAAGCCGTACTACAAAACCGAAGAATATCATTTTGATTTTACGAATCCCGATGCTCACGTCGATGCGCTGGTTGCGCGTTTACAGGGAAAACTGCCCGCTGAAGATTTAAGCAACAAGTCACTCGAAGAAATACAGACAGCGTTAATCGCTTATCTTGAGGACGTACTCACCGATGACGCAAAGACTATTGAAACGTATGAGGCACAATTGTGGCAGCAGGTAGAGGATGTGCAAAAGCGCGAAGAGACACATTATGCATTATTAGAAAAATACGTTGCCTTGAAAAAAGAAGAAGAAAAAGCTGCCATGATCGACGAGGTCACTAATTATATTTTGGAAATGCAGTTTTTTGAACTCAGCGATTGGGAACAAGAGGGAAGAGAGTTATTGAAGGGTCTGGTAGAAGAAGAATAGGTTTATATGGCTGAAAAGGCGAGCTAGTTGGGCCGGGCAAAAGAACGAGCAGACCCTGAGCGAATGCGCTTGTCCTGACGCCAGGAAGGAAAGGGCCTAGAAGATTCCTTCGTAACACAGGAATTTTTCTAGGCCCCTCCTTACGTCGGGGTCTTTTCTTTGTAAATTTTCTTTCTAACCTGCGTCATCTTATTGACACGCTTTCCGATATACCTCATAGTATGAGGTATATGTTGGATCTCACGCAATTATTAAAAGGTACGACACCGCAATTACTCCTTGCGGCGTTATCGCGACGAGAGATGTATGGGTACGAACTCATTAAAGATGTTCGCGAAAAAAGCGACGATGTTATTTCTTTGGGCGAGGGAAGTGTCTATCCTATTTTGCATGCACTCGAAAAAGAGGGGCTCGTCAAAAGTCATTGGGTGCATTTAGAAAAGGGTCCTGGACGGAAATATTATCGTATTACGGTAAAAGGAAAACGAACGCTGGAAGACGCGAAAAAACAATGGAAAGGATTTGAACTCGCGGTCGAGCGTGTGCTTTTTGGCTACTAACTATGCATGAGCAATTTGAGCACGTCATCGACGAGCTCGTTCGACAAATCGGCGCCAAGGGCAGGCTTGCCAGGGAAATTCGTCAGGAATTTACGAGTCACTTTTACGAACTTTCAGAAGAACTCGCGCAGAATGGATTTACTCGTGATGAAATCGTCGCCGAAGCCATGAGGCGCTTCGGTAATCCCACGGATATCGCTAAAACACTTGAACACCTGTATCACATTCCTATGGAGAAAATACTTAAAAAAGTTTTCATTATTTTTGGAGCATGTATCGCATTGCTTATAGGTATTGACGCGGTCATCGTTGAGGATTTCGACTCAAGTGATTTTCAGCATGCTATTGAGGAGAAATATGACATCCCGTATGAACTCGTTTGGGAGTATGTTCATGCCGTCTCCGATAAGCCATGCAAAACCGATGGTATCGGTTTAGATCATTATCTGCTCGCTCAAGGAGTCTTTTGGTGTGATTTCGCCTGGTTGTTCGATGAGAATCGTTTTTTGTGGCAGATGGCCGGACCAACAATGACCAAAGAAACCTTTTCTTCTCTTCCTGGTGATACACCTGTTCTTCGTGCTGCTAAAATGCTTGCATCTTTGCAGGAGGACGCGGCTGAAGGAGATACGTTGATAGAAAAAACATTGTCTTCTGTTGACAGACCGGTAAGGATGCTTCTTGATAATGAGATTGTTACTCTTCCCGCACAACAGCTTGGTAGTTTGTATCAATTTGAAGATTCTGAATATATTGAAATGCTCGTGGTGCTGCAAAAGAATTCTACGATCCCCCTCGTCGAGCTTCCGAGAGATGGAATGATCCCTTTTGCGGGGATTATTGGTCGTGAACCGGGTGATGCGGTTTGGACTCCTCTTCTCGATTTAACTGGATCTGATGTCGAACTTTCTTTACCGGCAGGCATGGGAAAAATGAATGTGCACGCAATCTTTCCCTTATCAGGAGAATTATTCGTTGATGTGATTGATGATCGTGGAGCAGGAAGTGGTGAAGGAAATCTTTTACGTTTGCATTTCGTTGGGCAAGATCCGAATCGGTTATGGACATACGATCCAAACGCGTTGATTGAAAAGTGGCAATGGGATGAAAAGACGTGGAGGCAAGATGCATGGTCGCAAGAAGCGTGTTTTTACTTCACACCCGAAGAATATAGAGGAGGTTCATGGAATCTCACGCCATCACTCGAATGTTCCGATACACTCTACGGATCGGCAGGTCTCCTTACTGACGCAACGCTGCAGTCGCAGATGAATGCTGACGGCGCCTTGACGCTTCGTCACTTTTTCGGTGCACTCGAACAAGGTTGGTATAGCCAGGCGGCACTTTTCTATAAGCCTATTGAAGATGATCACGAAGAAGAATTTCTGCTGTTTGGTGAAGAGATAAAGGGAGATGAAAATTCGCAAATAGCGGAGCGCGCCTGGATGTTGCAAGATTATTGTGAACATCAAGAAGGACGAAGCTTTTGTTTATCACCAAATGTCGTCACTTTAAAAGAAAAAGATGAAGAAACGGGCATGATGGTTTTTGATGTACGTTTTATCTTTGATGAAGGAACTGATGATATTGAAAGTGGTACGACCGAAATTTATTTACAAAAAGATTTGTCAGAGGAGGGAAGGTATCTCATTCTCGATCCTTTGCCCCTATTTGTTGAACAGACGCAATTGGAATAGAGAGTCATATGCAAGACCAGTTTGATGAAATTATCGATGAGGTCTTGCTGCACAGTGATGCACGCGGATGGCTCGCGCGTGAGATTCGTCGAGAATTGCGAAGTCACTTTGCTGATCTTGCCGGGGAGCTGCAACGAGAGGGATACACCGCTGATCAAATTTTTCCGGAAGCTTTGAAAAGATTCGGAAACATTTCAGACATCGCCACTATTCTTAAAGAAGTTCACAACATTCAACCTATGCGTTTTACACAGCAAGATAAAATCGCAATCGGCTTTGGCATTGCGCTCACGTGGGTTTCGCTCATCGTGTCGTATCGCGAAACAGGAGCTTTAGAGGGAGTGCAATTTGGGAGCGAGAATCCCTATACTTTCAATCCGAATAATCCTGCAACGGTTTTTGCGACAGGTGGATTTCCTTTTAAAGCATATGATTACCCTATGCCGGTTATGGGCCCGGGACCAGAACAATCTACCTTGCCCCTTATCGGAAATTTTCTGTTCTGGATTCTGCTTTGCTATGGAGTGCTCTTGCTGATAAAGAAACACGTTTATTCCTTGTGGCTTGAACGGCTCGGCATCTTGGTCGCATTCTTCTCTACGGTCATCGGCCTCCTCTACCTTCTTATCCGTTTTGATTAAAAACAAAAACCTCTCGGAAATTTTCGAGAGGTTTTTGGTTAGATCATCAGAGTACGAAGATCGACGTTCTTGCCTTCACGCAACCACTTGTTGACGGTGCGAAGACCTCGGCCGCTTACCATGATGTTCATGGGTTTGCCGGTAGCCGGGTTGATAACCGTTTTCTTTTGGAGATTCGGCATCTGGCGGCGTTTGGTTTTGCGGTTGGAGTGGGAAACATTGTTCCCGGTCAGCGGTCGTTTGCCAGTAATGGCGCAAACTTTAGCCATAGAAGTGAAATTTAAGGACCGGAACAGTGTAGCGGAAGAAGAAAGAAAAGGCAAGCTCATATCCTGTATCTGTATCTCTTCATAAAATTATGCTATCTTCTAAGAAGAAATATGAAAAAGATCATGCTCCAACATGTCGTTTGGAAGGAAGACAAACATTTTATTGCTCAATGCCTTTCTGTTGATATTTCGAGTTTTGGAAAAACGAAAAAAGAAGCGTTAAAAAATCTTCAAGAAGCTCTGGAATTATATTTTGAAGATAAACCCCTACATAAGATTCCTCGCATATCTGCTCCAGAAATTCTTTCTCAAGAATTTCAATGTGTCTAAATTGCCTTCTTCGAAACAAGTTGTCGCGATCCTGCTTCGGGCAGGTTTTTGTTTTGTGTCACAGAAAGGTAGTCATGCCAAGTATCGAAAGGGTTCCTTGACGGTTATTGTGCCCATGAACAAGAAAGAGATCCCATTAGGAACCTTACGCTCTATTGCCCGACAGGCACAGATTCTTTTCACTGATTTTCTTTGTCTATGATTCCTCGCCAATTCCGGATTCTCGATTTCTTGCACGCGCTCATATCCTACCTTTGCCAACCAGCGTTTAAATGGCTCCGCTTTTGGCGAAGGAATGGATTGAATGATACGAAAGATACCTTCGGTATTGGCACAGCCGGTAATATATTTTTTGCCATCTCCCGCTTCTAATTTCAGTCCGTGACAAAATGTCACGACCTCACTTCCTTCCTCGGCTAGTCTTTGTTTAAGCTTTCTCCAGTAAGCTCCTCCATCGGGACTACCGGTTAAAGCTGTGCAAATATCTGCGATAGAAAACCACCATTCAGCGTTGTGAAGAGTTTTTCTGATTCGCTTACCTTTGAATAAAGCGATTTGCGTGTTATCGATTTTTTCATTTTTTGGCATATGGAATTGATCATAACGCAAAACGAAATCCCCGACGACCTTGCGGCCACCGGGGACGACACGTTGCTCAAGAGCGACGTGTAACGATGTGTCAGCTCATGTCAGTGACGACGTGAGCGACACGATGTACGACCCTGTTGAACAGGGTGGGCGAGCGATCCCTTTCATTGCCGTAGCTTTGAAAGGCTCGCTCGGTTGGTTATGCTACAGCTCCTCGTATCTCGTTTGCAGTTTCTGCGCCTCTCGTTGCTTCGCTTTGAGGTCCGCCATGATTGAGGCGAGCTCTTGGCTGACCCGCTGTGCCTCTGCGGCAAGCACCTCTTTTTCTCGCGCTCGCCGACCCTCATCCTGCTCGATCGCGGTGAGCTCGGCTCCGATCTCGCCCTCGCGGGTATCGATCTTGTACAGCTCTTCCTCGATCTCCTTCCGCCGTCCAGCGTTCACCTCGCGTTCTCCGATGAGCTTCGCCTTGTGATCGGCGAGTTCGGCTCCGGTCATGGTTCGGAGCTTCTCGGGGAACAGAGAGGGAGGCGTGGTTGTAGCCGACATTGACAGTTCCTCGTGGGTCGGTTGCGGTTCGGGGTTGGTAACCTCGGGCTCGATCGGAGGAACGGTATCCTCGAGGTTGGTGGGCTCCTCAAGCGGCGCTTCGTCGACCTTGGGAGTGGTTCCCTCGGCTTCCGGCGTGCTGCTGGGCTTCGTCGACTCTTCCGTCCCCGACTGCTCCGGGGACCCCGTGCCTTCCTGTTCCTGGTCTTCTTCCAGCTCGGGCTCGGGTCTCGCCGTTCCCGTACCGTCGATACGGAACTCGATGGCCTCGAAGTAGGGCAGCGCGATGAGCCCTTGAACAGGGTTGAGCTTCGGCTCGGCGACGATGATCCCCCACCCATCCTTCGCGCGCTTCGGCAGTACTCTATAGCAGCAGAGATTAATGTAGATGCTTGTGGGCAGCGCATTTGACGTTCCAAGCTGCTTAAGCACCTTCAACGCCTCCGCTTTCACGAGCTCTCCACCGTGTCCGCTATCTGCCTGATGAAGCGGGATGACGGGCATCTCTCGCTGCAGTCGCATGATCAGCTGCCAATAGGGCAGCGAAATGAGCCGTGGTACTCGTTGGTCAACCTGTCTGACGGCGATCGCTCCGAAGGGGATCGCGATCTTGTAGGCGGTGTGTCCTGGAATCCGTTCCGTCTCGATGAGCTCGAGCACTCCTGCAGACGCAAGGCGTTGCACGAATGATCTGACCCCATCTGACGTCACTACATTCTCGAGTCCTGGCTGATTGATCATTCCAGCCAGCGTGTCAGGATTGATTGGCAGAATAATACGATCATGGACCCCGTCTTTCGGGAGATCCACAATGTGCGTAGAGGAGGAGAGCCATGCCCATGTGTCGACTTCCTCTTTGGTCATATAGGCAATGCGTATTGGGAGGCCCTTGTACACCTTTTCGTCCGTATTGTAGACGAAGGGTTCTTTCTCGCCTGTTTTCGTTGCCGACGAGAGAGGGGTACCTTCGGGCTTCGATTCTACTGAGGGTGTCGACATGGTGATCTCCGTGATGGGGGAACGTGGGAGAATGGAGGCAGGTGGGGTTGCGGATGGTGAGGGAGTCGCAGGGGTCGTCGACCGCTCCTGTTTGGAGCCTTTGCTCTCAGGCTTCTGGCGAGCGGCGAGCTTGTCGAGCAGCTTGCGTTGCTTCTCTTCGGGGCTCGCGTCCGCCTCGGGCTCGCGTCCGTCCTCGCACGCCGCAAGCACGACTGCGGCACGCTCGGGGTCGAAGTAGTCGTATTGACCTACGGTGAACACGATGCCGGTGTTCCTGAAGAACCTGAGGGCATCGTCGTCTGGTCCACGTTCGCTGTACTCCTTTCGATCAGCCAGTCTGAAGAGTGCGCGTATCTCACGAGGCTCTGGTAGTCCACGTTTGAGATAACTTGCCTCCCCTTCCTTCTCGGCAAGAAGCTCGATGATACGCTCCAGGCCTGGGGGCGGCTTGCTCATGCAGTTGTATCGAGTGCTACGTTGTGCTGGAGGCATGGTATTCTCCGGTTGTGAAGGTAGAAGTTGGAAGGAAATCCAACTAATTAAAATATGCAATTTTTGTCGAAAAGTCAATTTTTCTCCTTTACCTACTGTGATATTATGGGAAAAATTCTATGATGAAATCTGGAAAACGAGAGGTCATGCGCCAGGCAGTGGAAATACAGGGTGAGGGAAGTGAACGTAATTATAAACGATGGGAAAGTGCGGCGAGTGCGCTTTTTGTGCCATTGGGTATTTTGCGTGCGGTAACTGAGGGGTCGTTTACGCCGAAAGAGCGTGCACGAGCCATTGATGCCGTGGAAACGGAATTAAGAAGTTTGAATGATCTTTTTCCGGCAGAAGAACGAAAGAGATATACCGATGCGCTTGCGGCACTTCGTACAGCAAGTCGAGCTAATGAAGATTTTTTACGCAAAGCCTTGGGTGAGCGAATTCGATTTGCCATGCGTCAGCTTCACGAGACGGCTCCATCGAAATCTGTTCGTGACCAAGAAGATGTAGAGCGCAGGGCTCAAGGTGAGGCGATCAACCCTTCGCATCTTTGGCTTGATGGTTTTGAGGCGAAAGAGATTGCTGATCGTTTTTCTGCATTTATTGCCGAAGGACCAGAACAAGAGATGCGTGAGATACATCTTTTTTATCTCATTGGGCATTTGCAGCGTCTCTTGATGATCGTCAAGCACTTGCGTGACGATATTGATAATGAAGAGATTGATGTCGGACGGTCATATAAGCTTACTCCTTCTGGTGTTGATATGCTTGGCAAGCGTGATGCCGATGAGTGTGTAAAGCAGATTACTCATGCACGCGATTCGTTGATTAAATCTCTTCTTCCCGTAACTGATCGATCACGAAGCAGTATTCCTGATTGTGATATAGGTTTGATAGATAGAGATGCGCTCGATAATGCGAGTGATATTGCGGGATGGCTGTCGGTGGTTAAGGCACGAAGTGTGTAAAAGACGTCCGGATTCATTTTACCGTGTATGATCGACCGAATCCGCACGAATGATGCCAACGGCTTGTGATAAGAGACGGTATTTTTTCTGTAAAGCTCCTATCTCGGGAAAGGGAAGAGACTCGCTAAGTGTCCTGATGCCTTGTAAAATTTCCGCCAAAACCAATTTTGCTTCTGCTCTTAATGGGCTTGCCATCGCTTCGGTTGGATTTTGTAATACACGGAGCGGTTCAAGTTTCTCTGCCACTAACCAAATATCAAATAGCTCATTTAGTTTTGAGATCACTCTTTCCTTTTCCGCCGCTTTAGCATTCTCGCTTTCGCGAGATGCCGCATCGATCTCTTTTTGCATTCCCATCCAATACCTGGCCTGCTCTTCCTGTTCTGCCGACAATTGACCGTCTGCACTCTCGGGAGTGGCAGTTGTCACGTCTGTTTTACCGGGGTGAACGTTCTGATGGATTGCTTGGAATTCGAGATTTTCTGATTTCATAGAAAATGTGTATATAATGAATGAGATTTCGAATTTATTTTATCAGCATATAACCGATAAAGATAGATTTTTCGATAGGGACGTGATGTTTTTTTGCTCAGGACAAAAAATCTCCTCGCATATGCGAGGAGATTTTTTGGTTCCGAGACATGGATTCGAACCATGATTCACGGCTTCAAAGGCCGCTGTCCTGCCATTAGACGATCTCGGAGTCCATCAGTTTTAGATGCTCTCTATCTTTTTCTTTAATTCCTTCTTTCCTTTAGCGGTTTTATAAAATTGTTCTTTTGTATAGGCTTCGTATTTATCTTCGTACTGTTCTTGGTAGAGAACGTGAAGCGGTCGCCGTGATTTTGTTGATTGTACTCTTCCTTTGTTATGAAGAAATAGTCTTTGTCTAAGATCAGATGTACATCCTATATACCATTTCTTATCTTTCTCGCTTATGAGAACGTAGACGTAGTGCATAGAAAGGCCGCTGTCCCCTCGGCCGTAGCGTGGAAGTGGTTATTGGCCTACGGGCGAGGCTGCCATTAGACGATCTCGGAGTTTGAGAATGACGACGTCTAGTCTAATAGAAAAGAGTGATCCATGCAATATTTTGTTTCGGGAACCATCTCTGTCTTGAAAATTGCATTTTTATAGGAGATTCCAGTTGGAAGCTTTGCGACAGAAATACAAACATAAAACCCGAGTGCAAGATACTCGGGTTTTATGTTTAGGTTGCCCTGCCTTTCTTTTTTAATTTTGGATCATGTTCTGCGAGCCATTTTGCTGCTTCATCTTCTTCTATCGCCTTATCGTAATCGCTGGGTTTTTGTAAAACGTCCCCATCAAGAACATCAAGTCTATCAAGATCTTCTATCCTTGCTGTTGAATTATCTATTCGCTCGCCCGTTCCTTCGTCTACCTTTTGTCCGGCGAAGTCCTCGTCTTCATCGAAAAGATTGCTAGTATGCATGGTTAGCGACGCAAGCTCTTCTTGTTCGATTCCAAGACGATCAGGACGAGGCTTCTCTCTCATTATTTTTCTTTCCATATAAAGGCATTTTACCTTATTTTTTTCTATACTCAAGATGCTTTTGCACAAAAGCGTATCCTTCTATATTCTAGAAAGCATCTATGTCCTTCGTGGCCTGTGTGGCCGGAGAGCTGCGACGCAAAGCGGTGGCTGATGCGGTGGCGGCATTAGGGGAAGATTTTGTTGCGCGTATCAAAAGCGCGAATGAAATTTTAATTAAGCCCGATCTTGGTCACCACACCCTGCAATTGGCAGCAACGCATGCGGATGCCGTGCGGGGAATACTCGATGTCATTCGTCCATTAACCGAGGTGCGGATTGTGATTGGGGATGCTTCGCATTATGGAACGGGAATCGCATTGCGCAATTTTGGTTATGATTCCCTGACGAAGGAATATATAAACGTGACGTTGCGTGATCTGCAAGAAAGCGAAGCGCTCGAGCATGTCGCGCAAGGAAAGAACGGACCTATTATGATTCGTCGTGCCAAAGAGGCACTGACTCCTGATATGAAAATTTCCCTTGCCTCGTTAAAAACGCATCGATTGTATGGAGCGTGTTTGTCGGTGGCGAATTGGATTGAGGGAACATGGCTTGTTCCGCCGCGTATTGGATTGAATGGTCGTGTATTTGCGCGCGGTCCATGGTTAACGGCCGAAGGTGATGGTATGCATGCGCTGATGGCGCATATTTACGATACTCACCCCGCTGATGTTGCCGTCATTGATGGTATGCTGGGCATGGAAGGTGATGGGCCGGTTGAGGGAAGCGCACTCCATGTCGGTGTGGCGTTGGCCGGCATGGATCCACTGGCGGTTGATGCGGTGGGAGCGACACTGATGAGTATTGATCCTCGGGCGCTCGGCTATCTTGATCTGCTTGCAAAACAGGGAAGAGGAAATGTTGATGTGGCTGATATGAACATCCCCTTACAATTATTACTTGAACGAACACGAATGTTTCAGTTACCGTATGAGCAGAGAGGTCTAAGGGGAGGTTAAATTGGTCAAATGGTTAAAGTGGTTATTGGTGTCAGTGAAAAAATAACCATTTTAACCACTTAACCATATCCCCCTTTTCGTATGCCCACCCCTCTTTTTCCCGGAAAATTCCAACCCTTTCATAATGGCCATCTCATGGTTATTCAAGGCATGGTCAAAACCATGGGCAATCCCATCATTGTTATTTGTGATCCACAAAAGACCGATTCCGTTACCTCGTTGTTTACACTCGAACAACGACGCGAGATGATTAGCGCCGCCCTCATGTCGGCCGATATTATGGATGCGACGATTGTGACGTGCAAAGATGCGCCGTCCGATAAAGATTGGGTGACCTTTGTAATGGATGCTGCTGGTCACTCGTCCGATGTGGTGATGTGGTCTGGTCGCGAAGACGTTCGTAAAGCATTCGAAGATGCGGGCTATCAAACGAAAAAGATTGTGCATGTGCCAGGTATTGATGGTGAAGAATTGTGTCGGATGATGAAAAGTGGCGATACCAGTTGGAGAAAGAAGGTCCCAGCCGGGGCGATGGATGTAATTGAGGAGATTGTGGAGAAGGGGAGATGATGTGGATAGTTTTTGCTCATTCGGCTTTTGTTCGGTATACTACGCATATAATTAAACGATTAGGGTCCTAGCAGCATTGTTTGCTAGGCGATTTGTCTATTTATGTCGTCGTTTCAATTACAGTCGCCGTATCAACCGGCAGGTGATCAGCCGAGAGCCATCGCAGGCTTGATTGAGGGTATTCAGAAGGATTTGCGTTATCAGACGCTGTTGGGTGTAACCGGATCGGGTAAAACATTCACGATGGCAAATGTGATTCAGCAGCTGCAGCGACCGACGCTCGTTGTTGCACACAACAAGACGCTCGCGGCGCAGCTCTGTAACGAATTTCGCGAGTTTTTTCCGAATAATGCGGTTGAATACTTTGTCTCCTATTACGATTACTATCAACCGGAGGCGTACATGCCACGAACGGATACGTATATTGAAAAAGAATCAACCATTAATGAAGAAATTGATCGTCTTCGTCACGCGGCGACGCAGGCGCTTCTGTCTCGACGTGATGTGATTATCGTGGCGTCGGTTTCGTGTTTGTACGGTTTAGGTTCGCCGGAAGCGTATGAGCGTGAGGTATTGCAAATTCGTGTCGGTGATGGCGTATCGCGCGAACACGTGGTTCGTCGATTAGTTGAAATGCAATTTGAGCGCACTACCGCCGACGTTGAGCGTGGACATTTTCGTGTGCGGGGCGATGTGCTTGAGCTGATGCCGGTGAATGAAGAGGTGCTCTATCGGATCGTTTTTGGCACACAAGGAGCGGAAGAGTTGTTTGCTCTTGATCCGGTCACGCGTGCGGTTAAAACAACTGCTCAAAGCGTTTGGATTTTTCCCGCGAAACATTTCATGTCATCTTTGGCTGAGCGCGAGCGAGCGTTGAAAGGAATCGAAACGGAACTTGTCGATCGTCTGAAAGAACTTGATCAACAGGGAAGCACGCTTGCATACGAGCGCCTTCAGCAACGCACGCGGTACGATCTCGAAATGATTCGCAATATCGGCTTTTGTAGCGGTATTGAAAATTATTCTCGTCATTTTGATGGGCGTAAAGCGGGTGAACCACCGTATACACTTCTTTCGTATTTCCCGAAAGACTTTTTGACGGTTATTGATGAAAGTCACGTCAGTTTGCCGCAAATTAGTGGTATGTACGCTGGTGATCAAGCACGTAAACAAACGCTCATCGATCACGGTTTCCGCTTGCCTTCGGCGAAAGATAATCGTCCACTCACGTTTGATGAGTTTATGGCACGCACCGGACAAACGGTGTTTGTGTCGGCAACACCGGGAAAATATGAGTCTCAATTGTCCGAACAAACAGTCGAACAAATCGTTCGTCCGACCGGTCTGATTGATCCAGAAACGATGGTGTTACCGGTAACCGGTACTACAAAGGGTCCGGGTGGGAAATCGTATGACGGCCAAGTTCCTGATCTTATTCGTCGCATCAAGGAACGCGTTGCAGAAGGTGAACGTGCACTGGTTACGACGCTGACAAAGAAGATGGCGGAAGATCTTACCGATTATTTAAAGCAAGAAGGCATGAAGGTTGCGTACCTGCACTCCGATATTGAAACGCTTGAGCGCATCACCATTCTTACCGATTTGCGTAAAGGTGCGTACGAGGTGGTTGTTGGTGTGAACTTGCTTCGTGAAGGATTAGATCTTCCCGAGGTATCCATTATTGGTATTTTGGATGCCGATAAAGAAGGATTCTTACGCTCGGAAACATCACTTATTCAAACGATCGGTCGTGCCGCGCGTCATGTTCGTGGTCTTGTCGTCCTTTACGCCGACAACATGACCGGCTCGCTTGAGCGTGCGCTCGCTGAAACGGAACGACGACGTAAAGTGCAAATTGCCTATAACGAAAAACATGGCATCACGCCGCAATCTATTCAAAAAAGTATTTCCGACATCCGTGAAATGCTTGGCGGCGATCCAGAAACAGAAACGAGAAAGATTCTCAACATCGAAATGACCGCGTCATCAAAAGAAATCGAAGAGGTTATCAAAGAAAAGAAAGAAGAGATGAGTAAGGCCGCCGAACGGCTCATGTTTGAGACTGCGGCGTTGTTGCGTGATGAGATTAAAGTTTTGGAAGTGGAGCTTGCGGCGAAGAAATCTGACAAGAAAAAGAAACGAAAGAAGTGAGAAGTATGAAAAAGAAGACCTGTGCTTTTATTGATAGTAATAATCTTTTTCAAGCCATTCGTAATCAAGGATGGGATATTGATTTTGCTCGTTTTCGTCGGTATCTCACAGATAAGTATCAAGTCGATAAAGCCTATCTTTTTATTGGTTACATGGATGAGAGAAAAAGTTTGTATTCGTATCTTGAGAATTCGGGCTATACGTTAATCTTTAAAAAGATTTTACGAATGCGAGATGGAAAAATTAAAGGCAATTGCGACGCAGAGCTTGTTTTGCACACGATGATTCAATTTCCCTATTATGACGGAGCGATTATTGTAAGTAACGATGGTGATTTTTGTTGTTTGATCGAATATCTTGCTGAAATGAATAAATTAGAAAGAATTATTATTCCGGATGCACATCGATATTCATCTCTTTTGAAGCCGTTCGTTCCTTTTATGCATTATATGAACGATCTTAAAGAAAAACTCACAAACAAAAAACCCTCGCAATGAGGATTTCTTGTATCTGGTGAGAGGCATTATCCTTCGGACGAAACCTTAGGCGTGTCCCCTCGTCGTGATAAGACGATAATAATATAAGATAGATTATCCGTCAAAATTGAAACCGATCCCGGTAGGGATCGGCGGAGTCCAAAGAACATTTGTATCTTCATTCTATATGTCATCTTCTTCACCATCAAGTATCAAATATATACATACAATTCCCCTGATGTCCCTTGGGGTTCTTGGAGGTATTGGGCCGGAATCTACAGGAGATTTTTATTTAGAACTGATTGAGTTTTTTCAGAAAGAATTTCAGCCCACGGATAATACGGAGTATCCGCATATTTTGGTGAATAGTATTCCTGCTCGGGATCTCATTTCTTGCTCTCAAAATCAGGACGCGGTTCTTGCTGATTATCGAAATGGTTTGAAAGATCTTGAAGCATGGACTGCAGATGTGGCGATTGTTGCATGTAACTCTGCATATTGTTTTTTTGATGAAATAACCCGTGATCTCGCCATACCTGTCATTCATGCACGACAAACCGTCGAAGATGCTTTGACGGATATTTCTGCAGAAAAGATTTGCGTTCTCGCATCTCCCACGACCTCGGAACATCAACTCTATGTTTTTCCTCAATTTTCTCAAATGGCACTTTCTGTAGATGAACAGGAGCGTTTAGGGCTTATCATTAAACGCATGAATATCGGAAAGGAGACTGCGGATGATGAACTCTTTGTGGGGCATATTGCGCGACGTGCTTTGCGGGAAGGAGCGGTAGTGATTGCGGGTTGCACGGAGATTCATAAGATTTTAAAAAAGAACGATATATCTCATATCAATCCAATGACAGAAATGGCACGAGCCATGATACACATTTGGGTTGCGATGAAACAATGGAAGCGTATTCCAAGCATTATTCATGGAACGGGTATCGCATCACGAGTATTTATTGAAAAAGGTGCTGTTGCGTATAAAATCGCCTTTGCCAAAAAATCCTCAACCTTTCGCCCTCACTGGGCATACATTCACGGAACATGGTATGCGGATGGAGGTGCATTTGATTGGTTGAATCACTCGTGTGATCCAAATGTTGAAATAGTAGTCATTGATGGAATTCCTGGATTGCGCGCGCTCCGGGATATCTCTCCCAATGAAGAAGTGACGTGTGACTATTCAGTGACGGAAGGCTCGGATGGCAAAAAGATTCCTTGCACATGTCATGCAAGAAACTGTCGGGGAACATTTGAAATAAAAGTATAGATATGCGCGATCAAATTATCATCAAAGGTGCGCGAGAACACAATCTCAAAAACATTTCGCTGTCGATTCCACGGAATAAGCTCGTGTGTTTTACGGGATTGTCCGGATCGGGTAAATCAAGTTTAGCGTTTGATACCATTTTTGCCGAAGGACAGCGACGATATGTGGAATCATTGTCGGCGTATGCACGGCAATTTTTAGGCAACATGCAAAAGCCGGATGTCGATGAAATTGAAGGTTTGTCACCGGCGATTTCTATCGATCAAAAAGCTCATGGTCGCAATCCGCGTTCGACAATTGCAACCATTACCGAAATTTACGATTATCTCCGTGTGTTGTATGCCCGCATTGGGAAACCGCATTGTCCGGTGTGTGGAAAAGCGATCGAACGTTTGTCGATTGACGAAATGGTGGACGTGGTGATGAAGGGGTTGAAAACGGATGCGACGGATAAGCGACGGATAAAGACGGATAACGGAACGCAAGGTGAAGTTATTGTCATGGCCCCCGTGGTACGTGGACGCAAGGGTGAGTATTATCAATTGCTTTACGATTTGTATAACGGTGGCTACGCAAAAGTACGCATCGACGGTGAGATGCATAAACTCAGCGAGAAAATTGAACTTTCGCGTTACAAACAACATACGATTGAAGTCGTGATCGATACAATTCCGGTGGTACTTCTTCCAAGTAAAGATGGCCGACAGCGTTTGGCTGATGCTCTTGAACAGGCGATTCTCAAGGGTGCAGGTGTTGCACAAGTCGTTACGCCGACCGAGGATCGGACGCTTTCAAGTACGTTTAGCTGTGCGGAAGACGGATTTTCCTTTCCTGAAATTGAGCCTCGTTTATTCTCTTTTAATAGTCCGTACGGCGCCTGTCAGGCCTGTTCCGGTTTGGGTACGGTTGATTTGTTTTCCGATCAACCATGCGAAACCTGTCACGGTGCGCGTTTGCGCAATGAAGCAATGCATGTTTTTGTGGGCGGCAAATCCATTGTCGATGTAACGGCGCAATCGGTTGATGAGGCGGTGACGTTCTTTCTGTCACTTGAACTGAGTGAGCGAGAAAAGGAAATTGCTGCGACAATTTTTAAAGAAGTGGAGAATCGTCTTGCGTTCATGCTCGACGTTGGTTTGCATTATTTGACCTTGAATCGTACGGCAGGAACATTGTCGGGTGGTGAGGCTCAGCGTATTCGCTTGGCTTCGCAAATTGGATCGCATCTCGTCGGTGCTATGTATGTGCTTGATGAGCCGACGATCGGTTTGCATCAACGCGATAATGAAAAACTCATTCGTACACTCGAAGAACTGCGTGATCTCGGCAATACCGTACTTGTCGTTGAGCACGATGAAGATACGATTCGTCGATCCGACTATATGGTCGAAATCGGTCCTGGGGCTGGTGTGCATGGCGGATATGTGGTTGCAGCTGGCTCAACGCCGGAAGTGTTTAAAGATAAGAAGTCTCGGACGGCGGCATATCTGCGCGGAGATCTTGAAATCCCTATTCCTGAAGAACGTCGAATCAAAGAGGCTGGAGCAATCAAGGTTCGCGGTGCAAGGGGAAATAATTTAAAGAATGTTGATGTTGATTTTCCATTGCGTAAATTTATTTGTGTCACGGGTGTGTCGGGGAGTGGAAAGTCCACGCTGGCACAAGATACGATGTACAAAACTATTGCGAAAAAGTTGTACGGCGGCAAGGACGATCCAGCGCCATGCAAAGCGGTGCTTGGTATCGAATATATCGACAAAGCGATTTTGATTGACCAATCACCGATCGGTCGCACGCCCCGATCAAATCCCGCAACCTACACCGGCGCCTGGGGCCCGATTCGTGAATTGTTTACCCAAACCGAAGAAGCACGTTTTCGCGGTTATAAACCCGGTCGCTTCAGCTTCAACGTTCCTGGTGGTCGCTGTGAACATTGTGAGGGTCATGGCGTCATCGCTATTGAGATGCACTTTTTGCCGACCGTTTATGTGACGTGCGAAGTGTGTCGCGGCAAGCGGTTCAATCGCGAAACGCTTGAGGTCACGTTCAAAGAAAAAACGATTGCCGATGTGCTGGATATGACCATTGAAGTGGCGGCTGATTTTTTCAGCGAGATTCCTGATATTTCAGCAAAACTGAAAGCACTGAACGAAGTCGGTTTGTCGTACATCACGTTAGGACAAAGTGCGACGACATTATCCGGCGGTGAAGCACAACGTGTGAAACTTGCCTCTGAGCTCTCTCGTCGCCAGACAGGAAAGACTTTGTACATGCTCGATGAGCCAACAACGGGTCTCCATTTTGATGATGTCAAAAAACTGCTCGAAGTCCTTCATCGTTTAGTCGATAAGGGAAATACCATGGTGGTGATTGAACACAATCTCGACGTCATCAAAACCGCAGATTGGATTATTGATATGGGTCCCGAAGGGGGAAGCGGAGGTGGAAATCTGGTCATCGCTGGTACTCCCGAGGATGTTGCGCGGCATGCGGGGAGTCATACGGGGCAGTATTTGAAGAAATATCTCAAGAGCGGAAATTCGTCATCCCGACGATAGGAGGGATCTGTAGCCTATTCTACTTTTTGTGATTGCAGAAATTTAATCAGCGCGCCACTATCAAAATGCAATCCTTCCGGTTCGGGTGTAATCCACCAATCTTCGGGATAGGCATCGTATTGCGGAAGATCTTCTTGGATACGTTGAACACAATAGGCGACGGCGTCGCGATAGTCGTTATAGGTTTCGTATTTGGTTTTATTTCCTTCTTCTCGATGGTCTTCGTTCCACACGTTGTACGGACCTTTTTTCCAGGGTGCGAGCGGATCTTCCTGTGGAGTAAAATCTTTGTACGTAAAAGAAAAGGGAATAGTGCTACGGATGACGAATTCGGCCATGAAGCGTGCAGCGAGCATCGCTTCTTCGGAGGAAGTATATTGCGCGGCACCTCCGCCGGTTGCCAATACGGCGATTTCTTGAGGCTCTTTCTCCCCTTTCTTTTTTGCGAGCAAGGTAATGAAATACGCGGTGTAATTATTCTGTCCGAACATGTAAGGAAGTGCGTTTGAGGAAGAGCCGGTGGTATTTACTCGTCGGGTAATGTTGATAATACATTCGTCAGTATTTTTATGCGTAAGTACATGTTTACCCACGCGAAGTATACCCGGTTGCGTTTCCCAGATGGTCGGTTTGCGTAAAAAATATAACCAATATAAAAATCCAATATAGCCGACAAGAAGCCCACCGTAGCGGATGATTGCTTCCCAGTTGATGACCTTTATAACTCCGGCATTGGGTGTGATGGCAACATATGTTGCTTCGGTGGCAAGCAAAAGACCGAGGATAGCGATGGGTATTAGCAAGAAAGCAATTTTTACTCCCGAGAGAAATTTTTGTCTTTGCTCGTTGTTCCATTGAGAGACTCGAGGTTCTTTCCGGAAGCGCATGAGCGTCGGCGTCTGTTCTTCCATGATGAGGGGTGAACTCATACCCCAAAATGTCCATGGACCGTTTGTTTGTTGTTCTGGCATACTGCATCCATGATACCGCCGTTTATAAAAATCAAGAATGATGAGCTGCCTGAGCGACCGGGCGTGTATTTTTATTATGGGAAAGAAGGGATAGATGGGAAAAAGGGGAAAGGGGATGAGGGAGTACTCTTGTATATTGGGAAGGCAACGAGTTTGAAAAAGCGTGTCGGATCATATTTCACCAAAGCACATAATGCACGAATTGCAGAGCTGGTTTCCAAAATTCGTCGCATTGATTACATTGAAACGCCGACCGTTATTGAGGCTCTTGTTTTAGAGGCGAATCAGATTCATGCCAAACAGCCACCATACAATATTCTCGTCAAAGACGATAAAAGTTTTCTCTATCTGTGTTTTACGAACGAACAGTTTCCACGACCGATTCTTCTGCGCGGATTTGATCTTGAGCGATTGGGAATTGAGCCCTTCTCGCAAAAACTCACTCCCATCGCGAAAAGATATTTCTTGCATGTGTTTGGTCCGTATACGAGCGGTCGAGCGGTGAAGATGGCGCTTGATTTGATTCGTCCCGCATTACCATGGAGCATTTGCACATCGCCGGGCGGAACCGATTTTCCACTTGAACTTTTCAGTGGACAGCGAGCTTTTGGTTTTCGTCGTGGCAGTAAAGATGGTCGCCCGTGTTTTGATGCGCAGATTGAAAAATGTCCAGGAGTTTGCACCGGTTTAGTAACGAAACAAGAATATACCAAGACCATTCGTCGACTTGTGCAATTTTTTTCTGGCAAAAAGACGGACGTGCTGAAAGATTTGCGGCGATTAATGGAAAGAGCGGCTAAGGAACATCGTTTTGAAGAAGCAGCGAATTATCGTAATAAAGTGTTCGCGCTTGAACATATTCGCGATGTCGGCCTGATTATGCGTGAAGATGAGGAGGTATCATTGCCTTTTATTAAGCAGGAAGAAGGATCACTGAACATTCTTGGTCGTATTGAGGCGTATGATTTGGCGCATATTTCTGGCACGTCATATGTGGGGGCGATGACGGTTTTTCAGGCGGGTCGGCCAGCGAAAGAGGAGTATCGACGCTTTAAAATAAAAACAGTGTTCGGTTCGGATGATGTTGCGGGTATGGAAGAAATGCTGCGTCGCCGATTCGCACGATCAACAGCTGGTGTGAAAAAATGGCCAATGCCTGATGTGCTCGTGATTGATGGTGGGGAAGGGCAGGTGCATGCCGCGGAGCGAATTTTGAAGGAATTTCATCTCGAGATTCCGCTTATTGGTATCGCTAAAGGGTTTGATCGCAAACAGGATAGGATGGTTTTTGACAGGTCGAATACAAGACTTGTTCAATTCGCGCAAACGCACAAAGAAATTTTTCAAAAGGTTCGTGATGAGGCGCATCGCTTTGCTGGCGCCTATCACCGCATACTTCGTTCACAAAAGAGCGGCATTCCTCGGCGCAAACATCGTGAGCGAGTTCAAGAATTCAATGCACCACTTGTAGCCCTTTGGGCGAGATGACGTTC
>CAZREA010000006.1:0-55280 GCA_964599455.1 uncultured Gammaproteobacteria bacterium | reverse complement strand
GAGGGACGGCAAGTCTCATGGCTACAGGGTGGTGCATTGGGGTTTGAATTCACGGTGGATAAGTTAAATGGTTACAAGAGGAGAAGATGCTATACTTTTTTAGCTTATGCTCGCTTGGATGCTTTCTGGATGCTTGAAGAGAAACGTCCTGTTATTTTTAAGTTTTCTTTTTCTTGGTTTTGGGTTTTTTTTACCCCAAGATGTTTTTGCTGCTGCGAAAACATGGGACGGTGGGGGAGGTGTCGATACTAATTGGAGCACTTGTTCGAACTGGGACCTAAACATCTGTCCTCTTTCTACTGATACGGTAACATTTGATGTCACCGCAGTAACAAATTCAACGATTGATGCCTCTGCAACAGGAATCGTCGCAGGCATGACCATCGCCGCCACGTATACCGGCACCATCACGCAGTCCCGCTCGTTGACCATCAACGGAAACTATGCCCAGTCGGCCGGTACGTTTACTGGAGGAAGCGCGGATATCGATTTGAACGGAGACTTTACTCTTTCAACAATCACATCGGCGACATTTACTTCAACCACGGGGAATCTTTCTATCTCGGGTGCATTTACCCATACGGGTGGTGGAACGTTTACGAGTGGCGGTACGGTGACGTTCGATCCGGCGACGTCAAAAACTATCAACGTGACGACAACGGAAACGTTTACTCACTTAACTATCGCTCCCAGCAGTGTCTCTGTTCCTGTAACTATTAGTTCGGGTGACACCCTTATTGTTACCGGTACTTATACGTGGAACGAGGGAGTAATTAATACGGGCACCGTTGACGCCCGAGGAACCTTTGCAGTGGGAACAGGTGCTGATGGCGGTAGCAGCACGCTTACGAGTACCACGGGCAGTGTGGTTACCTCCACCATTGCGGGCGGGGCCAATATCCCTATTTTTACCCTTGCGAACGCCAATCAAACGGTGAATTTTACGGGTTCCGGAACAGTGACGTTTGATGCGGCAGTAACGCTTTCAGCGGGGACTGTTGATGCGGTAACGCTGAATACGACGTTTGATACGACAGTGGTAATATCCGGTGGTACCTTTAGTGCTGGCACGGGAACAACGACGTTGAGTAGCACCTTAAATATTACTTCCGGAATATTCAATGGGAATTCATCCGCGGTTACCCATACTGGCACGGTGACGATGATCACCACTTCCACTGGTACATACAACACCTCATCGGGAACGACCACTGTTGGTAGTCTTACGTTTACCGCTACCGGAGCCGAATGTGATTGTGATAATGGTTTAGTGAGGACTGCTGCAAGTTCGAGTAGGACGTGGGATGTCAACAGTACCGAAACATTTAACGATGTAACCTTTGCACCCACCGGTGACCTTGCTCCCATTGTTGTCGGTTCCGGTGACACCCTTATTGTGAATGGTACTTTCACTTTTTCTAATGGAGTACTGAACACGGGTACCGTTGACGCTCGAGGATCTTTTGTAGTGGAAACGGGTGCGGATGGTGGTTCGGGAACTCTTACCAGTACAACGGGCAGTGCGGTTACCTCCACCATTGCGGGCGGGGCCAATATCCCTATTTTTACCCTTGCGAACGCCAATCAAACGGTGAATTTTACGGGTTCCGGAACAGTGACGTTTGATGCGGCAGTAACGCTTTCAGCGGGGACTGTTGATGCGGTGACCTTGAATACGACGTTTGATGTGGGAGTGACGATCTCTGGAGGTACCTTTAAGGCGGGAACAGGGACTACTCTCTTTACCACAACGCTCGCTCTTTCGAGCGGAGCCTATAACGGCAATAGTGCCACGGTCACGCATACGACAACATTTACGCTTTCCGGAGGAACATATACGGCATCATCAGGAACGACAACGTTTAATGGTACATACACGCACACGGCCGGTGGAACTTTTGCGCACGGGAGTGGAACCGTCGTCTTTACCGGTGGTGCCACCACTACCAATGTCACGACTACTGAAACATTTTATCATCTCACCATTAATAAAAATAACACGATTACGATGACGGTTTCCGACAGCGACACACTTGTTGCGTTGGGAAACTTGACGCTTACGAACGGTGCAGTAAACCAGGCCGTTAAACCGGCAACGGGCACCCTTGAAGTTCAAGGGAATCTGACGGTTGGCAGTGGTTACGACGGTGGCACCAGTATGCTGTTCTTTACGGCGGGAAATACCCAAACGATTGATGCAACGGATGCTACAGCGTTATTTGATGGCGATGTTTTTATTAATAAGACTGCGGGGACTGCGGTGAATCTGTTAAGTGATTGGACATTGAATACTTCAGGTCAGGATTTGACGATTAGAGAAGGGACATTTGATGTAAGTGGTTTTGCACTCAGCGTAACCGGAGCGGGAACGGAAACACTCATTGTAGAAGATGGAGGCAATTTTCAGCTCCAAGGTGGTGAAACGGTGACGACAGACTCAGCGTCGTATCCAGATTTTCAATCAGGGAGTACCGCAACGTATGATGGAACATCCACGTTATATACTACAAAAAATTTCGGTGATAATTATTATCACCTCGTGATTGCTGGTGGGGCATCATCTGACTTTACCTTGCCCGCAAATGAAACGATTGATGGGAATTTAACGCTTACCACCGGTATTTTGTCACAAGGTGGTTTTACGCTCACGGTTACGGGAACGTTTTCAAATAATAGTACGTTGCGCCGTTTTCAAAATGAAACACTTACATTAACCATGGATGTTGACTCGGGAACGGTCGAATATGTGGGCGATGGCGATGGTTCTGCTGAATCTGTTACGCTGACGGATTTTGGCACCACCGATTACTATCACTTAAAAATTAATGACGTGAATGCAACGAAAGACACGTTTGCTTTAGGGGCGGCGACTGCTCTTGCGGGAAATTTGACGATTTCATCGGGAACGATGTCGCAAGGGGCGAATACGTTGTCGGTTACGGGGAACGGGGTGTTTGATGGCGGAACATTTACTGGCGGATCGTCGGCGATGTCGATTACGGGAACGTTCACGCTTTCGGCAGGGACGTTTACAAGTACAAGTAATACACTTACCTTGAGTAGCACCTATACGCATACGGGTGGCGGAACGTTTACGCACAACAGTGGAACCGTTACCTTTACTGGTAGTTCATCGAGTATTGATGTGACAACCTCGGAAACCTTCTCGGCATTAACCGTAAATAAAACCGGAGGACAAACATTGACAATCACGTCCGGAGATTCGCTCATTGCGGTTGGCACACTCTCGCTGACCGATGGCATTGTTGATACAGGTACCCTCGAGCCACAAGGAAATGTTGTGGTGGCAAGTACGTACGATGGGGGATCATCTCCACTGACATTCACCGGAACTGCGGCGCAAACATTTGATTTAACCGGTGCAACCGATAAATGGAATGCGAATATCACCATCAATAAAACTGGCGAAACGGCAACGCTTGCCTCGGCACTCGTGATGGATTCCACGGGTGATTTGACGGTTTCGCAGGGAGGATTCTCTACAGGTAACTTTGCCTTTACCACATCGGGTGGATCGGCGGATGTGACGGTTTCGGGCGGTACGTTCAGCCTCGGCTCTTCAACAGTTGCTACCGATGGAGCGGTGACGGTTTCATCCGGAACATTGAATGCAAATAGTGCAACCGGAACACAAAGCGGCACCATGGCGTTATCGGGCGGAGCTTATAACGGTGGTTCATCCTCATTAACATTCAGTGGCGCAGTCACGGTTTCGGGCGCAACCTATACGGGCGGTACTTCGACTCCTACATTCTCGGGAGGACTCACAATTTCTTCAGGAACGTTCACCGCATCGTCGGGAATAACAACCATTTCCTCTACTTACACCCACACTGCTGGCGGAACGTTTACGCACAACAGTGGAACCGTTACCTTTACTGGTAGTTCATCGAGCGTTGACGTTGCAACGACTGAAACTTTTAGTGCGCTCACGATCAATAAAACAGATGGACAGACGTTGACGATTGCTTCGGGAGATACGTTGAGCGCGGTTGGTTTGTTAACGCTTACCAACGGTGCGGTTGCAACCGGAACATTGGATGCACAGGGGAATGTGACGGTGGGGAGTGGGTATGACGGTGGAAGTGCGTCGCTCACGTTTACGGGTACTGCCGCCCAGACATTTGATCTCACTGGTGCGACGGGTACGTTTAATGCCAACATTACGGTTAATAAATCAAGTGAAACCGTCACCCTTGGTTCAGCAATCGTCCTTGATTCGACGGGCGATCTTACGTTGAGCCAGGGAACATTTTCAACCGGAAATTATGCGTTTACTCAATCGGGTGGATCTTCCGATCTGCTCGTATCGGGCGGAACGTTCTCGGCTGGTTCCTCAACGATGAGTTTGGATGGTGCACTGACGATTTCATCGGGAAATTATAATGGAAATTCTTCAACCATGACGCAGAGTGGTACGACCACGATTTCTGGCGGTACCTATACCGGTGGAACATCAACACCAACATTTGATGGAGGCATCGTGATTTCGTCGGGAACATTTACGGCGTCGTCGGGAACAACAACGATCACGAGTACGTTTACCCACACCGCCGGCGGAACCTTTACGCATAACAGCGGCACGGTGGCGTTTACGGGTGATGCGGCAACCATCAACGTCGCAACCTCGGAAACATTTGGATCGCTTACCATGAATAAATCTGATGGACAGATGCTTACTATTTCCTCAGGTGATTCATTGATCGTAACAGGAACACTCACGCTCACGAATGGTGCGGTCGCAACAGGAACGCTTGAAGCGCAGGGAGCGGTTTCGGTGGCAAGCGGATATGACGGAGGCACGGCACCGTTGAAGTTTTCGGGAACTGCGGCACAAACCTTTACCCTCACCGGAGCGGAGGCCGTGTTTAATGCGGATATCGAAGTCGCGAAGTCGAGCGGTACGGTAACGCTTGGCTCGGCGCTGACCATGGACGCATCTGGTCAAGATTTAACCGTAAGTAGTGGAGGATTAAATACATCCGCCATAAGTAATTATGGTTTAACGGTTGCAGGAGTCGCAACAGTCAGCGGCGGAACGCTCACTCTGAATGCGTCGACGGTTGATCTGAATGGGAATCTTGTTATTTCTTCCGGAACATTCACTGCACCATCAGGAACAATGACCCTTGCGGGTGACATGACATATTCAGGTGGAACCTTTACGCATAATAGTGGAACGGTCACGCTTGATGGTACATCGCAAGTATTATCAGGAAGCATTACTTTTAGAAATTTAAATAAAACAGTTGCGAGTGCCGCGACATTAACGTTTGGTGCATCTTCGACAACGACAGTTACCGGCACCCTAAATTTACAAGGAGCTACTGGTCAGATTTTGTCCTTGCGATCAAGTTCTTCGGGTACGCAGGCGACCATCGTGCCGTCAACGGTTACCTCGCCTTCTTATCTTGATGTGAAGGATAATGCGGTTACCGGAACAACGATTACCTGTCTTTCTTCTACACAAGGATGTGTAAACTCAGGAAATAATAGCGGATGGACATTCTCATTAACGGGCGGCGGTCCAACTCCAGAATCATTGGGTGGCGGAGCAGTTGATGCGGTACTGACCGTTGTTTCTCCAAATGGGGGAGAGGAACTTATCGGCGGTGAAGAATATCAGATTTACTGGAGTAATACCGGCAGAGCTATTGATTATGTGAATCTGTTCTATTCTCCTGACGGTGGATCAAACTGGCGAACGATTGATGAACTGGTTGTAAATCAAGACACCTATACGTGGACCGTTCCTGCGATCACTTCTGATGATGTCCTTATTAAAGTAGAGGCTACCGATACGGTTGAGGTATATGAAGACGCAATGTCGGAAGAGACCTTTACGATTACGACTGAAGAAATTGAAGAGGATGATGATACGGAAGATGATGTTGCTGACGATGCTTCTGACGGTACTCTGAGTACAGAGGCTGATATTGTTGATTTGTCTGAAGTTACCACACACGCACTTCTGAAACTTCCCGATGATGGTGACTCTGAAACACAGGTCGATAGCGCGGTGTATTACATTGATGAAGATGGATATCGCCACGCATTTCCCAACGAAAGTGTATTTACGAGTTGGTATGACGATTTTGATGATATACAAACCATAGATCCCGATGTTCTTGCTGATATCCCTTTGGGAAAAAATGTAACGTATCATCCAGGAGTTTACTTGGTAAAATTCCAATCCGCTTCAGAAACCTACGCGGTTGCACCAGGCGGAGTTCTTCGATGGATTTCAACAGAAGAAATTGCTATTGCGCTTTATGGTTCAGCGTGGAATACATGGGTTCGTGATATTTCTGATGCCTTTTATTTTAATTACACCTTCGGTGAAGATATTACAAACGCACATGCATTCAATCCTGAAGCAGTGGAGCAATCTGTTACGCATCCGGGGGAGAATTTTTGAGGAAATAAACGGAAAAGAGGCGGGCAAGTTGGACAAGTTGGGCTAGGTAAGATTTTTTACCTACAGCCTAGTCCCACTAGCCCGCCTTTTTCTTATCCACAGAATTATCACTAAAAGAGCGAATTGATGGCTAAAGTGGTGTAAAGTGGAGTCAAATGGCAAAAAGTGGAAAAAATGCCATTCAAACACAACTGCTCATGTTCATTGGCGAATTTCATCTTACCATCGACGATAAGGGACGGCTTGCCGTTCCGGTGAAGTTTCGTTCGGCTCTCGCGACGGGGGCGGTTGTGACGCGAGGGCTCGATACTTCATTGTTTTTGTTACCGCTCGGGACATGGGAGAAGTTGGCCGCGAAATTGGCAGCACTCCCCCTTGGGTCTGCAGCATCCCGTTCATTTGCCCGTTTTATGTTAGCGGGCGCAATGGAGGTGACACTGGATGCTCAAGGACGGTTTGTGGTGCCAGAATATTTGCGCACCCATGCCGGTTTGCAAAAAGATGCGGTCCTGGTGGGCATTAATGATCGGTTAGAACTGTGGGACAAAGAGCGATGGCAGAAATATGCACAACAGGCCGAGGTGCAAGCCGAAGCTGTTGCTGAATCTTTGGGTGAATTAGGCGTATGAAGCCTTTGCACATTCCTGTTTTAGCCGACGAGGTTATTAATGGTTTGGCGTTACAACCGGGTCAGACGGCCGTCGATGGGACGGTTGGGCTGGGAGGGCATGCCACTCTTTTATTGGAGAGCATCGAACCTGACGGTCAACTGGTTGGTTTTGATAAAGATGATCGGAATCTTGCTCTGGCACGTGAAGCCTTATCACCCTTTGGCAATCGTGTTCGTCTTATCCATGATTCGTTTGCCAATATGGATGCCTATGGCATTCAGGCTGATGCCATCCTCATGGATCTCGGATTTTCTTCGGTCCATGTCGATGATCCTGATCGTGGTTTTTCGTTCATGCACGATGGCCCGCTTGATATGCGCTATGACACACGCAGCGCATTGACGGCATCACAGATTGTGAATGGTTGGTCGCGTGATGATTTAGCCCTCATCTTCCGTAAGTGGGGAGAAGAGCCGCGAGCGCAGCAGGTCGCCAAAGCAATCTTTACGGCACGAAGAAAAAAAGAGATCACAACCACCATTGAACTTGCCGAGATCGTTGCATCTGTTGTGCCACGCATGGGCAAGATGCATCCCGCTACACGCGTGTTTCAAGCCTTGCGCATTGCGGTCAATGATGAACTGGGAGATGTGGAGCGCGGATTACGTGCTGCGGTACGAATCATGAATCCTGGTGGGCGAATCGCGATTATCACCTTTCATTCATTGGAAGATCGCATCGTCAAAGAGTTCTTCAAGACAAGTTCTGAACTTACCAATCTTACAAAAAAGCCTCTTGTTGCACGCCGAGAGGAGGTGCTCAGTAATCCCCGTGCACGCAGCGCTAAACTGCGCATCGCCGTTAAAACGTAATCTATGTTCGAGGAGGAAAAGAAAAAAAATATTTTCGAAAGAAAGCAAAAACTTTTTTTGCTCAGTTCTATCGCTTTGTTTTTGAGCTTGTGTGTGCTGTACATCATGCAAGTAAATGCCGCATCCACCAAAGCTTTTTTGCTTCGTGATGAAGAGCGAAAATACACGAATCTATCTGAAGAAAACAACCGTTTGCTGGCTGAAATTGATCGCCTGCGTTCCATGAGCAGCTTAATGGAACGACAAATTTTCCTTGGTCTGGTACCTGCGTCTGACATTCGCTATATCAGCAGTGAGCAGATAAATGCACTGGCATTAAGAGAGTAAAAAGACTGTCGCGAGATGGTCTTTTTTCATTTTGATGAAGATGTGCGAGAATAATCCCATATGAAAAAACTCATCGTTTTTGATTGGGATGATGTTTTTACGATCGGCTCTACGGAGGGGTATTTTGCCTGTTATCACGAGACGCTGCTTGAACTAGGTGTGCATTTGGACGCTGATGAAGAACGTCAGCGTGTTCTTGAAAAATGGGGTCAGACGCACCGTGAAGAATTGCGTGAACTTTTGAAAGAACAACCAGAGCTTTTAGATCAAGCTTGTGAAATATATGAAGCAAAGCTTTTTGGAGAAGTATTCGTGAGTAAGCTTTCTGTGCTTGAAGGTATCCCTAACTTCCTTACTAAACTTGCTGATAAGTACACCTTGGCAATCGCTACAGGTATGCATGGAGAGCTTTTGCGAAATCGCATTATGCCGCATTTTAGTATTCCCAATGTTTTTGCAAAAATTCTTTCTGCGTATGATTTACCCGATCCTAGTATGGCAAAGCCAAATCCACTTATGCTAAATATGATTATGCATGAACTTGGAATCGCGCCCGAAGATACCGTTATGGTGGGCGATGCGAAAAATGATGTACTTATGGCAAAGGCCGCTCATGTTGAACCTATCGTTGTGCTTACCGGCCATCTTGATCAAGACAGTGCAAAAGCTCTCGGCGTGTCACGTATAGTAAAAGATGTGACGCAGATTGAATCGGTTTTGGATTAGGTTTATTTTCTTTGATATATGCGAGAACAAATTGAACAGTTCTTAGAAGGAACAGGTGTAACTCTCAATGGATCAAATCCGTGGGACATTCAAGTTAAAGATGAACGGCTTTATGCACGTATTTTAGCCGAGGGGACATTGGGGTTTGGTGAGGCGTATATGGATGGCTGGTGGGAGTGTGAGCAAATCGATGAGCTGATCTCTAAGATTTTACGAGCCAATGTGCCGGGTAAATTAAAACCGAATTTCCAACTTCTTCAACTTGCGATTGCGGGATTATTTGCACCGATGCGTAATATGCAAAATCGTCAGCGTGCACTTGAAGTCGGGAAGGTGCATTATGATGTTGGCAATGATTTGTATCGTGCGATGTTGGACAAACGTCTCACGTATACCTGTGGGTATTGGAAGAATGCGATCGATCTTGATCAGGCTCAAGAAGAGAAGTTAGATCTTGTGTGTCGAAAGATTGGATTGAAGCCGGGTCAGCATGTGTTGGATATTGGTTGTGGTTGGGGCAGCTTTGCCAAGTTTGCTGCCGAAAGATATGGCGCTCGCGTAACCGGTATTACCGTGTCGCAAGAGCAGCTGAAATTGGGAAATGAACTGTGTGTGGGGTTGCCAGTCGAATTACGTTTTCAGGACTATCGCGATGTGGAAGGACAATTTGATCACATTATTTCGTTGGGGATGTTCGAGCATGTAGGATATAAAAATTACGATGAGTATTTTAAACAGGTGAAAAGATTACTGAAGCCTAACGGACTCTTTTTGCTGCACACCATTGGTGGTCGTCGTTCGGTGCATATCACTGATCCATGGATCGAAAAATACATCTTCCCCAATTCGATGTTGCCATCAGTCAAACAGGTTGCTGCGGCTGCGGAAACGCAAAATTTTGTGATGGAGGACTGGCACAACTTTTCTGCCGATTATGATAAAACGCTCATGGCGTGGTATGCGAATGTAGAAAAACAGTGGCCAGCATTATCATCGCAGTATGATGAGCGTTTTTATCGCATGTGGAAATATTATTTACTTTCCTGTGCAGGTACTTTCCGTGCACGTGAAAATCAGTTGTGGCAGATCGTCTTTTCACCGAATGGTGTTGAGGGTGGGTATGTGTCGGTGAGATAATTTGCTATAATCCGTCCATTATGGAGCTTGGACAAGATTCCGCACACCAACGCCCACGCCCGGCGGTACTTATTGTGCTTGATGGTTTTGGTATTGCGCCGGACGCTGAAGGCAATGCGATTACGCGAGCAAAAACGCCAAATCTCCATCGTTTTACTGAACGTTATCCGACCGTCACCTTGCGTGCGTCGGGTGAAGAAGTCGGTTTGTCGTGGGGCGAAATGGGGAATTCGGAAGTTGGACATTTGGCCATCGGTGCAGGGCGAGTGTACAGTCAAACGTTGCCAAGAATTAATCGTGCAGTTCGTGATGGATCGTTTGCGATGAATCCTGCATTTGCTAAAGCATTTGCTAAAGTAAAAGAATCCGGAGGAACACTGCACTTACTTGGTATCGTCTCTTCAGGAAAAGTGCATGGTTTTGATGAGCATGGTGTTGCTTTGCTGCAAGCTGCGAAAAAGCAAGGAATTAAAAAAGTAGCTGTCCATGCGTTTTTAGATGGACGCGATACGCTTTATAATTCGGGTTTGGAATTTATCCGCAAACTGGAACATACGATGAAGGATGTTGGTGTTGGTGTCATCGCCTCACTTTCCGGAAGGTATTACGCCATGGATCGCGATAATCGTTGGGATCGAGTGGAAAAAGCATACAATGCGATTGCAAAAGGTGTCGCTCCGTTTATGGCAGAGTCTGCCGAAGAAGCAATTGCACAGTCGTATGCAAAGGAAGTGTATGATGAAGAGTTTGTGCCGACGGTGTTAACCAAAAAAGGGAAGCCCATCGCCTCAATCTCTGCGGGAGATGCCGTCATCTTTTTTAATTTTCGTCCCGATCGTGCCCGTGAATTAACGCAAGCATTTGTTTTACCGGCGTTTGATAAGTTTTCGCGAGAATATACTCGTGATCTTACTTTTGTAACGATGACCGAATATGAAAAAGGTTTGCCAGTGGAAGTCGCTTTCCCGCCCGTCGCAATCGCAAATGGTTTAGCGGAAGTGCTTTCTCAAGCAGGACTCGTGCAATTGCATATTGCCGAAACTGAGAAGTATGCCCACGTTACCTTCTTTTTAAATGGTACACGTGAAGAACCGTTTCTTCATGAAGATCGCGCACTCATTCCTTCGCCACACGTGGCAACGTATGATCTGAAGCCCGAGATGGCGGCGTATGAACTTACTCATCGCATCGTGAAAGAAATCGAAACGGGAAATTATGACGTCATCATCGCAAACTTTGCCAATCCCGACATGGTCGGTCATACGGGTAATGTTGAGGCGACCATCAAGGCGGTTGAAGTTGTTGATGAATGTTTGGGCATGATTGTTGATGCGGCGTTGGCGGCTAATGGTGCGGTGTGTATTACAGCCGATCATGGCAATGCCGAAGAGGTATTAAATTTACAGACCCACGCAATTGATAAGGAACATAGTACGAATCCGGTTCCGTTTTGGATTATCAGTAAAGTCTATGAAGGCAAGGCGGGTATCTCGGGTGATATTCCCGAAGGTGACTTGTCGTTATTGCCTCCGGTTGGCATGTTGGCCGACGTTGCACCAACGTTTTTGGATTTACTCGGTTTAAAAAAACCGGATGACATGACCGGAACGAGTTTGTTGCCATGATGTTTGGTATGCAATTCCCCGAAATCGTCCGTGTGTTTGCGGAATTAATCACCGCCGAACCCCAGCGATATTCGCAACCGCCACGAGCCTATTTGGTTGGCGGCTATGTTCGTGATGCGTTGTGGAGAGGCGAGTCGAATTTCCTCCCCCTTTCCAAGGAGGAGGTTAGGAGGGGGTCTGCAACCCGCGACATCGATATCGAAGTATATGGCGTTTCGTCGGAGCGTATAAAAGAGATATTGCAACAACTCATCGGCAAAGAAATTGATGCTATTGGCGCGTCATTTGGTGTGTACAAAGTGTTTCTTGATGACGGTGTGCAGCTTGATGTGTCGTTGTCGCGAACGGAGATAAAAAGTGCTGAAGGTCATAGAGGATTTCTTGTATACGGTGATCCGAATTTGTCACCGATTGATGCGTTGCGACGACGTGACTTTACCATCAATGCCATGCTCATGGATCCACTCACCGGCGAAGTTATTGATCCGTACCATGGGCAAAAAGATTTAACAGATCGAAGACTGAAAGCGGTGACATCTCGGACCTTTTCCGAAGATCCATTACGCGTGTTTCGTGCCATGCAATTTATTGCACGCTTTTCCTTAGAACTCGATCCGCTCACGGCAATTTCGGTGAAATGCATGGTCATGCATCCGGAGCTGCAAACCATTTCTCCCGAACGTATTACTGAAGAATGGCGAAAGATGTTGCTAAAAGGCGAGCGAATTGATTTGGGCATCAAATTTTTACACGAGATGGGATTGATGAAGAAGATGTATCCGGAGATGATAGGGGATCAGAAGGCCAGTGGGCCAGTTATGCCAGCCATCAGAGAAATCTCTGATTTCAGGCCCTCTGGCCCCACTGACCTTCTCTCGGATGACGATCGCATCATCGCCGCACTATCCATCATTTGCTATAACATGACGCAAGATCAGGTGAAGAGTTTCCTTGCCAAATTCACCTTCGGCAAACGCATCAACGACGCAGTACATATCGTTCTCGCGAATTGTGATCGACCTGCGGATATTTTCCTTAAGTATCACGATAAAAAGATTCCCAAAAAAGAAATGATCAATGAAGTGAGAAAATTGTGCAGAGATATCTTGCCAATTACTATTGATACACTGCTCATCGTTTACGGAGCTATACAACAAAAAGAATCTCAACAGATTGATGAGACGTGTCAGTGGTTTTCATCCTTTATCAAGAAGCACAATATCGATTCTCTTGTGGCGCAAGCGCTTGTTTCTGGTTCTGATATTCTCGATTTCGCCAAAAAGTTTGATGCGCAAGATCGTTTTCTTCCTGGTCCGATATTCGGCGAGCTTTTACAGAAGGTAGAAGAAGCCCGAGATCGTGCAGATATAGAAACTCCGCATGAGGCGCGTGCTTACCTTGAGCAACTCATGCAGGACATGGTCTAATGTCTCTATAATTTCTCTTTATATGCAACATCATGCAACTTGGATGAAACGAGCACTGGCTGCGTTTGTAATTGTAACGCTCCTTGCTGAAATGCTTATGGCGCTTTGGCTGTGGCAGCGGTATCAAAATCTTGATCAGCAACAAACAGAGACGTCAACGACAACATCTGTTCGGCAAGATATTGAGAATAATGGAGAATCCACTGAAGACAGCACGGATGCAGAACGACCGGTATCATCTGAAGAGCAGCTACAAGAGCTCATGACGCAGTATCAATTTCCACATTCGGAAATACCTGCCTCTTCAACGTACCTTCACGAATCTTTAGAAGCATGGCAGGAAAAGAATCCCGACACATGTGTGTATCTTTCCATGTATAAACAGGATGAACGACGTAGAACCCCCTATTATTCAATGACAAGTGATGCATTGAGTGATGTGGGTGTTCGCGCGGCATTGTTATCGTACTTCGATGTTTCGGTTGATCAACGAGACGTCTTTTTTGAAGGTATTGATGCAGCGATGGATACGGACGATCTCATGATCCGGATGTGTTCAGGGTCAGCTGATCGTCGTTTCTTGACGCTTGAAGAAGTTCGTTCGGGAAATGAACAATACGCAAAAGTAATGGAATGGGTGCAGGCAACTACTGGTGGGCAATGGGTGACCTATCCGGTAGTGCCAAAAGAACTCGTTGATGGTTATGATCTTGTTACTGATTGGAAGGGGAATGTTATTGTTAAGCTTATGTATGGAGATGCAGGATATTTGGAATGGGATTTTTACCTGCTTTCTCGTTCTGGCATGCAAACAGCATATGAATCATTAGAGTCCTGTGTGTTTGCTCCTGATTACGCGGATACTCCTGGCTTAACCTGTGCACTTTTGTACACGCCATAACGCATGACACTTGCGAAACGCATTATCGCGACATTGCAAATGCTCAAGAAGCGCTATCCTGCGCATGGAGCACTTGATATTGGTTCGGATTTTCAGTTTTTAGTTGCGGTCGTATTGTCGGCACGAACACGAGATGAGCAAGTACTGAAGGCATTGCCAAAACTCTATACTACGTATCCAACGCCCGCAGCCATGGCTGCAGCAACGCTTGAGGATATAGGACAATGCATTCGTTCGATCGGTTTTTATCGAGCAAAAGCCAAGAATATCCAAGCACTTGCGCAACGAATCGTTGGTGATTTCAATGGCGAGATTCCGCGAACGATGGAGGAACTCATTTCTTTGCCGGGCGTGGGGAGAAAGACGGCGAGCGTGATTCTAGCGGCACGTTTCGATGACCCGGCCATTGCCGTTGATACGCATGTCTTTCGGATTACGCAGCGACTTGGTTGGGCAAAGGCGAACAACGTCGCTCATCTAGAAAAGAAACTCCTTCGTGTTGTTCCTGAAAAGCATCAATTCGTTGTGAATACGGTTATGGTTCCGTTTGGTCGGGAAATCTGTACGCCAGGAACACCGCGCTGTTGGGCATGTCCGGTTGTTGATTTATGTAAGTATAAAAAGAAGAATCTTATCGTTCCGTCGAACGTCGATCAGATCATGCAACGAGCGCAGCAACAGAAAGATGAAATCGTGAAATTGCAGGAGGAGGTGAGGAATGTATTGGGCGTGGATATGATAATGTAGAGACGGCCCGCTGGGCCGTCTCCCAAAAAAGCACGAACAATTATGACGCATCCATACATCGAATATGATAAACGTTTTACGGAACGTTTACGTAATTGGGGAAGGTCGCATCTGCAGCCTTGGAAATGGATGGCGGCCAAAGGCTTGTATCTTTTTGCGATTCCCTGGATTTTTCTCGTCTGGCAAGGATGGTTGACGTGGTTTGTGCCGATTATCCCGTTGGTCACAAGCTATGTCGCCCTTTTGATAATGCAAGCCATCGTGAAGCGTGAACGACCTGATTACGAACGTCTTTCCGGATACAAAATGTTGGTTCGTACGTATTCATTTCCTTCCGGACACGCAACCGAAAGCACGGCGCTGGCACTCTCACTGTTGCTGTATACCCAATTTCCTGATGCTTTCCTCATGATCGGATTCGGAATGGTTTTGCTTGTTTTAGCGATGATGATTTCTTATGCACGCATTGCGGTTGGGGTGCATTATGTCGCGGATGTCGTTGCCGGACTCGCGCTAGGGGTGCTCTTTGTGATAGGGTTTTTCATATGCGCATCGTGATTCTTGCGGGCGGTATCGGCACGCGCTTGTGGCCCATGAGTCGGTCAACGAAACCGAAGCAGTTTTACGATATCTTGTCCGAGCAACCGTTATTGCGTGACACGTTTGATCGCGTTGCTGCAGCTTACGAAAAAGAAGATATTTATCTTGCTATTTCTCCCACGTTTCTTGATTTGGCAAAAGCGGCTTTGCCCGAGCTTCCTGATGATCATTTCATCATCGAACCCGAGCGACGTGATACCGGGCCAGCCATGGGGTTTGTTGCAGCTGTTCTCTCGTTGACAGCTCCCGATGAACCGATCGTCTTTATTCCGGCTGATCATTACATTAAAGATGTATCTCGCTTTTTAGAGCTTTTACGAGTAGGAGATGAACTGATTCGTCGTGATGGTGTGTTGGTTGATATCGGCATTCCACCGACATTTGCTTCAACGGCGCTCGGTTATACGAAAATTGGCCCGTCGTGTGATGTGGTGAATGGTGTTCCTATTTTTACTTTTGCCGGTCACACCGAAAAGCCGCCGTATGAAGTTGCGAAATCATATCTTGATGACGGATCATATTTGTGGCACGCAAATTATTACATGTGGACACCGCGTAAGTTTTTAGAAGCATTTGCAACCTACGCGCCGGATACAGGAGCGATACTTACGCAAATTCAAGAAGCCTATCAGTTACAGGGTCACGATCGTGTGGCAATGTTGTACGCGCAATTGCCGAAGATCTCCTTTGACTACGCGGTAATGGAAAAAATGGATCATCGAAATGTGCGTATTTTGCGCGGTGATTTTGGGTGGAGTGATATTGGCACGTGGGATACCTTGTATGATCGTCTATCTGGCGAAGAAAAGAATGTTGTCAAAGGGAACGCGGTTTTACACGAAACCGATGGTACACTGGTCTATGCGTCTGGTGATCGCATGATCGCCACTCACGGCGTTCGCGATCTCGTGATTGTCGACACGCCAGATGCGCTGCTTGTCTGCCATCGCAATTCGGCAGATACATTAAAAGAATTGTTAAAAGAAGTAGAGGGGAAATTTGGAGATAGGTATTTATAGATGATGAAAGAGCCTCAATGAACAGACCCTGACTCTGAGCAAAGCGAAGAGGAAGGGCCTAGAAAAATTCCTTCGTTACGCAGAAATTTTATAGGTCCCTCCTTACGTCGGGATCTTTTCTCTACAATACGTTATGTATTTCTATAAAAAAACGAATCGCATTTTATATATTGTCGTCACCCTCGTAATCATGGGTTTGCTTTGGCAAAGCGCGAAGCAAATCCATCAGTATTTTTTTGCCGAACCACTTGCTGACACTACGTCGGTTCTTTTTATCGTTTCTGAAGGTGAATCGTTTAAAACAATTGCAAATCGGTTACAAGAGCGGGGAATCATCAAAAGTGCATGGTGGTTTAGGCTTGATGCGAAGCTTGCCGGACTTGATGATGATATCAAAGCGGGTCAAACAACGCTTACTCCTGGTGATCGGTATGCGGATATTCTTGGCGCACTTCTTTATCCGGCAGGCGAAAGTGAAATTTCTCTGACCATTCCTGAGGGCTACACTATCGCGCAAATCGGTGAAGTTGTGCGCGAAAAGTTTCCCGAGATTACGCTAGAAGAATGGAATCGAGTAACCGGAGCTTCTTCTCCATTCACCGCTAATGATTTTACTTTTCTCGCTTCAAAGCCCGCAGGTGTTGATCTTGAAGGCTATCTTTTTCCGGATACGTATCGCTTTTTTAAAGATGCGAATGCAGAAGATATTGTGCGCAAGATGTTGCAAACGATGCAAAGTCGTATAGAGGCTCTGGGAGAACCAACGAGTCAGGGAGTGTTGTTGAACTTACATGATCGTCTCACATTAGCATCAATAGTTGAACGTGAAGTGCGTTCTGCGGAAACGATGCGCAATGTTGCCGATATTTTTTATAAACGTCTTGATATCGGCATGGCGTTGCAATCTGATGCAACGATTAATTATGTGACTAACGGTGATGACCCATCGGTTTCCGCTGAAGATTTGCAAACCGATTCGTTGTATAACACCTATAAATATCCCGGTCTTCCCCCTGGTCCTATCAGTAATCCTGGCATGAATGCCTTACGTGCCGTTTGGAACCCTGCCGAAAATCCCTATTATTATTTCTTAACCGATGCTGAAGGGAACATTTATTACGCCAAAACGCATGATGAGCATGTGGTAAACAAAGCGAAATATCTGAAATAGAACAGGCCCACGTCGCAATGAAGCGACATGGGCCCACGTTCACGGGTTGCGAGCAGTAAGGAGAATGAATTTGTTCTCCTTGGGATTTTCGGTGCTCAACACGAGCCCTTGCCACTTTCCTTGTTTTATTTCATGAATGAAGATGCAATTCCCATCTGCATCTTTGTCGCTCGTGCGTACAGGCAGGACGAGCGACATGTTATTTATCATCATTCGTGAAAGGATCACGTAGGTATATACCACTTGTCTCGCAGAGAGGAGCTCCTCCTCTTTGGGAACTGCTTCCACCCCTTTTTTACGCACGAGTCGCCAGGTAGGGGTTTCGGTTCGCTGTGCGAATTCTTCCCGTAGCCAGGGATGATCACCGGCCGCAAAGAATCGTTTATCCACACGATGCATTTCCGCGATGCTCGTGCCTATATCGGGGATCAGCTTGTGGCTACTTTCTGTTGGATATTTGGCGACTAGCGAAGATTGTAGTACCTCCAGCGAAAAGGGGATGTCTCGCAGTCTTTTTCGCGTTTCGGGCCGCGGTTGCCGAAAATTCCGGTGTAGCTCGTTGAGCGTGACCCTTTCGCAGGGGGGAAATCTTTTCAGCGCCTGCTCGAACTGGTAGCGGGGAATGACTGTCTCGAAGAACCATTCCCGAAAGCCAGCGTTGTCGATGATTTCCTGGACGAATTCCATCGGCAGACCGGCGTTTCTCAGTATCCCCAGGAACTTGGCGAGTGTTCCGAGGAGTGCATCAGGGGTAGCGACGTCATGCGACATCGGACCCTCCTTTGTGAAACAGAAGCCCGAAACGCTCGGGGCACACGGCTCGGACACAGGGTAGCGAGCCATGCTATGTACACATATTCGGAAGAAAAAGCAACTTTTCATTGAATATATCAGACGTGCATGACTGCATTGGCATCACCTTCTGGTCATGAGAGAATAGTGACGTTATGAAAGAATTTGTGCTCACGGGTGCGGGCGAGATACCGCTGAAAATAGATTATCGGGCTGAACTGAATGATGAACAACTCGCGGTGGTTACGGCCGCAGAAGGACCGCAGTTGGTATTGGCCGGAGCAGGAAGTGGCAAGACGCGGGTCGTTACGTATCGCGTAGCCTGGTTGTTAGAACATGGTGTCCATCCCGATCAGATTCTCCTTTTAACGTTTACCAACAAGGCCGCCAAAGAGATGATTGCTCGTGTTGAGGGATTATTGGGGATGTACCCGACGGGCTTGTGGTCGGGAACATTTCATTCAATTGCGAATCGCATTTTGCGCATGTACGGCGATCATACCGAATATGGTCGCAATTTTTCGATTCTCGATGAAGAGGATGCATATGATCTCATCAAACTGTGCGTCAAAGAAGTGAAAACCGATACCTTTGGTCGCAAATTTCCCTCAGCATCAGTGTTGAAATCGATCGCTTCCTATGCGCACAATGCGCGTATTTCACTTGCGGCATCGCTTGAGCGTCGAGCGTCAACGTTTGAACCTTTGCTCCCCGAAATTGAACGCGTGCTTGTTCGCTATCAGCAAGAAAAAGTTCGGCAAAAAGCCATGGATTTTGATGATTTGCTTTTAGAGTGGTATCGCTTATTGCAGAATGATGAGAGCGTACGGCAATCATTGGCGCGACGTTTTCGCTTTATCATGGTTGATGAGTTTCAAGATACCAATGTCGTGCAGGCTGATATTGTGAAATTATTAGCAAGCGAGCAGGGAAGTATTCTGGCGGTTGGCGATGACGCGCAAAGTATTTATTCGTTTCGTGCGGCAGAAATTAAAAACATTTTGGAGTTTCCTAAAACATACGACGGTGCAATGGTACATCACTTGGTTACGAATTATCGCTCAACGCCCGAGATTTTGCATGTCGCCAATGCGGTCATTGCCCATAACACCAATCAGTTTGAGAAGAATCTGGTTTCAGTTATGAAGGAAGGCGAGAAGCCATTGATCGTTCCTGCTTCTGATGAGCGACAAGAAGCGCAGTATATTGCCGAACAAATTTTGGAGTTATTACGCGATGGTGCGCGATTGAAACAGATCGCGGTGTTGTTTCGCGCAGCCTTTCATTCGCAAACACTGGAATTCGAACTCATGCGCCGAGCGATTCCGTATGACTATCGCGGTGGCATGAAGTTTTTTGAACGCGCCCATATTAAAGATGCAATCGCCCATTTGCGTGTATTGCGCAATGTCAAAGATGAAGTGGCCTGGTTGCGTCTTTTGCAACTGCATCCGGGCATGGGGCTCGCGACAGCTGCCAAGGCCTCTGCTCATGCAGGTCAGTTTGATACGGTTGCCGATGTGCTCGCATCAGCACCGAAAGTATCGCCAAAGGCAATGATTGGTTGGCACCGTGCAGCTAAAATTGTTGCCGAAATGTCGGCAGAGTCTTTGCCATCGCATATGTTACGAGTATTTGCGGGCAGTGATGAATATCGGGAATATCTTGATGCTGAATATCAAAATGCGCGTGAACGCAAAGAGGATTTGGAGCAATTTGCGCTTTTTGCCGAACAATATACCGAGCTCGGTCCTTTTTTGGACGCGGTGACGCTAACCGGAGATTTTGGTGCGCTTATGGATACGGAGCGTGAAGAAACGAAAACCCCGGAAGAAGATCGTATTGTGTTATCAACCATTCATCAGGCTAAAGGATTGGAATGGGATAACGTCTTTATCCTGCATCTTGCCGAAGGATCGTTTCCCAGCGAACGATCATTCCAAAATGAAAAAGAGATCGAAGAAGAGCGTCGGTTATTTTATGTCGCTGTTACGCGCGCAAAAAAGAAATTATTTCTGACGTATCCGCTCACGATGGGCTACGAGCATGTCATGCTGCGCCAGCCTTCGATGTTTATTGATGAAATTCCGCACGATGCCATTGAACAAGTACGTTTGCGTCAAACGCATCCGCAATGGATAAGCCAAGGAAGTAGTTATCATCAAAAGCCAAACAAGAAACCTTCTACATTTTTATCTGATGATTATCCTGATGATAGTTTCGATGAGCCGACGATTGTGCTTGATGGGAATGGGGAAGAGGTAGCAGCAAAAAAGAAAAAAGCACCGAGTTCGTTTTTAATCGATATCTAACTTAAAAAACGCAAATACCATTTAACCATTTTGACCACTTCAACCCTCAATTAAAACGCTGAACCCCCACGTCGACACGGCGACGCGGGGGTACCTTCGAAGGCGGGATCTCGATCGAGCTGTTCTCGCATTTAAACTTGCATCCATCGCTTATTAGCTGATCCCGCCTGCGGTCGGATCCGTAGATGCCCCGGAGGAATCCTGGCTTGAGATGATATCGATGCGGATGTCCGCTCCTTCCAGCGCCTTGCCAAGTCGTTGACCTACCAGGATCACTGATCTCAGCTTCTTCTCCGCTTGAATCCTCTTCAGGTTCAAGTGGAAGACGAAGCACAGGCTCACCGTGTTGACGATGATCACGAGCATGTTGAGGTTACCTTCCATGCCCAGAGACTTCATGATCGACACGTTGAAGATCGCCACGATCGTGAATCCCATCATGAACCACCAGTTCTTGAACGCATCCCCCATCACGCACCTCCTCAAGACACTCCTCTACGGACAATGTCTTTGGACAGAAGTTCGGCAGTACGACCGGCCAGTGAGGCCACTTGATCTCGGCACCATTGCCGAAATCGCAGTCCGTACTCTTTGCTTCTGTGTGGCTGAAGGCGAATAAGTATCAGAAATGATACGCATTCGTCTGCAGCGACAAAGAACGAGATAGGGTATGTAAAAAGTGTTGAAAAGTCAATGTGTTACAAATAAACATCTCGTCGATGACCGATACGGATAATTTCGATGACTTTTTCTTTTTCGTGCACGACAGCAATCAATCGATAGTCACCAACGCGAAAACGAAAATCTCCAACAGGTGATTGTTGAAGATTTTTGCCAAAATGCAAAGGTTGATCCTGTTTTTCAAGCCAAATAATTTTTTTGATCAGACGCTTGGCAACTGCGTTATCGAGAGCACGGATATCTTTTGCAGCATTTTTTGAAAGGACTATGTTATAGCCCATATTCTTTTGCCAGTTTGGCAAGAGAAACAGTCTCTTTCTTCTCTAATCCCTTTCGTGCTTTCTTTACTTCTGCTCGTAGTGTTTTGCTTGATGCGGCTTCGATATCTTCCAGGAGTTCACCGAGCTCGTCATTTCCGAAAAAGAAACCGATTGTGGTACTTCCGCGCATGACGCGAGTGATTCCTTGAAGAGATTTTGATGGGCTTTTTTGGATATCACGTATGGAAGCGATACGTTCTTTGGTAAGAAGATGATAATTTTTCTTCATATTTTTATTGTATGTACTTTTATATATACAATATATCTTTGATGTATTTATCGGTCAATTTTTTACCAAGGATCCTGTTATAAACATGAAGCCCTGCGTCGAATACTCAACGCAGGGGCTACGAAAAGCTACTTGCCCTTTGCCGTCTCGCTGTACCACCGACGGAACCAGTCCGGGTTTTCGTTCTGACCCAGGAGCTTCAAGCCCCAGTCGGACTTGAGTAGATCGCGTACTTCGTTGCTCGCGACCCACGCTATAAGTTTTGGATCGTTTAGCTCCAGAGCTAACAAGATCATGGTCTTGAGACCGTCTTCCATCATCTTCGTCTTCCATGCATCGAACTGTATGGAGACGCCGATATGGTTTTTTACCATTCCATCTGATTTGGAATGGAAGAGATTGTTACGGAAATTGAGGATGATATCGGTGAGCCTGGTCGCCTGAATCTCCGCCTTCTGCCACCGCCGACACGCCTCGTTGCGCAGGTGGTTCAGCAGGATGATGAGCGCGGACAGGGCCATGGTCAGGATGAAGGTGACGAGGTCCTTCGGGCCACCCGAGAGGATCATGAGGATCCATAGACCGAAGAGGATGATGACCGCGAGTCCCCACCACTGACTCGCTGCCCTGATTTTTTCGATAGTTGACATGGTATTCCTCCTGTACTTCATGGGATATGAAGACCAGAATTTATAGCAATAAAAAGCATGGGGGTCAATTTTCACAAAACACCTCCGCCGAATTGCTTCAGCGGAGGTGGTGGACCCGACCGGATTTGAACCGGCATCGATTGGTTCCAACACAATCATGATTACCAATTACCACCACGGGCCCAGAAACTAAATACACTCCGCCTTCTTACTATGAAGGGGAGTGTGATTTAGGGAACCAATCTTATGATAATACTACCATGATTGTGTATGTCCATATCATCAAGAAGATTATTTTTTGTCAACTCAGTTATTCACCTTGCCTGTCATTTCACACAAGAATATTTCCGATTTTCCTCTCAAATCAGTAAACTATGAGAGCTATGGAAGAACAAAAGGATTATGCGGTCTTGTCGCTTGCGGCACACGCAAAGCATGCGGGGAAGTGGGCTTCGGTGAGTTTGATGCCTTTGGAAACACAAGATGATCTTGCGATTGCGTATACGCCGGGCGTAGCTGCACCGTGTGAAGCGATCGCGGCCGATGCAGCACGAGCTTATGACTTAACGATGAAAGGCCGCACGGTTGCGGTTGTATCTGATGGATCATCGGTGTTGGGATTGGGAGATATTGGACCCATGGCCGGATTGCCGGTAATGGAAGGGAAGGCGATTCTGTATAAAAAGTATGCAAACATTGATGCAGTCCCGATTGTGCTTGCATCAAAAAATGCAGATGATATTGTGCAGGCAGTAAAAATGATTGCACCGACGTTTGGCGGCATTCACTTGGAAGATATTGCTGCACCTGTTTGTTTCGAGGTTGAGCGACGATTGACCGAAGAGCTCGATATTCCGGTTATGCATGATGATCAACATGCAACGGCAATTGTAGTATTAGCGGCACTCATCAATGCATTGAAAGTAGTAGGGAAGACGCTTAGCGAAATTCGGGTAGTGATTAATGGATCGGGTGCAGCGGGTCTTGCGATTGCGCAATTGCTTATCGATGCAGGAGTGCAGAGGATGGACCTCCTTGATTCGCGAGGTATCATCGCACGTGGTCGCGAGGGAATGAATCCTGAAAAAGATCGGATTGCACAGCAAATAAATACGGATGGGAAAAACGGATTGTTGCAGGATGCGTTGCGTGATGCGGATGTTTTTATTGGTGTGAGCAGACCGGGAATGGTGACGCAAGACATGGTGCGATCAATGGCAAAAGAGGCGATTGTGTTTGCGCTTGCAAACCCTACTCCCGAAATTATGCCCGAAGAAGCCAAGGCTGCAGGTGCAGCTATTGTTGCAACTGGACGATCGGATTTTGCTAATCAGGTGAATAATGTGTTGGTGTTTCCCGGTCTTTTCCGAGGTCTTCTGCAAGTTCGTGCGCGTAAACTCACAAGCGTCATGAAACGTGCAGCTGCTGAGGCTTTGGCGACATCTGTTCTTTCGCCTTCGGCTGATTGCATTATTCCTTCGATTTTGTCGATGAACCCGTCGTCATTGATTGCTCAAGCGATCGTTCGTTCTCATCCACCGGCTTAGAGATTGCCTCCCTTTTCTCCCCTCAATCCCTTCTTTCCCCTCCCCATGCCCTCTACCCGTCCCTATCGTTCCAAACGTTCGGCGCTGCAACTGGTGCGCACGCTTTTTTTGCTGATTGTGGGATTGATTGGTAGTGGTTTTCTGTTTTGGAAGGGATTGCATATTTTTCGTTCGTCTGCCGAGCAAACGCAAGAACAAGCTGCGCAGGCAGCGGAGCAAAATACGCTTCAGCAAGAACAGAACCCCATTCTCGATGCTTCCACGGGTGCTTTATTGAATGATACTATTTCTCTTTACTCGACGTATGATGGACAGGCAACAGGGCGAGCGAGCCGAACGTTCAATCAAGGCTTTGCAACGATTGATGTGCTTGTTTATTTGCCTGCACTCGATCCCTCATTAACGTATGAAGTGTGGATGTTGAAGGATGGATTGGCGGATGTGGTGTTATTGGGGGAACTTGCGCCGCGTGCAGACGGTAGTTGGGCAGCAACATTCATAGCTGGTCCTGCCACCGGTATTGCTGATCCGCATGACTATACGACGATGGTTATCATGCAGGAGTTGCGTGATGGCGATACTCGTCCAACCGGATTTAAGATTGCGCAGGGCAGTTGGAATAGATAATTATCATTTTTTATGAGCAATTGGGAAAATATTTTTGCCAAAACTCGTCGTTCATCTCAGGTTTCTGAAAAGGCGTTAGCAGTGTCACCACCCACAGAAGTTGAGCCGGTGCGTGAAATATCGGATCGTCGTTTTGCGATTTTTACTACACAAGGGAAGCGTCCTGAGCAACAGGATCGGATGGGAATTGTCCAAGGGCCTGAAGCACATCCAAAACGTTTTGGGGTGGTGTGTTTGGACGGGCATGGAAAATTAGGCGGTGAGGTTGCGGAGACGGTTTTGTCGATTGCATCTCGGGATATTTCTCGCCTTCTTGCATACGATCAACTTCCTACTGATCAATCAACATATAATGTGCTATGTGCAAAATGGGATCTTGTTGCGCAGCAGATTGAGTCGAATGATGGCGCTTCGGTAAGCGGTACAACACTGACGTTTGCGTTGGTAGCGGAAGATGGGGCTTTTGTGGGTATGCTGGGTGATTCGGAGGCACGTGTTCTTCATGATGCATCACCCGAGTGGGTTACGAAAATGACCCCGCATAATCCTGGTAAAAATATAAGAGATGAGCAGATTATTCGAAGAAATGGAGGCACCTTTTCTGCAAAAGGATATTTGCATGATGAAGGGGGCGATCCTCGATTGAAATTAACCAGAGCATTGGGGGACCGACGTGTCGCACATATATTAAAAACGCCTGACTGTGCACAATTTTCTCGTACCGATGGCCGGTGGTTGGTTATAGGATCTGATGGATTGTGGAACGCGCTTTCTAGGAGAAAGAAAGAGGATCCGGCTTATTATGAGGATGTTTTGCGACTAATACAACGAGCTCCATCTGCTGAAAAAGCATCAGAAATACTCCAAAATTATCTCGCCCCTTGGAATAAGCTGGGTGACAACTGTACTTTTAGCGTCGTTGATTTGCAGGTATCAGCATAGTCTATGCGCATTGGAATTTTGGGTTGTGGCTGGGTGGGAACGGTGACAGCCGTGGTTTTTGCGCAACACGGATATGATGTTGCTGCCTATGATGTTGATGAAGAGAAGATTATCGCGCTTTCGCAAGGACATATTTCTTGGTATGAGCCGGGATTATCGGAATTGTTGCAAGCGCAACTTGCAGCGGGTCGTTTACGTTTTGTCCGGAAGGAAATTGAAGTTTTACAAAATGCAGATATTCTTTTTTGTTGCGTAGGAACGCCGCCACAAGCCGATGGCAGTGCGAACATTGATGCTATCTTTACTGCTGCAGAGATGGTTGCTCTATCTCTTGCTCAAAATGAGCAAAAAGTATTCGTGATTAAATCAACGGTGCCTCCGGGAACAGGTGCAGAAGTTGCTCGACGCTATCCGCAATTGCTGGTTGCATCAAATCCCGAATTTTTAGCTGAAGGAACGGCGGTGCATGATGCGCTCACTCCATCACGCATTGTGTATGGAAGTGATGACGATCATGCTACTGAAGTTCTGGCCGAGCTTTATCGCCCGTGGCAAGAGCAAGGAACACCATTGGTAGCAATGAAGCGTATTGAATCCGAAATGACGAAATATGCCGCTAATGCTTTTCTGGCAACCAAAATTAGTTTCATGAATGAAATGGCAGAACTATGCGAAGCTTTTGCTGCCAATCCTTCGCATATCGCACAAGGCATTGCGCTTGATCCACGCATTGGCACAGCGTTCTTGCGACACGGATTAGGTTACGGCGGCAGTTGTTTCCCCAAAGATACACAGGCATTACTTGCGGTTGCCTGTGCACATGACATTACTCTTCCTTTGGTTGCAGCAGCGGAGGAGCGAAATTTTCGTCAGCGTGAGCGATATGTGAAAAAAATTATCCATGCATGCGGCGGATCAGTGCAAGGAAAAACGATCGCTATTCTCGGCCTTGCCTACAAGCCGCATACCGATGATGTTCGCGGTGCGCCAGCTCTTGATCTGATTCGTTTACTCGAAAAACAAGGCGCGTACATCAAGGCATATGACCCCATGGTCCATACGCTACCTTCTCATGTTCATGTGCAGCTCTTTTCCTCAATCGATGAAGCGACGAGCGATGTTGATGCGGTATGCATTGCCACTGATTGGCCGGAAATCATTGCGTGGAAAAACATGACCACGATGCCGTTTATTGATGGACGACCGGCATGATACACTGATCCTGATCTATGGCAGGAATTTTGGGAAAAAAATCCGCAGAGCTGAGTGAACAAACCGTGCGTATTCCCTTAACGCACGAAGAGCGGGAGATGTGTAAAATGGGTAGCCGTCCGCCGCGCATGGCTGATATCTCTTGGCGTATTTTTCGCATCATGTCGGAATTTGTGGAGGGATTTCAGTTTTTGTCTACAACCAAAAGAGAAATATCGGTTTTTGGTTCGGCTCGGATGCCACCTTCGCATCCGTGGTATCAAGAAGCGTATAAGTTAGGAAAAATGTTGGGCGAGCAGGGGTTTACGGTGGTGACCGGTGGGGGTGGAGGGATTATGGAAGCGGCCAATAAAGGTGCCTATGAAGCCGGTGCCATGTCGGTGGGATTGAATATTCAGTTGCCGCACGAGCAGCGCATGAATCCCTATGTTACACATCCCATTGCCTTTCATTATTTTTTCACACGCAAGGTGATGTTTGCGGCCAGTGCACAGGCATATGTCTATTTCCCAGGTGGTTTTGGCACACTTGATGAATTTTTTGAGATTTTAACGCTTATTCAAACGGGAAAATCGGAAAAGGTGCCTATTGTTTTGGTGGGGAAAGACTATTGGCAGCCGCTGTTGGGTTGGATTGAAGAAACCCTTTATGAAAGGTACGATGCCATTGACCGGCTTGATATACGATTATTGACGTTGGTTGATAGTGCGGATGAAGCGTATACCCTTATTGCTAAATCGAACGAAAGGTCTCTTTTCTAGCTTTTCTTTTCTATGTCCGATTTTCTGCGTCGCGTAGCACCTGCATTGCAACCGACTGCTTCTGTTGCACATGCCCAACCAGGTCAAGAGGTTATTGAAGTAAGTTCGCCCGCATCGTCGGCAGCTTCGGCATACGAAAAAATTCGCAATACCTTTGATTATCAAGAAGAGCATCTGTTGCGCCGCAATGCTATTTTGCGCATTTTGAAGCGTTATATTGGTGATGATGCGCCGCTTTCTTCATCGGCGTTGCCGCTGTTGCGTGAATTGGTTTGGGCAAAGTATCTTCCCAATAAAACCATACCGGTGCATTTCGCCGATACCTTGTCGGTGATTATTGCAAAATACGAACCGCTGCTTGTGGCTGCGCGTGGTCAAAAGGTGCAAGGAGAAAAAATGTATCGTTGGTTGTTGGATGTGCTCGCGACAGAGATTGAACAAGCAATGACGCCCTCACATCATGAAGAGGCGTTAGCTGCGTTTATGTACGAAGAGATACGCAAACGCATCGATTGGGATGCGACGTTGCACCTCTCTCCTGAAGAACGCGATTTACGTTTATACACTGCCGTACATCGTGTGTTGTTAAAATCCAATCCTGGCATTCTTCGCTATCGTTTGTTTACCCTTTATTATCCGTATTGGTCACAACCGGGTCCGACCACTGCCCAACAGCAAGAGATCGTGCATCATTTGTCACACATTGTGCGTACCATCGAGGCAGATATCACCCATCCGCTTGCCGATCGTTTGATGCGGATGTTGCGTCGCAAGGCCGGTGTTTTTCGTGTGCTGGGCGATGTGTTGCAGCAAGCTAAGTCTGATGATGCGTTGTTCCATGATCCTGAAAAACTCGACAAAGCGGTTACCAAGGCGGTTGGTCAGCGCACTGAGCATTTCCGCGTGCGTTTGCGTCGAACGGTTATTCGTACGGTTGCGTTTCTCTTTCTCACAAAGATGTTACTCGCTTTGATTTTAGAACTTCCATACGATCTATTGGTGCACGGTGGCAATGTGCCGCTGTATCCACTCTTCATTAATATTCTTTTCCATCCACTCTTCTTAGCTTTTATCGCGCTCACGGTTTCGTTGCCAGAAAAAGCGAATGTTGCTAACTACACCTCGGCTGTTCGTGCTCTTTCGGTAGGTGTAGATCATCCGTTGTTACATGTACGAGTGAAGGGAAGTAGGCGCAATTCGTGGTCAACGATCTTTGGTATTTTGTATGTCGTGTTGTTTTTGGCAGTGTACGGGTTGATAGGATACGGCCTGCATCTCATGCATTTTCACGCCTTGTCGATCGGACTCTTCCTCTTTTTCTTATCACTCGTCACCTTTTTTGGTATTCGTATCCGCATGTCCGAGCGTGACATTGTGTTGTCCGACGCGCACAGCGGTTTTTTGGGAAGTGCCTTTGATATTTTACTGCTGCCCATTGTCAAAGCAGGATCATGGCTTTCAACCAAAGTTTCCAAAATCAACATCTTTATTTATTTCTTCGATTTTATTATCGAAGCACCACTCAAGGTAGCGATTGATTTTATTGAAGGCTGGCTGGCATTTGTACGGGAAAAGAAAGAGGAGATTTAATCATTTCTTGTGGAGGGAAAACATTTCTATCGCGTGATAGCGAGCTTTCTTCTTCTGGGATGTTTGGTTGTTTGGTTGCCGAGAATTTTTGCTCTTTTTGCACAACAGCCTCGTTATGGTTTTACGTTTTCCTCGCGGTATGCGGCGGAATTGGGGTTGTCGGTTGATGAGGCGTATCAGGCTGCCTTGAGCGAATTACAACCTACTTTTGTACGATTGCCGGTATATTGGAATGATATTGAGCGAACTTCGGGACAGTATGATTTTGCCCAACTGGATTCGTTGATACGCATGTCCCATGAAGCAAATGTCCCCATCACGCTTGCGGTCGGCTTTAAAGTTCCCCGTTGGCCCGAATGTTTTATTCCCTCGTGGCTTAATGCTGACGATGCTGATGCTTTTCGCGGTGCACTTTTTACGTATCTTGATGCAGTGGTGACACGATACAAAGATAATGTCACGATTTGGCAAGTCGAGAATGAACCACTTTTTCCTTTTGGTGAGTGTCCGATGCCTAGTGCGGCCTTGTTGCGTGACGAGGTTGCGTTTATTCGTACATTAGATGCGGATGCGGTGGTGCAATTAACGGTCAGCGGCGAGCAGATGCCGTGGTCAGCGCTTTCCGAACCTGCAGATATTCTTGGGGCAAGTTTGTATCGAACGGTCGCAGACGAACAGGATGGTATGTTGACTTTTCCTCTCACGCCTCGATGGTACCGTTTTTGGTCACTGGTCATCGCTTCTTCCGCGCAGCCCGTTATCTCGGAGTTGCAAATGGAACCATGGTTTGTACGTGATCCACGTTCATATACTATCGACGAAGCAGTTACGCTTTTTTCAGTAGCAGATTTTTGGCAGCATGCTGCCTTTGCAAAACAAACGGGCATAACGTCGATTGGGCTGTGGGGCGTGGAGTGGTGGTATTATTTGCATATCCACGGACAAGATGGATTATGGGAAGCAGCGAAGGAGTTGATGGTGAAGTAGTTTATGAAAAATAATGTTTACGACGTCGTGATCATTGGCGGTGGTACTGCTGGTCTTGCGGCTGCAAAAAGTGCGAAAGCTGCGGGAGCGGAGCGAGTTTGTATTGTAGAAGAGCAGTATTTGGGAGGGGGTGAGGCTAGGGAAGCGGGAATGCTGGCGATAATGCGCAGTGCCGAGCTTTATGACGATGTGCGACGCGAAGGTGCTCGACTTGGAGTTCACGGAAAAAATCTTACGTTTGATTTGGCACATGCGTTAAAAAGAAAAGAAGCGATCGTGCAAACCCTTTTTGAAAAAGGGAAAAAGCACGAGCAAGAACTGAAGCGGCTTGGTATTGAGGTGATCTATGGTCGCGGATCATTTGCGGATGAACATACTATCCGCATTGGTGCGCGTGATCGAATCGTCGGTAAGGCTTTTGTGATTGCAACGGGCACTCAAGTGCCCCAACCGTCATTTGCGGTTACAGATACTGTGCAAGTGCTTAAACCCACCGCTGTTTTTTCTTTACAAACATTGCCCGCATCAGTCGTTATCATCGGCAGTGGAGCTGAAACTTGCACGGCAGCAACCTATCTTGCCATGCTGGGCGTTCCGGTGACCATATTGTGTGCCGACGAGCATCTTCTTGTCGACGAAGATGACGAGATGATGATTTTGCTCGAAAGTCTCATGCGCAAACACGGCGTTCATGTCATTACTAACGTCAGAACACTTGCTGCTCGCCAAGATAAAAAAAGAGCCCTCATCACCTATCAAGAAGGGAAAAAACCAAGAAAAACGATTGCCGTATCGCTACTCGTTGCTGAATCACCCCTCCTCCCCAATATAAAGAATCTTGATCTTGATTTTGCAGGTATCCAACTCGATGCTTCGCAGAATATTCCCTTGTCCGATCTTTTACTTCCTTCCTCGCCTTCTCATATCTTTTTTGCAGGAAGTATTACTGGCGCTTCGACGATGACAAGATCTCGTTATCAAGGTGAGCTTGCTGGTTGGAATGCGACGCATGTCGGCAAGTCTCGCCAACAACGTCTTGTTTCCTATCACACACTTCCACGAACCCTAATGACCAATCCTGCCTATGCGGCGATTGGTTTGACGACTAAGGAGGCCAATGTGCAAGGAAAGAAGTTCGTCACGCATCGTTTGCTGGTGAATGAGGGTATACGTGCAGCCTCTACGGGCAAACGCGAGGGAATGATGAAAGTGCTTGTTGAAGAGGGAAGCGATCGTATCCTTGGCGCACATCTGTTATGCGATCGTGCGGATGACCTTATAGAGCAATTTGTACTTGCGATGGAACGCGATATCCTTTGGAAAGATGTAGAACAGAGCATAAAAAAACATCTCGGATAAGTTCCGAGATGTTTTTTTGGTAAGAAGATTTATTCTTCGGCGCGTCTTTTAGCTTTTTTTTATTTTTCTCTTATTGGGAGATTTTGTAAATACGTTGCTAACGCAAGACGGAGAGCATCGATTGATCTATAAAATTGGGCGCATCGGAACACCTCACTTCTGAGCACAATTCTTTCGTTTCCAGTTTGCAAAAATGATCTTTTCCTCAGAGCTTCATGTGCATCTTGAGGATGTGGAAGGGGATAAAGGCTTTTGATAGTGTCTGTTATAATTTCCGCTTGTTTTTTTGAAACGTATTTATCGTATATTCCATTTACCAAATCGAACAATTCCATGGAAAAATTCGCTCGGATTCTGTGATCCGCACCATCATTTCTATCTTTTTTACGAGAATGGAGTATTTCTATAAATTCATACAAAATACGAGAGACTGATAAATCCACCCCATCTTCAATTGTATTTTCTCCTTCCCTCGATCGTACTACAGGTAAGGTATTTAGAAAGTTTGCAAGAGAAAAGATGAGTTGTTGATGTTCTAATTTACTCAAAGCCTTTTCGGCTTCTGCTTGGTTTCTTGCCCGATCTGTTTTTATACCTTCTGGAAAATAATGCGATGCTTCAAGCTGATGTTTTAGGATTATATTTCTCACTGTTCTTTGTTGCATGGGTGACAGGTAGATGCTGTCAGGATGAATTACTAATGCATATACGTTTTGAAGTATTTCTTGTTCTCTTTTTACGATTTCTCTTGCTTCTTCTGGAAACCTCGCACCTTCAAGCATTTTTTGAGAATCCCACAGTATTTTTTCAAAAACCGCAGTAAGCCTTCGACTTGTATTCTCTAAACCTTCTCCAATTTCCCAGTCATGATTTTGGGCCCGAAGTACTCCTCTCTTTTTTCTTACCACCACTTTTTCTTCTGTATCTTCCGGCGGCCGATTTTCTGCTACCGGTTTTTTATCGGGCCTTGCGTATTCCGCTGTCGCAAGGTGTTGTTCCCGAGGCGACTCCCGTCTTATCGGTTCTTTTGGTGGCTCACCACCTTTATTCTCTCCAAACATTTTTCCGAATTTCATAAAAGCATTGATATCACTTGCGTTCTTAATAGTTTTGACTATCTTAACACATCGTCTTTTCCGTGTTTTCATTCCTTCCCCAGCTTTTCTCGCGTAAAAAGGAAGTTTTCGTTTATCGTGGTGTGTATATGAAGTTTCATTTTGGGCGGGAAAAGACGGGGCCAATGCCCGAGCAATCACGTGTTGAAAAGTTTTTTGAGCGGTCGGATGCGACGATTATCACCTCTCTTCTCCTTTCAAGCGCTCTGCATATTGGAATATATTCTCATAAGGAAGTGGAAAAGGTTGCCGATGATATTGCTGATACGGCCTTTGATTTTGCACAAGAAAAAGAGCGGCAGTTCCGTGTTGCATACGAACAGCTTACAGGCGATCGTGAAGCGGCAGACAAGGTGTTAGTGGATGTACAGGAGATGGTTGATGATCCGGAAAAGTTGAAGAATTTGGATTTATCAGATTTTTATTTTGATGTAGAGATGGTTATTGCAGGATTTACTCCTGAAGAGCGGGATAATGCGAAGAGAAATTACGATATAGTGATTACACAGGCAAAGGAATTGCGATTGCAAGGCGCGAGTGATGAGCGAGTATGGAATTTTCTTTTGCGCCAGCAAGGGCATTATCAAGAAGACCAAAAGTTTTTGACGGAAATGTTCGCTGATGATCAGGATGAACGTGAAGCAGATTGCGATGGCCGAATGAAATATATCGTTTCCGCTGCACAGGATGTGTTTCCGGAGCTGGATCAAGAGGGAAAAATAAGCGTGCAAAGATTCGGATCCTATATCGATGAGCAAGGAGGGTGGCATGATGGTCATGTTCGCGCACTCATTGATCAAGGGGATACGCTCCTTGTTTTGGAAGAAGATAAAGTGAAAACTAAAAAGAAGAAGCTTGATGATGCTCTGTATTATGAGGCGAAATGGCTAGCCGCTACGTCGTTACTTGCACGAAAAGATTTGTATGATTTTGGTGATAGTGCCGTTGATGAGCCTGAAACGGTTTCTTTCAGGCAAGACATTTTTTCTTACCCCGCTTCATCAGCGCAGTACAAAGAAGACACCGGTCTAGGTGACATTACTCTGCAAACTATCGAGCAAGAGCAGAAGGTATTTCAAGAGGAGCAACTAAGAAAAATAGATATCAGTTTTTTGGCGCCGATTTCTGATAAGGAGTTGCAAGATAATATTGCCAAACGAACTCAGCAGGAAGCGGAGGAAAGGGAGAAAACGGAAAAGATCTTCAAGGAATCTTTGGCGGCTCGTGGCATAACGTACGGACTTCATGAGAGTTTTACTGGTTACAAGAAGATCATTCTCGATATTAGTCAATCTCCCTCAAAAGAACCGTTGACCTACGAAGATGTGCAGAAATTGCACACACTGTATTCGACTGAGGCGGGTTTCCAAATTTACCTCTCCACCTCTCAAGATCTTTCTGCACCAGTACGGAAAATGATACGCGGCAATGAGACATTTGATCGACCGCTTCCTGTCTTTTTTTCGAGCATGAAAGAGCCATACTCAGAGCTTTTTCTTCATGAAAAGAAGATTGCTTTTGTAGATACTGTGGGAACTTACGACTTTGCACATGTTAACGCATTGCGAACATCTTTTATTTCTCCGCTTAAAGATTCGATTACGTTGAATTATTTTTATAATGGGCAATACATAGATGATTTGTGCGGTATCCCAACGCACACACTGTACGTTCAGCCTGACGTATGGTCAGATAGAAATGTTTCGGTGATTATTGGGAAAAATGCATTGAGGAACGCTACGTATGAAAGCGTTGTTCTTGACGACATCGTTCCTGATGCTTCGGGAATGTTAGAGATTGATCACGTCACCAAAATGAAGATTCGAGGTCGTGCTCCTTTGGTTTTGCGTGGAGGCGGTCAACGGGTTCAAAAGATGGTTTATTATGCGCCGTACCGAGAAACAGAGGCACGTCTTCACACTCCTTTCTTTGAAAACTTCTCATTTTTTGAAAGATTAGAAATGCAGTCTCGGTTATACGAGGGAAGTCTTCGTGGAGTAAGGGTTGATGAACTTATCGTCTCATCTACTCGTATGGGGCCTCGAGTTTTTGCCGGAGTGGAAGCGGAGAGTGTGGTGTTTGAAAATGATGTCGAATCTGAGAGCAGGGCCCGAATACTTTTTGATCCTAACATGTTTATTGGTGCTTCGGTTAAGGAGATAAACTTCACGATTCTTATCGATGAAGATGCTCCCGAACGTGCTATTTTTCGTAATGCCGATAGGGAAATGGGACGGAGATTTGCGCAAGAGGTATTTGATACACGATTGCGTTTTATCCACTTTCCCGAATCTACAGAGTACATTATTCTCAAATTGGAGGGCGCTAACTTTTCTATGCGATTTGAAGTTGAGAGGTAATGTTTCATTGTTGTTCTTTTTACTTTGAAGTAAGCTATTGTCACTATGTCCAACGAAGTTGTCCTAGATATCGAAACCCAAAACACGTTCGATGAAGTTGGTGGTTATTTTACCGACAAGCTCAAAGTGTCGCTGGTCGGCTGTTATTTTTACGAGACTGATACATATGAGTCGTATCTGGAAGCTGATTTGCCCAAGATGTTTGCCAAATTAGAACGATCAGGGCGCATTATTGGTTACAACAGCATTGGTTTTGATATGCCGGTGTTGAATAATTACTATCTTGGTAATCTTTTGAATTTACCACAATTGGATATTTTACAGCTTATTGATCGCGAACTTGGGCATCGGGTGAAGCTTGATGATGTGGCTAAGGCGACGTTAGGAACGCAGAAATCAGCGCATGGTTTGCAGGCAGTGGCGTGGTGGAAAGAGGGGAAGATTGATGAAATTCGCGAATATTGTTTGCAGGACGTCAAAGTGACGAAAGAAGTGTACGAATTTGGTTTGAAAAATGGGTTTATATTGTTTGATGATAAACGGGGTGAGCGGCATGCAGTTAATATTGATTTTACCCCGAAGGTTGAGACGTCAACAGTGAATTTTACTCTGGGATTTTAGGTTTTTTCCGCGAACATAAAAGCCATTTTTTTCATCTTCTCGTTATCCACATCGGCATTCTGCGAGGCACTAGCAGTAGTGGTATGCTACGCAAGTAACACACAACATGTTGTGTGTCGTCGATGGGAGGAAGAGAGGAGCAACCCTCTTTCCCGAAGGGTTGTTTTTATTTATCTTATGTATCAAACATCACTGCAAACGTTTGTTACGACGACAACGGAAAATAAACAGTCGGCGCTTCTTACGCCGCGTAAGTTTTATCGTCCGTTCGAATATCCGCATTTTTACGAATACTTCCAAAAGCAAAACCAGGCGCACTGGCTGCCAACCGAAGTACCTATGGAATCCGATATTGCTGATTATCGTTTTCGTTTGGCGCCTGAAGAGGGAAATTTGGTCATTCAAATTCTGCGTTTTTTCACCCAAGGCGATATCGAAGTCAATAACAATTACAATCAACGTCTCATCCCCCTTTTTCCGAAGCCCGAAATCAAAATGATGTTGTCGGCTTTCGCGGCTATGGAGTCAGTGCACGTTTGGGCATATTCGTATTTAAATGATTCACTTGGACTCCCTGAAAAAGAATATTCTGCCTTTTTGGAATTCGAATCCATGCGTGCAAAATACGATTATATCCAGCAATTTAATGTGCATGATGTCAAAGATTTAGCGTTGAACCTGGCGGTTTTTGGTGGATTCATGGAAGGGATGTCGTTGTTTTCTTCCTTTGCTATTCTCATGAATTTCCCCCGCATGGGCAAAATGAAAGGCGTGGGGCAGATTGTCACTTGGTCAATTCGCGACGAGTCGCTGCACAGCAAAGGTGTATGTCATTTATTCCGCGATCTCATGGCCGAGAATAAGTATTTGTGGACCTCTTCATTCCAAAACACCATCAAGCAAGCGTGTTCTGATATGGTGAAACTTGAAGATGCGTTTATTGATACCTGTTTTGCCATGGGTGCAGTGCCTGGTTTAAAGCCTGAGGATGTAAAACAGTACATTCGCTACATTGCTGATCGTCGTTTGAATGATTTGGGATTAGACGCAATGTATAGTGTCACGAATCCTCTGGAATGGCTCGATACCATGATCAACGCCAAAGAACATGCGAACTTTTTTGAAACACGCGCAACGGAATACTCAAAGGGTTCGGTTTTAGAAGATTGGGTATAGTATTTAAATATATGCCACGATCATCGGCGGAATCGAGTCCTTCCTCTATTGAAGCTCGTATTCAAGAGTATTCACAAAGATACGGACCGAAAATTATTGAAATATTAAGAACCGATCGAGATACACGCAGAAAGTGGGTGAATGAAAGAAGCCTCGATATCTCAGGAGGGAGACTTCATGAATTCAATGTCGCGCTCGATATGGGAAGAGCTGATATACGTGTTTACCTTGTTCGTAAAAATGCAACGGTTGCCGATATTCAAGCAAAAGGTGACCCTGGCGGTGTAGATATCTTTATTCATCATGATCTGGCTCGGCAGATTATTGAAGGGGCGAAATAATTCACATTTTCTTTATGCCTTACTCGTCCGTTATTGACGCACTTTCTGCAAACGATCTTGTCGCTGCCCGTGACATCCTGCTTGAAGAAATTCTTAAAAATACTGCCGGTAAAGGAAGTTGGGATTCAGAGTATTACATGCAAGAATATAAAGAGGTGCAGCAATCTTTGGTTCTTGCTCCTGAGCGCAATACGAATTTTACCTATTTTGGATTAGAGAATTTGCGTGATCGCTACGCCTTGCGCAATGTTGCTGGCGATGTATTGGAAGATCCGCAAATGTTTTTTGCACGCGTGGCGACGGGTATGGCGCGTGGTGATCGTGAGCATGCGCAACAGTTGTATGACATGATGAGTAAAAGTTGGTTTTTGCCGTCATCGCCTACGCTCATGAATATCGGTACAAAAAAGGGTTTGCCTATCTCATGTTTCTTAAATACGGTTCCTGATGATTTGGGAGGAATTTTTGATGTCTTCCGCGAAAATGCGTTTTTGGCAAAATACGGTGGTGGTATTGGAACAGACTGGTCGCAATTGCGTGGGCAAAATGCGCCGCTTATTTCCTCGGGCTTGCGCTCATCGGGTGTGATTCCGTTTTTGAAAATCATGGATTCGGAAACGGTCGCCATTGCACGTAATGGTGTACGTCGTGGCGCTGCTGCAGCGTATTTGCGTATCGATCATCCGGATATTGAAGACTTTTTGGAAGTGCGCAAGCCGGGTGGCGACATCGATCGCAAAACCATGAATATTAATATCGGTATTACGATTACCGACGAGTTCATGAAAGCGGTTGAAGCAGGAACGACCTATAAACTTATTGATCCGCATTTCAAAACGGTAACCAAGGAACTTGATGCGGTTACCATGTGGCGCAAAATTTTGTCGATGCGTGCCGAAACGGGCGAGCCCTATCTCCTCTTTATCGATACGGTTAATAAAGCGCTACCGCCGCATCATCAAGAAAAAGGTTTGGAAGTACGCCAATCAAATCTTTGCACCGAAATCGTTTTGCCAACGAGTAATGAACGCACGGCCGTTTGTTGTTTGTCGTCGATCAATTTAGAAAGATGGGATGAATATGTTGATCAAATCGACGCTGTTTGTTACGCCGTCGTTAAAGGATTAGATAATAATCTCGAAACCTTCTGTGACATGGCTGATCCTAAAGAGTATCAGAAAGCCATTTTCTCGGTGAAGAGTGAACGTTCGATCGGTTTTGGCACCATGGGCTATCATGGTTATCTCATGAGTAAGGGTATTCCCTTTGAAAGTGTACTTGCTCGCAATCTCAACAAGACGATTTTCAAAACGTTTGGTGAAGCTGCCCGACAAGCTTCGGTAAAGCTTGGTCAGGAGCGTGGATTGCCACTTGATGGGGGCACACAACGCAATAGTTACGTAACTTCGATCCAACCGACTGCTTCCACTGCTTTCTTGTGCGGTGAAGCCACACCCGCTATCGAACCGATTGCCGGTAATGCCTATTTGCAAAAAACACTTTCCGGAAGCTTTTTGGTGAAGAATCGTTTTTTGGAAAAGTTTTTGGAAGAAAAAGGACAAAATACTACCGAGGTCTGGAAAAGAGTTATTGCCGATAAAGGCAGTGTTATGAATGTGGAAGGTTTAAGCGAAGAAGAAAAAGCGATTTTCCGCACGGGTTACGAAATGAACATGCGGGAAATTGTGCAGCAAGCCGCCGATCGTCAACCCCACATCGATCAAGCGCAAAGTCTCAACCTCTTTTTCCAAACACCGGTCTCTGGCAAATACATGAACGATGTGCACATGCTCGCCTGGAAGAGTGGCATCAAGAGTTTGTACTATCTTCGCTCTTCGGCACCTATTCATGCAGAGAGCATCAACATGCAAAGCACCAAACGTGATGTTGCGACTGAGGAATGCGCGGTTTGTCAGTAAATAGGTAAAGTATGGTAGAGACCGGTCGAGATGTGAGAGATCGAATGACGCGTCAAGAAGAATATGGTTTAGAACCTAGGGATTTTTTTTCTCTTTTTACTGTTGAACCCGATACACTTGATTTGGAACTTCAGCCTCAAGAAAAACGGTGGTATACCAAAATTCGTTGGGCGGATTTTACGGGCGCGGTTGGAGGTGTGGGATTTATTTCTTCGGGGGAAGCATTTACCGAGGCGACTGAAGCTCGATCGACACTCTTGGCGCAACAGGCATTTCAAGAGGTCGGCGCTGCCCCCCTTCTTGTTCCTATTGATGCAATTCTTTTACGTCATGTAGGTCTCGAGATGAGTCATCGCATTCGATTGTTGGGTGATGATCCAGATTTTGGTGTTCGTGATACGGAAGGTCGTCCGCGAACGATGATTGTAACTGGCTTTACAACTTCCCGTTATATCCGACAAGAACATTTTCAATCACTTCTTGAGCTTGCCGAGAAAGACATGAAAGAGTTGGATCGATTATTAAAAATGATTGATACGTATTTTGATAAATCTTTAGAAGAGGTTTTGATGTCATTGCCCGAAGCAGAAAGAGAACTTTTTCCTGCGCTTGTTTTTCTTTATGAATATGCGCATACCAAGTGGCAATCTGTCGCAGCGAGAAAAAATACCGAACATGAAACAATCATATTTTTAACCGTTGCTCCTCGCATTGTGCACGAGCTTGTTATTGCCGTGCAAACGGCCGGAGCATCTTTGCGTAGCCCTATGTTCCGAAGAAGCGCGGAATATTATACGCGGAGTACTGAGGATTTTGGGGCGAACATAGACTAGAATCTTTAGCATTTTGCTAATATTGAGAGAAAGATGTGAATCTTGTGGACAGCTTGCTCCACAGGCGCTCTTGATCAGGTATCCTTCGGTGTGGTATTTCCTTAAACCTCTATGCATATTGCCGAAGCTCTTGAATTGTTACAAAAAGAAGAACCTATTGTTGTTCGTGACACCACCTTTGAACCCCGAGGGGTTGATGAAGTTATTCTCGATACGGGCGAAACGGTCTACTGGACCCGTGCCAAAGATGGCACCTGGCTTTCGATCGATCCTGAGGGGGAGGAGATTATCTTGTTTGAAGATTTAGACGAGGTTTTGGAACCTGAGGATGAAATTGTGGTGTACGGGGGATCTGACTACGAATTTTCCTATGAAGGAAAAGTGACGATTTTGCAAGAAGATGGCGGTATGATGATGACGTTTAAAGAATTTGAAGGTCCGTCATCAGCGATTATTCGGATCATGGAAGATGAAGGAACAGGCACTGTTACCTGTACATACGGAAAGAAGTTGACAGAAGAAGAATTGCAGAAGGCGTAGGAGAGCCAGCTCTCTATGGCCCCCGGAGGCTCCAACATTCGCCAATCAAACGGACAGCGCTTGCGCGTGTTCCGTTTCTTCTTTTTATTTTTTGCTTTAGCAATTGTCATTCGTCTTTTTGTGATACAGGTGATGGGTGGGGGAGAATATCGAGCTTTAGCCGAAGAACAACATGCTTCCTATGAACAGCTTGTTCCTCGACGAGGAAATATTTTTGCACGCGATGCTCATGATGAAACCTGGTATCCCATTGCCACAACCTCGCCACGCGCACTGGTGTTTGCCGATCCACGTGAAGTTGAAGATCCGATTACGCTTGGTCGTCAGATTGCGCAGATCGTGGGTTTGGAAGATGACGTCAAAGAATACGACCAACTCACCGCTGCCCAAACATTGCGTCAAGCAGGACGGATAGAGGAGGCGCAAATGCTCGAGCAAGCCGTTCTTGCCGATCGTGCACAGCGAGAGGGAAATGAAGAATCTGAAACACCGACTCCGATTGATGAAACAACGGCCCAGATCCCTCCCCTCGGGCGTAGCCCTATGGGCGAGCCGGGCGAGGCTGACGTCGGGATGATAGATACCCCCCTTGACCCCGTCGTCTCCCTTCCCATCCCTTCCCTCGACAACAACGAAGTCTCCAAAATTATCGTTCGTCTTTCCAAAAAAGACGATCCCTACGAACCACTGGCACATAATGTGACCGAAGAGCAATTGCGTTTGATTGAGGCACTGAAGGCGAAGGGTATTTATGCAGATATTCAAGATGCGCGTGCGTATCCCGAATCGGCATTCGGTGGACATGTGCTCGGATTTTTAGGACGTGATGAAGAGGGGAATCCGGACGGTAATTATGGACTGGAAGGCTATTTTGACGAATTTTTATCGGGAACCCCGGGATCGTTATACAAAGAAGCTGATGTCACCGGACGCTGGATTGGTGTCGGCGATCGGGAATTTACGCCTGCGATTGATGGCGGTAATCTTTACCTCACCATTGATCGTACGTTGCAAATTGTTGCTTGTGGCATGTTGAAAAAAGGTGTTGCTGATCACGATGCTGATGGCGGCGCACTGGTAATTCTTGAGCCAAAAACGGGGAAAGTGTTGGCTATGTGTGGTGCACCCGATTTTGATCCGGCTGATTATGGTGATGTCGACGATATCGCTGCATACACCAATCCGACCATTTTTCAGCCATATGAACCTGGTTCGATTTTTAAAGCCGTAACCATGGCGGCAGGTATTGATACCGGTGCGGTGACACCTGATTCTGTGTTTCATGACACGGGTTCGGTTGACGTGGGTTGGATTCGACCGATTAAAAATGCGGCAGACAAAGTATTTGGCACCGTGACGATGGTTGAGGCATTAGAGGAATCTATTAATACGGCAATGGTATGGACCATGCGTCAGATGGGAAAAGATACCCTGAAAAGTTATATAGAAAAATTTGGCTTTGGCCAGCTTATGGGTATTGAACTCAATACCGAAGTCGCTGGCACCATCGAATCGTTGTCTAAAGAAGGCGAAGTGTATGCGGCTACGGCTTCGTTCGGTCAAGGTATTACTGTTACTCCACTCCAGATTGCCACTGCGTATGCAGCTATGGCTAATGGAGGTCAACTCATGAAACCATACATCGTTGAAAAGAAAGAATATCCTGATGGTACCGTTGAAGAGATACAGCCTCAGCTTATTCGTCAGGTTATGAGTGCCGATACGGCAAAGAAAATTGCGGGTATGTTGGTGGCGGTGGTGGAGTATGGCCATGGAAAGCGTGCTGCCGTTCCGGGTTATTACATTGCGGGCAAGACAGGAACTGCCCAGATTGCCAAAGGCGGTGTTTATTCGACAACCGAATTTAATGGTTCATTTGCCGGTTTTGGTCCGGTCGAGGATCCGAAATTTGTAATGGTGGTAAAGGTGGAAAATCCTAAAAAGGGCTTTATTTATGCCGAAAGCACCGCAGCCCCTATTTTTGGAGAAATTGCGGCTTTTCTTTTGAGGTATTATGACATCCCACCAACGAGAGAGTAGAATTCTCTTTTTACCCACCCATATCTTTAGATAAAGAGGGGATACCTGTATACTTTCCTGGTATGTCCTCTTTTTTTTATAGACTTTTGGCGAACACGGCACGAAAACAGCTTGCGCAACATCAGCCGCATATTATTGCGGTGACCGGATCGGTAGGGAAAACGTCGACGCGAACGGCCATTGCCCATGCCTTGTCGGTACAATTCCGCGTACGCACACCGTATAAAAATTATAATAATGAAATCGGTGTGCCACTTGCCATTCTTGGACAAAAAAGTCCGGGAAAAAATGCCTGGGAATGGCTCAAGCTGCTTTGGCATGCGTCACAAAAACAAGACATGCCTGAATATCTGGTTTTAGAATACGGTGCCGACAAGCCGGGCGATATTGGATATCTGGCTTCTATTGCGAAACCCGAAGTCGCCGTCATCACAGCAATATCACCGGTGCACGTCAGTAATTATCCCAACTTTGAAGCGTTGGTGAACGAAAAAGCTTCACTTGGCAATCACGTTGGTCCTAAAGGTTTAGTTGTATTGAATGCGGATGATTCACGCGTTGCTTCTTTGCGATCGCGTTATCAGGGGCAGGTGATGACGTATGGTTTGCATACTCCGGCCGATGTGTACGCGACCGATATTGCATTTTATACGCGACGAGATGGTGATGGTCGCTTTATGCCAAATGAGCAATTTGCCCGACTCGGTGCAAAAATTCATGTTGGACAAGAAACGACAGATATCGAACTCGTCAATTGCGTTTCAGAAACGGTTTTGTCCGCGATTTTGGCTGGCTGTGCCGTAGCGACGTTTTATGGTATTCCGTTACAAGAAGCTCTCGAGGAGCTTGTCAAAACAAATCAACCTTTGCCCGGACGTCTGCATCCTATTGCCGGTATTCGTGGTTCACTGATTATCGATGATTCCTACAATGCTGCTCCAGCGTCTATGATTGCTGCGCTTGATGTGCTCACGGCCTTTGACCCGGGTGAGCAACAGGATCGTCATATTGCGGTGCTGGCCGATATGGCAGAACTTGGCGGTATAAGCCAGGAAGAGCATCAAAAAATTGGTCGACGTGTGGCAGAGGTTGCGGATCTGTTTGTCGCTGTTGGTTCGCAGATGCGCATGGCTGCCGAAGCGGCGATCGCTGCGGGCATGGAGCGAAATGCGGTGCACTGCTTTGCTACGAGCGTCGAAGCGGGACGATATCTCGATACAACCATTCAAGCGGGAGACGTAGTCTTGGTAAAAGGATCACAATCCATGCGTATGGAAAAAACGGTCAAGGATATTATGGCCGAACCCTTGCGTGCCGAAGAGCTCCTTGTGCGACAAGAGCGTGAATGGAAGAATAAATAAGTTTAAGCTATGGATAAAGGAAGAGGTGAATTACGTCTGCAAGAAAGAGAACAGGAATCCTCTGCTGAAACATCTCAAGAATATACCGCAAAAGATTTGGGGATGATTTTTTCTCACTTTATTCCATGGGGTGATCGTGAGCGTTTTGTGCAAGCTATTCTTTCTGTCGCTGATGCAAATTTGAAAGGAGAGAAGGATGCGATTCCGTATTTGCGTGAAGCAAAAGGCGGAGGAAGAGTGTATGATAATAAAAGTTGGAGCAGAATAAATAATCTCGAACTTTCCCGGGAGCGTTTAACGGTAATGCTTACTGCATATATTGGTGGTGAGGATATTCCTACCAAGAGTGTGCAAAGAATATTTACCTATTGTACTCAAGGTGCCTCGGAAGAATTGCAGGGCATTTTTCAGGATGCCGCCGAGAGATACGGACGAGTAAAAGATATTCTTCGATCTATTGGAGAAATACAAAAAAATACGAGTAGGATTAATAGTGGGCCGCGTTTAAGACATGCTGAACAATTATTACGTTCCTCGGATATACGTGGACGATATGCTCCCGAAGCAGTGCAGTACGTTACGCATATTTTTGAAGGAAATACTCAGCAAGAACAAATGTACGACCCAAAAATATTTGCACAAATACACGAACTTTTGCTTTTTGTTATGCAAGAGTCAAAGAGACGTGTTCTGGTAGATGAGGCGGACGCTCGCAAACACGGAGCAGCTTTTCTTCCCTCTGCACTCAGGCCAAAAACAAGACGTTTTGATCCGGGTGATCAAGGTGAGGGCAATGAGTAGCACGTTTTCGTAGAATATCAATCAACGGTTACGGCTTTTGCTAAATTTTTTGGTTTGTCGGGATTGATGCCGCGCATGACTGCTAATTCGTAGGCAATGAGTTGTAGCGGCACAACCGCGAGCAATGCCGTTAGTATGCCATCGCGAGGAATGCGAATGACGTCATCAGCGATATCAGTTGTTAAAGCAAGATTATCGGTAATGACAATCGTATGCGCACCACGTGCACGAACTTCGGCAGCGGCCGTACGCATAAAACCTGCATTGCCATCATCAAGAACGAGTAGGATAACCGGTGTGCCTTCGGTGATCAGCGCAAAAGGACCGTGTTTGAGTGCGCCACCGGGATAACCTTCAGCATGTACATAGGTAATTTCTTTTATTTTCAAGGCACCTTCACGCGCAATTGCTTCTGCACATCCTTTGCCAAGGACAAACAGATGCTCGGCAGGTAAAAGCTTTTCAGCAATTTGGCGACAGAGCTCACGCATTTGTAGCATTTCTTTAATATTCGTAGGCAATCGTCGTAAGTCTTCTACGGTGCTCCGACGACGTGCAGGTTCTTTTTCACGATGTTGTGCAAACCAAATAGAAATAAGCTCGAGTGCGGTTACCTGCGTGATAAATGCTTTGGTAGAAGCAACACCGTGTTCGCGTCCGGCATTGAGATACATGCCGCATTTGGTGGTACGGGCGATGAGTGATCCGACTGCGTTGACGATTGAAAACGCGGGTACACCAAGATTTTGTGCGAGAACCACGGCACGATGCGTATCTTTGGTTTCACCGGATTGCGAAATAACTAACAGCCCCGCTCCTTCACTCGGGAAGTGATGGGGAGTGATTTCGGATGCATCAACGACCTGTACCGTATCAAACGCCTTCATGGCACGCATGGCCATCGCGCCATACAATCCCGCATGATAACTCGTACCGCATGCCGCGATCACAAGATGCTTGATGCGTAAAAGTTCCTCGGCACGACCATCAAGTCCACCCAGTTTCACGCCATTCTCACCCACCAAGCGTGCGCCGTGATTGAGTGTGCGACTGACGGCTTCGGGTTGTTCGAGAATTTCTTTAATGGTCCAGTGTGGATGTGGTGCCGGTGAAGCGGCAATATGATCTTCGGGAGCTTTTTCAATGCGCGACAGATCAAGTCCACTGCGATCGGCTCGTACAATTGCCATTTCGCCATTTTCTAGACTAATGAAATCTCGCGTAATCATGCCAAACGCTGCCGGTTCCGACGCGATAAAGGCTTTGTTCTCGGCCAGACCGATACAAATCGGACTGCCGTTTTTAGCCACGATCATGGCATCAGGCAAAAGGGGAGAAACGATGGCCAATCCCCAGGTTCCTTCAAGTTGATGAATGGTTTTTTTGACAGCATCGACGATTGATAATTCTTCGTCCAGATATTTTCCAATCAATTGCGCGATGACTTCTGTATCGGTTTCTGATTGAAAAACAACACCCGTTTCTAAGAGCGCATGTTTCAGTTCGGTATAATTTTCAATAACGCCGTTATGCACGAGTGCAACGCGGTTTTTGCTATCGGTATGCGGATGAGCATTGGCATCGGTTTTGCCGCCGTGCGTAGCCCAGCGCGTATGGCCGATCCCAATAGTATGTCCGACATGAGGCTGGGCCACGTCTTTGAGTCGAGCAATGGCATCGGCATTGTTTGAACTCGCAAATTTGGTGAGGGTAATTTCCCGATTATTCCCAATGGTGGCAATGCCCGCCGAGTCATAGCCACGGTTTTCCAAAATGGCCAAACCGTCAAGGAGATAGTCGACACAGGTATCATTGCCCACAAAGCCGATAATTCCACACATAGATAGAAAGAAAGGGATAATGCCAAGAAGGGTATCATGTAGCACTTTAGCACACCTTTTTCGCTTTTTTCCATGTTCTCGCGCTTCTTTTGCTATACTTCTGTTATACGCATATGCCAAAAGGATCAAAAGAATCGCTTGAAGGACCTCGAGAAATTCCTCCTCCACGAGGAAGAAATAAGGACAATGATACGGTATATGAAATTGCGCCTCAGGATGGCTCCTCTGGCAGAGCGATGCGGGCTGAAAATAAGCCTACCGTAGCTCCTTCGCCGGAAAGAAGACCAATACGACCAGGTGATACCGTGTATGAATCTCCTGTGCAAAGATTAAGTTCCAAGGAAGTTGCAGCGATGCGCAAGCGGGAGGAGGCACCTGATTTTCAGGAATTAAAAGAACGGGGGATATTTAATCCACAGAGATCGGGATGTATGAGTGAGGAGGACCGTCAACGGCTTAAAGATGAGTATGGATGGACGGATGGGCATTTGGATGATTTAGAGCAACGATTTCGTTTAGAGGTGCAGGTAAAATCATTCGAAAGGAGAAGAAATGAATTGCTTGAAGAGCAATTCGTGCGTGAGGCGGACGATCAACGTAAACAGGAAGAGGACCTTCGTAATGTGAAAGATACATCGCGCCGGTCGTTTTTACGATCAGCGGGATTTTGGTTGTCGGGAGTTGCCGCAGGAGCGATGGGTGGATTTTCTGCTGGTCTTTTTACGCCTGAAAGACGTGAATTAGATGAACGCAATGCACTGAAGAAGCTTGAGGGCATGCTTGATGATTTGGGTCGTGCTCCAGAAAAAGAAACCATCTCTTTTGCTGAACGCGATCAACAGCGAGCACGATTTTTGGAAAAATATCACGCGCAGTTTGCTGATCTTTTACAGATCTATCTCGAAACAGACGCGAGTTTAGATGATGTCGAGAGTATGTTTCTTCTTTTGACACAGGTCGATTGTCAGGGGTTGCTTTTTCAGGCATTTGAACAAGGAATCACGCTTAATTCACCTACTTCCAACAATCTTGCTTTACAAATCGAGCAACGCCTGGGGAAGAAAGATGCATTTCCTTCGATTGCAGATGGAAAAAAACAGGGGCGCCCAGTGCTTGAAAAAATTCTTACCGAATATTGGCAACGCCCTGCCTATTACGCTATTCGTGCGACAGATTATTTGCCAACCAGCAAAACGATTCATCCGCACGAAATTGATCCACGCTGGAATGCGTTTTTTCGTAATGGAGAAGTACGAACATTATCTTCAGGCACAGAGAAGAAACAAGATCTGAAGAGTCTGCAACACGTCATGAAAAAATTTGAAGAAGAGGGAGGATGGACGGGGACTGAAGAGAGCGCACGCTTCCTAGTTTATCTCGATAATCAAGAAGTGCGTGACCATCTACAGGATTCAGACTGTACGCTTACTGAAGCGTATTCGATCATCAAAGCCGCAGTGCATTTTGAAACAAGACATAAAGAGAGTGGTTTATCAATGACTGAGATTGTTGTACTTTTACTCGATCAACGCGAAGCATTTCGTAAGAAAAAGATTTTGAGCGATCGGACAGAATTCTTTGTAACCATAAACTATACCGATAAAAAAGGAGAAGAGGAGTTTAATCCCGAAAAACTTGTTGCTCTTGCCGATGCGGCGGGAGTATTACCCGATCGACGAGCGGATATTTCCACACAAGGACGTAATGTTGAAAAGAGAGTGTTGAATGCGATTGCAGAAACTCGGGGAGAAACATGCATCTTTTTTAATACACATGGTTTGAAGGAGACTCTTTCCTTAAATGAAGAAAAAAGCTTGTCCTATCAACAAATTGCCACTGCGCTCATTGGACGCATGCAAGAAACAAATAATGTGCAGACGCTTGGCGAGGTGAATATTGTTATTGCTGCTTGTAACTCATATCATTTTACTCGTAATCTTCTCGATGAACTAAGACGACAATATGGTCGTACGTCATTTGCTAAAAAGACATCGTGGCAAGAAGTTTATCTTCCTACCATTATCGCCCAAACACAGGAGAGCGAATTAGGATGGGGAATGCTTCTTAAGACATTTCTTGGCTATACGCAGGCGATAAAAGAAGAAAAAGGATTAACAGGAGAAATGCTTTTACGAGGCATTCAGCCGGTTGTGTATCCTTATTCGGACATGACGTTCTTTCTTGGTTTAGAGGGACAGAGTCTCGAATTCGCGAGATATGACAGCGAAGAACGAGATAGAGACGAAAGTGTATCGGTGTAATATTTCTTATGGAAAGAAAACGAAAAGCATATCGGGAAGAGGATAATCGTCCGCAAGGAGCGAAACTTGATGCGTATGATACGGGCGGTTCAATGGAGGTAAAATCGGGAAATACTTCGGAGCATCTTGAAAAGAAATTACCCAAACGTTCTTCGAAGGATGGGATCAATTCGAAAGAGAAAAACTTTAAAGAGAAAAAGAATGATCTTTTACCAGATGCTGATGAAGATCAGGCTGCCCGGACAGCACATCGAGAAAAAGTGAAAGCTGGAGCGACGAGACGTCAGTTGCTTTCTGTACTTGGTAGTGCCGCAGCTTGGTATGCTGTTACGGGTTTAGCAGAAGGGGTTGCGTTGTTACCTGGGCGAACTTTGGAAGCGTACGATACACATACTATTGAGAACATGCTTCTTGAGCTTGTCGAATACAGCGATGAGAAAACTTGCACATTTACTGAACGTGATCAACGACGCAAAGATTTTTTGGAAAAATACGGAGAATCACTCGAGGATCTCTTTGAGCGCTATATAGACGTTTTTTCTGCACCGGGCATGGTCAAACAGCTGTTTTCTGATCTTTCTCATGTTGATTGTCAGGGTTTGCTATTTGCGGCACTGGTAAAAGGTCGACGTCTTTCTGATAAAACGAACTCATCGGTTCCTCAGGCTTTTGGATCGATCTATCGAGGCATACGTAGTATTTTTACAGGAAGAAAAGAGAGAGATCGTGCTTCTGTACAACAATATACCCAAGATTCGTTGCCTTATCTTCTTCCTGAATACTGGAGCCAATCTACTTATTACGCCATTCGGGCTGCTGACTGGTTGCCGACCAGCAAAACCATTCATCGTCATGAAATCGATCCGCGATGGAATGCTTTTCGAGATCAGGGAAGAGCTCAAGAAGTCTCACAGGCCTCGACGAACGATACTCGGAGACGGATGACCAACATGAAAGGGGTTATTGCTGCTATAGAAACGGGTGGATGGGCGTCGCCGGAACGTATCGAACGATTTTCCTTTTATCTTGATAATCAAGAGGTACGGGAGTATTTGCAAGGTACAGATTGCACTCTTGCCGAAGCGTACTCGGTTATCAAAGCTGCAGTACATTATGAAGAAGATCAAGTGCATCATGATTATCTTCCGCCAACAGATCTTATTGTCTTGCTCCTTGATCAACGTGATCGTTTTCATCAAAAAAAGATTCTCACGAAGGATACGCAATCGTTTATTCAGGTAAGTTACACCACCAAAGATGGAAGTGGAGATTTTGCTGCTGATCGTTTAGTGCAGCTTGCCGATGCGGCTGGAGTGTTGCTTGAACGCCGCGTAGTTATCCCTACACAAGATACTGATGCGGAAAAGATTCTGGCAAGCGCTATCGCCGACAGTCGAGGTGAGACATGTATTTTTCTTGATACGCACGGCTCAAACGAAACATTCTCACTCAATGAAAATAAAGATTTTACCTATCAAGAACTTGCTTGGTCGCTGCTTGAACGCCTGAAAGCAACGAAAGACCCAGCAACGCTCGGGGAGGTGACGATTATTATTGCTACTTGTCACGGATATAATTTTGTCACCGATCATGTGTTGCAGGAATTGGCCAGACAGTATCGAAAAACCGCATTGGCAAAAACGATTACTTGGGAAGATATCATCTTGCCGACTATTATTACGGAGACTCAGGAAGAGGAATTAGGATGGCGGAATTTTTCTGCCGATTTCTTACAATACAAAGAGGCTATTCAGAAGAGTGGAGGATTGACGGGTGAGATTCTCTTGCGAGGTATACAGCCGCTCTATTATCGAGATGCAGACATGACCTTTTTTACCGGAGAACCGGGAGAAATTATGGAATTCGCTCTGCGTGACGAGGCAAAGCGAGGTGCGGATGAAAGCGTGCCGGTGTAAGACGTGATAATGGTTGACTTTTTTGCTCATCTAAGGTAAGAAAACCCTTCCACGGCCCTTTGCTGTGGAGGGAGGAAAGTCATGATGATCGGCATCTTTGTCCTGCTTTTGCAGGGCTGTCTCGGTGGCATCGATACTGCCGAAGAGGATACGAGTGGTGATTGCGATCCTGCTGACCAGCAGTTGTGCTATGTTCCGCATCCGTGGTTCGTCGATTCGGCGGAGCAGGGATATTGCGAACAGAGCGGCTACGTCTGCGGCGATGCCGCGACACTGTGTCCGCCGGGGACCATGAACCTGGAGAAGTGCGAAGAGGTGATCGGCGTCGCACCCGACAAATGATGTTCATGAGCAGGAACCAACGCTTGGCTCCTGCTCGTTGCTTTTTAAATCCGTAATTTCTCGGCGTAAAAATGTTTCATATCGGCAATGGGTTGATTTAAAAGACGAATTAAAACCCCGGTTCCAACAACTCATTTTTCCCGAAGGAATTTCCTATTTTAAGGGTCAAGGATTTGGAACCGCAAAAACTTCGCTAATGTTAGAACAACAAAAGACTCGCCATGAAGGCGAGTCCCTTGTGGTGACCCCGAAGCGAGCCAGCATGAACTACGCCGCGAAGTTGGAGGAGCTTGTGCCGTTCATCATGGCATGGAATGGCGACGTATCGCGGTTTTTGGCACGTCCTCGTGCACTCCAACAGATTGCCGTCACCTACTGAACGGGCGTATCATTGAAGCAATAACCTCCAGTAACACTCTATGACCCAAGCTCGAAAAGACGGATTGACCGACGTGGTGCAAAACCTCCCCGCCATGGCAAGCGGAAACGAAAATAAACCAGCGGGCACAGTTGTCACATCGGACGGGACGCGTGTGACTTTGGGAGAGCGGGGACACCGCAACACGGCTATTACCTCTCCTCAACAAGGCATGAACCAAGGGAAGAAGTAAAAGAGAGCTGAACATAGCGACATTGTGAAAGACCCCGCACTCAAAGACCAGTTTGTAGAACTCCGAGCCCAAGGCATGAGCTTTGCGGCTATTGCGGAGCGTCTTGATGTTGCAAAGTCCACGCTGATTACATGGAGCAAAGAGGCGGAGAATGACATCGGGAACCTGCGGCAAATCTATGCCGAGGCATTACGGGAGAAATACCGCATGGGAGCAGAGCGTCGCGTCGAACTCTTTGCCAAGCAACTCGATGCGGTCGAGGGGGAGCTTGCGAAGCGTGACATGACCACCGTCCCAACCGAACGCCTGTTTGATATGCTCCTGAAACTCGGACGTGAGATTGGCGTACAAAATCCCACTATTGCTTTCAAACAAAAGAAACTCGGCGCGGGCTTCGAGTTCGCCGACCTTGTGCCGACGGCGGAGTGGCAAGCGTAAAAGTATTATGAACGTGATTATCTTCGAGGGCATTGCAACGTCGGGAAAAACTACACTCATCAAGCTCTTGGAGAAAGAGTTGAAAAATGTAGCTGTTATTTCGGAAAACGACACCCTCATGGGGCTGATTGAAAACAAGAGCCCCAAGACCGCGTACGAGCATCTCAACGCTCTCCTTGGGGGATTAGAAGGACGGCAGGATACCACGTTTATAATCGACCGCTTTCATCTCACACACGCTTTTCGGACAAACACGCCCATCGCTTTCTTTGGTGACATTGAAAACCGCTTGAATGGCGGAACCGTCCTACTTGTCCTGCTGACGGTAGACCCGCAAAAAATCAAAGAACGGATTGAGGAAACGACTAAAATACGGGCGGGCGGATGGTCAAAGGGTAAAGATGGAACCATTGAGGAGCGAGTGGATTACTACGCCAGCCAACAGGAGAAGCTCAAGGAGCTATTTACGGGTAGTGCCCTCCCCAAAATCGCCATAGACACAACGGAAAAGAGTTGGGACGCGTACGCAAAAGAGATACTCACCCGATTAGGTTATTAGGTTATCTCCGACTTTTTGACCGATACGCTACCAAAAGACGACCGCCTCGTGAGCGGTCGTCTTTGATATCTTGAAATGCAAATCAAACGCGAATAACGCGAAAAAACAAGAGCGCACCCGACGGGACGCAAGCCGAGTGGCTCTTGTCCCGCGCGAGTGCGCGAGCTAGTCGGAGACTTCCGCGAAGCTCCGCCAGTAGTTGTCGACGTTCCACGCCGAGTTGAGGAGGTTGGTCACCTGCTTGTGGTCGGGCTGACCCACCTTGTTCGCGAGCGAGCTCACGAACTGCTGCGGGTGCTGGACGCGATTTCGCTGGGGCCCCGCGTGGACCTTGATGCCCACGACCACGTGGGTCATTCCCTCGAGGTCGGCGTCGGAGAGCGGGGTCTCCTCGAACTCCTTGCACTCCGCGAGGTAGCGTTCGACGGTGAGGACGTTGGCGGCGACCTCCTCGGGCTGGAGCGCGAACTCCCGCTTGAGGTAGAGACCGACCCGTCCGCCGTGGTTGCGGACCACGTAGTGCTCCTCGTCCCTCGAGCGACGCCCCACCCCGCTCGAGACGAGCGGCAGGACATCGGAGGGCAGGGTGATGGTGCAGTAGCCGTCCTCCTCGTCGAACTGGGACGTGGGGATGGCCTCCGTGACGAACGGGACCATGATGGCGAGGAAGGCTTCGCGGTTGGTAACGCGGGAGCCGACGACGCGCTCGCTGGTCGAGAGGGCACGGATGTTCGGGCTGATGGCGAGACGGACCATGTGGTCCTCCTTTGGTTGTTGGGGAACTTGAGAAGGGATGGCGCGAGATGCGCCTTGGAAAAAGCCCCGTGCTTGCCACAAATACTCATGGGAAACACGGGGCTTTCTCCGTTTCGTTTCCTCCATTGTGACCTCATACTATAGCAGAAAATAGCCATTTTGTCAATGGAATAGGCCTTATTTTCGTGATAAACTGGCCATAATCTCTATGGAAGACATCCTCCCCACGGCATCCGAACGCGTCACCGAGCTCGTGGCGCGTCTACAGGCGCGGTTTGGTCGCAAGGACGGCAAGAAAGATGGTGAGGAGGCCGAAGCCCTACGGTACGTCATTTATGTCCGTAAAAGCACCGACACGGCGGAGAAACAGGAGCGGAGCATCGGTGACCAGACGGCGGAGTGCAAAGCCCTCGCTGACCGCCTCGGCTTGCGGTGGGTGGACGTTATCCACGAGGAACAGTCGGCTATGACCTCTGACGGCCGCCCGAAGTTCCGCGCCATGCTGAACGAGCTCAAAGAGGGCGAAAAGTACCAAGGCATCATCGCGTGGGCTCCTGACCGCTTGGCTCGCAACATGAAGGAAGGCGGCGAAATAATCGACATGCTCGACCATGGCCACATCAAGGACATCAAGTTCGCCAACAACTTCGTGTACAACAACGACCCATCGGGCAAAATGCTCCTCGGTATTGCTTTCATCATGGCGAAACAATACAGCGACCAGCACTCCCAAAACGTCACTCGCGCAAACCGTCGCAAGACGGCAGAGGGCAAATGGGCGGGAAGTCACCTCAAACACGGCTATTGGAAAGACAAACTCCATTTCCTTCGCCCTGACGGAGAAAATCACGAGCTCATCAAGGACGTTTTCCGCCTTCGTCTCGAGGGCAAGTCGCTCAAAGAAATAGCCGTGCACTTGCAAGAACAGGGCTACCCCGTGCAGACGGCGCATACGAAGCACCGCGCCATTGTCATTGACGACAAGTTCGTATCGGGTATTTTGCACGACCATTTTTACGTTGGAGCCATGAAGTTCGGTGACCAGTACGAAAATCTCTTTGAGAAATACGACTTTGTTCCCGCCATTTCCATCGACGATTACGAGAAGCTCTACAGACAGGAAGGCGACAAAATGGGCATCGACCTCGCCAAAGTCTTTGCACCACGTGAAAGCACACAAGCCGCGCTCATGCAGAAGTTCGTCATCTGCGGCAACTGCGGCAAGTTCATGTCTACGGGCATTACCAAGAAGCTCTATTACCTCCGTTGCGATACAAAGGGTTGCAAATCAAGGGGTAAATCTACACGCGCCTACGTCATTATCGACGCGCTCACCGACTTCCTCACCCACCATCCGCTCCTCACCGAGAAAGGCTACGAGCACTATGTGAAGGAGATGGGGAAGGTACTGGCAGAAGAAGACAAAGAACGCGACAAGATGCTCCGTTCACTCTTGGCGCAAAAACGTCACGCCGATGAACGGGTTGAGGATATGAAAGAGCTCGTCCGAAAAGACAAGGGCGATAAGGTGCTTGAACGCGAGTATAAGGGTGACATGAAAATCCACCTTGAAAAATCCAAAGAGCTCGAAAGAAAAGTCCAAAAACTCAAAGCACAAAAAGATAACGTAAAGGGCGCACTCGCCACCTACGAGGAGTTTCATGAACTCTTCCAAAACATCGCGAACCTCATACCAAAAATCGACGCAATGGCTGACTTGGATTACATCATCAAAAAACTCTTCATGAACGTCACCGTCACCGACCAAAAAGTCGCTGACATAACACAAAACTCCCCTTTCAGGGAGCTCTGTTGGTCGCCGAACTCGGCGATGGTGA
>CAZREA010000005.1:60816-63714 GCA_964599455.1 uncultured Gammaproteobacteria bacterium | reverse complement strand
GAGCGTCTGGCTTCGAACCAGAAGGTCGGGGGTTCGAGCCCCTCACACCGCACCATCCCCCGTCGCCCTGACGCTAGGAAGGGCTATGAGGAATGCAAAAAATCTCCTCGTTTTGTGAGGAGATTTTTTGTTTATGAAAGCGGGTGGGACAGCTATTTCCTTACTCCAGGCGGCGGAGAAACGTCCCAACGACAAAATGATATTTTGTCGGGGACTGTCTCCGAAGCCTGTCGTGACGAAAATATCTGTCCCACCCGCTTTCTCTTACCAATTCTTCGCCTTCAATCCATTTTCTGCAGCATTAATTTGTGCCTCTTGTTTACTCGATCCTTGCCCTTCCGCAACCATCTCTTTGCCAAGATACACGCCCATACGAAAAATCTTACTGTGATCGGGACCGGTTTCTTCGAGTACTTTATAAGTTGGGGTAACGGACAATTTTGATTGTGCTGATTCTTGAAAACGGCTTTTTGGATCAATATATAATCGTTTCTCCAAAATCTCCGGTAACTTCGAAACAACATATTTCATCACAAAATCCTTTGACACATCCCAACCAAAATCTAAATAAATCGCGCCAATGATCGCCTCCATGGCATTAGCCAAAATATACCGACGAGCTTTGGAATTTGCATCACGTTCTTCCCCGCGAGAAAGATAGAGATATGGCTCAACCTGCAAATCGTGTGCAACATCAGCTAAGCTATCACCATTTACCAATGCCGACCGCCAGGTGGTCAATTCACCTTCGGGATTGCCGTAATTTTGATAGAGATGTTCGGTAACTACCAACTCAAGCACGGCATCACCAAGAAATTCGAGGCGCTCATTATGCCCAAGCGGAAAGGAAGGATGTTCATTCAAATACGAGCGATGCACCACCGCTTGCTCAAGGTGTCCTTCGGCTTTAAAAGGAATGCCTAAATCTTTGGCTAATTTTTTGATGTCGCGTTCCATAGGGATATTTACTCACTTTTTGGCGGAGCCATATCAATCATTTTCTGCAAACCTTTTGCTTCACACTCTTTAAAAACCGCGCCAAGTACTCCATTTACGAATTTTCCCGATGCATCGCCGCCAAAGGTTTTTGCCAGTTCGATCGCTTCGTTAATGGCAACACGAGAAGGAATGCCCTGATCGAAAAGCAATTCAAACGCTCCCAGTCGCAACACTGCTCGATCAATAGCGGTCATGGCCTCGACCGACCAATTAGGTGCCGCGCTATTAAGCACCTCGTCAATTTCCGACAAATGGTCAATCGCCTCTTTGACCTGTCTTTCTACATATCCCGCATCATCAAGCTCCTTACCAAATTCTTTCTTCACAAACGCCAACACTTCATCGAGACGCTCGGGCTGTTGACCACGAAAATCCCACTCATACAGTGCCTGCATGGCCATGGTTCGGGCAAGGTGGCGGTTGGACATATACTTCGTATATTCTACCAGAAACTTCCTGATCGGAAAAACCGCCCTTCTTGGGGCGGTTTTTCGTTACTCTGCAGTTTCGGAAGTGGCTTTTTTGGCCGTCTTGCGAGGAGCGCGCTTGGCTGGAGCTTTTTTGGGCTCGGCAGCGTCGGCTTTTTTTGCAACGGCTTTCTCAACCGCCTTTTCGGCATCTTTCATAGTGCCGCCACGAACGATACGACCCTTGTAAAAACCACACTTTTTACAAGCGCGATGAGGCAAGATGGTTGCACCGCAATTTTGACACGCAGTCGAACCAACGGCCTTCAGGGCATGGTGGGAACGGCGTCGGCGGACTTTGGAACGAGAGTTTCGGAATGAGGGCAATGGCATAGGAAAAATGAATGGGAAAAGAGTACTCTCTCGTCGCTTTTTCGTCAACTCCTGGCCAAAATTTCAAAAATGTGCTAACTTCGGCCCGGAGGTGAACATGAGTTCTTATCTCAATACTCTGGGACATCTGTACGTCGTGGGGTTTCTGTGTAGGCACAGCCGGCTGCCGCCGGGTGTGCGCAAGGGCGTGCGTACAGCAATCGTGTATGGCCGCATCCTGCTTTCCCTGCTGGAGGGGCGGCAAATCTTCAGAGTCATGGAGGATGAGGAATGCACAGAGGACGGCACCTCGCTCTTTGTAGTGCCGGACATGAATCGCATCCTTATGAACATGTGGGAGAACGACGAAATTCTCCGCTCCCTGGGATCACTGCACAAGGAGCAGGATGCGATCCTCATCACCTGGAACGAACCAGGCGACCTGGGCTGGAACGACCTGACTGCGGCCGGTCGAGAGTACCGCAAAGGGATGATGGCAGATGAGCCCGATCCGGACTATCCGGATCGTCTCATGGGAGGAATCCTCCGCAACATGGGCGTGCAGATCGAGCTGTGAATCCGTCAAGCAATCGAATCGGTACCGCGTCGCGAGGCGCGGTACTTCTGTTTTTCGTCAAATTATCAGCGATGACGCAAAAAATCTTCACGTGCAAACTCATTTTCTTGACTTTCGAGAAGAAGCTTTTTTCGGAGGAGTTGCAACATCTGCATGGGAGATACCGAATCGATCTGCGATTTCCAAAAGAGGAAGACGTTTATTCCCTACTACCTGTCGCCAATTCTCCGCAAGCATACCTCGAACCGCAGCTTGTATACCCTCATCTTGACGCCAGTTCTCACCAAGGAAAACTTCGCCAATTGTTTCGACATACACAACAGCACCAGAACGCAATTGTTGCTCAAGCATTTCATGAATCAAACGCGCACATTCCGTATCATGCATGATTCTCCGTCGCCGTGCTTCATAACCACGATCATCGCGACGAATAAAATCAACTACTTTGCCAATTTTTCCCCCACGTAATGTTTCGCGAATTCTTTCCAATGTTCGTTCATTACGATTTTCATCCTCGCTTGGCTGCTCTTCTACAGAAGGTTG
>CAZREA010000005.1:21773-60716 GCA_964599455.1 uncultured Gammaproteobacteria bacterium | reverse complement strand
AGCCTCAGGTCTCGGAGCCTCAGGTCTCGGAGCCTCAGGTCTCGGAGCCTCAGGTCTCGGAGCCTCAGGTACCTCATAACCGCGGTAAGAACGCAAAGTCTCTATCAAGTTCCTGGTTGTCTGAGGTTCCTTGGGAAGTACTCGTGAAACTTCGCCATGGGTAACTTCATCGCCTCGGATGTAAAACTCCTTCAAAATCACATTCGCCTCTTTTTCAGAAACTAATACCTCAACCATTCTCTTAAATTTTTCAAGATCATTGCGTAAAGGACCGGGAGAACGATGGAATTGCAAAGCCTTACTCGCCTTCATGCAAGCCGAAACAATAACCGATTTCTTGATCTCACCCGGAGGAAAAACAACTGACACCGTTCCTTGATCTTGAAAAAGAGGATTATCAATAAATTTCATTTGTTCAAAAATCGTTTTGATAGCGTAATACAAATACAATTCATTATCTTCAGGTTGTAAAAAATGTTGCAATATTATCCGAGTCCGCTCAGGACGATATCGAGCCTGCCAAGGAAGATATTTGGCGAAATCATGTACCAGCGTCTCACGGGAAAAAGAACGCAAAAAATCTTTACCTATTTCTTTCATCTCATCGAGCGTACCTGAACCATAAAGAGCATGGGAGAATCGCTCTCGACATCGTTTGGCATCAGGATCTCTTTCTGCTGCCGCAGCATATCGTTTCCTTGCCTGAACCATCGGTGCGAGTCCTTCCAGAAAAGGAGTTATATTCATCTTGAGGACAAGATCTTGAACAGCCACGAATTCGTCGTCATCTAATGCCGGACTGATCTCTGAAAAATTTTTTAATAAGCAAGCAAGGGTTTCTGGATCATCTAAACAAACGGACGCAATAGTCTGTTCGAGCATTTCTCGAACATCACCGGTAACATCTGCCTCTTCATAGTCTGGAACATCTTGAATAATCGCACGTACTTCATCGATGTGATAGCGATAAATTTCCTCATCATCCTTTTTGGTAGAAACCGTATCACCCAATCCCGGATGATCAAGATGACGAAGTGTTAAGAGCTGTTCTTTTAACAAATCTTTCCAAAAATCATAGGCCTGTTCTGGATTTTTTCGCTGTTCACTATCTATACGCCTTCGTTTAAGAAATACATCGAGACCTAAAAAAGAAGAGGCGGAGCCTTGAGGATAACGTCGTGCAAACTTCAAGAGTGCGGTTGTTAATGCATCAAGAGCTGCTTCGGTTAAAACTCTTTCTACGGCAAAAAGGCTCCGAAGATACTGATTAAAATCTTCCCCTAAACTTGGAGACGTATATGTAAAGCGTTTTTCAAGAAAGGAGTCGAGCCCTGTAATTGTTTCTATAACTTTTTCCTCAGGTAGTACTGCAATAACTTTCGCAACCCGATCTGGTCGTACAGGGTTTTCGTGCAATAACAATAAAAGCCGATGCGCAAGTTGTTCTTGCGACACCGGCTCGTTTTCTCTGACATTCTTCCCTCCCTCTTTTTTCATACCCTGCCATTATTCCGCAATTTCCCCATCGCCGACAAGCGTCGCTGTGGCTACTTGATCATCAGCAGTTTTGAAACGCATCACTTTTACGCCTTGCGTTGCACGACCAAGTTCAGAAACAGATGTCACCGAGGTGCGAATAACCTGACCGCCCACGGAAACGACCAGTAAGTCACGGGGATCTTTTTTGGAAACCATGTAGCCGCCCACAAGCTTACCCGTTTTAGCCGTAATTTGCGCAGCCTTGATGCCCATACCGCCACGACCTTGCAGCGTATACTCCTCAAGTGGCGTGCGCTTGCCGTACCCATTTTTCATGACAATCAAAAACTGTTTCTGCTCTTTTATATCTTCAGCGGTGACTATCTGCATGCCGATGACTTCATCTTCACCTTTGAGTTTGATACCACGTACACCCGCAGCCACACGACCCATGGGGCGAACGTCATCTTCAGAGAAGTGAATGGACATGCCGTTGGCCGTCACAAGGATAATCTCATCTTTACCCGTTGAGGCACGAACCCATTCAAGATTATCGCCATCGTTAAGCTTAATGGCGATAATACCCGAACTGCGCACATTATCAAAATCATCAATCGGTGTTTTTTTGATGGTGCCGCGGTTGGTAACCATGACAATGTGCTTGGCTTTTTCTTTTTTGAGATCACCCGAAAGCACTGCGGTGACTTTTTCGCCCGGACCAAGATTGAGGAAATTTACAATTGCCTGACCCTTGGCGGTACGCGACGCTTCGGGAATGTCGTAGGCCTTCAGTTTGAACACGCGACCACGCGAAGTAAAGAACATCATGTCCTGGTGTGTAGTGGTCGTAAACACGGATTCAATCGCGTCTTCTTCTTTGGTAGTAAGACCGATAACACCTTTTCCACCCCGATGCTGCTGGGCAAACGTGTCGGGCGGCAAACGCTTAATGTAACCATCCTTGGTCATGAGCACAATGGTTTGCGTGTCGGGAATCAAATCTTCCATCGAAAATTCCTTTACACCAGACTTTACAATCTTGGTACGACGCTCATCGCCAAATTGTTCCATGAGCTCTTCGGTTTCTTTACGAATAACATCAATCAATTTCTTTGCAGAAGCAAGAATCGATTCAAGTTCACGCATGATAGCCAATTTGTCATTGTATTCCTGCTCAATCTTCAAACGCTCAAGATTCGCCAATTGTTGCAAGCGCATTTCCAAAATAGCCACGGCTTGACGCTCGGTCATTTTGAACTTTTTAATAAGGTTTTCACGCGCTTCGTCTTTATCTTTTGATTTTTTGATGGTGGCGACAACTTCGTCGATATTTTCGAGTGCAATCTTCAGTCCTTCTAAAATATGCAAACGATCTTTAATCTTCTCAAGCTCGAACGTCGTGCGACGACGCACAACCTCCTTGCGATGTTTAATGTGCTCTTCAAGAATTTGCTTGAGATTGAGGATGCGTGGCTGAAGACCATCGACCAATGCCAACATGTTGTAGTGGAACGTGGTTTGCAGTTGGGTGAGTTGATAGAGCTGATTGAGAACTTTTTTCGGATAGGCATCTTTTTTGAGTTCAACAACCACACGCACACCCTCCTTGTTTGATTCATCACGCAAATCGCGAATACCATCAATTTTCTTTTCCCGCACCAAATCCGCAATTTTTTCCAGCATGGCGGCCTTGTTCACCATGTAGGGGATTTCTGTAACCACAATCATGTTGGTATCTTTTTTGCCTTCGGTAATTTCGGCTTTGGCACGCACAACCACACCGCCTTTTCCCGTAGAATAAGCCGCCTTTAAATCACTCGCACCATAGACAATGCCGCCGGTCGGAAAATCAGGTCCGGGAATAAGTGTCAGCAAATCTTCGAGTGATGTTTCGGGCGCATCTAACAGCGTCAGTAACCCTGTACACACCTCTTTCACATTGTGCGGCGGCAAATTTGTTGCCATACCAACCGCAATACCGAGCATGCCGTTAATAAGCAGGTTCGGAAGCTTAGAAGGAAGCACAACTGGTTCGTCGTGCGAACCGTCGTAGTTAGGACGAAAATCAACGGTTTCCTTTTCTAAATCAATAAGAAGATGTTCGGCGAGGGGTGAAAGTTTGGCTTCGGTATACCGCATGGCTGCAGCGGCATCGCCGTCCATGGAACCGAAGTTTCCTTGGCCGGTAACCAGCGGATAGCGGAATGAAAAATCCTGCGCCATGCGCACCATCGAATCATAGATCGCCGAGTCGCCGTGCGGGTGATATTTTGCCATCACTTCACCGACCACGTTGGCACTTTTACGAAAACGACCGTTCGCTCGCAAACCAATCGACCACATCGCAAACAAAATGCGACGATGCACCGGCTTTAATCCGTCACGCACATCGGGAAGTGCACGCGAAACAATAACCGACATGGCATAATCGAGATAGGCACGGCGCATTTCATCGCTAATATTTTGATCGAGCACCGTGCCAATAGGCATGAGATCAAGTGTTTTTTGTTCTGGTTTTTTGGCGTCGGCCATAGAAAGGAAGAAAAAGCGAACTAGGGTTGAGAATGAAGGGAATCTTGCAGCTCTTCGACGACATGTTGCGTTTTTTGTGAGAGTTCATTTTGCGCGGCACTGCCATGACGTTGCGCAAAGGTGAGATACAACTGCATACACAGAATTGCCAGCGCCGCAATCGTCACGATGACAAAAACCAGCACATGCCGACGATCCATACATTACAGAGATAACACCACCATTTTCATATCTTCTTCAGGAAGTTGTGTACGCGTCACCTTGAACTTGCCGGTTTCCTCGGTAGCGCAGGCAATTTCACGCTTTACGACTTCAAGAGAAGCGTAACCGTCGGTATTGATGTACGAAGGGACAATCACCCGAGGTTCAATTTCAGCGACAACTGCATTGGCTTCAGTAGGTGACAACACGGTTTTGCCACCTGCGGGCACGAGCAAAATATCAATATTTCCGAGCGCATCAATTTCTTTTTCGGTCAGTGCACGATCGAGTGCACCCAAAAAACCGATGTGCATACCTTCGGCATCAATACGATAAATGGTGTGCGGAGTACCGTCTTTTTTTGGTGCATACACACCCGTAATAAACACGCCCCGCACTTCGTACTCACCGGCATGTGTCACGGTAAAAACCTCTGTACTCTCTTCAGGATGCTCGGCAGTAATCGCACTAATATTGTCGGCATCTTTGCCATCGTGTGACTGTAAAACCAGCGATGCGCTCGCTGCTTTCATCTTCAGATCAGCCTGTGCTTTGAAGGGATTGGTAATAACCGTCACATCGCTTTGTGCAGGTTTGGCCACTAGCGTAAAACACCCAAGTCCGTTCCAGGAAATTTGCATAGAAAGAAGTGGCAAAAGTGTACCGGTTTCACGTAAAAACGTCTATGTTGTTATCCTCCTTCTTTCCTGAATCAAAAAATTTGCTCTGCCGGCGATTCGGCCTCAAGCTGCATGGCAAACGACGCAATCGCTTCACGTACATCTTTCTCATCCGGATCACGTTCAACAATCGACCAACCCTCTTCAAAAACATTTGCCCTATCAAGAATTTCGCTCGCAAGTTCGGGGCTACGCTGTGCCATATTCCGAAGTTCATCGATAAGATTTTGGATTTCATCCCGTTTCTTCGTCCACTTTGCAACGAGATCATCAAACTTCTCTTGACGCTCTTTGGCACGTTCGTCACATTGTTTGTTAATGACATCGTGCGCTTGCAAAATCGCTTGCTCGACATGATAGCGCTCACTGGCCTCGAGTTGTTGCTCGAATAATTTGCTATTTACGTAATCGGTTAAATGTACACCGTGTTGCGTGACCGCTTTTACCTTTTCGGCAATCACCGCATCCATGCGTGCATACGCTGCAGCTTCAAGCCGACGTTCTTCATCGGTCGCACACAACGCCTCGTATGCCTTGCGATACGGAAATTCCTTCTTTCCCATTTCCACCAGCGCCTGACGCACCTGCCGTTCGGTAGCATGCGGATCAGCCGCAAGTCGCTCATACAACTGATGCGCCTCGGCAACAACATCAGCGGGCGTCAGTGGAACAAGCTTGTCAACGGCAATCTTGTATTCGTCGAGGAGGTATTGATGGGGATGGGACATAGCAGAACAAAGTATGCCAGAGTATAGAGAAAAGGACCTGTGCAGGTGTTGAAGGATTCTCTTTTCTTGACTTTTTCCCTTATTTTAGCCACAATCCTCTCGCATGGCGCTGTGAGAAGTGGGGCGTTTCCCGCTTCAATACCAGTTCTCGGAGGACCCATGATTCACTTGTTTCTGGTTCTGATGAACTTCGCGTTCGGACAGACGGTCAGCAACAACTGCAGCAAGGTCAACGAGCTGACCGCCGTACAGGTCGACCAGTGCCTGGGCCAGATCCAGGCCTCGAACCTGCACTGGCAGCGTAACCAGGCGGAACAAAGCGCGGTCGCAGCCTGCGCCATCCTCGGCATGGATAAGGACAACCTGGTCGCCAAGGAGGCAGCAATCATCGATCCGACGATCGACCCGCTCATCGTCAAAGAGATGGAGAGACAACGTGCCGAGCTCGAGGCGCAGATCGTGATCGGCGAGGAGTTCTGTACTCAGAAGACGGCGCAGGTTGGTAGGCTCAAGGCCGCCGTCAAGGTGGAGTCCGAGCTCAAGGAGAAGCTCCTCGCGCGCCAGCAGGAGCTCGCCGACGCCCTGACGCCCGAGGAGCTGGCGCAGGCGGCCAACGTCTGCACCGACCTCCGCAAAAAGAACAAGGATGGCAAGATCCTGACGTCTCGAGAACAGGACGAGCTCGTGCTCGCCTGTGAGGATGAGATCAACTGGGCCAAGCAGTACGGCCCGCGCCGACCGCCGCTCAAGCCGGCGCACTTGCTCACCCTCGAGCGGTAGCGGTCGAGGGAGCTCGCCAAGCAGACTGAATCCACACCGCAACGCAACCGTCCCCCGTCACGAAAGAGCTTCCGTAGCTCGCGCGACGGGGTTCTTTGTTTGACATTTGTGGAAAAAAGGCCTAAGATAACGCGTTACCCTGTGTCATTCCTCATCACCCGCCCTGGAGGGCATCATGTTGATTCTGACTCTGGTTTTCCCAACCCCAAACGCGGCCAGGGCGATCAAGTCGATCACCGAGAACAAGTTCAAAGACTGGCATCTGTGGGATCCCAAGGATCCTCCACGGACCACCGAGGCGAAAGGGCAGACATACGTACGCTTCGAGCTGGAGCCAAGAGTCCGCGGCGAGATCTGCGGACTTGATAGCAACATCCTCGCCATGCTGTCCGTGATCCTCGATGACCAACGGGGAATGTTGTGTAGCTTCGAGCTCCGCGACACCGCGCGGAACCCCTTGATCATGCCCCCCATGCAGGACTGAGCGCCGTCGTCCCCGCCACATCGAGCCTTTGCCGCTTGTGTGGCGGGGCTCTTTGTTTCATTTTTTATTCTTCTCTTTCATAACGTTCGGGATTAGTTTCATAGCACAGTTCATGATTCCACATACTTTCTTTTCGACAACGCTGAAATAATGCTTTATCAATAATTTCCTCAAAACGCGTCGGTGCGCCTTTAAGGATAAAAACCAACTTATATTTTTCGTCCGCAAATAAAATGTACGGTTAACAAGCATCCTCTTGGCATACGGGAAAGTACTCCACGAAATGGCTTCTTTCTACCAAAATGGATAGGGGATATTGTTATGGAGCTTGAACTCACAGAGATTATTAATGAAATAACATTTTTATGATAATATACGCTGGATTATTATTTATGTATCTGTTTTATGTCTGAAAGAAAACCTGAGTCAACGAATGCTGGAGAAACGGTTGAAGCTCATGGGAATATCTCGCTCGAAGACATTCCAGTCTTCAACAGATATGACAATTCAAGTGACGAGCACGAGACTGAACTAGCCGAAGAGGAAGCGAGGGTTCTGCGTTACAATTATGGGTTGCCAGGCGAAACCCCAAGAGATCGCACTAAACGCGTCTGGGGTGAGCTCGGATTAGCCTTGGAAAAAATCTTAGCCGGAAAAATCGCCAAAGAGGATGATGCCGGTGAGGCAGTTGACGTCGATGCCATCGCTAATTACCTGCGCAATCGTCAGAGTCCATTCCAAAATGGAATCAAAAAACCGAAATTCATTCCCTCGAGCATTCCCGGGACAGGGTCACCTCTTAGCCCGGCTGAGAAGGGACTTCTCGCATTGAGCAGATTAATGTCCGCCGCTCACCACTTAGCAGCTGCAGACCAAGACTTTGCCAGGTTTCCTGATGCCGCCGATCGGCAGCACCTGAATAACCTGCGGCATGCAGAACAGGATATACAGCTTTCTCAAGAGTAAACTTAACCCTTGTGGCATAAAGAACAAAAACGTGTACTTTCTTACCCCTCATTTCCATAATTCACTCAGAATTTCTTTGCTCAGTGAAACAGAAGATGCTTGCAGGATAACTGCAAGCATTTTTTGTTAGTATTTCGTGACAGCCGTCGTCCCCGCCACATCGAGCCCTTGCCGCTCGTGTGGCGGGGCTCTTTGTTTGAGGAGATGTGCGAACGAAAGGCGTGAGCCTGTGCTTCTCCCTCCTGATAGGAGGGAGATTAAGAGGGAGGCGAGCGAAGGAATATGCTAGGCCCTTCCTGGCGTCAGGGTCTTTCTCTCCCCCTCTTCTTGCCTTTTTCCCCCTTTTCCCGTACCCTATCCCCGTTCTCTTTACCTTATTAGAGAGCACCGTTACTCATTCTTAATGCCTGATTCGCATTGCAGGGTCGTTGACTCGTGCCGCGGACAGGAATATTTCTATGGTGCAAGCTCCTGCGACAAACAAGGAACTCGATACGCTGCTTGAAAATGAGCAATATCTCACCGTTCCCCAAAAAGGTGACGTTATTAAAGGAAAGGTCCTTTCTACCAAGGGCCGTCAAATCACCATTGATATTGCGGGATTTATGGTCGGTGTGGTGCGTGGTCGCGAATTGCAACGCGAATCCGAACTCGCCAAAAGCCTGAGTGTTGGCGATGAAGTCGATGCCACGGTCGTTGATGCCGAAAATGAAAATGGTGAAGTCGAATTGTCATTCCGTGCTGCCGGTCAAAAGCATGCCTGGAAAGATATCTCTTCCCTTTCTTCTTCTGGCGAAGTTGTCACCGTGAAAGTCAGCGACGCTAACAAGGGTGGGTTGATTGTAAAAGTCGGCCACGTGCAAGGCTTCTTGCCGGTTTCCCAACTTGCTCCTGAGCATTATCCTCGTGTTGCCGGTGGTGACAAACAAAAAATCTTCGACAAGCTGAAGAGTTTTATGGGCATGGAAATGCGCGTAAAGGTACTCGACATGCAAGAAGATGACGGCAAGCTGATCGTTTCGGAAAAAGCCGTTTGGGAAGACGAACAAAAGAATGTCATTGCGCAGTGTCACTTGGGCGACATCGTTGCCGGTGACATCTCAGCCGTTGCGGACTTTGGGGTGTTTGTAAAATTCTTTCCCACAGGAACCACGGTTCCTCTTGAAGGTTTGGTACACATTTCCGAAATTGCTTGGCAGCGCATCGATCATCCGAAGGATGTGCTCAAACTGGGTGACAACGTTCGTGCCGAAATTATCGGCATTGAAGGCAGCAAAATTTTCTTGTCAATGAAAAAGCTGTCAAATGACCCCTGGAAGAGCGTAACCAAGCGTTTCTCGATCGGTGACTGGGTTGAAGGAAAAATTATCAAAATCAATCCATTCGGCTTCTTCGTTGAACTTGATGATGATATTCAGGGTTTGGCCCACGTATCTGAGCTTTCCGACAAGCCGCTTGATGATGCTTCAAAAATTGCGAGCATTGGCGACGTGATGAAGTTCCGCATTGTCTCCATCGAGCCCAATGAACATCGTCTCGGCCTGTCGTTGCGCGAAGAAAAAGAAAAGAAAAAAGGCGACAAAGGTGACGACAAAAAAGAGTAATGAGTAAAAACGAAAGCCGGACTGCACTGTCCGGTTTTCAGTTGCCAAAAAGAACATTTTTTGAGAACATTAGTCTTGCTTATATGAAACCGCTATCAAAAAACATCATTACCTTTCTCGTCGTCCTCTTGTCGGTTGGAATTCTGTTCTCGGTGATTTCAACCAAACCACAAAACATCGAAAATGTTCCTGTTTCAACCATTGTCAGCAAAATTCAATCAAACGACATTCAAAAAATCTCTGTACAGGAAGATACGGTGCGCGGTGAAGCTGCTGACGGCAAAATCTACGTTGGCAAAAAAGAATCCTCACAATCAATCAGTGAATTATTACAACAATTTGGTGTATCTGCAGAAAAGATGGCAACGCTGACGATCGAAGTGCAAGAACCTTCCACGGGTATGCTCTTGATACAAAGCCTGTTACCAACGCTACTCCTGGTCATGGGTGTAGGCATCGTCTTGTTTTTCCTGTATCGCCAAATGCAAGGCGCCAACGGCAAAGCGCTCACCTTTGGCCAAGCCAATGCCCGTGAAGTCAATAACAAAAAAAATAAAATTACTTTTGCCGAGGTTGCAGGGAACGCCGAAGCCAAAGAAGAACTTGCCGAAGTCGTAGAATTTTTGAAAACCCCTAAAAAGTTTTCTGATCTGGGTGCCAAAATTCCCAAAGGCGTGCTCCTCATGGGTCCTCCAGGAACCGGTAAAACGCTGATTGCACGTGCCGTTGCGGGTGAAGCTAATGTGCCGTTTTTCCACATCTCTGGTTCAGAATTCGTAGAGATGTTTGTCGGTGTGGGCGCGTCACGTGTACGGGACCTGTTTGCCAAAGCAAAGAAAGCTGCGCCGTGTATTGTGTTTATCGATGAAATCGATGCGGTTGGTCGTCAGCGCGGTACCGGACTTGGCGGCGGACATGACGAACGTGAACAAACGCTCAACCAAATTTTGGTAGAGATGGATGGCTTTGAACCCAATCTCGGCATTATCGTGGTTGCAGCCACCAACCGTCCCGATGTACTCGATCCGGCTTTGTTGCGCCCTGGTCGTTTTGATCGTCGCGTTATGCTCGATCGTCCAGACTTGCGTGATCGCCGCGCCATTCTTGATATTCATGCCAAAGAAAAACCACTCAACAAAGAAGTTGATTTACAACGCATCGCCGAACGCACCATCGGTATGTCCGGTGCCGATTTAGCGAACGTCATGAACGAAGCCGCTATTTTAGCGGCACGACACAATCAAAAAGAGGTTAATCAAAAAGATCTGCTTGATGCAATTGAAAAAGTCATGCTTGGCCCTGAACGCAAAAGTCATATTTTGTCAGAAGCTGAACGTGTCTTAACCGCTTATCACGAAGCTGGACATGCTATCGTTGGTCATCTCCTCCCCCATTGCGACGATGTACATAAAATCTCCATCATTTCGCGTGGTCGTGCAGCTGGGTACACCATGAGCATTCCGAGCGAAGATCGAAAAATGCATTCTCGCCAAGAATTTATTGATGATTTAGCCATGACCCTGGGGGGCTATGTCACCGAAAAAGAAATTTTTGGTGACCTAACCACAGGTGCGAGCAACGACCTGCAAAAAGCCAGCAGTCTGGCAAAGGAACTCGTCACGCAGTACGGCATGAGCGAGGTACTTGGTCCGCGTACGTACGGTGAACGGGAAGATATGGTCTTCCTCGGCAAACAACTGCACGAAAATCGTAATTACTCAGAAAAGATTGCAGAAACGATTGATGTAGAGATTAACAAACTACTCCAAGAAGCACTAACAACGGCCACCGCGATCGTCCGTGCCCAACGTCCAAACATGGATAAAATCGTGGCCATGCTCATCGAAAAAGAGACGATTGAAAAAGAAGCTTTTGAAGCGTTGGTTGGACCAAAAGTCAAAGCACCACTCATGACACCGAAAGCAGCTTAGAGAATACGTCTCACACATAAAACACCCTTGTGCTCTTTTGAGAACAAGGGTGTTTTCAAAAATGATATACTTTTCTTATCTTTCGGAGGATATGAAAAAAACAACCCCGTTTTATCGACCCATTCTTGGACAAGCGCTGCACAGCGCCTGGCACCATCGTGAACTTTGGCCATTTGCCGCACTCGCAGGTGTTGCCGGTATTGGTGCCGTGGTGAGCGATGTATTGACCCAAGCACGTCTTGCATCAAGTCTTCCCGAACTCCATCCGTTTACCAGCGATATCAGCCTGTCGCTTGTCCATACGTTGCTTGAAGGCATTCGTTTAGGAGGATCTTCGGCCGCTATCGTGATGTTTTGTATCACGCTCATTGGCACAATCCTGCTCGCAATTCTCGTTGCTTTTTGTCAGCACTTATTATTACGCGCTTGTCATCGCAGTGCCGGCAGCGATCGTCCGCTTTCGTTGCGCGAACTAGCCAAAGACGCCACCCATCCACGCTTGGGACGTATTCTGCTCATCGACGCCTGTACCAAAATACTTCTTTTTGATCTCATTCTGGTTAGCGGCTACGCACTTTCATTCCTGCAACCGACCGTGTATTTCTTTGATGGCTTTTTTGGCCTCATCTTTTCTGTTGCCGCAATCTTTATTGGTTTTACCTTAAATATTCTGGGAATATTTGCTCTGCTTGCCTGCGTGCAACACGACATGCATGCCGTACGTGCATTGAGTTATGCCTGGAAACTATTACGCACGCACGCGACGGTGTGTTTAGAAATGGCGCTCTTGTTGTTTGTTATCACTTTTGCGCTGTCACTCGTAGCCATCTTTGGCCTCATCATGATTGGCACGCTGAGCATTCCCTTCTTCAGCATGATGTATGAAGCGGGAACGATGATGGGCTTTGCAGTGGTGGGATTTTTGGCTGCTCTTTTGGCTGCCACCTGGACCATTGCCTGCGCCGGTTGTTCAACCCTGTTCACCTACATTTGCTGGTCAGAACTTGCTCGCGCCGTTGCCCAAAAAAAATCAGCGGCACCTTCACGCTTGGCTCATCACAGTAAACGCGGTTTTGCCGCACTCAAAGGGTAATGTTTCATGCCTTCTTCTTTGCCTTCCATTAAAGAACTCCTTGCCCGTCGCCAACAATCCTCGACGGCAGATTCGAATACCGTACAAAATCCTGTCGCTTCTGCGCCCGAATCAAATACGAAGAAGATGAATATTTCCGAATCAACCGAGGTCATTGAAAAATTGCAGGAGAAAATGCAAACCATCGCGCGACGAGAAAAAGAAGAAGAGATCGGTCGCAAAGCACGCGCACTTGGTGTTCCTTCAATTGATCTCAAAGGTTTTCCGATTAGCCCTGACGCCCTTGTCCTTCTTCCCGAAGAGCAAGCCAAAGAACTCCAAGCCGTTGTCTTTTTGTTTACCGGAGCTGAACTGCGTCTTGGTGCCGTTGATCCAGATGATCCACGCATTAAAGAACTCCTGTTCCAACTGACCGAACGTCACAAAACCAATGGCAAACTCTATATCATTTCACCGAATAGTTTCGCGCAGGCACTCAAACTCTACGCGGCTCTTCCCAAAATTCTGCCCGTCGTCAAAGGGGTCGAAATCACCGAAGAAGAACTCACAAACTATCAAAAAGCAATGGATGACGTATCTTCCATTGCTAAGGTGTTAGCCGAAGCAAACGTCACCGATATTATCGGCATGGTCATTGCCGCTTCGCTCAAGCTTGGCTCATCCGACATTCACATTGAAGCTGAAGAAAAAGGCATTGCCGTACGTTTTCGTGTCGATGGTTTATTGCAAGAGGTTGCGCTCATCGATCGCGACAAGTGGAAAAAGATTATCAACCGCATCAAACTCATTGCCAGCCTTAAACTCAACATTACCGACAAAGCCCAGGACGGACGCTTCACGATTTTCCAACACCAAAAGAAAATTGATGTGCGTGTTTCGTCTATTCCTACCGCGTTTGGTGAGTCGGTGGTCATGCGTTTACTCAATCCCGAAAGTATTGCTCTTGATTTTGCGGCCCTGGGTTTCCGTCCCGCAGCCGCTAAAAAGATTGTTCGAGAAATTGAACGCCCCAATGGCATGATTGTTACTACTGGTCCGACGGGAAGCGGTAAAACAACCACGCTGTACGCCATGCTGCATAAACTCAATACCAAAGACGTCAAAATCATTACGCTCGAAGACCCAATCGAATACAAACTTGAAGGCATCAACCAAAGCCAAATTGATACGAGCAAAGACTATACATTCGCCAAAGGATTGCGTTCTATTTTGCGCCAAGATCCTGACATTGTGATGGTGGGTGAAATTCGCGATCTCGAAACGGCCGAGACCGCCATTCAAGCCGCACTCACCGGCCATCTTCTCCTTTCCACCATTCACACCAACGATGCTGCCGGTGCTATTCCCCGCTTCTTGTCGATGGGCGTTGCTCCGCATCTCCTCGCACCAGCCATCAATGCCATTCTCGGCCAACGGCTCATTCGCAAACTCTGCTCTACATGTAAACAACCGGTCACGCTTGATGCAGAAACACTCGCACTCATCAAAGAACAACTCGATACGATTCCCGAAAAATCTGGTGAAAAAATTGTTGATCCGACAACTGTCACCTGGTACGGACCCAAAGGCTGTGACGAGTGTAATAACACCGGTTATAAAGGGCGCTTGGGTGCCTATGAAGTACTCGTCAAAGATGCAGTGCTCGAACAAGCCATTCTTAAAAGCAACGGCGCATTGTCAGAATACGACATGCGCGATATCGCCAAGGGCCAGGGCATGACAACCATGACGCAAGATGGCCTCTTGAAAGCGATCGACGGCTTGACGTCAGTGGAGGAAGTGAAGAGAATAGTGGGGTTATAGGATATGCGTACTGCCCGTTTTTTTGTTCCGCGTGACTGGATCGCCTTGAGCGCTGAAGCTTTTTCGATTCCGGCCGGACCATTGCATAAACAAATCACGCAGGTTTTGCGCATGAAAGCCGGAGATCAACTCTCCCTTCTTCCGAATGATGGAACGGAAATACATGGAAGGATCACCGAGATTACCCGCTCGGCCATTATGGGCGTCATCGCCGGATCGACCATACACAAACCTCTTACTCCTCACATTACTGTTTGCGCGGCAATAACAAAACGCGACACCTTTGAGTGGATGCTGCAAAAATGTACGGAACTGGGTGCAAGCGCCTTTTTGCCCCTGCATACCGACCGTACCATTAAAAAAACACCCGATGTTCCCCAGCGCTGGCTGGAAATCATCAAAGAAGCATCAGAGCAAAGCGGGCGAACGATCTTACCAATAATGCACGAACCCATTTCGTTTACCAAGGCACTCAAACAAACCGAAAAAGCGGTTCGTATTGTCTTCCACGAATCTGCAAGCGACTCTCGTTGGCCGACCACGCATAAAACGAGCGACATCGCGCTTTTTATTGGACCAGAAGGCGGATTTACTGATGAAGAAATTGCAAAAGCAAAAGATCACGGCGCACACATTGTGCAGATAGGTGATTTGGTTTTGCGTGCGGAAACTGCGGCGATTGCGGCGATGGTCAAAGTACGATTATAGATCCTTGAAAATGATCTCTCGGGAACCGTCGGGTTGATGAGAAAAGAGAACGGCATGTGTTGCCGTTTTTTGATACGCTGGAATCTTTTCTGGCCATTCAATAAGAATCATCGTGTCAGCTCGACGATAATCATCGAGTTCAAGAGCGGCAATTTCTGCTTCGTCCGTGAAACGATAACAATCAAGATGCACGACGCGACGGATCGTTGCATGACCGGTGATCGGATATTCATTCATCACGGTAAATGTCGGTGATTTCACTCGTGCAGAGCTGCCGAGTGCTGCAACGAGACCTTGCGTAAAGGTTGTCTTTCCCGCGCCGAGGTCACCAATGAGTGCGATCACTTCCCCACCGTTGAGATGCATTGCGAATTCCGCAGCGACCGCTTTCGTCTCTTCTGCACTTTTCGTGACATATTGCTCTTGCATACTACGCGATATCAAGATTCGGATCCGCAATCACCTCTTTGGGATCACGAATGTCACCTTTCAAAAAACGGAAATAACCCGCAACGGCAATCATGGCCGCATTGTCCATAGAAAACTTAAATTCGGGCATGAAAAAGGGGATCTCCACCGCAGTACACGTCTGAGCAAGACGAGATCGCAGTGCAAGATTTGCAGCCACGCCTCCCGCAAGAATAATTGAAGCGGGATGATGTTTCTTCGCCGCCTGCATCGTTTTGGAAACTAAAATATCGACAACCGCTTCTTGGAATGAGGCAGCGATGTCCGCCTTAAAAGATACATCAGCAAGACGAGATTCATTTTCACGCAAGGTATAAAGGACTGCGGTCTTCAATCCGGAAAAACTGAACAGTAAATCCCCACTCTCTTTCATTGCACGAGGGAAAACGAACGCATCTGCTCTTCCCTGCTCTGCAAGCGCGGCAACGCGAGGTCCGCCCGGATACCCCAAATCAAGCATCTTCGCGACTTTATCAAACGCTTCGCCCGCGGCATCATCAAGCGTTTCGCCAAGACGTTCGAATTGACCATGATCGTGCATCATCACTAATTCGGTGTGGCCACCGGAAACAATTAATGCCAATGCGGGAAATTTCGGGTTTCGGTGCGGATTCATATTCGGGTTTTGGGAGACGGGTCGGCGACCCATCTCTACGGCGCCATTTCGCGCATCCGTATTATCCGCTGTCAATCCGTCCCTATCCGTATTCCTTAACCACGCCGCATACACATGTCCTTCCAAATGACACACCGACACTAATGGCTTTTTCCAACCCACAGCCAAACCTTTCGCCGCTTCAACGCCGACACGCAATGCTGGTGCCAGTCCAGGACCGGCCGTAACAGCAATCGCATCAATATCTTCTCCTCCATTTGGCAAGGCTTTCTGCAACATAGGAAATAGCACCTGCATATGCTCACGCGCCGCCACCTCGGGCACGACGCCGCCATAGGCTTCATGAATATCAATCTGCGATCGCACAAACGACGAAACCAGACGAACATTTTCGCCTTCACCTTCAACAATCGCGACCGCGGTTTCGTCACAGCTCGTTTCAATAGCCAGAATCCGATGCATAACGGATCTAGTGTAGCCAAAGACCTTAACAAGAGGAAGGGTCTCGCCTGTATTAAAATTTTATGCGTTGGCAGGAAGAATCTCAATACCAACAGTGTCAATACGTTCCTTCAATGCTGACCACCGTTTACAGTACACGCGGGATCATTTTCTTTGAGAGGCTCGTGTATTAACATATACAAAAGCTCAACAGAAAACCAATGCACAAATCAATTGACATTATTTCTCTTATTGATTCTTTTATTACGTTCAATCATCATGGATTAGTACAATGAAAAAATCTTCTATGACCCTCATCCGCATCGCCGCAGGAACCACTAGCCATCATAAAATCAGCGCCATTAAAGAAGCCTGTCGGCAGATGGGATATGGAGATGACATCGAAGTAGTCGGCTATCCCGCCGAATCCGGTATCAACGCGCAGCCAATTGATCTGGATGAAACCATGAAAGGTGCCGTGAATCGTGCGCTGCAAGCGCAAAAACATATTCCCGAGGCTGAGCTTTGGATAGGAATAGAAAGCGGTATTTTGCGATCAGATACCTACGATGTTTCGTTTGATATTGGAGTCATCGTCCTCATTGACCCTCAGGGAAATCGCATCTATGCCACTTCTCCTGGACTTGTTGTCACTGAACCGTACGTGGATGAAGCAGACGAACGTCAATTCGCCGTTACCACTGCCGGGCAGGTAATCGCTGAACATCTCGGCGGTGACCACACCGATCCTCATCATACGCTCACGAACGGCCGACTCACTCGCGCAGAAACACTCGTGCAAGGAATCATTACCGCGCTTGCCCAACTCCACTCCCCTTTCCCTCCTACACCTGTTCGATAGATTTAAGCGCGCTCGCCAATCGCTCTGCAGGAGATCCTTGTACGAGGATGTACGGTTTGCCATCTTCTTCCAGACGCTCAAGAAAACGCCGATGCATGGCATGACGAATATGCTCTCCATCGCGTATGTCGTCCTGGACAAAAGGAATTTCATCTCCGGTAACGATATAGAGATCAGCTGCACAAGCACGTGCAATGTCCTCAACATTCTTCGATCGCTTGCCCATATACCGCTCATGCCAAATACCGGTCACAAAAGCATTGGTATCACAAATCAGCAATCCATTCGCTGTTTCTGCAAGTGCATTTTCCATGGCGTTTTGCATACGGGCAATATGCTCGAATTCTTCCGTAGTCCATGTTTGCTCCGCGAGATGCACTCTTGACTCGCTATAGATACGTCCATATTCCGGAACCCAATTTGTTTGATAATGCTGTGCAAGTGCTTTTGCAAGCGTCGTTGTTCCCGTTGATTCGGCGCCAAGAATACAGATGCGATTCACAAAATAGCCTCGCACACAGGGTGCAAGCATATGCGCGTATTCCCTTGGATTTTGACGCACTTTTGTTGCCGATATGGGAACGTCAACACGCCCTTTATCAACACACACATGCACCGCTCCGAGGTGTGCAGCATAGGCATCACCGTACGATTCTGAGGTAAAAACGGCATCAGGTTTATAGCCAAGCAGATTAATGATAAATGCTGCCCAAGCTGCCGAATCATCATCTCCTAATTTATCGTCTTCAATCACCAAAACTTCTGCTTTGGGATGTATACGTTTAAGCCATTGCGCTCGCAGATTGGCAGGAATCGTTTCTGATTTTTTGCCACACAGAATGACTGCAACCTGTTCACAATTTTCAAGTGCCGTATCAATCAAATACTTGTGTCCGAGATGGGGAGGATAAAACTTTCCCACAACGACTCCCCGCTGATACAAACCGCGATGATGCTTGATCATACACTGGAATTATTTCTTCATCATCGCTCGCCAGTGCAAGAATCCCAGCGTTGCCAACACAAGGAAAAGAGCATATTCGAGAGAAACAAATTTCACGCCTTTGTACCAATACAGACCGACGGCGATGATGTCGACACCAATCCACAAATACCACGTTTCGATTTTTTTACGCATCAGAAGCCATTGGGCAACAAAACTTACAACCGTGGTGCCCGCATCAAGAACAGGTAGAGAAACGGCTTCTGGAAAAGCGGAAGGGAACCAAAGGTGCAGACGCATGGTGACAAACGAAAGGATGACCGTTCCCCCTGCAATGATTGCAAGATACATGACATTTTCTTTTGGCGTATTTTTCGTAATGCCTTCACCGACGACGTTGGCTGCTTTTTTCCGATAAACGATCCACAAATACCAGCCTACAAATCCGGTAATGATGTAGTAAACCTGCTCCAATAAATCAGCGTACAGCTGAATTTGGTAAAAAAGGATGAAGTATAGTGCCGACGCCACCAGTCCAATGGGCCATGAAAGTACCTTTCCTTTTGTGGCCAGATACACACCCAAAACACCACAGATGGTACCAAAAAATTCGATATAACTCATGGGGTACCCCAGCGTAGTGAAAAAAATGGTATTGATATCGAACAGGTCAAAAAAGGTGATCATAAAAATACTATTAGTGTTATATATACACTCTATAACACACATATCTTTCGTGTCAAAGATACAACAATAGAAATCCCCATTCGGGAGCGTACTCCAACACCATCTATTACAGAGAAAGGACTTTATATTCCCAACCCGACTCTTTTGCCCATACTTGAGAGCGTTCGATTAAACCAAGAAGAAACTCTTTTTTCTTTTTCGGATAATCAGCTCGATCGGTCTTACCATTATTATATGCTTTTCGTTTTACTTCTGAATACTCCTCAACTTCAAGCGGATGACAGCGGAGATAATCCCTCAGAATAATTTGCGAAAAAACGTCCGGGATATCTTTCGGCATAATATGAATGCTCACCATCCGACGTCCGTCTTGTGCATCGCGTACAAAATACTCCTCACCTTTATTCGTATAGTCTCCGAGAGCTATGTAGCCGGCCTCTTCAAAACGCAATTGTCTTTTTCGTACATCATTAAGATCATCAACAATAACGAGAATGTCTATTTGAGGTTTAGCCCAAAGTCCTTCAACTGAGGTGCTGCCAATATGTTCAATGATATGAGACAAACCTTTCAAAAGCTGTTCTAAAATATTTTGTTCTTTTTCAAACCAAACTTTCCAATCTGGATTTGGTGGTTCTACTGAATATGGTCTTCCTTGTTGCTGCATAGTGCTGTGAGTTTATGAATCATCACTCGGTAACTCTATCGGATACGCTGATGCAATTTCATGAAACCGGTCTTTGGGAATAATCCTTACCTTAATAGTCCCTTCTCCTTGAACAAACAATTTCACTAATCGATGAAGTCCATCTAAAACAAAAAGTTTGCCTTTATTTTCAAAAATATCAATCGGAAATGATGTATCTGCTCTTTTCACCCTGTCCTGTTCACGCGTTGTTCCTAGCTTGCCATCAATCACATCCCGAGGTGTAACGGTCCATCTTTCTGAAGCATCGTTTTCCCAATAGGGAATGTCGAGATGCCAAAGCAGTTTTTCTACATTTATTTCTTCGGCAGGAAGATCTAAAGCCCAAATCTTTTCTTCTTCCCAATTGCCAAAATCAAGACCAACCGTATTCCAGTCAAAGGCTTTTTTCCGGTTGATGAAGCGTCGTTCATACAATGAAGATTGTAACCCATACCCGATCACCTTCCCATTCTTCCCTCAACATCTTATGATACATCTGTCGTATCGATTTAATCCGTGTAAATCTGTGTCTATGTACTCCGAACAATCCTTCAATCTCCCCCCACTCGATGGCCTCTCCCAAAAACAGATCGAAGTTCATTTGAAGCTGTATGCCGGTTACGTCAAAAATACAAATGCGATCATGGCGAAAATTGAGGAATATAAAAAAGATTCCGAAACGCATGCAGTCGCTCTTGCTGAACTCAAACGTCGGTTTGGATTTGAATTTAATGGCATGCGTTTGCATGAACTGTATTTCGAAGCGCTCGGCGGTGATGGCGATGTCGGATCCGGAAAACTTGTCGAGACAATCACCGCACAATGGAAATCATTTGAAAACTGGCGCAATGAATTTAAAGCCATCGGTATGATGCGCGGTATTGGTTGGGTTTTGCTCGTGCATGATGCCAAAGCAAATATGTTCCACAATGTGTGGGTGAGTGATCACGAAGTCGGACATCTTGGTGGTTTACCTATTTTACTCGCGATGGACGTTTGGGAACATGCATTTATGGTTGACTATGTTCCTGCACAACGAGGCGAGTATATCGAAGCGTTTTTTAAAAATCTCAAATGGGAAGTGGTGGAGGAAAGATAGAGTACCCATCATTGATCGTAACCCGTTTTCGCCAACAAGATGTCTGCAGCCGTAACAATCGCTCGCCGTTCATGAGGATCGATGGCATGAATAAGACCAAAAAGAACTTCACGAACTTCACGATGTACATCAGGAGGGATTCTTTTATTATTTATTACAGGGATCAATCTCTGCTGATATCCCAAAGATTTCTTTTTCCAAAGCTCTTCACGCTGGATACGTCGTTTTTCACCTTCCGAAAACTCAAGGGGTTCATTTGCTTCAACGGATACCGGTGCATGCAGTAACCACTGCAAGGCATCATGATGCACTTCGCTGATCGTTCCCACCTGGGGATCACGAATAATACCCGCCTTTGCAGGATCATCACTTTGTTCAAGAGCTCGAATCAAGCGAGAAAATTGTGAAGGAACAAAGTCTGTGCGACGGGCTCGGAGAAAAACCATGGTTGCAGCCATATCCAACACACGAGGGATGCGATCATCTTCTTTTGCTTCCGTCTGTTTCTTCCCCAAACGTTCACGATTGACGCGACGAGCTACTTCCTTACGAATCTGCCGTCGTCTTTCACGATAAAAAGGTAATGCCTGTTCGCATTTGCGAAAAAGATCGGGGTGATAATACAAACCTCCAACGCCGTTGGTAGGATCTTTATAAAAATCTGCCTCATCTTCAGACGGGAGAATGTCGCTCACTATTTCAAGCATAAGCTTCTGTCCGCAACCCAAACGCTGACGCATAGCTTCTAAAGAAAGCCACCCACTTGGCGCAATAGGGCGCTCGTTTTGCAAACGTTCGACAATCCACTGAAGAGCCGGGAGACCTATCTCTTTTATTCTTCCCTGATGATCACGAAGAATAGCTGTGCGCTCTGGAAGAGTACTTTCATCCAATTGCCGTAAAAAGGCATTAAAACGCATGCTCGAAATCCTTCCCGCATGTTCTCGCACAAAGGCCAGTGCTCTGCGAACGCCCATCCCCCTTTGCTGTTCAACTTCTATCCGTTTACTTTCATCCATCTGTTCAAACATACAGGAAAAAGTATAACGCATGAAACGAAAGGTTGACGATTACCTACTCAATTTGCTATCCTTTTGACCGTTTCGTGCCTATTTGTCAGGGCCTGCCCTTCGTAGCCTTGGCGAAAAAGGGCCCCATCGTCTATCGGTTAGGACACGGGCTTTTCAAGCCTGGAAGGCGAGTTCGACTCTCGCTGGGGTCACCAAAAAGAGACTAGGTTCGAGCACTCGAGAAGGGTGCCGATCTAGCCTCTTTTTTGTTGTAGTAAAATACAACTGTTGGTATACTCTCCTCATCTATGACCGAGATCTCGAAAAAACTTGGGGAGAATCTCAAACGAATAAGGGTCGAAAAAAAGATTACTCAAGCCCAATTGGCTAACGCATTAAGCGTAGACAAGTCGTTTGTGAGTAATATCGAAAATGGAAAAACAAACCCCACCCTATCTACGATTACTAACCTAGCCGAATCTCTGGGTGTCACGGTTGGCGAACTGCTGAAATAAATATGGCACACAATGAAGATACAAGAGTAAAAATCCCGGCCATCCTCCACCTTTCTCGGTTGGGGTATCAATATATTCCATTGAAAGATGCGAAATGGGATCCCGAAACAAATATCTTTACCGATATTTTTTCTGAATCACTCAAGCGGTTAAATACTGGGATTGAAGACGACGAAATTCATAGAACATTTCAGGCAATAAATCTTGCACTGGATAATGAAGATTTGGGTAAAGAGTTTTACTCAATGCTTTTATCGAATAAGGTAAAGCTTATTGATTTTGATAATTTTGAGAATAACTCGCTTCATGTAGTGACTGAGCTGACCTGCAAGAATGGAGATGATGAGTTTCGTCCTGATGTGACAGTTCTTGTTAATGGCATGCCGCTCGCATTTATTGAAGTAAAAAAGCCGAACAACAAGGAAGGAATCCTCGCTGAAAGAAACAGGATTAACGTCCGTTTTCAAAATAAGAAATTCCGGAAGTTTATCAATCTCACACAAGTTCTCGTCTTCTCCAACAACATGGAGTATGACGATGAATCCATTGAACAGTTAGAAGGCGCTTATTATTCCAGCGTTTCAACAGATCGGGCTTTTTTCAACGCGTTTAAGGAGGACGTATCCGTTGAAGTTTTAGATTTACAAAAGATTCTCAAACCTCTGGAGCAGGAAATCGAAAATATAGTCTTGAAAGACAATAACTTAAACGTCATTAAACACAGCCCTGAGTTTTCGACAAACAAAGATCCAAATACGCCAACCAATAGAATCCTCACCTCTATTTTCAGCAAAGAGAGACTAGCGATGTGGCTGAGATACGGTATTGCGTACGTAAAAGAAGAAAGTGGGTTACAAAAGCATATCATGCGTTACCCGCAATTCTTCGCGACAAAGGCAATAGAGAAAAAGATTGAAAAGGGCGAAAATAAGGGGATTGTTTGGCATACGCAAGGGAGTGGAAAAACAGCCCTTTCTTTCTACAATGTAAGGTACTTAACGGATTATTTCCAGAAGAAGAACGTCGTGCCGAAATTCTATTTCATCGTAGACCGACTCGATCTTCTGATTCAGGCTAAGCGAGAGTTCACCAGCCGTGGACTTGTTGTTCATACTGTTAATTCTCGTAGAGAATTGGTTAAAGATTTTAAAAGCAGCGCGAACATTCATAACCTCACGGGTCAACAAGAAATAACCGTGGTTAACATTCAAAAGTTTAAGGACGATACCACCGCCCTAGACAGCAAATCGTACGATACGAATACACAGAGGGTGTACTTTCTTGACGAAGTGCATCGAAGCTACGATCCGAACGGTAGCTTTTTGGCAAACCTCATGACCTCCGATCGAGGCGCAATCATGATCGGCCTCACGGGTACGCCGCTTATCGGTGAGAGTAAAAATTCACGGTCTATTTTTGGTGACTACATTCATAAGTACTACTACAACGCATCGATTGCTGATGGATATACGCTAAAACTCATTCGAGAAGGCATTGAAACCAGTTATAAGATGCAGCTTCAGGAGGCGGTCAAAGAAATAAAAGTCCTCAAAGGTGATATTCCGAAAAGGGACATCTATGCACACCATAAATTCGTTGGCCCAATGCTTGATTACATCATCAATGACTTCAAAGGTAGTCGGGTGATGTTTGGCGATACTTCGATCGGGGCAATGGTTGTTTGCGACAGCTCAGATCAGGCAAAGCAGATGTACAAGATTTTTAATGAGAAATTCTCCGACGAGTTAACCGCCAGCTTAATCCTGCACGATGTCGGTGATAAAGATGCGAGAAAAGATGAGGTAGAGAGGTTCAAAGAAGGAAAGATAGATATTCTGTTCGTGTACAACATGCTCCTTACGGGTTTTGACGCAAAGAGATTAAAGAAGTTGTACCTGGGACGAGTCATTAAAAAGCACAACTTACTCCAAACGCTTACTCGCGTTAATCGACCGTATAGGGATTTCCGATACGGATACGTGGTTGACTTCGCGGATATTCGAAGCGAGTTTGATGCTACGAATAAAGCGTACTTTGACGAATTGCAAGAGGAGCTGGGAGATGAAATTGAGAGTTATTCCAACATTTTCCTATCGAAAGAAGAGATTGAATCTGAGATCGAAAACATTAAAGAACAACTGTTTAGATTTGATTTACAGAATGCAGAGGAATTCTCAAAACAAATCACACAGATAAAAGACAAAGGGTTGGTTTTGGCTGTCAAAAAGGCTCTCATGAGTGCGAAGAATCTTTACAACATGATTCGTCTCATGGGTCACTATGACCTGTTGCAAAAGATTGATTTCAGGAAACTAGCCTCTTTGTTTACCGAAACAGAAAATCATCTCAACCTACTTAATCTCAAGGATTCGTTAGAGAATAGAACAGATACAACTAATCTTCTTAATGTTGCACTTGAAGACATCGTTTTCACGTTTAAGAAAGTGTCCCAAGAAGAGATGGTTATTGCGGACAAGCTGAAAGACACGTTAAAGAAAACAAGAGAATCGATGGCGAGCAATTTCGACAAGCAGGATCCGGAATTCATCGAACTCTACGAGGAATTGAGGCGCCTCTTTAATAAGAAAAATCTGGATGAGATTACACAGGAAGAGATGAATGAAAATATTAATGCGTTGGAAAAAATCTATCAACAGATCAGTGAGCTAAACAGGCGTAACAATCAGCTCAAGGCAAAGTACGAAAACGATGAAAAATACGCACGACTGCATAAGCGAGTACTGCGACAACCCGCGATCAACGGGCGAGAATCTGCCATCTACGATGCCTTGATGGATATTAAGCACGATGCCGATGAAAAAGTCTTGGAGAATGCTCGCATGATTCAAAACGAAGGATACTTCTTCAAGTTCATGAGCCCCATTGTGGTGAATGCTTTCGAATCACATGACATGAAACTCGATGCAACGGCAGCAAAAGAGATCAACCAGATGGCCACTCAAGAGTATCTGAACGACTTCGGTAATACACGCGTATGGTAGGGCAAAATTTTACACAAAAAACAAAACAGCTAATCGATAAGCTGAAAGGTATCTGTAATAACACCGGTCTGGGAAACACGGGTGATGAATTTAACATCATTACCCAAGTTTTCTTGTACAAGTTCATGAACGATAAGTTTGGATACGAGGCCAAATACATAGAGCCTAAGCTTCGTGATGCTGGAAGCTGGGAAGAAGCGGCTAAGAAACTTTCAGATGACGAATACGAGCTTTTGCTTTCAAAAATGAGTCCGGATAGTGCGAGACTTCGACCGGATCATTTCATTTCTACTCTGTGGAACAAACAGAATAGCGAACAATTCTCTCAACTTTTCAGTGACACATTGAGAGATATCGCGGAAATAAATAATGATGTTTTTTCAGTCAAAACCGAAGAGGGTCAAAAAATCCAACTCTTTAAAGGGGTTGATCGCTATCTTTCTGATAAATCTGAGTCGAAAAAGGATAATTTTGCCAGAGCTTTGATCAATCAGCTGGTGGATATTAGTTTTGAAGAAATCTTCGAACAAAAATTCGACTTTTTTTCAACGATTTTTGAGTACCTCATTAAGGACTACAACAAAGACGGTGGTGGTGTATATGCCGAATACTACACGCCGCATGCCATCGCAAAAATCATGGCAGAAATTTTGGTTGATAAGCCAGTAAGCAACGTTACCGTATACGACCCTTCTGCTGGTTCCGGAACCTTGCTCATGAATGTCGCTCACGCCATCGGTGAGAATAAGTGTACTATTTATTCTCAAGATATTTCTGACAAGTCATCAAACTTGCTTCGCTTAAACCTTATTTTAAACAACCTTGTTCATTCCATTCACAATGTCATTCAAGGAAATACCATTAAAGATCCATATTTCAAACAAGGTAGTGAGTTGATGAAGTTTGATTACATCGTTTCAAATCCTCCATTTAAACTGGATTTCAGTGATTGGCGCGAAGATATCGATACAAAGGCAAATTCCGAAAGATTCTTTGCAGGAATTCCAAAAGTACCAAACAAGAAAAAGGAATCAATGGCAATTTACTTGTTGTTCATTCAGCACATCATGCATTCCTTGTCTGCAAAGGGAAAAGCTGCAGTTGTTGTTCCGACCGGATTTATTACAGCTCAAAGTGGTATTGAGAAAAAAATACGGCAAAAGCTTATCGATACAAAAATGCTGAAGGGCGCGGTAAGTATGCCGAGCAATATTTTTGCAACTACCGGAACGAATGTTTCTGTTATTTTCATCGATCGGGAAAACACTTCTAACAAAGTGGTTTTGATGGATGCTTCCAAACTCGGGACAACGGTTAAGGAAGGAAAGAATCAGAAGACGGTACTTTCTCCTGAAGAAGAGAAAAAGATTATCGATGTTTTCAACAAACAAGAAGTAGCTGAAGATCTTTCTGTTGTTGTTTCTTTCGAGCAGGTAAAAGACAAAAATTATTCATTTAGCGCCGGTCAGTATTTTGATGTCAAAATTGAATACGTAGACTTAACCGCAGATCAATTCGCAAACAAGATGAAGGGTATTAAAGAAAATCTGCAGCAGTGTTTTGATACATCAAAAGAACTGGAGAGACAGATTATGGAACAGCTGGAGGAATTCAAATATGAGTAAAAATGTGGCGTTGAAAGAACTCGGGGATTTGATCACTCTCCAAAGGGGTTATGATTTGCCCGAACAAAATCGCCGTCCCGGACCATACCCGGTTATAAGCTCTGCCGGCATTTCTGGATTTCATGATGAATTTAAAGTTGATGGAAGTGGCGTTATTACTGGACGGTACGGCACTTTGGGTGAAGTGTATTTTGTAAATGGGAAGTATTGGCCTCATAACACCACACTATATGTTAAGGATTTTAAAGGAAATGATCCGAAATACATTTATTATCTACTGAAATGCCTTGGACACATAAAAACCTCTGAAAAAAGCGCCGTACCAGGTGTCAATCGAAATGAACTGCATGCGATGGCGGTACCTGTTATTGAAGATAAAGAAAAGCAAATAGCTGTAGCAAAAGCATTAGATCTTATTGATATCAAAATCGCATTGAATAAAGAAATAAATCTAGATCTGGAGCAGATGGCAAAGACGCTTTACGATTACTGGTTCATGCAGTTTGATTTTCCGGATAAAAATGGGAAACCGTATAAATCGAGTGGTGGAGAGATGGTGTGGAGCGAAAAGCTAAAAAAAGTTATCCCGAAAGATTGGAAAGCTGAAAATATAGTCGAAAACTCACTCGCAGAATTGATAAAACCGGGTATCAAAACTTTTCAAGGAAAGAAACGATATCTTACAACCTCTGATGTGGTGGGTACCGACATCAATTTTCAAGCAAATTCTGTTGACTATGCAACTAGGGAGTCACGAGCAAACATGCAACCCATTGCAAATTCTGTTTGGTTTGCAAAAATGAAAAATACTAAAAAAGTGATGTTCGTTGGAGAATATTCTGATTATCTGACTAACAACTTTATCTTTTCAACGGGTTTTGCGGGCATCAAATGCATGAATGAACGCGCATTAGAATATATTTTGGGCTGCGTAAATTCTGATGCGTTTGAATCACTAAAGGACAGACTATCGAATGGTGCAACTCAGGAAGCGATCAATAATGAATCAATGAAGTCTATACCGCTTCTTGTGCCTACTGGCGATATACTTGAGAAATACCATCAGCAGACCTATCAAATACACAAGACAATCTATTTACGTGAGATCGAAAACGAGCAACTCGCCAATCTTCGGGACTGGTTGCTACCGATGCTTATGAACGGACAGGCTATTGTTAAATAATCACCTTTTTATTCTTGAGCACGAGTTCGCAGCTTATACACTCCAGCACAGATCTCTGCTCCAGAACCGTTCCCTCCCTCAGGACAAATTTCGCGTAATCCTTTAAGTCGACCGGTTCAATTGAATCGGTCTTCTTTTTTCCTAAAAACATCGCCTGTAATTTTTTGAATTTCTGTATCTCTAGATTGAGTTTTGTGGTTAGTTTCACTTGATCCAACTTGAGAAGGTCAATCATATCCAGAAGTGATCCGATGAGATCGGGCTCATTAAGCGCCGGATTTTCACACTTTCTGTCTTTTGATTTCGTACAGCGGTAGTAGACATGACGATTTACCCCTCCTGCTTTGATCTTTTTAAACTTCTCATCAGCGGTAATGCCTGAACCACACAGCCCACATTTCATAAGTCGCGTAAACGCAAATTCTTTCCCCTGCGATTTAATAACTTGCGATTTGATGGACTTTCTTGTTTCATCAAATAATTCTTTGCTGATGATTGGCTTGTGTTTGCCGTCATACCAAACTCCGCTTCCTTTTGGGAACTCAAATCGTCCGTAATAAAACGGATTATCAATGATTTTAAAAACATTACCGAGGCTTAAGTAATAGCCTCTGTGTGTCTTGAAGCTTATTTCATGCCTGAGCCATGCATGTACGCGCGACACGCTCCATCCCTCATAGGCAATTTTCTCAAAGATACTTCTGACTACATCGGATCTGTCAGGGTCAATTTCTACCTCGCATTTTGCCGTTCTGTCGTTCACCTTCCTGTAACCCGTTGGAGGTTGCGCTGGCCACAATCCCATCTCGCAGCGCGTTCTCATACCACGCTTCACGTTAATGCTTTTATTGTCATTCTCAAGCTTCGCCTGACTACAGAGAATCATCAGGAGAAATTTATCACTCGGTGAGTTGGTAAACGTCTGGCCGAATGTCTTAATTTGGATCAGCTTTTTCTGATCCATGCGATCCACTAACTTCCCAAGATCACCAGCATTTCTACTTAATCGATCAGGTGCCCAAGTAATGATGGCGTCAAAGAGACCCTCGTCTATATCTTTTACAATTTCTTCAAAGATCGGACGGGCACCGGATTCTTTCGCCGAGTGTGATTCTTTTCTCACTTCAACAACGGATAATTTTTCGCGTTCGGCGATCTGACTCATTTCTTTAATTTGGGAATCAATAGACAGAGCTTGTTTCTCGTCCCCTTCGGTCGATTTACGGGCGTATAAGCAGTATTTCAATGGTTTTTCTTCATTCATACGCCCCCATTGATGCCAGAGACCATTAGTTCTGCTAAGAGCGTTAAAAAGCCAATGAAATACTACTTTCCAGTCTCGACATCTATATAATCTGGGAAGTATTCAGGTTCGTCTTCCGCGCCAAGAACCCAAATAGCCCACGTACTTTCACCCGTGTGTTCACTGAGCGTTGAATTGATCAACAATGAGAATGCATCAGCTAAGTCGTCATGTTTTTCAACACCAAATCCAACTAACTGTTCAATTAGTTCCTCGCAACCTTTTCTTGGAAACTTTATGATTCCCGATTTTATCGCTGTAGATGTCAGAGATAGCCGTGTTCGCTTATCTCCCTTTGGTTTGACCGCTTTTGCCTTTATGCCTTCCATTTCTAACATTTGCGGAAGAGCCTCCTGATACGCGACACTTTCAACAAAGAGTATGTCACGCGAACGCGGCATTACAGTGCTTTTAATGTCTTTCATCAAGGCAACTTGTGCCGGAAAATTTAATTTCTTTGCCAGCGGATTTTCCAAGATGTAAATCCGTAGCTTCTCGCTTCGACCATAGACTTGTGCGAATACCACCGCCGTATAATCCGCTGAATCTTTTGCGGATATCGCGAGATCGACGCCGGCATATGTGCCTCTGTACGCCCTGTGACTTGTTGACGGTAAATCGTCATAAAACTGGAACCACTCAGGTTGAATCACCTGATCGTCGCTTGGAATAATCCGAAGGAGATATTCGCGTTGCCATGATATCTCGCTAGCCACCTTCATTTTTTCTTCTTCAAGATCTTTGCTATCTTTATATTTTCCAGGCCATAAACAGACATCGTTTTCATCTAGTAGTGGGTACTCCTTAAAAATACCGTTAGCTCTTTCTTGCTCAATTTCATCCTTGATTCGCATGAGAAGTGAATCCTCATGCAGCAGGTTTCCAACAATGATCAATCTTGTGTGCTTGTCTCCGGCCGGTATTACCTCGCCGCGAAGCCAGTTGTACGTCTTATCGCGTCCCTCGCGCGTTTTGGTTGATTGTACGTCTTCCACGTCATCACAAATGATTAAATCAGGCCTGTGCTCGTTATGACGCAATCCTCGGATACTTTGATCCGACGACGCAACCGAGATACGCGCGCCATGCTTTTTAAACACGAGGGAGTGCGAACCCCATTCATCACTTTCTTCTTGGAATGGCCCAAGATCCCGCTTAAGCACATCATTGCCCTCAAGCTCTGATCGAATATTCATCATGTGTTGTTTTGCCTGAGCCTTAGTCTGACAGAAGATAATGCAAAATTTCTTTTGTTGCTTTCCTAGTATCGCCCATATCGGGTATGCAGTCGTAATCATGGTTGACTTTCCAGATCCACGAAATGCGACGATATACAAATTCTCTTTGTCGCTTCTCTCAAGCAAATGAATGATCTCCTTTTGGAAGTCCGCCGTTTCATACTTCACGTAGTGTGCGTAGTAGAAATGGAAAAAGTACAAGAAGCTTTCCTTCGTGATCGATGTCCGTACAGATCGATCTTTGATCATGTTATTTACGAGAGTCTTCGGTATCACGCTGTTCATATGCTTTCTTTTTAATGTTGTTAATGGAGTTTGATTTTGCAATATTTGCGAGCTCGAGTGCATGCTTCACGATTTTCGCTTGCGAAGGCGTGAGCTCTTCGGAATCGTCTTTGTTCGTTATCTCAAGCCTGTCCTTGTAGTTGTTGTTCCTGTGGCGTAACCAAAAACTGATCGCTGAATAGTTTTTCTCTTTAATAAGTGTAAGGAGCTGACTTTCGCTCATGTCGCTCACGAGTTCCACGCCTTCCGCCAGCGCATCATCCATATTTTTGGTGAACGCCTTATCTTCCTTGCGCCATCGGTAGACGGTGTTGCGAGATAAACCGGTTCTTTCGCATGCAACCTGTACGATCGGTACTTTTCGTAATTCATCGAGGAAGGCCTTTTGATATCTATCTTTCTTCATAAAAACTTTTGATGACTTCTGCTTTTTTACCTGTGAGATTTTCGTATCGGCGCATTGCTAAATCGCAGAATACGGGTTCAATCTCAAGTGAGTAGACCCGTCTCCCTAACTGTTCAGCGCAGATCATGGTGCTCGCCGATCCTGAGAACGCATCAAAAATAAGATCACCCGGTTTTGTACAACGCAAAATGAATTTATGGTGTAGTTCTGGATTCTTGCTCGTTGGGTGCTCCATTTGGCTTGCTGGTAGCCGTTTCGCCGCCCAGATGTTCGATAGATCTTCCAAGAGTTGGTTACCAGTTCCGAACTCTTTGTTTTGCACTTCATTCAGGTTCTTTAAGAGATCGGACAGAAACGGCGACCCTTTTGTTCCGTAAACGCAATACTCGAGGCATTTATTGAACGCTACGGTTGGAATTGGGGATGAGTTATTTTTAATCCAAACGTTCAAGCGCCGGTTTTTAATGCCAAGCTCAAGATAGAGCGTCTGAAAGACCCACACCCACGCTTCATCTGCCCAAAAGGCGACGTGAACGTTATCTTGAGAAACGCTGAGTGCCGATCGCAAAACTTGATGAATGAATCGTTTGTACTCCTCTGGAGATTGGTTGTCGTCGAATGTTCCACCGTAGTTCCGTGAATTACCTACGCCCTTGTCATACGACAATCCAATGTTAAACGGCGGATCACTGTATATGGCTGATGCTTTCTCCGATCCAAATAACGCATCTACGGCATTAATATCGGTGGAGCTACCGCAGAGGAGTTTATGCTTACCCATGACGATCAGATCTCCCTTGCGCGTGGTCGGATTCTTGATCTTCTTCAATACATTGTCGACATTGAATTTATCGTCCTTCGTGTCGTTTTCCTCGTCCCAGAACTTAATCAGCTCCGCATCATCGAATCCGGCAAACTGTAGTAATCCCAGATCAAAGGATTTGAGTTTTTCAAAGTCCCATTCTCCATCGTTGATATTGCTTTCTATTGCGATCTTTTTTCGTTCCTCTTCGGTGAGCTTACGATTCGGTACAAGGACATTTACGCTTTGAATGCCAAGTTGTGTTAATGCCGTTTTTCGTTGGTTGCCCGATAGGATTGTGTTGTCCGTATCGATAACAATCACGCTATGAAATCCGCTTTGGAGGATTTTGGCCTTCAAGCGTTCCATTGCTTGTTTAGTAATTTTCCTTGGGTTTCCTTGCCAAGGAATGAGGTCGCTGACCTGACGCTCTTGCGAGAGCCATTGAAGTTTTTGCATACACCTTACTAAGGGTTAGTTAATAAGATGTGCGGAAAAGAAAATGCCTATTCCACACACGAAATAAGCAGAGGAGAAATCTCCCAAACTTATCTCTTGCGCGGAATAGGCACGGCCTTTAGGCGATACACTATTCTACTTTTTACTACGCAGAAATGTACTGAACTGTACGATTACATGTTACGACTGGTCTTTTTCTTTTGCAAGGCCACGGAGAACTCTCTTCCCGTTTTTGCTTTGTATGAATTCCTTGGTGTCCGATCCCAGCACTACCGGAATACCGGTTTTTGGCACTCCAATAACCACCTTATACCCCTCCGACTCTGCCTCTTGAACCATACGAACAAAGTCTTCATCAAACTTCAATATGTCCAAATTGAATGATCCATCAGAGGCCACAGCCTCCTGCTCCATAGGGGAAAAGATGCGTCCCGGCTTCATGTCGCTAAAAGACTTCTCAAGCTTCTTTCCGTGCGATGGAGTTGGTCGCTTCGTGGATGTGTGGAGTGCGATGTCGGTGATCTGAATGATTTTATATTTTTGGCCATCTTTTGGAACAAAGGATTTGGCCTGTATTTGTTCATTCATATGCGAGGGCTTGCGTTCAAGTGCAAAATGATTTATACTTTTTTTACTATGTTAGATCAGCTGAGCAATAAAGACAAGAAGGTCTTCGGTTTTATCCGTAACTCCCTAGTCCATAATGGCGAGCGCCCTACACTGCGTGAGATCAACGAAGTGACTGGAGACAGTTCCCCTCGGTCGGCAGTACTCGTCATAGAGCGCTTGGTTAAAGCTGGTTTGCTCAAAAAGACAGGGAGGGATCTGGCTCTCGTTGGTACGACGCTGAATCCGTCCATCAGCACCGTAAATGTGCCGCTGGTTGGGGCGGTAACGTGTGGTACTCCGGTTTTAGCCGAAGAGAATGTTCAGGACTACATTCCAGTATCCACGTCACTCGCCAAGAAAGACGCAAAATACTTTCTCCTTCGAGCCATTGGCGACTCGATGAATCTCGCGGGTATTAACCCCGGAGATCTCCTCCTTGTTCGTCAGCAATCAGTCGCGGAAAACGGCGATCGTGTTATTGCGTTGATCAACGACGAGGCAACGGCAAAAATATTTGAACGAGTAGATGGTGCTGTGGTTTTAAAGCCAAAATCTGACAACCCAATCCATAAACCAATTATCCTCACGGAAGACTGCGTTATCCAAGGCGTGGTGTGCGCTGTGCTACCGGGAAATATTCATTAAGAACATATGGCAAATTATCATGTCACAAATCCAAAAGGATCTAATGAATGGCGTGTAAAACGCGCTGGCGCGGATCGTGCATCTGCGACTGCAGGCACACAAGCCGAGGCAGAAAAGATCGCAAAAGGACTCTCTGCAAATTCAGGAGGTGGAGAGGTACGCATCCACAAACCGAATGGTGGTCCAATTCGCGATAGCGATACTGTCGCCCCTGGACGTGATCCAAATCCACCAAAAGACACCAAGAATTAGTAACTTTTCTATGAAACAATACAGTATTTTCATCAGTCACTCTTGGGCTTACGGTGACGCCTATGACAAGCTTGTAAAGATGCTTAATGATGATCCACGGTTTAACTACAAAAATTATTCAGTGCCTAAGGATGACCCTATTCACAATGCACCGAACGCTCAGGCATTAAAACAGGCAATCCAAAATCAAATGCGTTTTTGCGATGTAGTCATCATTCTCGCTGGCGTATATTCCACGTATAGCAACTGGATTATCAAAGAAATCGAACTAGCGAAGGGTTTTACCACTCCAAAACCCATACTGGCGATTGAGCCTTGGGCTAGCGAAAAAACGTCCGCCATTGTCAAAAATAATGCTGATAAGATTGTTAAGTGGAATACAAGCTCAATCGTCGGCGGCATTCGGGAACTGGCATAGTATATGGATAAGAAGGCGGACGTCATTGGTGATACTCTCTTCATTTCTGCCTCTGAAAAATATGGAGAAAAGTACATCGAACATCTCCTGGATCAATATCGTTTATACGTGAATGCGGCAGAGAAAATCAGCGACAGAAGGCAGAAGACTAACGAATTCTTTCTCGGTTTAAATACCGCACTAATTGGCTTGCTGACGTTTAAACTCACAAATTCCGGAACAGACGACACGGGCATGATATTGTTGATTGCATCTGTCGCTGGTGCCGTTATCTGCTATCTCTGGTACCGAATTGTCGTCTCGTACAAAGGATTAAATAGCGCAAAGTACAAGGTAATTCATAAAATTGAAGAACGTCTTCCGCTGGCACTTTACGATACAGAGTGGGAGGTGCTTGGTCGTGGAAAAGACAAAAAGAAGTACTGGCCGTTTAGTCACATTGAACAATTCGTACCTTGGATATTTATAGCTCTATATTTCATTCTCTTCCTTTCATTCATACCGTGGGACATTCTCGATTGCCTCTTTGGAAGGTTGCGTGACACCCTTGTGTAACTTTTACATTCGTTTTCGTGTCACTTTTGTCACTTTCCATGGAAAATGAAGGATTAAATTTTAACGAGGAAAGCTTTTCAAATCTGGTAGGGTTTTTCGATCTATTGATCAAGGTAGATCAACGAATCAACCCTGATCTCTATAGAGAAAATAGCTCTCTCGAGAAGGGTCGAGACGGTAATGAAAGGCAGCTTAAATAAGCCTTACAGAGCAACGTATTCTGTAGTCGCATCTCGAGAAGGCTCACCAAAAAAGAACCACTATTAACGTGGTTCTTTTTTATTGCAAAAACTAGCGATAAATTCGGTGTTCCATTAATTTTCTCTCTTATGCTGTGTTTAAAAAATGCTCAAAAAAACAAATCCCGCCAGTCGCAACTAAAAGGACAAGCCCCACGCAGATCAGCACTCAAGAGTGACAGTCAGCGCGGGGCCGAGATAGAACTATCGCAAGATACAGGAACCGTAGTCATCCTCCCAGTCGTAGCCGGTGAGCCACGTGTTCAGGGACTCAAAGTTCGTGTCGGTATCCGACGTCGACCACACATGCAGCCACACGTCCTCACCTTCCTCGAGCCGCATCGCCCCGTAGTGATCGAAGAACTCGATGACCTCCACCTCCGCGGTCGTCGCGAGGGTGAGGTCGAGGGTGAAGACGACGGTGCTCAGCGGGTTGTCGTTGATGTCGACCCACCCGTCTTCGACCGCCGTGCTCGAGACGATCGCGAACGCGGTCGTCGGCACGATGATCTCGCCGTCCCACCAGGTGGTCGTGTCGTCACCGAGCTCGTGATAGAACGTGACGCTGAGCTCCGCCAGCTCGGTCGAGAGCGCCTCATAGTAAGCGACCTCGGCGAGCAGCTCGTCGCCAGTGAAGACGCTGTGGAGCACCGTGCACTCCAGCGCCACGTAGGCGTCCATGGGGTTGATAGGTTCGGGAGTCGTGGACGATTTGAAATCAACGCACGCGATCAGAAGCGAGCACATCAGAAAGCGAATCTTCATGGCTTCCTCGGATAGTAGGGGTCGTGTTTGCCTTGCTTTTTGCAAGGTCTTTTAGTATTACAACAATCTAAAAAAAGTCAACTTTTATTGATCAAAAAAATATTGATTAATATTTTTACTGACGTGGTGGGAGGGTGGTTTTGATAAAGCTTTGCCAAAAAGAACTCGTCCTATCACCATTTGCGTTCTCGTATGCAGTCACGGCCTTCACTAAAAACGCATGATCCTTATCGGTCAAATGACCATCATCCACCATGGGCTTTACCACATTTCCTATCGTATCCCACCAGGCTTCTGATTCCAGTTCAAAACTTTCCTCATAGGTAGGCGTGCCAGTCTGGGGAGGCTGATGCACCGCGTGAAACAACTCATGAAGATAAAGGATGATTAAACGATCTTCGTAAGACTCGACATTTTGATATTCTTCGTACATTCCCATCAATGTTGGGACAAAAAGAAGGATAGCGGATTGCTGCTGCTCCTCGACCCATACCGCTTGTCCTTCGACGGTAGCAAAGATTGTTGTTGCAGGATGCTCTTCCCCGCTCATGATAAAAAAGTACTCTCTCTTCTGGAGACGAGTATATCCATCTTGCAGCTGCGTTCGTATAGATTGAATTGGATACTCTTGCATCAAACGAAGCAAGGTAAAACTCACCCGTTCTTCCATCCATACACGCTGCTCCTCGCTTAACTCGTACGATTCATACGTCGGCGAAGTGCTCATGGAAGCAAGAGAAGTCTTTTCCCTCTTTTGTTGCATCGAAAAAACAAAAGCAACCGCAAGAACAGCGCAAATGATAAAAAGAAAGATGCATGTACCAACTAGTCTCTTAAGCCACATAGTATAAAGAGAGTTTAACTGCTCTAGATAGTGATGTCGATACCATCGAATCTTACAACTTGCCTATACCTTTTGAATTTATCGCTGTAACGAAAGAGCACGCTCCACGGCTTGCGTAATTTGTTCACGGCTTTCCATAGTCGAATGCATTCTTTCAATACGCACACGATCAACATCAGATTGCGCTTCGCGTTTTAATGTATCAGCAAGCTCGTCCCTTTCAGCTTCAATAAGGAGGATGACGCGTTCGCTAATCGTCTCGACTACCTCACCACCGTCCTGTGTAAAACCAATATACAAGCTCATCCCTTTTAAAATATACACCAAAGCACTTGAAGGATCGCTCAACATTTGGGAAGTACCTAAAAGATAATCACGAAGATTATTCTGCAGCCAGCCATCAAATGCAATCATTATTTGTGCATCTATTTCTATCTTGCTCTCTTCTCCTTTTTCAATTTCCTCAAGATAATAATAATTTATAAAAGAATCCCATGCCGCGGTGCTGGAAAAAATATCCCTCCCCTGAGCGGGATCAGTAGTACATTCCCCTAAAAAGAAGATAAACCGCTCCCCATACGCGGCGCGGTATTCGGCAATAACGCGCCGAATCACTTCATAAATCTCCATCAACTCTTGTTGCTGTTTATAGGATGCAAAATCCATTTGCACGGCGAGAAATATTTCTTGATACTTATAAGAAAAGTATTCTGAAAGTATGAGAAATACAGCAAACTCTTTGTTTTTATCTTGCCGAAAAGATTCCGAGGAAGATTCACTCACTGCTTCACGCAAAAACACTGCATCTTTTCGAAGCTCTTCTTGTATGAGCGCTAAAATTTCCTTACGCTCTAGTGCTTTTTCGTCTTCGGTATTGAGGACAATATCTCGTATGTCAGATAATGACACAGAACGTCGTTGTTCTTTGAGGGTCACTCGTGAGGCATCTAACAATTGATAATCTTTCATAATCAGAGAATAGAAGTGTTTCCATTTTAACATCGCAATAAAAAGAAACACACCCGCCGAGCTACGAGCACCCATTAGGTGCATTTCATAGCTCGCACAGGTGCGCGATTTACGTGACTTCCTCCGACTCTTTTGTAGCCGCAGATGCTTTCGCTTCGAGAATGGCGAGTGCGATGGCGGCGGCGACTGCCAACAGCACACCACACCACTGCACGATCGTCAGTGCCTCACCCAACGTGATCCAGACGCCGATGATGACCGCTGGCGTCTCGCCCATCGCGAGCGTCGAAGCGACCTCAGTCTTCAATTTCTCGAAGGCGATGACGTTAGCGAGGATGTACAGGAACCCTCCTACCACCCCGTAGCCGAGAAGTGCAGCAAGATGCTGCGCATCCCAAGCTTCCATACTGAAAGGAATGCGTTCCTCCAAGCCAAGTGTCGTGGCCGCACCAATAACAATCATCAACACGGCGATCCAGAAACTCTTCGCGTACGGATCAAGATTCTTGGTCACGCCCAAGATCTCGAAGCCGATGCCGATAAGAATCGTCGCGGTCACGCTCAGCAGGAAACCCGCAAGCACAAAGTCCGTTTGCCACGGATTGAGTGCGATGAAGACCCCGACCAACAGGAGACCAAGGCTTCCCGTTACCCGCAGATCAACCTGCTGCGCTCGCCACCACTTGGCGACGATGTTGACGACGGGCGTCATGGTCAGGATGACGATGGTCGGATTCGCTCCCCACACGCGAATTGCCTGGTACAGAGAGAAATTCGCCAACCCGAACAGGGTCGAAAACATGAGCACGTTCTTGGTCGGAATCGAGATATGACCAGAGAACAATAAGGCAAAGAGGGAGGCGCTGACGCCACCCCGCATCACCATGAGTTCACCCGGCGTAAGGGTTTTGAAGACATTGACGAGCGGCAACGCAACTGCCGCCGTCATCGAGATGCCAATGGCAGCTACGATGCCCGTCAGCGTTGCGTTGTCTTTCACGATGCCTCCAGAAGGAAAAGTACGCG
>CAZREA010000005.1:0-21673 GCA_964599455.1 uncultured Gammaproteobacteria bacterium | reverse complement strand
CTCGATCGTACGGGTCAAGCCGTCCGCGGCGGCGGACCAGATCTTGCAGGACTGCTTCGCGCAGCCCAGACCGACCAGACTGGTGCCCAGATCCTGCGTGCTCGGCAAGACCTCGTACCGGTCGATCGAGGTCGTGACCACGAGCTCGCCGTCGGCCTCCTGGTAGACGACCGTGCACGGCTGCTCCGGCAGGCATTTGTTAGCCACGAGGTGGTTGACGATCTGCTGTTCGGGCGGGAGTGAGGAACACGCGATCAGAGGAAGAAGGAACAGGAAACGCATGAGGGGAACCTCCGAGAAAGGAGAATGCGGCGATAAGCTCGCCACCGGGCTTGTGCCAAAGGCTTTGGCAACGACAAAAGGTAGCAAAAAGCTTCTTATCTGTCCACAAAAAAGTCTCTTTGTCTTTTCCTCCCATAAAAAACCATCCCCCGCAGCCAGGGAGGTGGTTGCAGGGGATGACGAGGACGCACGCGATTAGACCCGCGTGTGGGGGTAGATGGCTCCGATTCGGTACAGGAGCACAATGCCCCCGTTCCAAATGAATCCAAAACCGCTGATGACCAAGATGATTCCCGCGATATTGTCCTTGAAAGACGCTACGCGTTCAGGCGTCGCAAGCACACCGCTGGAATCATGCGTCACGAACCGGATGTACAGTGCGGCCAAAACGGCCGGCACCAAACAGACCATCGCCCACCTCCGATAACTCCGGAGGTCTTTCTGTAACGTATCCCGATAGATCTCATGCGCCACAGGTGCCTCCTTTCACGGATTTGGGTGAAGAATCCGACCTCTTTTTTTACAACAAATACCCGCTCTCGTCAATAAAAGATCAGAAAAGAAGAACCGCCCCGAAAGACCAAGGCGGCCTTCTGAAGCGGTTGCGATGTATGAGACAAGCTCCTGACGATCAGGAGGCGAAGATCCCGCCACGCCGCTCGACATAATACTGAGGGAGTCGTTCTTCAACACTGACGGGAACGCCCGCTGCGAAACCCGCCACGATAAAGTCCCTTCGATGCAACAAACCGAGAAGCAGACTAGCGAGGCGCCTGGCGGCCGTGGAGTCCTCGCTACCCTCTTGACTGCAGAGACCGAAGTCCCTCCAGAAACCATTAAGGAGATCGAGAATACTGAAGGCGCTCGTGAGCACCTTCGGCTGCGCCCAGCTCTCGCGAGAACGCGGTTGTTGTACCGCGTCTTCGGGCATCTGCAGATCGTGGCGCTCGGCGAAACCCTTCAAAGTCTCGCAGGCCTGCTCGAAAAAGACACGATCCTCTTCGCTCCCATCCCGCAAAGGCAGGAGTGTAAGGTAGTAGGTCCCGAGGAGTCCCTCAAGCTCCTCATACCGAGAGTCTGTGTTTGGCATGGGGCCAGTTTGCATTGCATTATCCTAGTAGGAAGTGAACGGCTTTCCCTATACTACAGGGTCCTGCCGTGGGGATTGAGTAACGAAAAAGAATAGCACAAAAATCATAAAAAAGCAAGCAAATACGCTCAAAAATCTGCTATACTCCAGGCATGTCTCCCCTTTCTTTCATCACCTTTTTCTTCCTCTACAGCTTCATTGGATGGATTCTTGATACAAGCTATCGGTCGTTCGTCGCTAAACGCTATGCGCCACGAAGCTTTTTTCCCGTTCCTTTATGTCCTATTTACGGAATAGGAGCTTTGTTCGTCCTCCTTACCTATCCCTCTCTCAATACCATGCCAATACCGGCAATATGGCTATTCTACGCAGTTGTTTTAGGATTATTCGAAGGTCTGTCAGGATTTCTCATCAAAAAAGTGTTTGATCGTCGGTTGTGGGATTATGGAAGAGAGCTCGGCAGCATCGGGGGTTTTACCGATTTACTCCATGCCTGCATTTGGGGAACATTGGCACTCGTCGTGATTTTCATTCTTCATCCATCCATTCTCCAGCTTCTCCCCATGTTTCGCCCATAAATTTTTCCTTACACCCCATTAACTACGTGTACAATGAATAGTGTCGATAGCAGTCGCTGTCGGTACGTTCATCATATTTTCCGTCGGAGGTCACCATGGCACGCTCGCAACTGTTCATCAGTTTGTACGTCGGCATGTTGCTGGTGATGACCGGATGTCGCGAAAACGAGCGTGGCGAAGAAAAAGACCTCATTGCAGACGTGGACGTACCCTTTGGAACCGTCATCCGTTCGTGCATGTTTAGTGAAAACCTGTGCGGCTTCGCATCGGTCGGTACCGGTCCAACCGCAGATGTGCTCATAAGGCGAGCGTACAGCATAGCCGAGCACGACTGGTACATGCGCCTCGTGAATGGCGCTCTGTCCGAGGACCCCACGCAAGATGGAGTCTGCACTCCACTGACCGATCTGGAAATCGGTGCACGGTACTCGCTCACGGGATACAAGGCCCGAACCGGCGAGACCGTAGACAACCAGGTCGGCTTCTCGTTCAGCGTTACTGATGCCGATAATGAAGATCAGGCACTGGCCGACACGTCCGTCTTCTGGACCTCACGGCGAGAGTTTCCACTCGAGACATGGTGGAAGTTCGCGATCTACGGCTTCACCGCCACCGAAAATCTCAAACTCTGCATCGGCTCCGACAACGTCGGGGAGCTGTGGATCAGAAAGCTGGAGATCTACTACGTCTCAGACGGACAAGAGGAGGACGAAGAGGAAAGCGAATAAAATTGCCTCTGCGAGCATCGAGGCAACCGTAAACCCCAGCCGTCGCAAGGAGCTGGGGTTTATCTTTTATCGCCCCATGGATTGCCGGTAACACTTTATGAGATACTTTACATAAGAAATACTTCCCTATGCGCCCCCGATTCCGCGAAACACTTGCCCATTACAGTAATCTCTCCAAGAAGGAAGAGGCCACAATAGATCCCCAAAAAAAGAAAAAACTAGGATACGTTGTCGATTTTGCTATCGAAGAGGCAGCAAGAAAAGCACATACCGAAGAAGAAACGCAACGAGAAATTTACGATATCCAGAAGGTAAAGCAACGCCTCATGCGACACATGCATCGTGAACTCGCCAAGCTCGATAGTGATGAAGAGCACGAAATGCGTGGCAATGGAATACGAGTATATGCAGAAAATGATGAATATTTTTTTATAGGACCAAATGGCACGGAAACACTCATCACCCTAGGAGAAATCATGACTGACGGCGAATGGGGACGGGAGTATGCCCTTGATCCGAAATCGGTACCCAAACGTATACGCAAGCAGTACATCGTTGAACGAACGAAACGCAATCTTTCTCGAGCGCTCGATAAACAAATCGCACTTGAAGAGCAGGAAAATGCTCAACTCGATGACAAAAAACGAGATACCTATAGAAGAATTTTGGAAGAAACTCGTTATGGCGTTGAGCGCACAGGTCTTATTGCCGAAAAAATGGTACAAAACTTTTTACGGAAACTTACGTACGATCTTGGTTTTGATTTTGAAATATTGTCTGCAGATGTCTTTCAGGATGTCGAGCAAAAAGTGGATTTTGTCATTAAACGCAAAAGAAAAACGCGTGGTGTCAAAGTGCAACCAGAAGCATCTGCGTTGGCAGTTGGCGTACAGTTCACTACGCAAGTAAATCCCGAAGTGTTAAAAAGTAAAAGAGCACAAATCCGACGCGTAAAAGACCGTTTACCTTTTACGGATGAAGAGACATATGAAGAAAGTGAGGAAGATGAAGTAGCGGACATTATCCTCGTTAGCATTCCTTTGCATGATTTACGAAAAATATTTCTCGATTGGCAACGTGCGGGCGCTCCTAGCGGTGGCCCCGATAAACTTTGGGATCTCAGCACGAAGCATCAAATCTTTAAAAGCACACTACGAGGCATTTTTACTCCTGCGGAAATTGATGAACGATGGAAAAAAGTCGCAGAACAACATGAATCCCACGAGAAAAAGAAAGGCTGGGGGAAGTGAATGGATTTATTCGGGCAAATGATTCATAATACACGTATTCTTATTCTCAAATCCTATGGAAAGCGTGCAAAGATACGAACCCCGTGACCCTCTTATCCCTCGAGCAAAAACCGTCGAGCTCAAGCTTGAAGACGAACAAATACTCGATATAGCAGATGCGTTTGATTCTGCCGTAGAAACGCTTCTCCCGGAAATAGTAAAAACCATCGGAGAACGCATGCGACTTCTTCCTCAAGAACAAAGAAGGGTCATCCAGCAAATACAAAAAGAAAAAACAAAACTCCTCCTTCTCATAGGGAACGATCGTGAAAAAATCATTCCTGTTCTTGATGCGCGAGTAGAAGAATTAGCAACAAAAATAGTTCCTCTTTCCCCTAGCGCAAAATAAATACGATCATTACACTTTCTAAGTAACGAAGAGCACGGCTAGGCCGTGTTTTTTCGTTCTAAAAATCCTGCTTTATACAACTCTAAAATAACCAGGAAAGCAGCCAGTACGGTCGGGCCTAAAATAAATCCCACCGGACCAAATGCCTGCAAACCGCCAAGCATGGAAAGTAAAATAAGAAGTGCATGCATACGTGTTTTTCCACCCACGATGTACGGCTGTAGTAAATTATCCACCAAGCCCACTGCCAATCCCGCCCAAATCGCCAAACCAATACCACCCGAAACATTCCCGGTTGCAAACAAATAGATGACCGCTGGAATCATAACTGTGGCTGTTCCAAGCATCGGCACCTGTGCCGCAATAATCACCAACGCTGCCCAAATCAAGGCACCAGGAACACCAAAAATCGTCAGCCCAATACCGGCAATAACACCCTGTACACACGCAACAATCAAAGATCCAAACACGACACCTCGCACGGTTTCTACCATACGAGCCACAATATTGCGATCAACTGAATCACGCAAAGGACTCAGCTCAAACGCTTCTTTCAAAATCTTTTCCCGATCAACCAAAAAGAAGTACAAACAGATAAAGAAAATGAATGTCTTAAAGAGAAGATCCGCACCCGAAGAAAGAATGCCGCCCACATGCGTCGATGCCCAATTCGCAACCGTCCGCAACAATGCAGAAACATCAGCCGACAATAATGCTTCGCGAACGACTTGTGGCAATGCTAAATAGGTAGGGTGTGAGGTAATCGTCGTCAACCAATCAGGATTTGCCAAAAGACCGGTTGCAATATCAACGGCTTGCTGCACCATGATGACACCGATCGTTGTAAGAGGTCCTACAACAATCAACAGAACAATAAGCAAAATAATGAGAGCTGAAAGGCGAGAATGTTTTGCATATGTTCGCAAACGCTTTTCAAACGGAGTAACGAGAATGGCAACAATCGCTGCGGTAACGAGCGTCGTGGCAAACGGCGCAATAATCTTCCAGAAAAGCGCCGCAATACCAACCGTGAGTAAAAGAAAAAACCATCGCGCAATCGTATCATGGGTAAAAGGATGGGTAGGCATATTTCTTCTTATTGTAACAAAAAATCGCCCGCTTGTGGCAGACGATTTTTTTGCATATCACTTAGTCACGGGCACGAGCGATGGAAACGCTGATTTTGCGTCCACCACAGTCTGCCTCGTTGAACATCTTGATAGCGTTGTCTTGCTCTGCTTCGGTAGCAAATTCTACGAAGCCGAATCCGCGCTTACGGCCCGTTTCCTTCTCAATAGGAAGGAAGACAGAAACCACCGTACCGGCGGGGGCGAAGAACGCCTTGACGTCCTCTTCGGTCATGGAGTACGGAAGACCCCCGACGAAGACACGTGTATTGTCTGGCATAATTACACAATTACTTCTCCGCCCTGCCGCTCACATTACTGGAGTACCCGGTCGGATGATTAACGAAGAGCACTATAGCATAAAAAGAGGAAATATGCAAGAGAATGAACGTAAAAGAGAAAAGATGGTAAAATATACGTAACGCTTCTTATGTTCTCTACCCCTTCGTCCGATCCCTTCTCCTGGCAAACCCATGAAGAGGGTCAGTTAGCCGTTGATGTTGCCGAAACACCCTCCGAAATCATCATTCGTGCCGCTATTGCGGGAATTTCGGAAAAAGATTTAGATATCCACGTCACCGACGACATGATTACCATTCGCGGCGAACGGCATATCGACGTGTTGCCAAGTAATGCCACGCTCCATTACAGCGAATGTTTTTGGGGAGCCTTTTCTCGCTCTATTATTCTTCCCTGCCGCATCAAAACCGACGAAGCTGATGCCCAACTCAAAAACGGTATCCTCACGATTAAAGCACCAAAAGCCCGCGAAAGCGTCAAATTACGGGTAAAGAAAGACTTTGTATAACACAGATTATGACAGATCGAAAAAGCGCAACAGATTCCAAGGAACACAAACACACGGAGTATCCTATTGAGGAAACGCCGGCGCAAAAAAAGCGCTTCTTTCGCGTGTCGCGCAAAGCTGCACTGGGCACATTGGTGGTTATTTTATTACTCGGAGGTATGGGAGGTGCGCAGTATGCGTTGGCAAACATGTACCACGATCGCATCCTGGCACACATTTCAATCGCAGGTGTTGATGTTTCAGGTCTCAACAAAACCGAAGCTACCGAAAAAGTACAAGAAGTATTGAATCACTTTTTGGATCAAGGTGTTATTGTGACGTTTGGTGATGATACAAAAACCATTCCCCTTACAGCACGAGGCGCCTCTGATCCTGATGTGGTCTACGAACTGGTGGAATTTGATGTAACTGCAGCCGTTGATCAGGCATATACCATTGGCCGCAGTGGTCCTGGCATCTGGCAATTCACGGCACCCATGTGGTACACGATTGCCGGCCGCGAAAACCTGACGCCGACCATGTCCCTTTCTGAAACACGCATCGCCGAGGCCATGCGTGAAGCCTTCGCACAAACCGAATCTCCCGGCACACCCACAGATTTCGTTGTCACCATTCCTGAACAAAAAAATACCGACATTGACATTCGTGTCGTTGAAGCCGTGACCGGAACGGTTCTCAATATCGATGACGCGCTCAAAACGCTGGAAAAAGATGCGCAAGATCTCAAACTTCACTCCATCACTCTCCAACTCATCGAACAAACCTCATCCATCAGCGTCCAGGAAGCCGAAACGTTGATCCCTAAAGTACGCCAAGCCATTGCCAAAGCACCGTACGAACTGACGTTTACCAATGAGACAGGCAAAACCTTTTCCTATCCCATTACTCAAAAGGAATTAGCAATCTGGGTAAAACCCGAAAAAGACGATAACGGCAACCTCCATCTTGGCCTTGATACTGAAGCCATGTCTGCGCTTTTCACCGACATCCATACCGACATCGACATCGCGCCCCAGGATGCCTCTTTCAAAGTCGAGGGTGATCGTGTGGTGGAATTCATTCCCAGCCTCAATGGTCTGATCGTGAATGACGAGCAAATACTCGAAGATTTATCGACGCAATTTGCCAACAGCGAAACGGCTACACCGATCATGATTACCGTTGATCGTACGGCACCGACAATTTCTACCGAAAGCGTGAATTCGTACGGCATTAAAGAAGTCCTCGGTGTCGGTACGTCAAACTTTTCCGGTTCCCCAAGCAATCGCCGCAAAAATATTGCCCACGGCGCCGAAAAATTAAACGGCATTCTGGTGCCACCAGGAGAAACCTTGTCGCTTTTAGAAAAGCTTCGTCCGTTCACGGTCGCAGACGGCTATCTGCCAGAACTCGTTATTAAAGGCGATGAGATTATTCCTGAAGTCGGTGGCGGATTGTGCCAAATCGGTACAACCACGTTCCGCGCAGCCATGAACTCAGGCCTGCATATTATCGAACGTCGCAATCATTCGCTTGTCGTCTCGTATTACAACGACCCCTCTAACGGCAATCCCGGAACTGATGCCACTATTTACGATCCCGCACCTGATCTCAAAATCCAAAATGACACCGGCAACTACATGATGCTCACGACCGAGGTCGATCAAGAAACGAGCACCCTCACCTTTACCTTCTGGGGCACGTCCGATGGCCGCAAAGGATGGTACACACCACCACAAGTGCTCAGTTGGACTGGATATGGCGCCAAGGTCATGAAGGAAACGACCTCTATTCCCGTAGGTACCACCAAATGCCAAGCCGCTCACCCAGGCGCAACAACCACCTTCGATTATCACGTCGCCAAAGCCGATGGCACAATTATCACCGAAACCTTTAACTCCAGTTATCGTTCCCTGCCAACCATCTGTTTAGTTGGTGTTGAAAAAGTTTCTGAAGATTCTTCGGATTCGTCATCAACTGATGAAACCGATACGACTACAGATTCAGAAAAGGACTCGGAGAATCCCACAAATACTGACGAAGAAACAGATCTTATTGAGTAAATCTTTCTATAACATCTCTTTAAGCTTTTTCCTCAATTCCTCAGCTTTCTTTTGATCTTTCGATTTTTGTATCTTTTTTCTGAGAACGGAGATTTTGGCACGAATATTTTTCATGTCGTCTTTTACCTTCTGTGCTTGTTCAAGTCGATTTTTAAGATTAGACGATGTCATAAAGAAATATGATAAACTTCTCACTATCAAAGAATAGTATACCTTTACTCCTATGCCAGAGCAGTTGAAAAACCCCAGCGATACACGAGAAATATTGCCCGCGAATAGCGAAGTTGCAGTTGAGATTAACGAAAATGATGTAGCAATAACTGAAGTGGAGGCACAAGAAGAAAGAAGTGAAGCGGAAAACGAACTCGCGACCCTGCAACAACTCCTTGCCGATGCAGGATCGGATATGACCGAGGAAGAGAGGAGGGATATTCAGGATAAAATTGATAAGCTTTCTCAAGAGATTGCGGGTATTGATAATCAAGAGGATCAACCTGAAGAAGTACCCCTCACCCCCGAGACACTTACACAAGAAGAAACAGAAAAAATCCGCGGACTCTATAGGGCATGCACAGATTTACATGATAGCTATCTCCGCCTTCATTCAGCTCTCAACTATTTAAGTGACATGCAGAGTCGGAGATCGATTGCCGAAGACGCAGAAACTATTCGTGATAATATTAATGGCTGGCAAGCAGCTTTAATAGACATGCCCGAAAGAGTTCAGGACATTCTTCGCTACCCAAAAAATAAAAAGGCTATCTTGGAGGAATTAACTTCTTCTGTTGCGATACTTCGTACGGAAATAGAAACAGAAGCCGAGCGTGCAATGGATTGGGCGGGACGTATACAAGATCGTTTAGGTGATTACGACGAGGTACACACGGTCAGCCTCGCCTTTAGAACACTCGATGAAAACATGCAAGCAGCCGCAGCTATATTACGACAAGTTCAAGAAGGCTAAAGATATTCTTAAAAAAACAAAAAATCTCCCCATTCAGGGAGCTGCGGTCAAGAAGATGCATACGCGGTAAGGGACCAGTCGGAACCAGTACATACAGCTGAATGCATCCCCATGCTTGTCGTGACCGCAGTTCTCTGTTGGGGAGATATGCTCAGATTCTCCTGTTCAAGAGAAAAATCTGAGAAAAAGAGGGGGCCGATGAAAGCCTCCTCTTTTGATTCAATTGTGAAATTGCAGGATACCAGAAAAAGTATCCGCTGTCAATGCCTTACCTAAAGATAAGGCAATGGATAGGCCTATTTCTGTCGTTTTTCGGCAGTTTCTTTTTTCAGAACCTGATCGACAAGACCGTATTTCAATGCCTCTTTGGCGGTCATAAAGCGATCACGCTCGGTATCTTCGACGACTTTGGCAAAAGGTTGGCCGGTATGATCGGCAAGAATCTTGTTCAGGCTATCTTTCATTTGAATAATCCGATCGGCATGAATTTTAATATCCGTTGCCTGGCCCGAAATACCACTTCCGAGCACTTGGTGAATCATGATTTCCGCATTCGGCAACGCCAATCGTTTGCCTGGAGCACCGGCAGCTAACAACACTGCGCCCATCGATGCTGCTAAGCCCACGCAAATCGTCGAAACCTGCGGGGCAATATGCTGCATGGTGTCATAAATCGCCAAACCCGCCGTGACCGATCCACCGGGTGAGTTGATGTAGAGTTTGATATCACGTTCCTTATCTTGGCTTTCCAAAAACAACAATTGCGCAATAATCGCATTAGCAACACCATCATCGATGGCAGTGCCCAAAAAGATAATGCGATCTTTTAAAAGACGAGAATAAATATCGTAGGCTCGTTCGCCATACGATGTTTTTTCAATGACCGTTGGAATGAGATAAGACATATCAACAATATTTTAGCAGACGAGGCATGAGAGTGCAAATATACTATTCGAGATCAAAAAATCAAAAAATTACTCCAAAGTAACCTCCTGAGTGATCTGAAATTCTTTCGAGAAATCAGGATTATGCGTGACAATTACCAAACCAGCCCCTGCAACTTGGAGTTCTTTTAAAATAGAAAACGTAAGTACACGACCATCACTATCAAGTCCTGCATCAATTTCATCAATAAGCGCGATTTTCGGTTTCGCTAAAAGAAGGAGTGCGAGCTCGGCTCGTTTTTTTTCTCCTCCAGAAAAACCTTCATGCAGTGATCGATCAGCATACTCGACGGGTAGACCAACTCGCTCAAGAGCTGAGCGCAGCTCCTGATACAAAGGCGCAATCTCGATTCTCTCTCCTCGACGAGCCGAAACCATTTCTCGTGCCACCGTCGCAAAAGAGACTCCCGGAAGTGCTGGCGGTTCTTGATACGTCAACATGATGCCACGACGAAAACGCTCGTCCGCTAGCGATGAGGTAAGGTCTTGATCATTTAACGTTATTTGCCCTTCAACCGTCACATCAGGCAACCCTGCAATTGCCGATAACAGGGTACTTTTGCCCGATCCATTTGGACCACGAATAAGAAAACATTCGCCTGTTTGAACAACAAAAGAAAAGTCATCAACGATGAGGTGGTCATTTCTTTTTACCGAAACATGATCAAGCTTGAGCATAAAAATAAAAGGTTAAGACGTTTAACCGTTTAACCGTTTAATCGTCATCATCGCCCTCTTTAGCACCTCCAGTCCCAACAAGGCACATCCTTCCCGCATGCGGCCAACAGAAGTACCGAGCCACTGTTCTACATCATGCAAAGCGAATGTTGCAACTTCCGCTATGCTCTTCCCTTTCACATTTTCCGTCATACACGATGCGGATGCTAAACAGACCGCGCATCCGCGTCCTTCAAACGTGACCTCGTCGATAAGATCTTCAGGCGAGAAGCGTACAAAAACATCCAACGTATCAGCACACATCGGATTTGCTCCATGCGCCGTAACATCGGCATTGTCCAAAATGCGTCTGTTGCGGGGATGTTGAGCGTGATCGGCAAGAGGGGAAATCATAGGTCGTTCCGCAATGACAACAGAAGCGCGTCCACATCCTCTTTCGTCGTCTCTTTGCCGATACTGACACGAACCGTTCCATCAGGATGCAGGCAACGAGCCAGTGGGGCGGCGCAATGATACCCTGCGCGAACGCAAATGTGCTTTTGAGAAAGTGCTGCGGCAACATCATGTGAATGCATATCTTGAACCGAAAAAGAAACGACGCCAAGACGGGATTCGGTAGTACGAGGTCCGTACAACGTCAATGACGAAATCTGTGCGAGGTTTTCTAAAAGATAGGCGGTGATGTTTTGCTCGTGCGCAACAATCTGCTCCATTCCCTTTTGCAAAAGCGCTTCACATGCTGCGGCAAATCCCACTGCCCCAGTCACATTTGGCGTTCCTGCTTCAAACTTTCGTACATCACGAGCAAAAATGGCACAGCCATCATCCAACACTTCTTCAACCATACCTCCTCCCAATAGAAGAGGGTCAATGCTTTTTTGTAGATTTTGAGAAAGATACAACGCGCCTATTCCCATAGGACCGTACATTTTATGCGCACCAAATGCGAGCGCATCAACACCAAGTTCAACAACAGACAACGGCAAATGTCCTGCTGATTGAGCGGCGTCACACACAACAAGCGCACCATGAGCATGCGCCAGATCAGCAATCCGCCGCATTGGCGTAATGGTGCCGAGCACATTAGAAACATGCGTAAGGGCAACAACTTTTGTCTTATCAGTGATCACCGATGCCGCTGCTGCAGGATCGATCAATCCCTCTACGGTCATCGGTAAAAAGCGCAAAGTAAAACCATACTTCTGCGCTGCTGCTCGCCAAGGCAACAGATTGGCGTGATGTTCAAGTAAAGAGAGAATAACTTCATCAGTCGGACCAAGAGATGGAGCCAAGCCATGCACAACAAGATTTAAACTTTCGGTTGTCCCTTTCGTAAAAATGAGTTCATCAGGTGATGCACTGATGAATTTCGCAACCGTCGCGCGTGCTTGATCGTACGCATCAGTCGCGCGCTCCGCACGCACATGTAAACCACGATACGGATTGCCACGCCCTGACTCTTCATACGCTATCATCGCCTGCAATCCTTCAGGCGCAATCGGTGTCGTGGCTGCATGATCAAGATAGATAATCTTAGACATACGATTGCAAAAATCCATCACACACCAACTGTTGCGCTCTTTGCTTATCACAACCTCGTGATACGAGATACTGTGTCATGCGCTCATCAGGTTTCGTTACTGATGCAGCGTGCGAAGTGACTGCATCATCCGTTTGTACCTCAAGTTCAGGAATTGCACTCACAATTGCAGATACATCACATACCAGTGCACGACATATTTCCGAGACAATTGACCCTTCTGCTTTTTTTCCAACACGAGCATATTGTCGCACCTGCGCTTTTGCTCCTTTATCGAGCACAACTTTTGCACACAACGACACATTCGTCTTTTTTCCTTCAACAAACATCACGTCATCAACAAAAAGCTGAGCATCTTCCCCAAGTCGCGCCAGAACAATCATCGTTCCTCGCGTATCGGAATCGGACACATGCAGTGTTCGCGACAGGCGAAGCGTCGCATGACCTTCAAGAGTAATGCGCATGAGATGCAATCCAAATTCAGATAAAGAAAATGAAAAATCGTGTCGTGCTTCTTGTTGTTTGGGAACGTGTATCTCGATCACCTGATCACCTCGAAGCATCGTCGACGGTTGGTCGGCGATAAAAGTTGCGGAGAGTGGAGAAAGGATTTTGATCATGCTTTTATCCTCCACGATGCAACCTCGAGCTCAATAAGTTTCAAAAACTCAACCGCATATTCAAGTGGTAACTCTTTCGTCACCGATTCAACAAAACCCGTCACCATCATCCGTAAAGCCGCGTCGGCAGATACGCCTCGAGAAGAAAGATAGGAAAGCGCACGCTCATCAATGCGGCCGACGCGAGCCTCATGAGCAACTTCGACCGAGGAGTTCTCTATTTGCAAAACGGGTATCGTTTTGGAAACAGATTCACCATCAAGCATCAGTCCATCACACTGCACATGTATCTTGGCCCGATCCGCTTTTCCGGTCACTTTTACCAAACCACGATAAGTGGAGATGCCGCCGCCAACCGAAATACCTTTTGCACGCACAATCGCCGATGTATCCGGAGCCACGAGTGCAACTTTGTGTCCCGTATCTTGTTCTTGTCCCGGTCCGGCAAACGCAACACCTTCATAGGTACTTTTGGCACGAGCTCCGCGCAAGATACTCATGGGATAGAGCATTGTTGTGCAACTGCCCATATTGCCATTGAGCCAAACAATTTCCCCGTCTTCATCAACAAGCGCCCGTTTGGTGTTGAGATTAAACGTATTCTTGCTCCAATTTTCAATTGACGAATACTCGACCTTCGCTCCCTTCTCCACAAAAATCTCCACACAGCCCGCATGCAAGGCCGCATCATCAAATTTCGGCGCCGAACACCCTTCAATATAGCGAATGCGACTTCCTGACGCAGCAATAATGAGCGTGTGTTCGAATTGTCCACCCTGGGCCGCATTCATGCGAAAATATGCCGACAATGGAATATCGACCTGCACGCCTTCCGGCACATAAATGAATGTGCCTCCACTCCAAACCGCCGCGTGGAGCATAGCAAAGGGATGATCATGTGTCGGCACGCATTGGGTCATGAAATATTTTTGTACGAGCTCAGGATATTTTTGCAGAGCCACGTCCATGTTTTCAAAAATCACTCCCCGCTCTGCAAGTTCGTCCTGCAAACGATGATAAACCACATCCGAATCGTACTGCGCACCAACACCACCGAGCGCCGCTCGTTCTGCTTCGGGAATGCCAAGTTTTTCAAACGTATCACGAATCTCCTCAGGCACATCTTCCCATCGCTTCGATTCAACCGCATCCGGACGCACAAAAAAACGGATCTTCGCCATATCAAGCCGAGCGAGCGATGGACCCCACGTCGGCAATGCGGTTTGTGAAAAAAGACGGAATGCGTTGAGCCGTTTCTCCTTCATCCATTGCGGCTCATTTTTTACTCGTGAAATTTCTTCGAGAATATCTTGAGAAAGCCCAAGAGGAGCCACATATTTTGGCAAATGCGTAGACGGAATTTCCAAAACAGTCTGCAAGGTATCCATGCAGGCTATCCTAGCGGAAAAAGGCCACCAAATCAATAAACGGATTCGGTTTCTTCGACGGCAATTAAATAGGCTTTTTCGGCAAATCCTCCCCGTTCGATGCGGCGATTTTCAGCCATGGCAAACACTTCATTGGGATCAATGCCACGCGTGCGCATCATCCAAGCCATAACTTCAAACATATCCGCACATTCTTCAATCAGCGAAACACCATCAGCGTAATACGCCTCCCATGCTTCTTCAATCAGGCGCTTTTTGAGTTCTCCAATAAATTCCTCATCTTCCAAAACACGCAGTACGGGCACTGCGCCATGCATCCGGATCATTTCCGGAATTTTGTCCCGAACGAGTTTGCCGTATTCGGTACGCATAGAAGATATATTCTTTATTTAGTGTAACATAAAAAAATATGAGACTGGCCGCGAAGCCAGTCTCTGTAATCCCGATAGAGAAGCAAGCGCAATACCGCTCACCAGTCTCCACCATAAAAGGATCCGAACCCGCAAGAGTTGGTCTGCCGATCCGAAATCGACGATCGGCCCTCCGCTTCACACATGCCGCAGATGCCTTTTGCGATCTCATGCGCGAGCAAACCCGCTCCACAACGCTCACCATCGCCCTTGTCAGCGATACAGTGATACTCACTCTTCGCCCTCGCCTGACACGCGATGCACTGTCGCGCCAGTCGAGCTTCCGTGCTCAACGTGTGACAAGTACACCCATCAGGCAATGGTCCTTCGTCGACGAAACTCATGTTCACCTCCGTGAGCAAGGTAACCTATTACAACATTTTTTTCAAAATCGTGAGGATTCATTCTTCTTAAAGACATATTGAAAACTTGATCATAAAAAGAGCGAGGCCGTCGAATCTACATCGACGGCCTCGAGAACCGGTCTAGCCGGCGTCACGACCACTATCCTCCTCCCTCATCTCCTCCATCCACTCAACGTGGAAAATCTCCATGACGGAGAGGAGGACAGGATTCAGACAGTGGTTCCCGGTTTGGCAGCCGCTGCATTTTCCACAGCAGCGCGAGTGACGAAGAATGGCATTTTTACGAGTGATTTCACTCCAGTGTGTCCCGATCATTCTTAACCTCCGTCCAAGATCTTAGCTAATATTCAACATTTTTGCAAGTTTTTCAAAAAAGTCTTCCGGTGAATCGGTGTCGGTCCGTATTGCAAAATTGCTTCCCGATGCATTTTCGTTCCGTATCCTTTGTGCTGAGCAAAACCGTACTGCGGATATTGTTCATGCAACTCTTCCATTAGTGCATCACGATGCTCTTTGGCAATAATGGAAGCGGCTGCGATCGAGAACACCTTCGCATCACCGTCGACAATTGTTTTTTGGTTCCAAGTAACCTTCGGCACACACTGATTGCCATCAATAAGAAAGAGATTTGTGGCGCTTTTTTGATCTGCGTTAATCTGTGCCACCGCTCTGCGCATCGCTTCAAATGTTGCCTGGAGAATATTGATTTCGTCGATAACGTCCGATTCAACAACGCCAACACCGTACGCAAACGCACATTCCTTGATCGCGCTCGAGGATTCTTGGCGCTGCGCACGACTCATGAGTTTGCTATCGCGGATGATAAAATTCGCATCAAGATCATGAATGAGATTCGGTTTCTGCCAATCAAAAGCCACGCATGCGGCTACCACCGGTCCAGCCAAACAACCTCGTCCCGCTTCATCGATACCAAAAACGGACCCTGCGATTCCCCATTCTGGCGTTCCTACTAAAAGTGACATAGTTGAGAAAAGTGTACGCGAGGTGTAGGGTGTAGTGCCAGTGTGACTGAAAAAGAAACGAGCAGACCCTGAGCGAATGCGAAGGGCCTAGAACGATTCTTTTGTCACTATAATCTAATAGATTCTTCCAAGAGCCTGCCCTGAGCTTGTCGAAGGATCAGGATCTTTTCTATGTCATTCATCGATCTCACTAAAGCAATAAAGCTTCTCCAATCCGGCAACATCGTCGCCTTCCCCACCGAAACCGTCTATGGCATCGGCGCCAATGCGTTTAATGCGGATGCGGTAGCAAAAATTTACGCAATCAAAGGACGTCCTGCCTCAAATCCCCTCATCATTCATATCGCCGACAAAGATGATATTCACAGGGTCGCAAGCGAGATCGATCCCATTTCTCAAAAACTCATCGACACCTTTTGGCCCGGACCGCTCACACTCATTCTCCCAAAACATGCCGATGTTCCTCTCGCCACGACCGCAGGGCTCGAAACAGTCGCAGTACGTATGCCGGCGCATCCACTTGCACAAAAACTGATCCGAGCATGTGGTTTTCCTATTGCAGCACCAAGCGCTAATCCCTCGGGGAAACCCAGCGCAACGCAGCACGAACACGTGGAAAACTATTTTGGTGATACCCTTGCCTGTATCACTGGTGGTTCGACTGATAAAGGCATTGAGTCAACGGTTGTCATGGTCCGAGATGGTCTTCCCCATATTCTTCGTCTGGGCACAATCACACCCGAAGAAATTGAAAACGCACTTGGCATCACGCCGATACTCGAAATACATTCAGCACATTCTCCGGGAACACGTTTTCGTCATTATGCTCCGAATGCGCAATTGCTGATCATTGATCCGGATCGCATTAAGGAAACCGCAAAAGAACTCCAACAGGAAGGAAAGCATGTGGGTATTTTAGAAACAGAGAATCGGTCGCTGGACGAAGTTGCTCAGCATCTCTACGATGATCTTCTTCATTTTGACACCGAACACGTCGACATCATCCTCGCTCCGTATTTTCCCGAGAAAGGAATTGGACTCGCACTCAACGATCGCTTGCAACGCGCAGCGCAGAAATAAGATACAAAAAATCCCCAACCATAAAGGGGATTTTTTGTTCTCTAGGAATACATCCCTCATAGCTCCACGAGGTCCAACACTTAATGTTGAGGGACGAAGTGGAGCGACGGGGGATGGTGCCGCGGGTCGGGATTGAACCGACGACGCAAGGCTCTTCAGGCCTTCGCTCTACCACTGAGCTACCGCGGCATGTAAAGACTGATTTATTTGGGCTATTTTTTGCCCTCATCGCTGCGGCCGACTCGCCGTATGTCTGTATACGACTCGTCGGTCCTCACTCTTCGGACAAAAACTATCTCCAAATAAAACAGTCTTTTTCTTACATTCCTTTTCGAATTTCAGATTTCGTACTTCGAATTTTCTCTGGTGGGCGTGCCTGGACTCGAACCAGGGACCTCAGTCTTATCAGGACTGCGCTCTAACCACCTGAGCTACACGCCCGAGCGTTCGCTATAATATATCGTCCAAAGCCTAATCGTCAAGACAAATATGTTATCGTATATAGGTATGAAATCCGTAACTTTTTCTCTTGTATTGGCGATTCTTTATTCTTTCCTGCCCTCACAATTAGTTTTAGCGGGAGACATTTATGCAAATGGAGTGGCACAAGTCTCCATGATCAATCTCCTACAACCCTACAACGCTATCGGTGCGCCCGATGAATTATATGCTGATTTTCTCAAAAGCAATATTTCATTAACGCTTGATATGGGAGAAGGTGAGGAAGGAATCGGCGATTTAACCATACGTTATTATCTTTTAGAATATGGCGCCATACCGTATGTGTCTTTTTATGACGCAGACATGAATGAATTGGATGCAACATCATTCACGCTACCAGCCGGACAATTTTCATATGTGGTTCCCTATAGCGGAGATGAACCGTATCGCTATGTTCGCTTCTCATCGTATCAAAATAAAGTTTGGCGATTGGATGCGATAGCGGCCGCTGATATCTACGAACCGGAAGAAGAGGCTGCTGAAGAAGAAATACCTGTAGAGGAATCCGTTGTCGAGGAAATACTGCCCTTTGAGCCAGGAACGCTCGTAAAAAGCCCTACCTCATCAGCCGTGTACGTATACGGATCAGACGGTAAGCGTCACGCCTTTCCCAACGAAGCAACCTTCTATTCATGGGAATATGATTTTACCAATGTCACCATCCTCACCGAAGAAGAACTAGCGCTTTATCCACTTGGCGCTAACGTCACCATGCGTCCCGGAATCTATTTAGTAAAAATGCAAACGAGTCCCGTCGTGTATGCGGTTTCGGGCAATAACACTCTTCACGAAATCGGCAGTGAAGGTCTGGCAATTACGCTATATGGAGCAGATTGGGAATACCGCGTCATCGATGTTCCTGACGTCTTTTGGAATGATTACACGATCGGCGAGACAATGGAGACGGCCGAGGATATTTCCGTATTATCAGGTCAGGAATATCCGTTTTAGCGAGAACACGGGTGGTGGACGCCGGATGCAGAGACGATCCGCTGGGTCGTCTCCTTCGCCCGGAAACGCCCCACAAAACCCGCATTTGGCGTTTTCTTCTTATAGTGCTATAGTCTTTGCGCTTTATCGGGCCGTGGCGCAGTTGGTAGCGCGCTTGGTTTGGGACCAAGAGGCCGTGGGTTCGAGCCCCACCGGCCCGACCATCCCTCTTTGCTTCATCACCATGGAGCTTCGAGGAATAAAAAAAATCCCCCTCTCAATTGTCGGGGGATTTTTTGTTACAAATCTTTTCCATTAAACAATGTTGGCGCAAGAGTCGATCGATCAACGTCATCAAGACAAAATACATTAATCGCCACCGTATCATTTCCTTCTTTGTCTTTGCCGCGACCAAACGAACGAATACCACAAACTTTACAAAACAAATGATGAATCACCTTTTTATGAAATTGATAATCAGTCAGGCTGTCTTCTCCCGACAAAAGTGTAAATCGCGAAGCTGGCGCAAATGTCATAATCCACCCCATCTTTGCACACATCGAGCAATTACATGTCACCGTAAAACCGAGATCAGCTTGCACTACATAGCGCACTGCTCCGCAGTGACAAGAGCCTGTATACGTTTTTATTTCGTTCATAAAACAGATAGAAAATAATGTCTAATTCAAAAAATTATTCCTCACGATGCAACGCCTTCTTTACTGCCCATTTTTGATACTCTGATGCATTTGAATCAAGAAAATCTGCAACCGAAACCCAAGTAACCACATGATCATCTTCCGGAGAATGTGAGAGATCTCCTCCGAGAAGCACTGCTGTATAAAAAGTACCAAGTTTATTCAACGGACCGATGCTTGCGTAAGGAAGAAATTGATTCGCTTTACCTATTTCTTGCATACCGCCTATCTCATACCCCGCTTCTTCAAGGACCTCACGAGCAACAGCAACCATAGGATCTTCCTCAGGATCAATTCCTCCACCAGGTAAATGCAACATCCCGCGCACAGAAACGGTAAGAAGTTTTCCTTCCTCATTAAATACAATCGCATACGACCCGGGACGATCGGCATACGTTTCAATTTTTTCTCCAAACTGAGGAACTTCAGACATAGCGATAATTTCATCTGCTATAAAATAGCAAAGAATATTGACATCATATTCCCAATCTTATTAAATAACTACGCTGTCTTCACAACCTCAAGCCCAATAACGATTCGGGAGAAATCATGAACCACATCTTCTTCATCGGTCAAGAAAGTCTAGAGGAGCTCAACGCAAGGATGAAACGTCTATTTGGTCCACGCGCAGTGGTCGAGAGGCATGTCGGCAAAGACGTCTGGATCACCGTCATTTATCCGGACGGTAAATCGTAATCCATCTCATGTCCCTCGTCCTCCTAGGGACATGAGAATCCCTTCGATAAAATAATCAAAAGAGCCCCGGGAATTCCGAGACTCTTTTTTATCTGTCGTATTTTTTGATCTGTGACAATCTGTGCGTTACTTCACCACACAAATCACATCGTATCCATTACTGTTATTCTTCACCCAATTGCAGGATTTTCCCGAACCGATTTCGTATTTCTTTCCACCAATGTATAAGTCGAGAATTTGGTCAGCAGCGGAGTTTCCAGAATTACGGTAGACAAGATACTTCGCAGCATCTTCAAAGGTACCGTTGATACGAATTTCATCACCAGATTTTGCACAAATGCGTCCTTTCGACCATGCGGCATTACCATAAGCAGAGGCGTTACCTTTGCCCCAATCGCTCCAGAACCATGAGGTACGGTTTGCTACCCACAAAATCCAAGTTTCGTTACGCGTATCGCTATCCGCATCATCGGCATAGACCATCGACGTTACCTGCACATCAACGTCCATCTTACTACGACCTTGGCTACAAACAATAGAAGTATTGTCATACCAGACCGAAGTATTTGAACTTGATGTCGTTGTGTCGTCATCATTCATGTCATCAAGAATATCCGTGTAATAAAATTTTTGAATCAATGAGGCCGCGCTTTGTGAATTCGTTCCAAAAACGCCCACTTTATAAACCGTTGCTTCATTTCCTTCTTTTTCGTCTTCATCATCCTGAGTCTGTTCGACGAAAAGACGAATCGTATCCGCTTTGGAAGAAAGCGCGAAGATGCCGTAGCTCACTGCCCATTCTTCATCATCTGCATTTTCATCATGGGTTAAATACTGGCCCGAGAGGGTAGCAATCTTTTCATTGTCGTCATTGTATACGTAAGCATATATTTTCGGATAACCGGTGACGCCATCGGCTTCTGCTTCTTCTACCTGCGTAAACGCAGAGATAAGCAGGTATTTGCCAGCATAATCATCAACCGAAATATCTTGATAGACGTATTGCGTCTCATCTTCATTTTCGTCGAAGGTAATGGTCTTCGCCGAAGAGCTTACCGCAACACCGCCCTTACTATGCCAAGACGACCACGAGAGCAAATTTGCGCTCGTTGAGCTGGCAGCAAAGGATTGAACCGGCACTACCAGGCTCGCAAAAAGCGCAACCAAGGCAACGCGGGAAAGAAGGGTACGAATCATAGTGGCCATTCTTTACCTGATTTTTCGTATTTTGTCAATATCTGAAACAAAAAAGACCGCTATATCTAGCGACTTTTCTGTGTACATGCGAAGACAATGCCTTAAACAACTCTGTGATTACAGCGTCCACCTCAGTGAAAGCCCCGAAGGACTTCAAAGAGGATTTTGAGTCTCTACTCTTCCGAAGAAGAATGAGTCGACAATTCCTTTGAAAGGAGGTGATCCATCCACAGCTTCCGCTACGGATGCCTTGTTACGACTTCGTCCCTATCGCTGAGCCCACCTTCCGCCGCCGGACGGCGACGTTCGGGTGTTCCCAACTCTCTTGACGTGACGGGCGGTGAGTACAAGACCTGAGAACGTATTCAAGGTGGCGTGATGATCCA
>CAZREA010000004.1:0-74167 GCA_964599455.1 uncultured Gammaproteobacteria bacterium | reverse complement strand
GAGCGCTTCCATGGCATGGAAGAGGTCAGCGGTTCGATCCCGCTAAGGTCCACCATCCCACGTCGCCCTTCCTCACGTCAGGGCTATGTGGGATGCAAAAAATCTTCTCAATCTGAGGAGATTTTTTGTTTCTCTTTCATTATTGCGAAATCCTCAATTACTAGCTTCCACCCTCCGCTAATGCTACGGGGTGGCCCACCGTAGTCTCTGACGAAGGGTGGCTGGCCCAACTGGCCTACTTTTGAATTTCACATTTTTCTGCTACCCTTTTATCCATATGGCCTTAACTCGCAGTTTTCGTTTCGTATTATACGGTTTGGCAGTATTTATCATTATTGCATCGATGATTGCCGTGGCACAACGACAAGGAAACGGCCCCAGTGGCAGCATTCCTGAAGTTACTGCCGCGGATCACATGGTGGGCCCTGATAATGCAAAACTGACCTTAGTAACGTATTCGGATTTCCAATGCCCAGCTTGCCTTGCGGTTGAGCCAACACTCAAAAAAATCCTTGAACTTCATCCAAACGATGTTCGCCTAGTATATCGCCACTTCCCTCTCCATTCCCTTCACCCCAATGCCGCAGAAGCTGCATGGGCTTCTGAAGCGGCGAGCATACAGGGGAAATTCTGGGAAATGCATGATATGCTCTTTGATCGTCAAAATGATTGGGCAAATCTCGCCGAACCAAGTGCCATGTTTTCAGCGTATGCCGAGCTTCTCAGCCTAAACAAAGAACAATTCATGACCGACTATCAAAGTAATATGGTTCGCGATCGCGTAAAAGTTGATGAAGATTCAGGAAATGCTGCCAATATCACCGGAACACCCACATTTTATATCAATGGTGAAGTCATTGAGAATCCCAGAAATCATCAAGCTTTTCTTGATCTCATTCAGCAAAAATTAGATGAAATAAACGCAAGCGAACAGACCCCGACGCCAGCGTCAGAATAATATATGCCACGTTCCTATCAAATCGTCATGGTCGTTGTTGCGCTTTTTGGCTTTGCTGATGCGATGTATTTAACCGCACATCATTATTTTGGCATACCACTCGTGTGCGGGCCGTTTTCTGGATGCGAAACGGTCACCTCAAGTGTGTATTCTGAATTCTTCGGTATTCCCGTAGCACTTTTCGGCGCCCTCTATTATGTAACGCTTTTCGGGCTCCTAATATTCGCTCTCGAGTTTTCATCGCGTACGTATTTCAAATTAGCATGCGCATTTACTTTACTCGGCTTCCTGTTCTCTTGTGGCTTCGTGTTTATCATGGCCTTTATTTTACAAGCCTGGTGCACCTATTGTCTTTTGTCCGCTATTAGCTCAACAGTACTGTTCATCTTGGGAATGTATGCGCTGTGGAAAATGAAATATGAATCCCTCAAAACGTGAAGTCATCTTTCACCAACCAAAGCCTCCGGAAATAAATGTTGAAACTGATGAAAAATGGGGCACAACACATCATAGTGCTCAGGAGCTTGATAGTTGTTTTCGATGGTTAGAATCTCAAGAAACGGATAGCCTTACAAGAAGTGATCTTCACGAAAAGATTTATCAAGAATATTTCACCCAAAGTAGTACATTTGAAAAATTCGAAGGCGATATCGAAAAGATACAGGGAAAAAGTGATGCGGTGGAAAAACAATTACGGGAGGTAGAACTTGAATTAAAAGAAGCTGAAAGACCGTTCCTTCAAATAGAAAAGTCTGGCAAACGTCATACCTGGCTCTACGCATACATTAACGGTGGGATTGATCGCGAACAACCCCAAGGCAGATTGTATCTCAACCTCTCGGCCACAGAGATGCACACCATTTATAAAGATCTTGTTCTCCTTTTGACAGAAAAGGCAATTGAAAACAATGAGATGCGTGTAGAGATCAAAACCGTCAGACGCTGTACTGCGGTCGAATTGTCACGAAGAGAAAAAGTGGTGATTTATTTTAATGATACAGATGCCGAACAACTCGTACTTGCACTTCGAGAACTTGCAAATACACACATAGATCTTTTGATGCAGCGATCAAAAATGCCTTTTACACTTAAATTAGCTCCTGTAGATGGGGAAAGCCTTGGCGCGGTTTCATTTGCCCAAACACCAGAAGTCGATTCCTTTGGTCAGAATCGAGCAAATTTAATTTTAAGAACGGCAAAAAAGATAAAAATAAATCGCAAGATGCCATTTATTGCATATAAAGATGAATGCAGAATGATGAGGATTGATCCACTCTATCCAGCCTTTAGCACAAACGGACGAAAATCAATGCCAAATATCACAAAAAGACTTTTAATGAACCAGTAAGTGTCCTAAAACTCTGGAATCTAAAAATATTACGAGGCCACAAACTTCCTCTGCTTGCCAGTAATCACTCGCAATCTTCCCGGTAGTGCTTTAAAGGTAAATTCTTGCGCTTGGAAAGTCGCCGTGTCAACTTGGATTTTGATAGGCTTTGGCGCAAAAACATGTGCGGAACGAAAAGGGATTTTGCCGATATCGACTTTACGACTCAGTAAAGAAAAACGAGGTAAGCGAGTGACAAGGGTAAGCATGCCATCACTCGGACTAATGACACCAACGTCAGGATCTTGACCCGTCAAATTCACCACCTCAAAGGTAGCTTTACGCAGTGGCGTCACCGAATAGCGATCTTCACACATCATGACGCAACCGGTGCCATCAAACGTTGCGCTATGCAAAAAGCGCTGATTATTTACTTCGCCAATATCCATTTCTTCAATAAGGCGCGCCGACAACATATCGCATGCTTGGACACCTTGCGGCAAACCTAACAGTTCAGCCATGGGATTTTCGGGAGTAACGGGTAAATAGCCGACAACGGTTTTTGTTTCTTCAACCGCATTCAATACTTTCTCCAATGTTCGATCATTCCCCACCGCCACAATGGTTTTAGCACCCTTTTGAATTTCGTGTTTTAACACCTGTAAAGGATCACGATAAAAACCCAGCCGGACAACATTGCCGGTAATCCCAAGATCGGTTAAACGAGTTTCAATGAGAGAAAGGTCACGCTCGTAACGCCGATCTTGCAAAAAATCATCGTACGCGTAGACGTACACAAGCGCGCTTAACCTTCGCTCTCTTCTTCAGAGGCATTCTTCTTTCCCTTTGTGCCTTTGCCCATCTGCACCTCTTCGGCGCCCATGCGTACGGTGCCGTTGACTTGTGCACCTGCACCAACCGACAACACATCAACAGCCATATCACCACTAAATTTCGATGAAGGCATCAATTCCAATTTGCCAGCAATTTGCATGGTGCCGCGAATTTCACCGGAAACAACAGCATTCTGCGCACGAATATCGGCTTCAACCTTGGCGGCGTCGCCAATGCGCAAATTTCCCGCCGTGCTAATAGTTCCGCGTACTTCACCTTCGATAACAATGTCGCCTTCGGCGATAAATTCACCTTCGATGCGCACACCTTGTGCAATGATTGTTTCGCCGTATGTATTTTTTGCCATAAAAGCCATAAAAAATGATGAGATTTGCTAGGAATAGTATAGGACTTGAGCAGTTTCGACCAGCTTCGATATCTTACATTTCGTCAACCGTCGTAATGCCCAAAAGGGACAGTGCATTCGTAAGAGTTTGTTTGATTGCGCCGCACAAAGCCAATCGCGCTGCTGAACTTGCCTGATCGGCATCGTCGAGAATACGCACCGCTTCGTAATACCGCGCATACATTTGCGCTAATTCGAATGCATACTGCGCCACCATCGACGGACGCAATTGCAAACCCGCTTGCGCAACAAGATCAGGATATTTCGCCAGCAATGTCACAAGCTCTTGCTCATAGGGATGGATGAGACGTGTCGTATCCATCGTGGCGCGTACATGTGCCTTGCGTTCAATGCTGTTGAGGCGTGCGATGGTATAGAGAAGATAGGGGCCGGTAAAACCCTCAACCGATGCCGCTTCTTCCATGTCAAAAACGATCTTTTTGTCATTATCTTGACGCAACATCACGAATTTCATGGCGGCAAAAGCAAGCGCTTGCGCCGTTGCCATCAGCTTCTTTTCATTCCAATCAGTATGGCGTTCACGGGTCGATGCGAAAATCTTCTCAGTCAACGTGTCACGCAAATCTTCATAACGAACGATATTACCTTTGCGCGACGACATGGCGCCATCAGGCAAGGTGACAAATTCGTACCCGATATGCGTCAACTCCCTGGTAAAACCAAGACGTCGCAAGGTGGCAAACAATTGTTGCAAATAGAGGGATTGGCGATTATCAACAACAAAGATTTGTCGATCGGGGTGATATTCTTCCTCTTTGACAAAGGCGAGCGCCAGATCTTTGGTCGCATACAGTGCCGAACCATCGGTTTTGAGAATGAGGAAAATACCGAGCTTTTCTTCGGTTAAATCAACAATGGTCGCCCCTTCACTTTTCTTGGCAATGCCTTCGATAAGCAATTTTTTCACCATGTCTTTACCGGACTTTTCGACCTGACTCTCGAAGTACCAAACATCGGGTTTGATGCCAAACTCCTTAAAACTTTTGCGCAAATCCTCCAAACTCCACTCACGCGTTTCTTCCCAAAGCGATTGCCAAGGTTCTTTTTCTTCCTCGAGTGCGCGCTGAACCGCGGCGATTTCTTCTTTTGCTTCGACATGATCTTCGCTAAAAACATGCGCCTGCGTGTAGGCATCTTGTAAAACCTTTGCACGATCTTTTTTAGCAATCTTTTTATCGGCGTAAAACTTTTTCAGTCCCCAAATCGCTTTAGCGACATGCGCGCCCACATCGCCGATATAACAAGTAGGAATCACTCCATATCCATTTGCTTTCATTACATGCACAATGGATTGACCAAGTGTGGTATTGCGTACATGACCGACGTGAAATTCTTTATGCGTATTCAATGACGCATACTCAACAAGAATTCTCTTCCCTTTGCCCATGGTCGAGACACCATATCGAGCCTTGCCTTTGCCGATATCGGTAAGCACTGCTTGCGCAAAGGCAAACTTATCGAACACAAAATTCACATACGGCCCGACCGCATGCACACGTTTAATAAAGGCCGAAGGACCGATCTTCGCTGAAAGCTCAGAGGCAATTTCGGCGGGATTGCGCCCCATGCCTTTCGCCAGCGTAAAGCAAGGAAAACACAGATCGCCAAGCTCGGGCTTGGGCGGCTCGGCTAACATATCAATGTTCAATATAAAACCTTTACCAATATGTTTTTTTAAGGCAGCAAGTGCCTCTTTTTTAGCTTGTTGCAACGCGTACATATTTATTCTGCAATTAAACGCACAAAAGATCGTTTCCCTTTTTGCAAAATAGCGGGAAGCATATGGCCATTCACGATAAACGCGGAATCTGTAATCACGTTATCACCTAATTTCACACCTCCCTGCTCGATAAGTCGACGTGCTTCGGCTTTTGATGGCGCGAGTTTGGTGGCAACAAGAATATCGACAATGGAATATTCGGGCGTGATCGTCATTTCGGGCATATCTACGGGAGCAGAGCGTTCTTGAAAGACGCGAATAAAGTGATCGCGTGCGGCATCGGCCGCCTCAGCGCCGTGATACAGAGCGACGACACGATGACCAAGCTCCATTTTGATATCGCGAGGATTTTCTCCATCGGCACGGCGCCGTTTAATAGTCGCGAGTTCATCCTCAGACGCATCAAGCACCATCGAATAATATGTTTCAATCATGCCGTCACCCATGGCCATAATTTTGCCAAACATATCTTCCGGCGCATCGTCGATAGCAATAAATCCACCCTCCGATTTGCTCATCTTTTTCCCTTCGTCGTTGGTCAAAAGTTTCACTGCAACAACAAATTTCTCTTTTGGTTCATGACCAAGTACACCCGCCTTCATCAACGTTCGTCCTGCAAGCATGTTAAATGTTTGATCGTTGCCGCCGATTTCAACATCAACGTCCATCGCTACAGAATCAAACCCTTGCATCAAGGGATACATGAATTCATGCAGACCGATCGCCTTTTCATCATTCCAACGCTTTTCAAACATGTCACGCTCCATCATTTGCTGAACGGTAAATTGCGAGGTAAGTTCAAGAACCTGTTTCATCGTTAAACTCTCTAACCATTCATGGTTGAATTTCAGATGTGCGGGATTTTCTCCATCAAAACGTAAAATCTTTCCTGCTTGTTCTTGATACGTTTTGGCATTTGCAAATACTTCTTCGGCAGTGAGTTGTTTACGTGTTGCAGTCTTATCGGTTGGATCACCAATCATGGCGGTGAAGGAGCCGATAAGCAAAATGACTTCGTGGCCAAGGTCTTGGAATTCGCGCAGTTTTTTGAATTGCATGGCATGACCGATATGCAAATGCGGCGATGTTGGATCAACGCCAAGATAGATGCGCAGGCGTTCTCCGCTCATGAGCTTTTTTTGCAAATCAATTGCCGTTGGAAACACTTTTTCCACGCCATGATGCAAAAGATGTTCAATTGCTTTTTTATCTTTGGAAATCTCCATATTATTTCAATTGTTCAAGTTCGCGTCTGAGCGCTTCCTGACGCTGCAAAGCCTCAACAAGTTTCTTCTTTTCACTTTCGAAAACAGCAATCGGTGCATGCTGAACAAATTCGGTATTCTCTAATTTCTTTTGCAGGCCATTTACATAACCCTCGACCGACACAAGCTCTTTTTGCAAACGCTCTTGCTCTTTGGCAACATCAACAAGTCCTGCAAGCGGAACCGTAATCGTGACATTACCAGCAACCGCTTTGGCAGCTTGACCTTCGGGAGCTTTTTCAAATATGAGGACGCTCCTCGACAAACCACCGATCACCGATGCTGCAGATGCATATGCATTTCCACCATCGAGATAAACCGTCACCTCTTTCTTTTGCTCAACTTTATATTGCGCGCGAATATTGCGGATCGCGATGACGATTTCTTGCACGCGAGCAAACTGCTCATCAGCAATAGCATCTACAAATGATGCTAGCACCGCTTGCTCCGGCCACTCGGCCACCACAATCATACCGCGATCAAATTGCGTATAGATCTCCTCGGTCACAAACGGCATGAATGGATGCCACATGATGAGCAGGCGTTCCAAGATGAAGAGAAGGATTTCATCTTTATCACCTTCGATCTTCGCGACTTCCAAATACCAATCCGCAAATTCGTTCCAGGTGAAGTCGCGCAATACTTCAATCGCCAACGAAAAATCATAACGATCAAGCAAAACACCGACTTTTTCGGCAGTAACGCTAAATCGCGACAAGATCCATTTGTCGGCTAGTGTTTTTGGAGTAACCGCATCAATATGCCGCGCACCGTTGGTTTTGGAGATGATAAAACGAGAGATGTTCCAGATCTTGTTTGCAAGATTACGAGCCGCTTCTACTTTTTCGGTGTAATAACGAGAGTCGTTTCCCGGCGTGATACCCGAAAGCACGCTAACGCGAAGCGCATCACAGCCGTATTCCTGCATGACATCGAGCGGATCGATATTGTTTCCCGAAGACTTAGAAAATTTCTTGCCTTCCTTATCGCGCAGCAGTCCATGAATGTAGGCATCTTTAAATGGAATTTGATCAAGCGCATATGTCGACATGAGAATCATGCGCATAAGCCACAAGTAGAGGATTTCATATCCCATCTGAATCCAGGTCGTTGGATGGAATGCCTGAAGATCAGCTGTCACTTCGGGCCAACCCAGTGTCGAAAATGTCCACGATCCAGAGCTAAACCAGGTATCGAGTGTATCTTCGTCCTGAACCCATCCCTCTCCTTCCGGAGCTGAAGTACCGACAAAGATTTCATCACCCCGATACCAAGCCGGAATACGGTGCCCCCACCAAATTTGGCGAGACAAACACCAATCACGAAGATTTTCAACGCGATCAAGATACAGTTTTGTAAAACGCTCAGGGGTAATAACCACTTTTTGTTGCGTATCACCATTATGACCAATCGTTACTGCCTCGCGCATGAGGTCACGGAGTGTTTTACCGCGACCTGGAATCTCTTTATTTACATCAAGCCACCACTGTGTCATCGGGATCGCCTCAATCACATCACCGTATCTGTCGGACGTGCCAACGTTTTGCACAATGTCCTGCGACGATTCGAGCAATCCCTGCCCATTCAACCAATCAACAACGATAGCGCGCGCTTCTTCAATCGTTTCTCCCTCAACAAGAGATCCTGCCTCGCTTGTCATCTTTCCATCAGGACCAATAACTTGCTTAATCTCGATAGGATCCTGTTTTGCTTTTTGTATTTCGTACATGCCAAAATCAATTGGGCTATGCGCAGGTGTTACTCCTAACGCGCCCGTACCAAACGTCATGTCCACCTCTTCGCTGGCAATAATTTTGACCGAAATCTTATTGCCAGCAAATTCCATGTCAAAAACTTTTCCGATAAACGATCGATAGCGCTCGTCGTTCGGATGCACTGCCACTGCCGTATCGCCTACTTTTGTTTCCGGACGAGTTGTTGAAATAGCAATCGGAAAATCCTTGCTGTATTTAAAGGTATAGAGCACCGACGGCCGTTCAATCGTTATGATTTCATCGTCGGATGAAGTGGATTGCCCTTTGACCGACCAATTGACTACACGAAAGCCGCGATAAATAAGACCATCTTCGTACATGCGGGTAAAAAGCTTGTTGACGGCTTTATTGCGATCTTCATCAAACGTGTACGCCAACCTGGACCAATCCGCACTGGTTCCCATTTTTTTCACTTGCTTGAGAATGGTCGCTTTTGAATCTTCAGCAAATGCGCGAATTTTTGCGACCAGCGCCTCGCGACCTAATTCCTGACGAGGATTTTTCATGCCGTCACTCATTAACATCTTTTCTACTTTTGCCTGTGTAGGCAAAGCGGCATGATCGGTTCCGGGAATAAGAAGCACCTTTTTGCCAAGCAAACGCTGATAACGTGCCATGGCATCCATGAGAGAATTTTCCAGTGCGTGCCCAAGATGAAGAACGCCCGTCACGTTTGGCGGCGGCATCATGATGGAAAAAATCTCTCTTCGATCTCCCGGAAGCTTATCGGGATTAAAATATCCACTTTCCAACCATCGACTATATAAGGTATCTTCAACAAGATGAGGATCGTAGGCCTTGGGCATCTCGAGCATAGTGTGGTGATTGTAGCGAAAACAAATAAAGTAGGCTAGTTTGGCTAGTTGGGCAAGGTAAGACGAGCGAACAGACCCTGAGCGAATGCGAAGGGCCTAGTATATTCCTTCGCTCGCCTCCCTCTTAATCTCCCTCCTGGCAGGAGGGAGAAGCGCCTCAATCCCCTCCCTTCTTGACCGCTCTCCCCTTCCTCCCTTATCATCCCCCATCCTGTGGCTAAAGATCTTTCTACCCAAATTCACGATATTCTGCTCGACACCCGTCGACCACTTATTGCCTTACCAGCCAATACTGATGCCGATAGCTTTGCGGCAGCATGCGCTTTAGCTCATGTACTTTCATCGCTCGGCAAACAAACACTCATTGCCTGCGAAAAAAACATACCCTCGTCGCTGCAATTTCTCATTCAACAACTCTCACTTGTTTCGTCGCTCGTGCATTTGCGCTCTTTGGCTGTGAGTTTGCCGCAGGGCATGAAATTACGTTCCGTTGAACGCATGGAACACAATGGCTTTACTTCACTTGTGTTAACGCCAGAAGAAGGTACCCTCACCGCCAACAACATCAGCTTGCAACACGGTGTTGCTGCGCACGATTTGCTCATTACCCTTGGCACTCGCGAATTAAGTAGTCTTGGCTCTCTTTTCCGTGATCATGCCGATAGCTTAAGCACCATGCCGATTCTCAACATTGATTGGCACCCTTCCAATGAAGAATACGGGCGTTGGAATAGTATTGATACACAAGCAGGTTCGGTCAGCGAAGCGTGTGCCAATCTCCTTCTGTCGCTTTCACCCGAATCGGTCGCCAATCATGTGGCTACCTGTCTGCTTACCGGCATGATTGCCAAAACCAAAAACTTTCGCAGCGATCGCGTCACCTCGGCAACACTTGCCACTTCAGCGAAACTCATCGAGCGAGGAGCTGAACGAATGCACATCATGGAAAACCTGTATCGCACAAGATCAGTCGACGCAATGCGCTTGTGGGGAACAGTTTTTTCACGAATTGAAGAAGTTGCGCCAGGCATCTTTACAAGCACCATTGGTCGCGATGATTTTTTCAAAACGCACACAACGCCTGATCATTTGGAAGAAATCGCTCAAGAGCTTTTACAATCAACGGCTGAGGCCAAAATCGTGGTACTTCTTTTTGAAGATGAGCAGGCAAATCGTGCTTTGGTTGCCGTCAATCGTCCGCTTGATGCTCGCCAGCTCTGTGCAGCAACAAAAATGGAAGGAACACGGGACTTGGTAATGTGTAGTTTTGAAAAAGAGAAATCATTAGCAAATATTCGAGAGGAGATAGTGCAATCCTTGAACAACATTTCATAATCTTTCATAAAAATACCGAGTATAGACTCGGTATTTTTATTACTCTCTTGCAGCTTCATCTTCTAACTTTGCAAGCATTTCAGTATTTCCGGTTGTTCGTGCTCGCTCTATACCCATTTCTCGTATTGTTCGTGCAGGATCATACGCCCACGCACCCATGCCACGAGCAGCTTCAAGTGCCGCGCGAAAACCTTCCCAATCATTATTCGCAAGCGCCATTTCGGCGATTTGATAAGCGTGCTGTCCCGATTGATCAAGAATCGCGCATCCAAAACGCACCTCTACCTGCGCCGCCCGAAGAGCATTTTGATAATCACCTCGTGCCAACAGTTGCTCAGCCAACGTAGCCGCCCTGAACATATTATTATCATCGCTATCTCTTCGTGCATCGTAGACCCATTTACCATCCTTCATCGCACGCCTTGGATATTCATACGCTTCAAGAACTGCCAACTCACCCAAAAAGTTTGTCTTCCCATCTGGTCCCATATACGTTTCTGATACTAGTTTCATATTGAACGATGCCATTAAATATTCTTCTACCAGAGTAAATCATTTTGCTTTTTTTACAAAAAGAAATAGGTGGATAAAGAAACTCTTTAGAGCAGCTTCTTTATGAAATTTGATTGTATAGAACGACTTTCGTTAAGATGAAGCAATATGCACTATTCAGAAAAAGAAGGACGAGAGCAATTAAAAAACAACATGGAGATCCTCAAAGAAAGGGGTATCGTGTCGTTTGATGTCGGATTCACTCCAGAAGAACAGGAGAGCATACGGGAAATCATTATTCAAAAAGAGCTTCCTCAATTTAATCATTACGGACCAATAGATCATGAACTTTTAGAAAATCTCATCGCTCATCTCTCTCAGCTGGAAGGTAACCGCAAAGAAAGCATCATCACTCTTTCTCGTTTTATCGCACGAATAGCTGAAGATGTGCGAAAAAAACTTCATCAAGAAGCTGCATGGGTTATGGTGAGAGTTACATTGCCCGATGATACTTTTGATCTTCCGAGATGGCACGTTGATGGAAAATATTTTTCATCTGAAGAAAAAACGTACAAATTAGTTTTTGCAGTAAAAGGCCCTCCCTCCCGTTTTGCCGAGATAAAAGATAAAGAAAAGTTTCAACAACTTTCTCGCGAGATTGCTGAAAATTATGCGAGAGAGGATGCAGATCCCGAAGAAATTGAGAAAGAAGACACTCGTTTAAGAAGAGAGCTCGATGCGATCGTGCACGAAACTGAACGGGTTAAAGAACATCACGCAACGATCTATCTCGTAGGAGATGAGAATGCGAAAGTGCATTCCGAACCCCCACTGCATGAAGCAAGGATATTTTTGTCGGTCGTCTGCGGATCGAATGAACAGATCGAAGCATTGAAACGGCGCTACGAAGCTGTTCAGTAAACTTCTTGTATTCGCCAGAAGAATCCTTATAGCGCCTCTTTCTAACGTTTTGCAGGTTTTGGTGCATCATTTCGTATTTTTTCTCCCAATTCTCTTTTCCGCTCGTTGTACAATTCTTTCTTGTAATCAAACATCTTGGATTCTCGCAACGACTCCTTCAATTCCTCTTCCGTAATTCCCAATGCATCCATAGCCGGAGCTTTCATTTCGGTCAACCGCGAAGTCTCATTCTCGAGCCAAATGTCTCTTTCTTTTTCAAGAGAAAGATCGGAAAGATCTCTAGATTCTACTTGAGATTCAATGCTGTCTAATAACACATCGGCAAATTCTCCAAAAACCGTCAGTAGATAGGGAAAATCTTGTTGATCAGCGATTAGGCGAATGATGTCAGGGTCATTGGCGTATGAGGCTTCATTTTCCGCATTAAACGCTAAAATCGCATCTTCAAGAGATTTTTTGTGATGAAAAGTTTCGAGATGTCCGGTTTCGTGGAATAGCATTGAACTCGTAATCGCTTCGAACCCATCCACATCAATCGTTATATATTCACGGAAGTTTAAAATACGCCGCTGTATAGATGCGGCGATGGTACCATCACGAAAATTCTCTCCATGAAAACCATATACACGATCACGCTCGATAAAACTCCATAAGTCATCCAAAGAAGCGTAAAGATCCTCTTCCGCCTCATCTATACCCTCTTTTTTTCGTTTGCCAAATTGATAATCCTCATATGAATACTTCATGAGGGCAACCATAAATGGCGCAGTTCTCTCTATCTTTTCAGCATGTGCAACGACTTCATCTTTCTGATCATCAGTTAAAGGAAAAGATTCTGGCGGTCTTTCGCAACCCGCCGAACAAAGGGCGAGGACGCCGAGCGCGTGAAGATGCTGTTTTGACATAGAAAAATCAAATCAAAATACCCCAAGATAGTAACATAAAGCGCGTTCATCGGTTTCAAGGGATAAAAAAAAGCGACCATCGTCTGCGTTGCCGCATACACGATGGTCTAGAAGACTAATCCGCGTGACTCACCCTCGCACTCAATGCAGTCGAGGGGAATCACATTGCTCTGTCAGTTGCGGACGCTTTATCCGACAGAGTTTGGCCTTGACTTCCTTTCACGAAGGAAGTTGTTGCCGCCGTTCACACGTCACCGTGCGAAACATCTCATTGGCTCATCCTTTCGGATCGTGAGAGCCTGTGAGATTTTTTACTGATTCTGGCCTCTTTCAGCGCCTAATGCACTGAAAGGTTGAGGGGCTCAGCATAACAACCCCTCATCGACGTTTTACTCCCACAAGGCTCGCAGCAAGCTGCGAGTCGAGCCATCATCCTCCCGATTAGGAGAGAGAGGCTCTAGCCTTAGGGGCGATGGATTACTCCACCACGGGAGGTCGGCTAACCTCCCCTACTCGCATTCGTCCGGCTTTGCCAATGTTGAATCAACGTTGCCGTTGACGCGAGAGTCTTGGCGACTCCTCTCGACTCCTGGCGCATCTTGATCGTGCCCCCGCTTAGCAGGGGCGTCTGGGGCATTGGGGAGCTTGAGAGCCTCCCCGGAAAAGAAGTTGTTTCACCTCCTTTCACTGATCCGGCTTGATCCGTGATGGATCAGCTCCGTATCATGCACATTTTATATCATATTTTTACCCTTTCGTCAAGTATTTCTCTTGATGAAAGGGTGAATATTTGGCTGATATTAGAGGTATTATTTAATTTTATGAAAGTGAGGATGAAGGGAGAAAAATACGCGGTAAACAAGAATATATTCTACCTTTATCCCCTAAACAAAACACCACCCGCGCGCAGCAGGATCACCGCACGGGGGTGATGTTTTGCTGGGTCAGGTGGTGACGTGGCTCAGATCGGCGGGCAATTGCTCCCCATGCAGGCGATCGGCTTGCTCAGGGAAACGCAGTACTCATCCCCGTTCGCGTTGAACGGGAAGTAGACCTCGGCTACCTGGTTGACGGCGACCAACTGACGTTCGCCCGCCTCGTCGATGGTCACCGCGAACACGTTCCCGGACCCGAGGATGACCTCGACGAACGGGGAGGACACGCTGGCTTGGACGGGGACGCGGAAGATCCAGAACGCGCCGTTGCGTTCGCCGGACAGGCTGAGCGTCTGGATGTGTCTCCCGGTGTCCACGGACTCGACGAAGATCGAGATCGTGGGCGGCGAGGTGGTCCAGTTGACGACGATGGCATTCGACACCACCGCATTCCGCACACGATCATTCGACTCTTGCGCCATGATGACGACGCTGGTTGGAGCGGGCAAAGTGGACTCCTGCGCAAATGCGCGGGAGGCAAGGAGGAAGAACGCGATGAGAGTAAGGGTGCGCATGGCGCCTCCGTTCGGTTGGCCAACACCGAAAGGCTCGAGGAAGTCCGAGGGGATAGTTCAACAAACTATCGAGCAAACGTCAATAAAAGGATGGTTCTGCTATAATCTTGTCATGTCCCTTGCTTGGCGATCACCTTTTCCTCCTGCACAACGCGTTGGCGCATTTGTTGCCGATACGCCTGCGTGCTCCTGGATGTTTCGCTATCTCCAGGCGTTTCCCGCATCGGATATCGTTTTATTTGGCGGAACTGTGCGTGATGCACTCTTAGGTCGATTGCCCGCACATGTGCACGTTTTTATTCTGACGCCGAATGTTCTTCGTACAAATGCGTGGCTCGCACAACATCCTGCTCCCACGATGTTCGAAATTACGCTTCTTGCTTTAAAAGAATCTTCTATTCCCGATCCCTTGCATGATGCACTGACAAAAGCTGACTTCACCATGAATGCCATGGGCTATTCGGTACGTAACGGCCAGTTACACGATCCTTTTGATGGCATCTCTGCCTTGCAAAAAGGAACGCTCCGCACCATAGAATCTCCCGCAACGCAATTTCGTTTGCGCCCCTTGCAATTACTGCGTGCAATACGATTAAGTATACAGTTTCATCTCACTATTGATTCGGAAACGTGGACAGCGATACAAACCTACGCCAAACATCTTCATGCGCGAGTGACACATGAAGAGCATGGAACCGCCGTCTACAAGGTACCGCGGCATCAGCTTTTTACTGAAAAACTTCTCGCACTCCATCATCACCCAAAAAATGCCTGGAAACTTTTTGATGAGGCAGGGTTACTTCCGGTACTTTTGCCGCACGTGCAAAATGGTCATCCAGAAGAACAAATTCTTTCCGCACTGCATGATGACTACATTCGCCAACGCTATGCCAACGCGCCGTTGAGTGCATCGCTTACTGCTGCCGGACTTTTTGCCGCGCATCCTGAAGGAGAAGGAGCGTTCCAAACCCATGCGCGTCGTTTTCATGCGGCCGGAGCATCGCATCCTTATTTGTCGTTTGATGAACAGGCAACGCAAGACATATTGCAAAAAACTCGACGCATAAGTGAAGAAAATCCTGATCTGTGGTCGCTTGCCCAGGCAGAAAAAATCGTAGGTGGCGATATCGGTGCACAAGCACTGGCCCTGACCTACGCAACATCCCTCATCTCGCCGCAACGACAATTGCTACGCAATATCGAACGTGCAGCCATTGTTCGTGATCGTCTGCCGAAACAGGCGCTGATGCCGAAACTGTTACGTGGACGCGATCTCCTCCCTCTTGGCATTGCCCCAGGACCAGCCTTGCGTCTGCTTTTACAGCATGTGCGTAATGAACAACTAAAAGGCGCGCTTTCATCCCATGAGGATGCATTGCAATTTGCCCATCGACTCGTTTTGCAAAGAGAATAAACGTTGACGTATTTGATAAATATCCCTATAGTTATTCCGCTTTGTCAGTAGTCAAAGGGCGGTTAGCTCAGTTGGTTAGAGCGTCACATTGACATTGTGAAGGTCACAAGTTCGAATCTTGTACCGCCCACCACAAAAACTCCTCATTATGAGGAGTTTTTGCTATCTCTTCCCTCTCGACGAAAACATCACCACCGCTCCTAACACCATCAACAGCAAAAAGCATATTCCTGCCGCCGAAAAAATCTCCCACGCTCCACAGGAAAACATCACAGAAAAGATATCACGCAGCTGTTTCGCTTGTTCTATACACACAGGCTGCAAAAGCAATCTCCGCACACCAAGCCATGCTGATCCATATGCGGCAACCGCGCTCAATAACGTAAATACACAACTAAAGCGTGCTCTATGCACGTGCATGAAACGTGAAAGTGACAGGATGGCAAAAAAGACACCGCCACCAATCCAAAAGAAAAGAAACCACAACAATGCCAGAGCAAAAATAAACGATGAAGGTGAAAGGATATCAAGCGGCATAGTCTAGTTGATAATAGAGAGCGCAAAATAACTCAAAAGCGCAGTCCCTAACGCCGCTACTAATAACGTAAACGCCAAAATATAGAACACGGTATTTTGTTCATGATGGCCAAACCAGGCTAAAAAACCGGCAAGAGCTAAACACAGAATGGGGAGGAAAAACATAGAATAAGGAGTGTTCTGCAAAAAACCTTTTTATTTGGAGATAATTCCTGTCCTGAAGAACGAGGATCAACGATGACCCTCCGCTGTAAGCTACGGGGTCATTCCCCCGAAGCTTTAGCGAAGGAGAAAGCCGTACTTCTTCTGTACGGTGAGTTGACCGCAGTGATGAAGGCAGAAAATAGCCCGAATAAAAAGGCTTTCAATGGTAGGCCTGCCTGGATTCGAACCAGGGACCACCGAGGTATAAGCTCGGAGCTCTAACCAACTGAGCTACAGGCCCGTACCGACAGCCGACCCAAGTTTGCCAGCTGCGGTGTCGGCAATACTGAACTCGGTTTCAACGTACGGCTGTAGTACGTCTCGACCTGCGTCGTATTGCCTCCTAGCATCTGACAAACTTAGTCAGCCGTCGTCGCGCATTTCTAAACGCCCTTTACTGTAGCCCAAATGAACATTTTCTGCCATACTCTGGCCATGTCTGACATTCCTTCTCATGATACTCTTGCCAAACGACTCGATGTAGCCTTGGCAGAAAAGATGGCAATCAGTCGCAACCAAGCCCAAAAACTCATCAAAGAAGGGCGTATTTTGGTTAATGATGCCTTGGTATCTGCTCATACCATGATTTTGCCAAGCGACGTCATTACCATAGAGGAATCTTCTTCTGCGGTAAGTTCAACACCTCACACTCCTCTGACATTGGATATTCTTTTTGAAGACGAGCATGTTTTGGTCGTCAATAAACCCGCCGGAATACTCACGCATCCAACAGGCGCAGCAAAAGAACAACCAACGACGCTTATGGATGCGGCCGTGGCACATATTCCATCCATGGCTGGGGTAGGCGGCAATCCGTTGCGATCGGGCGTTGTCCATCGTCTCGACAAAGACGCCTCAGGTGTTGTGGTGTTGGCAAAAAATGAACAAACTCACGCATTCTTGAAAGAGCAGTTTAAAAATCGAGAAACAGAAAAGATCTATACCGTCCTGGTTCTTGGTCATGTACAAGACGAGCACGGCACGATCACTTTCCCTATCGCTCGCTCAACAACGCGCGGACGCATGGCCGCACGACCTCTTTCGCAAGAAGGAAAAGAAGCGATCACCCACTACAAACGCACCACCTGCTACTCGAGTTCTACTCTTCTTACAATCCGCATTGAAACCGGGCGCACACACCAAATTCGTGCCCATATGTTCGCCATCGGTCATCCCGTTGCCGGAGACACACTGTACGTGCACCGCAACAAAAAGTCGATGCCACTCGGACGACTTTTTCTGCACGCCTCATCACTCACGCTTACGCTTCCTTCTGGTGAACGCACCGCCTTTACCGCTCCGCTTCCCACCGAACTGCAAGCGGTACTTTCCCAACTCAAACCTTATCCTACCGTATGATTATCAGTCTGGGTGGATTGGCAGGTGCTGGCAAAAGTACGATCAAAAAACTCCTAGCCGAAACAGTAGGATGGAAATCCTATGGCATGGGAGACCTGCGCGGAAAATATGCCCTGGAGCACGGCATGACCATTGATGAACTGAATGCCCAGGGAATGTACGATCCTACCAGCGACCAACTTGTCGATGTATTCCAGAAAGAGTTAGGAGAAAAAGAAGACAACTTTATCATCGACGGCTGGATGTCATGGCATTTTATTCCTCAGAGTTTTAAAGTATTCTTAACGATCGATCCGTTCGAAGGAGCACGGCGAATCTTTACCGAGCAGCAATCTGAAGGAAAATCCCGACAAGATGAACGACTCTATGCATCAGTCGAAGATGCGGCTCAGGCCATCGCCGCACGCGTCGCCCAAAACCAAAAACGACTCCAACAATGGTACGGCGTCGATTTCCTTGATATCACCCATTACGACCTGGTTATCGACACTACCTCACTGACTCCAAAGGAAGTTCTTGAGCAAATTTTAGCCCATATCCCCGTCGAAGCTTGACGCCGATAGGCAATTTGGCTACTATTCGCCCATTCTTTTGGGCAATTCCCCTCTCTTCTATGGCACAAAACAACAAAGAATACGCGGTTATCACCCCCGCTGATATCACTTCTGGTCAAATGTTGCGCATTCACGAAAAGGTGCAAGACATTAGCGCCAAGGGTGAAAAACGTGAACGCATTCAGGTATTTGAAGGCTTGGTTCTTGCCGTTCGTGGTGCAGGCACTTCGCGCACCTTTACCATCCGCAAAGAAACTGATGGATTTGGCGTAGAAAAAATCTTCCCGGTTCATTCTCCTTCTATCGATAAGATCGAACTCGTCAAAACCTATCGTGTCCGTCGCGCCAAACTTACCTTCGTGAAAGACTTCGCTCGCAAATTAAAAGAAGTAATCATCAAAAAGAAGTAATAAAAAATCCGGCCATACAGGTCGGATTTTTTTGTTTACTCAGATCCTGATGCATCAAGTGTCTTTTGTCCGATACAGTTTAAATTCTGATCAATGACATAAGAGGCAAACATTCCCGTAACGCCGGGAAGCGAAGATAATGCACTATTCGTTAAACTGTCAGTCACTTGAAACACACAACTGTTCTGCCCACTTTTTTCCGCCATTTTGCACGGATCATCCTCGCATAGTCTCTGGAATACTTCTTCAAAATCACCAATCTCATCGGCGCTGCCCGCCATAAACATCGCCGACAGTGTTCCGTCGGTGTTTAGGCCATACGAATCTGCGTTCAATTTTTCATAGGCATCACACCCATCTTCACCCCACGCCGTTGTTTCCATATACCCATACAGTTCGGCGCAATTTATATAATTTTCACCGGAAGTATAGAGCTGTACACACTCGTCACTTCCTAACAAATCATCATCATAGTAACAAGAGTAGACGTGCAGATCATTACGATCATTAGTATCAGCAGTCTTTGCGATACCCTTGCATGTCGCGGTAGATGGCGTGACAGAAACCGTAACCGAGTTAGAGGAGATTTGATTACACGCCACACAAACGCCACCGCTTCCATCCGAATTCAATGCACAGGCTTTCCCGCTTTCCGAACATGCACTAAATGTACAGGTGTCTCCCATATCGGGTGGATTGGCAATATTCCCCTGCACGCCATCATCATCGACAATTGTTCCCTTATTACCACAAGAACCCGAGGTAGGTTGAATGGTATATCCATACTCCTGCATGGCTTCGCAGGTTGTTTGCGCATCAATAAGCACCGCTTCTTTAATCAATGGTGGGCGCAGAGAGGTAAACCGTACCAAGCGAGGATCGAGGAAATTAGCGATGGCGTAAACTGATAAAAGTAAGATGAGACCAATGACCGTATTTTTCATGCGCTCTTTTGCCTGCGTCACCCCTTTCTTATCACCACCTGCGGTCATGTATTGAAACCCCGCAATCATAAACAACAGAACGGCGATCAGCGCAGCGATCGGTATCGCATACGTGTACAGAAGATTGACGTACTGCCCTAAATCACCAATTTCCGTTGTGCCAAAAATGGGAACCGAAAGGGTAATGGGTCTCAACGGACCATAACAATACCCCATCTCCGCACCGGTTATCGGTTTTTTACTACAGTACGGAGACTGGGAAGTCCAGCTTCCATAATACGTTTTACCGGCAACTTCAATTGGATGACTTTCGCATTCCATCTCAGTCCAACACAAGTCGCTATTTTCTGGAAAATAGGTTTCATTCGTAAAACATCCGACATACAATGTTCCCGCATCCCGACAACTCTTCGCGCAATCAGCCGCCGAGTCATAGGTTACCGACTCCACGGCACCCAATTCGTTATTACCACAAAAACAGGTACACGTATCTGCGGCCTGCGCTTTTCCTGGCAATGCAAAAAGAAAAATAACGCCAATGAGCGCCGCTTTACGGAACCATGGCAGTAACAACTTGGGTAAGAACTCCATACGGCATTGCACCTTCAACTTTAATTCCATTAATAAACAAGGTTGGGGTACCGGTTACGCCCGCAGCCACACCATCAGCAATGTCTTGCGCCACTTCCTCCTGATAATACCCGGACGCCATGCACTTTTTGTATACATTCCCATCTAAGCCCAACGACAGCGCCGTTGCTTCAAGATCTTCCGCCGTAAACTCGGGAGGATTACGATACAGCTCATCATACATCTCCCCAAATTTCCCCTGCTCAGATGCACACTCAGCAGCTTGTGCCGCCAGGTCAGCGCCTGGATGGAGTTCAATTAAAGGAAAATCTCGGTAGATTACTCGCACATCTTCAGGAAAGGCTTTGGTGATTGCGCGCAAAATATAGCTTTCTTCTTGCGAATAGGGACAACCAAAATCTGCAAAAGCCACGATAGTGACCGCGGCGTCAGCTATCCCGAGCGAAGGATCGTCTGCAGTTGCCAACATACCGCTCCCCGGAGCACTTTGTGCAAGTAGCTGTAAGCGATCAGCACTGATGGTTGTTGAGGAAAAGGTGCCGAGGTTAGGATCTAACGTGCCATTTTTAATCTCTTGATAGTAGGCAAACACCTTCCAAGAAAAAGAAAGCACAAGCGCAATGACACCGCACAACACGATCGTTGCCAAAATTTTCGTCCAAGAAGGGCGATGAGCCACTTCATGGGATGAAACTTCGCGCTCAATAGGTGTAGCATCCTGTTCCATAGCAGATATAAACAGTATAGCACTGAAGGAGCGGACAAGCTGAACAAGATAAGGAGCAAAAAGACCCTGACGTTAGGAAAGGTCTCGTAAACGATTGTGTTACGCAGAAATTTTTCTAGGCCCTTCCTCTTCGCTTCGCTCAGAGTCAGGGTCTGTTCATCCCTTCGCCTCCACCTACGTCCTAGCCCAGCTAGACCCACCTCTCTTATTTCACTTTTTTCGGGTTTCTTGCTATGCTCTCGGCGATATGATTCTCGACATTCTTTTGGTCATTTTTGCACTCTTGTTATGTGGAGGGATTTTATTGCAAGCTCGAGGCAGTGACGCTGGCCTTGCCTTTGGCGGCGATGGCAGCATGTATCGCACGCGTCGCGGCATCGAACGCGGTCTGCATATTTTTACCATTGTCGTTGCTGTCCTTTTCTTTGTTGCCGGCGCGCTGAACATGCTTTTTGCCTGGTAAACCTTGAGCAGTAAGCATTCTCTCTATACTTCAACGCCTGCGCACATTTTTTCGTTCACGACGCTCGACCACCCTTTCGAGTGAGCGTTTCGCCATGCGTCAATTAGCTGCTGCAAAATCCCTCCACTCACTACCCTCATGGCAACAGTGGCGGATGCTCGGCAACATTTTATCGACAAAGGAACAAAAACTCTTTCGTGGAGCTTTCGCAGCAACCGTATTAGGAATCTTTTTTCTTAGCATTGGTGCACTGCAAGAAATAACCATGCCCGTGCCCAGTTCGGGTGGCAATCTCGTTGAGGGTGTAGTGGGTTATCCCCAACTTATCAATCCCTTGTATGCCCTTTCCAACGATGTTGATCAAGATTTAACCGCACTTGTTTTTAGTGGCCTTTTACGTTTTGATCCCGACCAAGCAACCTTTATTCCTGATCTTGCCTCCAGTTTTAGCATAAGTGAAGATGGCAAGGTGTACACCCTCACCTTGCGCGCAGATGCAAAATGGCACGATCATGAACCGGTAACCTTGCAGGATGTCCTCTTCACTTTTCAAGCTATTCAAGATCCCGCTTTTGGCAGCCCACTTTTTGATGCATTTAGCAAAGTTACTCTCGCTGCAATTGATGACCAAACATTTACATTTACCCTCACCGAACCTTACGCAGCGTTTCCTTCTTTGTTGACAACAGGCATCTTGCCTTCCCATTTGTGGGCGGATATCGCACCCAGCAATGCCAAGTTAGCACCACTCAACATTAAGCCGATTGGTTCGGGCCCTTATACCTTTGGAAAATTGAGCAAGGATTCACGCGGATCACTACGTAGCGTCACTCTGTACTCCAATCAAGAAAGCTATCATCAAGTGCCATACATGAAAGAAATTACCGTCAAGTTCTTCCCCGACATCTTTTCATTAACCGAAGCCGTAAAAAATAAATATGTCACGAGCGCAGCGGGATTAGACATCACAACCGCTAAAATATTGGCGCAAAATGATTTCACTCTCCAAACCCCAAGCTTAACCCAATACGTTGGTGCATTTTTCAATACGAAGCGCGATGTACTTGCACAAGCAGAAGTGCGTAAAGCTCTCGCACTTGCACTTGATCGATCGTCCATTACCGCGCACGCGACACAAAACATGGCACAGGCCATCACCTTCGGCTTACCCGGATTTTCGTCATCCCCATTAACTGGAGCCGATCCCGTGCAAGCAGCAACACTTTTGGATGAAGCGGGATGGAAACTCAATGAACAGGGAGTGCGTGCAAAAAATACCACCACCTTATCACTGACGATTTTAAGTTCACACATTCCCGAGTACGAACTGCTTACAGAAAAAATGAAAGAAACCTGGTCGGCACTCGGTATCTCGGTACAAGTTTCAACCGTCGATGACGCCACACTTTTGTCGCTGATTAAAGAACGCAATTTCGATGTACTGTTAACCGCCGAACGCTACGGTGCCATTGCTGACCCCTATCCATTTTGGCATTCCTCGCAAACAAGCGGCTCTGGACTGAACATCACGCAGTTCTCTTCAAAGGTGATCGATGAAGCCGTCACTGCTCTGCGCTCCTCGTCAAATCCCGAAACACGTACGCAGGCCTATACCGCATTAACACAAGAAATCCTCGCACAAACACCGGCAATTTTCTTCTACCAATCGCCTTTTGCCCTTCTCCTTCCTCCTCGCCTTACCACCAGTCCCCTGCACAGTCTTTCCACGCCCGCTGATCGTTTCGCTCCTATCGAAGCCTGGTATCTCAAAACCAAGCGCATTCTGAAGTAAATTGACCCAAAAGGGAGGATCTGGTATTGTTCATGATGATTTTTGGACGCGATGTCCAACAGGCGGATGTGGCGGAATTGGCATACGCGCAGGTCTCAGAAGCCTGTGGTGGTGACACCTTGAGGGTTCAAGTCCCTCCATCCGCACCAGACAGAACCTTTTAAAATGCTCCATGCCGTTGTCGGCGACACTCGACTCGGCCTCAACGTACGTCTGCAGTACGTCTCGGCCTGCGTCGTGTAGCCTCCTAGGCCTGAATCATTTTAAAAGGTTCTGCTACCTTCCGTTCGCTATCGCCGGCGCCTAGTCAGTGAAAAAATAAAGAGATCCCATATCTTCGCTCTCACCATTCTTATTCCAAACACCTTCCCTTTCTTTTTTCTACAGCTCTAAATACTAAATTTAAAATCTCAAATTCGTTTTGAAATTTTGAACTTATTATTTCAGATCAGAATTTTCGAATCTCGAAACATAGCGATAAAAACGGTTAGCCGTTTTTATCGACAAATCACGTTCTTTCGAAAGTCCTGTGCTTAATTTCACTGTTATGGGAAATTTTAAACCATTCTCACAACCGCATCGTGCTGCTCCGGCCGCAGGTGCACCCCAAGGCAAACGCCCATCATTTGCTCGCGGAAACTTCCGCGCCTCTAAACAACGCGGTCCAAATGCCCCACTTGTGAGCACCGAGCACAATAATGCTCCCACGCTCTATCCCGCACCCACCGATGACAAAGTTCGTGTCATCGTTTTAGGTGGACTTGAAGAAGTCGGCATCAACTGTACACTCATCGAGTATAAAAACGACATCATTCTCATCGACATGGGACTCATGTTCCCCACCGAAGAAATGCCTGGCGTTGACTACCTCATCCCGAACATGTCGTATCTTCGCGGAAAAGAAAAAAATATCCGTGGCGTGATTATTACCCATGGTCACTACGATCACATCGGCGCTATTCCGCATGTACTTCCAAAAATTGGAAATCCCACCGTCTACGCCCTTCCAATGGCGGCCGGTATTATCAAAAAGCGACAAACAGATTTTCCCGAATCTCAGGTTACCGTTAAAACCATTTCCATCGAAACAACGCTCCAACTTGGTGTTTTTAAAGTGCACTTTTTCAACATCAATCACAATATCCCCGACGCTGCAGGAATTGTGGTCGAAACACCTAACGGCATCATTTCGCACACCGGAGATTGGAAGTATGACTTCCATCCTGTCGGGGAAGCACCTGCAGATTTTCATAAAATGGCTCGCCTTGGCGAACAGGGCGTTACACTGCTCATGGGAGATTCCACCAATGCTGAGCATCCTGGCCATCAAAAATCTGAGAAAATTATTGGCGAAGAACTGCAGGGCATTATTGAAAAGGCCAAAGGTCGCGTGATTATCGCTACCTTCGCTTCACTCTTATCCCGCGTGAAACAGATCATGGAAATTTCCGAGCGCTGTGGACGAAAAATCGCTCTCGATGGGTATTCCATGAAAACCAACGTCGAAATCGCCAAAGAACTTGGATTTATTAAAGTAGCAGAAAAAAATATTATTCCAATTGAACAAGTGAATAATTACCCTCCCGAAAAAATTACCGTTATCTGTACAGGTGCGCAGGGTGAAAAAAATGCGGCACTTTCACGTATTGCCAATGATGAACACCGCTTTATTCGTCTCGATCAGGATGACACACTTATTTTCTCAAGCTCAGTTATTCCGGGAAATGAGGCTTCCGTACAGCGCCTCAAAGATCTTCTGTATCGCAAGCGCGCACGTGTCATTCACAAAGATCTCATGGACGTTCACGCCGGAGGTCATGCAAAAAAAGAGGACATCAAACTCATGATCGCGCTCTTTAAACCAAAGTACTACATGCCGATTGAAGGCAACCACTTTTTATTGCGTGAAAATGCTGATGTTGCCTATTCGATGGGATGGAGCGAAGAAAACGTCTTCGTTGCAGACAATGGACAGATTATCGAAATTCTTCCCCCCAAAGCGGGATCGCCATTCGGCGAAGCACACATGACCAACGAAAAAGTGCCTGTTGATCATGTGTATGTCGATGGACTGGGTGTAGGAGATATTTCCCAAGTTGTTCTTCGCGATCGTCAAGCGATGGCTGAAGATGGTATGCTCGTTGTCATTGCGCAATTCGAACAAAAGACCGGTGCCCTTATTACTGAACCCGACATCATTAGTCGTGGCTTTATTCAGATGAAGGAGAACAAAGAATTCGTGAACAAAATGCGTTTCCATTTGGCAAAGGCGTTGAAAGATTCTACTCCCTCCACTCCACTTGATCCCGACCAAGTAAAAACCACGATTCGTGAGGAGCTCGGAAAATTCTTGTTCCAACAGACGGAACGACGACCGATGATTCTGCCGGTGATTATTGAGGTATAACAGATTTACACAGATCAAAAAAATAATGACAGATCACAAAAGACTCCGACGAACTCGGGGTCTTTTTGTTATACTCCTCTTCATGAATACCTCTGTAAATCTTCATCCAGAACTTAGCCATGCAATTATTGGTATTGCTATAGACGTTCATAACTCATATGGATCTGCCCATAAAGAAGTTATTTATGAGAGAGCATTTCAAGAAAAATTAGAGCTTCATAAAATTCCTTACGTAAATCAACCAAAAATCCCCGTTTATTCCGTGGATACGAAAAAAAGATTAGGTTGGTATCAGCCAGACTTTCTTATCTCGGATAAAATTATTCTTGAGATGAAGGCAACAAAATATTCCGTAAAAATTCACGAAACGCAATTGAGAGATTATCTTAAAGTGACAGGTTATGAATTAGGTTACCTCTTGAATTTTGGTATGATGTCTCTTTATTTTCGAAGAATTATTTATACCAATGATCGGAAACACTGGTAATCTGTTTACTCTCTTCTCGATCTGTGTAAATCTGTACCTATCTATGAAACGAGCTCTTACTGGAATTCAACCCACAAACCTTCTTCATGTCGGCAACTATTTTGGCGCACTTTTGCCTGCAGTAGAGATGCAAAAAGACTACGATGTACGCATCATGATCGTTGATCTTCATGCGCTTACCGTTGCACAAGATCCTGCAAAGCTTCCGCATAACATCGCCTTTGCCGCGGCAACCTATCTTGCCGCAGGCATCGATCAAAAAAAGTCACTCTTTTTTCAACAATCACTCGTGCCGGCGCATGCAGAACTTGCCTGGCTTTTACAATGCGTTTGTCGTATTGGTGAAGCCGAACGTATGACGCAATTTAAAGATAAGAGTAAGGTGAAGGGAGAGAATGTATCGGTAGGATTACTCACGTATCCTATTCTTATGGCGGCGGACATTTTGCTTTATGACACCGATGCGGTGCCCGTAGGTGCTGATCAAAAACAACACGTCGAACTTGCTCGCGACTTAGCCGAACGATTTAATCGCGATTTCGGCGAAACGTTTGTCGTACCACAGCCAGTAATCCGCAAAGAAGGAGCACGAATTCTCGGTCTTGATGATCCGATGAAAAAGATGAGCAAAAGTGCATCATCGGAAAAGAATTATATTTCCATCATGGACGAGGCTGAAGTGATTCGCAAAAAAATCAAATCAGCGGTCACAGATTCGCTCGCGACGGTCACCCTTGATGACGAACGTCCGGGTGTGAAAAATCTCCTCACCCTTCTTGGTCTTGCGACCCACCGCTCTGCTGAAAAAGTCGTCAAAGACTACGAAGGTAAGGGCATGAAAGATTTAAAAGAAGATGTTGCCGAGGCGCTCGTCTTGTATTTGCAACCGATCCAAGAAAAAATTAACGATTATCTCAAGCATCCGGACGAACTTGAAAAAATTGTCGCCGAGGGAAGTGCGCGGGCGAATGAGATCGCGAACGAAAAGATTCGCGTTGTCAAAAAACGAATGGGGCTGCATTTGGCAAAATAAGAAGGGCCGCTCCGAAGAGTGGCCCGAGAAAGATGAAGGACGGAGTCCGTGTTAAAACGAACAGGAAGAAATTCCCTGTCCGCCAGAAAAATCCAACAAGAATCCCGCCGAAACGGTATTGGACCTCTCCAGACTCCGTCCAGCTTAACGCCCGCCAAGGCAAGCGCTAAACGCGTACTGTTTACCTCTTTTTTCTCTTTTTGCAAAAATCATCCACTTCCGTTGACGAAGCAGCATTTTTATTATACTGATTGATTGCTTCGTATCCTAAATTTCACTCAATCAAAATGAGGTGAACATGTGTAGTTTGTTCTTCATTCTCCTGTCTTTCGCGATTGCCAAGGCCGAGGAGCTGCCCAAGCCGAGCAAGCTCTCGCAGACTGATCGCGTCTACGTGGAGATTCCGGGGTATGGTGGCGAAATCTACGCCACACCACACGGCGTGAATTTTCAGGTCGCCAGCAAGACGACCTCGGAAGTGCTCGCAATCATCTTCGGAGAAAAGACGGCACGCTCCCTGAATGACGTCAGTCAAAAGGTGCGAGTCGTCCAGGGCGCAACCGGCGTTACGCTCTTCGTAGGCCATACCGAGGCCTGCGGAGCCAAAGGAAATACCTACGTACTCTGGGAGACCAATACTCAGGACAGCAAAGAAGCCGCCGAGAGAAGCAAGAACGCCTGCGATCTGCAGACGTCCCTGCGCTTCATCGACAACAAGTAGCTCCAACGAGCTACAAACCTTTCGCCACCTGTGGCGCAGCAGAACATCACCGCTTGTTGCGGCCTCGTCTCTGCTGCGTGCGAGTGGTGTTCTTTTTTTAAAACACATCCGTGATTTGCTTTTTTCTTTCTTTTGCGGCAACTTAGATGAACTCTTCCCATGTCGGGCAGAGACAAGAGGGTCGTTTCATTGCACACGTCCACCTGGCACCCCCGCAAACATCATCCCCCTCAGCCTGCCAAAGAGGAAAAGGATCGAGGTCGTAAAAACGCAGCTACTCGGACCATCTCGCAATTTGCCGCTACCGCAGAACGCATTCGTGACGGAATGAAGATCAACGGAACGCACCATGCGTTCACATTGGTGATTCGTCGCATGCGGGCTCTGCGGAACGGAGTCCGTACGGCAGAAGATCCTCAGGACATCAAGACACAGATCGAGCACGCCGAGACGCTGCTTCAGCGGTGTCGAGCGATGCAGTCGTGGTCGCCCGGCGAATTCTCTCGCCACTACACGGACCTCGAGCTGGAGAGGCCGAAGCGAGTGGAGGCAATCACACAGAGGGGCTGGACGAAAGTCAGACTCCCCCGCAGAAAGCCGGGCAATGTCATCCCCAGGAGGAATAAGGAGGACGAGGGAGTTCCGCGCTTCAAGCAGAAGGGCTCTCTCTTCATCGCCCCCGAAAGCCCTGCGCCGATCGGTGAGCTCGATGTCTACTACGGCGACATCCCCGCTTCTCCTCCTGCCGACGCCGCAGCGGCCGAAGCAGTGAAGTAGCCAGCACCATTCGTGACCCCCGCCCGACCGAGTCGTGGCGGGGGTTCATGTTTTAAGGAAAATCCCACGAGCGCGCGTGGGATAAAAACGGGACCTGGAACAACACCGGACCGCTTGCCGAACCACTCGACAAGCGCATCGCCGCGAAAACCATTCAGCGAGGACCTTCTGAAGGCTATCGCGAAATGCATCATTCCAGGTCCCGCCCAGACAAAAAGAGAGGATGGCGTACAAAGGCTTGAATACACCCAGGCCCTCACCCATTTGAGAACGTAGGCATTATCCGCCCAGCACGGACCTTTGCACGCCATCCATGTCCCACCGCTCATCTTGCGAAAACGGTGGAACATATACCGATTATTTGCCGAGGACATCCTTTTTGTAAATGCACGTTTTGTATAACCTTTGCTTTTTGCCCTCGAGAGATCTTCTTTTGAGCTCTTTTTTATTCCGATCGCGTCAGGGGCTGGGCACGCCCAGCCCCTACAACAAAAACACACCTTCGCTGACGAAGGTGTGTTTTTGTTTGGACGCGCCTGTAAGCCGAATTTTGTCTGGCCCCTCGCTTACGCTCGGGGGAGACGGCCATTTCTCTGTGATCACTGTTGCCAGTGACCTAAGCCCCACTTCGCTCCTCCCCACCTAGCTTGCGCAAAGTGGGTCGGAGCTCCGTTGGGGGCAAGCGAGCTACCAATCTTGCTCTTGCACCAAGGCGGGTTTGCCACCCTGCATGTCACCATGCAGGGAGATGGGAAACTTGCGTCCCCATCACGTTTCACCTTTTGCCTCCATGAACAAATCGAAGGAGGTTTGAATGTCTCTGTTGCGTCATTGTCGGCCGTTTCCCGCCGATTTTGACCTCATCCGTTCTTGCGTCGAGATGAGACTTTCCCTAGGCTCTGATCTTGCGATCTCTTCCTGGTTGTCGTTAACAACGCCTTTGCTCATTGTGCATTGCTGCACAAAGGGTGTTCGGACTTTCCTTACGTGGTAAACCACGCATAGCCGTCCGGCGCGCCAAGCCGGAATAGTATACGGATTTTCGCGAAAAAATCAAGCACACGCCCTTGTATTCTGCTGAAAATCTTTTGTTTGTTACACTGTAGTTATTTACCACATCCTATGTCATCAGAAAGAAGTAAACGTATTCAAGAACTTTTGAACGTCGTGGATGATTATCAACAAGAACGCATCACGAGTCATCCAGAAACTATCCTTCATCATGCGCTCAGAAAACGAGGTATACCGTTAGGCGAAGAACATACTGACTCCCAAGGAAAACACTGGCAAGTGGTGCATTTCCCTCTTCATCCTTCGATTCAGAAGGCAGAAATCTCTTTTCATCAATCTTCCGAAAAAAAGGATCATATCGAATGGGACGTTTCACTTGAAATACAGAGTCCTGACGGTATCATTGCTTTCATTCACATAAAGGATGCAAATCTTGATGCCGCGCTAAACAAAGCCGAAGCGCGAGCGCAGTCCGTCGCGCATACTCTCCAACAAGACGACGAAGATCTCACCGAGGGGAATGCGGTATGAAAGATTATCAGCGCATTTTAGAACAATATCCTTCCTCTATCCTTCTCCGGCACGAATGGGGACAGGATGCGAGCAACGTCTATCATCAAATCGTTGATGCATGGAAAAATCTTGCGATTGGAGATCGAATCTTTTTACTTTCGAGAAAAAAGTACGGCCTCAAAAGTACACTCACTCTTCTGAAAGAACACGGTTTGAATCCTATCATCGTCGGTAAAGGTGGCGAGGACATTCGTCTTGTGGAGATTGTAAAAGAGAGCACGCAAAATCTTGCACCCTTACAAAACAAGCGCACCATTACCTTTTATTTCAAAGAAAAGATGTACACCATCTCGCCTGGAGATGCGGTTTTTTCGCAAACAGATCTTGATGAAGGGACACGTTTTCTTTTAGATGTTTTTCTGCGTGCAGCAGATGATCTCTCAGGAAAAGTGGTCGCCGATTTGGGCGCAGGATGGGGCGCGATCTCGGTCATACTCGCAACTGAATTCCCCGACGCTCACATTATTGCCTGCGAAAAAGAGATTGGTGCCTATAAAGCATTGGCAGAAAATGTGCAGGAGTTAAAAAATGTAGAGATTCTCCAAACCGATCTCACCGCAGAAGACGAGCAAAGAAGACCATTACGCAATAAGATCGACTTTATCGTGAGCAATTTTTCCTTTCATATTCGCAATGAGGAAAGAGAAAAGTTTTTCACCTCTGCGACACTCCTTCTGAAACAAAAAGGGGAATTCTTTTTTGTGACCGAGGGCAGATTTGTAGCTCTTTTTGAAAAAGATGCCCAAAAACTTTTCACAATTCTCGACACCAAAGAATATAAAAAATACAACGTTTTTCGCTGTCGAAAAAAGCAAAACACGTAATACCTCCTTTCCCGTGCTAAAATAGCAGGGTATGAAACGTGCCGATTTGGCCATTGCGGCAGTATTAGTTCCACTGGATTATTTGGCCTTGGTCGCCGCAGCTGTCGCTGCGTATTCGTTGCGTTTTACCGGATTTTTTACGTGGCTGAAGCCGGTCCAATTCGCACTTACCCTTCCCGAATATCTCACCGTCGTTGTACCGATCGCTTTTTTGTATCTGGGCATTTTTGCTTTGGGAGGACTTTATCGCATTCGTCCGCGCGGAGGGATGCTGCACGAAAGTTTGCGAGTGAGCATGGCTGCTTCAACAGCAATGGCCGCCGTGCTGGCCATTGCTTTCTTTTCGCGTGAACTGTTTGATTCGCGTTTTATTATTTTGGCAGCATGGGCACTATCAATCATTTTTGTGGTGATTATGCGTTTAGTCGTACGATTAGTGCAAAAAAGCCTCCGAACCCTTGGCGTGAATGTCACGACACTGGTGGTGATTGGAAAAACTAAAAGTGCCAACACACTCGTTTCTTCACTCAAATATCATCCTTCTTGGGGCTATCGTGTCATTACTCAAATTCCCATCTTCACCGATGATGTAGCCAAAAAATTACAGGCCCTTCGCCGCGAAGGACGACTTGATGGCGTGCTTTTGGCCAATTCCGAAGCCTCACGACAAGAAATTTTGTCACTCAAATCCTTTGCCGATAACGAACACCTCGTCTTTCTTTATAGTGCCGATTTGTTTGCAGGCAGCACTCTGCAGCCAATCGTGCATACGCTTGGAGATTCGCCCGTTATTGAAGTTCCTAAAACCCCGCTTGATGGCTGGGGAGCAATTTATAAACGACTGTTTGACGTGATCCTCTCAACGCTTCTTATTTTACTGACACTTCCCCTTCAGATACTTGTTGCTCTAGCCCTTTTTCTCGAACAACCCGGCGCAATCTTCTTTCGCAAACTTCCCAACGGCGAGCACGTCGTGCGCGTTGGACAATTTGGCAAGTCTTTTCCCTATTTCAAATTTCGTTCGATGATCAAAAATGCACACACCTATCGTTTTGATCAAAAATTTTTAAAAGCACATGGAAACATGCGTGAAGGAACGCCGTTGTTTAAACTTGCGCACGATCCCCGTGTCACGCGCGTTGGCTCATTCATTCGCAAATATAGTTTAGATGAGCTGCCTGAATTTTATCTGGTCTTTCTGGGACGCATGAGCCTCGTTGGTCCACGCCCGCATTTACCCGAAGAAGTCTCACTTTATAAAGCACACGAGCGTCGGGTATTAACCGTGAAACCCGGCATTACCGGTTTATCGCAAGTCAGCGGCCGCGCCAATCTCGACTTTGAAGAAGAAGTCCGACTGGATATGCACTACATCGAAAATTGGAGTCCATGGATGGATTTGACGATTTTATTAAAGACTCCGTTTGCGGTGCTTTTTCGCAAGGGGGCGTATTGAGACATCTTCCTTCTCTAAAAAAAGAGCGACACCCGGAGATGCCACCCCTCGTTGAGGCCAGAATTTCCCGATGTCGCGAGATACGTTGAGCGATCGACGTATCAAGTCCGCTTCGCGGACGAGAGCCAAGAACTCAGAGTCCAAGGCTCCCAAATAACGAGTCGCCGAATCCCTAGCGCTTGTACTCCCGGAGGACAGGCACGGCGCAGTTGTGGAAACGGCACCCGACGTAGTCGCCGCTCAGCCTCGCCTCGCCACCGTCGCGCAAGACGCTCGGTGAGTAACGCCACGCCTCGTAAGGCAGTGGCCTGTCGATGATGAGCGCATACATCATGGCACGCTCCATCTCCTCTGTCTCCCTATCTCTTCTGTGGTTCGGCACGTTGAGCAGAAGCGCAGCCACGAGGGCATACGGTACCTTCTTACCGTCCATCTGCCAGAGCCACTTGGGGCTCTGCACGGCGTTGTAGATCACGGCAAAACTCGCGAGCTGAGCAGCCTGGGACTTCTGAACCTCCTCAAGCACGACGCCGTCCTTCAGGTTCCAGTTCGCCCCGAAGTCGACAACCTCGATGACGATCCGGTTGGGAGTGAACTGCTTCGCGCCCGGGATGGCCTTCACGCGGTCGTCATCGACGTCCTGCGCGTAGGCTGCTTCCCACTCGCTGTATTTGTCACCCCAGACCTCACGCATGCGCTCGCGCGCGTACACGACGGTGGCGGGGATGGACTCGCGGTAGACCGTGACGACGATGTCGAGGAACGGGTTCTTCCCGACCTCGGCCTCGTAGCCGGCGATCGTCCCGTTCTCCATCGCCGTGGCGAACGCGGCGTCGACGTCGGCCGGGTTGATGCCGGGCCACGTCTTCACCATCGCGATCTTGTCCGCGAGCGGGGTGAACCGACCGTGAACAAGTTTAGGCCCTATCTGCCTGCGCAGGGCTTCGACCATGACCTTCCAGAGCTCGGGGCGATCATGAAGCTTCCGTCCCTCCTCGGCGGTCAGGTTGCTGGCGAGCTGGCGATGCAGCTGATCGACGACTCCATAAGGCAAATCAGCAAGGCGTGTCGACATGGCGACGAGCCTCCTTTTTGGAAAGCCGTGGGCAGGCATTTCTTCCGATAGATACCGGAATGATGCAGGCCATTGGTTGAGCACGGCGTTTTAGATCCATCTTTTTAGGTCCAAAACGCTACGTTCAACACGAACAATGTTCTCTGAACGATAGACTAAGGTAACAAAAACGGCAGGAAAGTCAATAATTTTAGATTCAATTCAGCACCCTTTCCATATCCCCTAAATCCGTCTACAATCCGTCCCATCTGTTCCTCCCCTATGCGCGTTGCTCTTGTCCATGACCATCTCATACAAAAAGGAGGCGCTGAGCGGGTGTTAGAAGCATTAGCCGCGCTCTGGCCCTACGCTCCGCTTTATACGCTTGCCTTCGCCAAGAATCACTTTCCTGAATTCGCCCATCGTGATATTCGCACCTCATTTCTGGAACGCCTTCCTGGAGGCATTTCGCACTTACGCTGGTTTCTCCCGCTGATGCCGACCGCAATTGAGAGTTATGACCTGCGTCCGTATGACGTCGTTATTTCGAGTTCAAGCGCCTTAGCAAAGGGTGTCATCACCCATCCGCACACGGTGCATATTTGTTACTGCCACACACCTACTCGGTATTTGTGGTCCGAAACAAGCGATTACGTTGAGGAGCTCTTTATTCCCAAACCGATTAAATTCCTTCTCCCTCCCTTGTTAACTTTTTTACGCATGTGGGATCGTACGTCTGCAGATCGCGTTGATCGATTTATCGCGAACTCTGAAGCTGTTCGCTTGCGCATCAAAAAATATTACAACAAAGACAGCGAGGTCATTTATCCACCCGTTGATGTTGAGCGCTTTCACATCAGTAGTAACGAGAAAACCTACTATTTAGCCGGTGGACGTTTGGTTGCCTACAAACGCTTTGACTTAATCGTTGATGCGTTTAATAAATTAGGAAAACCGCTAAAAATATTTGGCACAGGCCCTGCCGAAGCGAGTTTACGTAAACGCGCAAAAAGCAATATCGAATTTATTGGTCGGGTCAGCGATGAAGAACGGGCACGATTGTTTACTGATGCCATCGCATTTATTTATCCGCAAGAAGAAGATTTCGGCATTACGGCCGTCGAAAGCATGGCGGCAGGACGACCGGTGATTGCCTATAAAAAAGGTGGTGCACTGGAAACGGTTATTGAAGGAGTAACGGGAAGTTTTTTCACAACCCAAAGTGTTGATGGACTTATTGATGCAATTACACACTTTAACCACACCGTTTTCTCCCCTGCCCGCATTCGCCAGCATGCTGAGGGATTTTCAACAACCGTGTTTCGTGAAAAGATGATGAGGGTCGTGCGTGAAACATATCGCACGCATGCTCAGCATATTCTTGGTGAACGCTAATGCGTATTGCAATTGACATTCGTTCATTAACTGATCGCCATCTTACCGGCGTCGGTTTTGCTTTGCTCGAAACACTCAAAGAACTTTTTTCTTTACCAACCGAACATCACTTTGTTCTTTTTGCGTCGGGAAGTGCTGATACCTTGGCACGATTACCCACCTTTTCCCACCCGCATGTCACAGTCGTGCGCAAAGCACTGCCAAATCGTCTTGTCTTCGCACTTACTCTGACCGGCACACCGCTTGAGGCATATTTGCCAGAACCGATTGATGCCTGGTGGTTTCCTAATTGGACGATTATCCGCACGGAAAAGCCGTACATTCTCACCGTTCATGATTTAAGCTTTGTTCATTTTCCTGATTTCTTTTCGCCGAAAGATAATGTGTTGCGTGCCTTGGCTCGTCCGCAAGAACTTGCTGCGCAAGCCCAGCACATTCTTGCCGTCTCACCCACAACGGCACACGATATTCAACACACGTGGGATATTGCACCTGAACGCATTTCTCCTCTTCCTCTTGGTGTTGACCACCAAGTATTTTGCGCCCGCGAACAATCATCTGATCGATCATTTCGCGCCATGTATGACTTGAATCGGCCATATGTGCTGAGTTTAGCCACCCAAGAACCGCGAAAAAATCTTCCCGGCATTATTGAAGGTTTCCTCAAATGGAGCGATCATGCAGGCAATGATCTTCCGCTCGTCATCGCGGGTGCACCAGGTTGGAAATATGCTCCTATACACAACAGAAAAACAATTCTCGAACTAGGCTATATTCCCGCCAAACATCGACCAGCACTGTTACGCGGTGCTAGAGCTGTTCTGTTTCCTTCATTTTTTGAAGGGTTTGGTTTACCCGTACTCGAAGCCCTTGCATGCGGAACGCCGGTTATCACCACTGCCAGCACTGCTCCGCACACGCTTTTTGGCGATACGGTTTTGAGTATTGATGCGCACAATAGCGAAGACATTGCACGAGCACTTGCACTTATTTGTGAAGAAAAAAATCATGCTGTCCTGGAAACGTTGCGTACCAAAGGCCTTGCGTTGGCAAAAACGCATTCTTGGGAGAAAACCGCGCAATCACTTCTCACTGCTCTCAACTCTGTAAAAAATTAGTCGGCAATAATACCCTTTCCGGCTGCCGTTACATCGTCGGGTAATTCAGTTGTTAAGGCTGCATCTTCATCGGCAAGCGTTGCGCCGGTGACAGAGTCTGTTGCACGTAGGATGCTGGATGAAAGCAATTTGACGTACGTATCAACATCTTCATCACCCGGAATAAGGGTAAGAAAAAATCCTTGTGTAAGCGTTTGTTCGTCTTCGTGCATGACATCAACGGTCCAGCGCACCGTGCGCGTTGCTTCATCATAGCTTAACGTGCCCGCAGTTGCAGTATCGGCACGTACAAAGGTGACATCAGGAGGCAAGGTTGCGGCAATACTGACATCCTCGAGTGCATGCAATTGTTTATCGATTTTCCAAGTCAGCAAAAACGTGGTTTCCTGATCAACCTCGGGTGGAAACACACCTGCGCCCACGGGTGCACCTTGTGCATCGTAATAACGTGCCTGCGCGTCAAGGGCAACCGCGGCATTTACCTGCACGGCAATGGGTGTGCTTTGTACTTTTCCTTGTGCACTTGTCACGTACGCCGTTACCGCAAAATCGGTGACGTTGGTGGAAGTAACTTCTGCTTTGAGTGGGAAAAGGAATGAAAAAGTTTTACGTTCACCCGGCGCAAGAGTACCAATCTTTTGTGCAGAAAGGACAATTCCGGCCGCCGTAATTTGTGCGCCACCGAGCGTACTTTCACTCCAAGAAATAGGAATGCCTTGCTCGGGTTGAAAATCGAGCGTGAGCACAAGATCACTCAGTGCCTTTTCGCCCTCATTCACCACTTGGGCACTCACACGCAATTGTTCACCCGGAGCTACTAATGCCTGACTCGTTGAGCCATTGGCCGCTAATGACAGGCGAACATCTCCTCCTTGTACATCGGTAAACCAACTCGTCGTTGCCTGCACAACGGCTGATCGACCCTCGGCAGGAATCAGCGTGGTGCGCACATCAAGCTGCTGCACGTCCTTCGCATCACCCGCATACGCTCCGCGTAAGGTCATAGACGTTGATTGCCCGGCTTCCAATGAAGCAAGAGTCCACACCTTTGCGCCGCCAGGTTCTAACGCCGGCTCAAACGAAGTCACAATAAACGTACTCGGCAATAAAAACTCGGTAGCGATATGTTCAAGTGTACGTGTGGCGGTGTTCGTAAGCGAAAAAACATAGGTCGCTTCTTCGCCCGGGGCAACAGCGGCTGGTCCTGTGAGAGAAGATTGGAGTAATGAAGAATCAGCAGACAACGAAGCGGTCGTGATGGTAGAAAAGTCGGCATTAAAATTAGCCGGGCGATAGGTCGAAACCGCTTGCACTATGCCGATGGAAGGAACTTCAGCAAACCAATAGCCGGTGAAGATGATTTTTCCATCGGAATGTTGGCCCAGCGAACCAATGGTCCAAACCAATTCTTCCGCATTGCTAGGATCGGGCAAAGAGGAGGTGACGACAAATCCCGAAGGAAGATTGAGATCAATACTCAGTTGCGCTAGGGGAATATTTTGCGGATTCCCGTAGGCAACCTCAATGGTAATTTCACTCCCGCTCTGCACCTGTGTTGGTGCGGTAATCGTAATGTGTAAAGGCTCCTGGACCTGTTCGCGAAAAAACGTGGTGTAGGCAAAAAAAGCGATATACGCGAGCCCCGTACACAACGCCAGCGCGAGGACGATTTTTACGAGCACACGCGTGGCATGATGCTGATCTTTTTCAACCACATGCAAATCTTGCGTGTCGTCGCCATAAATAACCTGCAATCCCTCTTCCACATCACGCGCAAATGCTTTTGCGGATTCGGTTGTGCGCTCATTATGAAGTCCGTCTTCTTTTAAATGGACATGGTCAAACTGCGCATCATGTTTTTTTAGATGATGTTTGGCCATAGATTAAAGACGCTCAAAAACCCAGCCAAAGAAGGTATCGTGCTGCTGTTCTGACAGTAAAATGTCGGTCGTCGATTCTCCATCTTTTGCAAATGAGGTCCACACGGTTTTCAATACAGCAGGAATGTTGACGTTCACCTGTACATTTTGATGTTGGACGCCTGATTGCTTTTGGATAAAGAGTGAGTATCCCAGCGCATCGCGAATGCCCACGAATTTGCCGATCGCGCCCCACTGCGTATCTTGCGTAAAGACCTTAGCAGGTAAACGATATGTAAAACTTACCGATTGTGTTTCTCCAGGCGCTGTTTGTATCCAATTACCAAACACCGTTTTTCCCTGCTCTTCCCACACATCAGTACGCGACCACGGATCTTTTTGCACATCATGCATGGCAAGTGCCAAATCTTCGTCGATACCGAGCGGAATATCAGATTGTTCAAAAAGTGTTTCTGAAGGAATCTCAAATCCGGATGCCGACACGAGCTCGCTGCCGACCGGAACATACAAACGCACATAATCGACATTGTTCACGCCGCTCAACAAGGCATTTTTCATGCCATGATGCGTTTTAGTGAGCGTAACCGTGTTTTCAACGGTTCCGTCTTCAGCAATAGTGACATCGACTTGTACATCTTGGGTGATTACACCATCAGTCTTCCCTCCTCCCAGATTGGTGTGCACGAGCATCAGGTAATCACCCGAGGTTTGCTTGAGTTCTCCCGACCAGCCCACCTCTGTCATCAAGGCTTGTGCATCATTGTCGGAAAAATAAATCTGCACATCACGATCAGACAATGCCTGACCCATGGCGGCAATGATCTGCAATAACGTCGGCGTATCGGCCTGTTCGATCTTTGCTAAAAGTGCTGCCGCTAAATCACCGATGAACGCTTTAGGTTTATTTTCTATTGTATCGTATTCGAATTCAACGATCTTTTGCGTTTCAAACAGAAAATTTTCGGCATTAATGGTTTTGTCATACGCCGGCATGTCGATAGGACCGAGTATCTGCAACAAGTCCGGAACGAGCGTGGCATTGACCGCGACAACGCCATCCATAGTGGGACCACCGCTCGCTTCATAAAACCACAACATTTTTCTGGCCGAGGTGGGGAAATCAGGGAACCAGTTCGCATCTTGGAATTCCCAGCGTGCACGTAACAATTGCAACGGCCCTGGAGCTGCGACGAATTCTTTCAGTTGCCCCTGCACGTCGTAACTGCCGCCGCCAGGAACATGCATATCGACGAGTGCACCATCATCAAAACTTAATTCGGCAAAGCTACCAATAAAACCACCGGTTGGACGTAACTCGGTATTGTTTTGGAAAGCGAATAGATATTCTTTTTTGCCATCACCGCCGAGCAACATGGCGAGAAGTCCAGCAAAATGATCAAACTCCTCAAGCGAAGAGGCGAATGTTTTGGTTGAAGCAATCGCTTGCGCCACCACGTCATATTGATCGGCGGGAATAAGTGCTAGATCAACTTTTTCTGCTGCTCGACTTGCTGCTTGCATTTCAGGAAGTGCCTGTTTGGTATAGGCACGCAATACCTCAATTTTATCAGTGACACTCAATGCTTCGGCGTTGCGAATATCTTCACCTGCTTGCGCTAAGAGTGACGACGCGCGAGCTAACCGTTCACCCATATCTACAAGCGCTGTGCCGGTTTCGAGTGTGGTATTTGTGGAAGGAATAACACTGACCGCGGCCACAATCACCCCATGCAACGAATCAAATGAATCTTTGGCCGAAGAAAAGAAAGCAGCTGCTTGCGCAAAATCTTTTTCGGCACCTTGGAAATCTTCGGAAGAGGCAGCATTGGCTCCGCGCAAAAAGGCCGACAAACCACTTTGTCCTTCAGCAACAACCGTTGCCTGCGTTTGACGCGCACGCGCAAACACTTGATAGGTATGCAGAGGAAGAAGTAAAACCGCAGCTAATGCCGAAAAGGCAGTAGCGTGACGAGCATGACGCCAAAATAGAACGGGCCATGATTCGGATGCGTGCGCGTCCGCGGATTTAGAGATTGCTTCGTCGGTCGGCAAAGCCTTCCTCCTCGCAATGACGTACGGTGCGTCCTCGTCCCCTTTTACCCCGCCTCCCCCTTCGTCCCCTTCCAACATCATCACCGTTCCGTCGGCGTATTCGATATGCATGCCGTCGATCATTGGCGCAACAATAACGTCTTGGTTCAATTCAAGTGAGGGGTTTGGTAATGCCAAACCCCCACGATCCGCATCATCGGCCATGGACGGGTCAGACATGTCCATGTTCTGTTCAATTAAATGCGCAAAAATATCTACCGGATCGGTTTGTACAACAAAATTTTCCGGCACGGCTTTATCCCATGCTTGGGCAATGGCAGGATAGGGTGCCAAGATCGGCAATTCGAGAGGTGTATCGATTTCAGCTAATTGTGCCGCCACTTCATCGGGCAAGACGGTAATGGTGCCATCACGCAATTCCACGAGTGGTGCTTCATCGGGAAAGATATCAGCATCTTCGATAACATATGCACCTTGAGAAAAGTGCGCAATGGCGGCATCGTGCGTCACTTTGACAATGTAAGGCGACAACACCGTTGCTTCACGGTGCAAAGGAATGGCGGTGCGCTGTTCATCTTCTTTATGCGTACGACCAAGTAAGCGCTCGGGTAGCGCATCGTCGAAGGGATGTTGAGAAAGGGGGTTGCTCACAGGCGAGGGATGGCATGCGTCATGTAGGTTGCATGCGTTTGTTTGGCACAAGAAATGGGTTGATCGAACTCATCAGCAATCACCGAAATCTTTTGGGGCTTTACACGGAAATGATTTAAGATGTTCTGTTTCGTTTCATGCGTAGATGTCATGATATGACGCGCACCATGCACGGCATGTTCAAGTGCATAGCGTCGGGCCATATTTTGCAGTCCACGTGCGATTGTTTCGTCATGCAACGTGACGACAAACGGTACGCTCGACCACACCGGCGCATGACCATGCGGATAGTGCATTACCTGAACCCGAGATAAGGCAATCGCTTTTGGAAACTGAAATTGTTCAGCCCAGCTATAAGGAATGATGTCGATCAACTGCTTTGAGAAGTTTGCTTGCGTAACAACAAAATCATGAAAGTTTTCTTTTTGCAGAAAGATCACATACGTATTTTCGTGATCAATTGCTTGCAGATGGTTTACTAACGATGCGACATAGCGGCCAATTCCGCCACCGCCAATCGGTAATCCGTACATTCGTGCATCAATTCCCATCCGCATGTCACTATTTTACCACGAACCTGTGGACAATATGTGCACAAACTCCCTCTTGTTTCTTCATCACACAAGCAAATGGACAAGAAAAAGAAAAATGGATAGTCTTGTGCGTCGACTGCTGACGACATCCCACATCAATCGACGAGGAGGACCACGTGACCACACCGCACAGAACCCTGCGAGGTTTAGCCAGGCAACGACCCGACCTCGTGATCGGGATCGAGGGAGGCGCAACCGCGCCCCTTGTTGGACACACCTTTTCTCAAGCAGGACTCCTGCTTGGATCCCTCATCTCCAACAAATCGCGAAACTCCAGCGAGGCGGAGGCCATCGATCAGGCAGGTGCTGCTTGGGAGCGAGTACGAAGGTATATTCACGCTCGCGAGCAACCGGGCGCAGCGATCGGCATCGGTCTTTCGGAGGGCGACACGGCCTTCATCACTCTGTTTGCTGGCGAGAAAGATGTGCTCGTCGTCTGTGTCGACTTCGTCATCGACGCAGAGGTCGATCTCGCATTCCGCAATCCTCGCAGCGAGACGCGGATCATCGTGGCGAGCAGTCTTCTCCTGCACGCAGCCGGCCGCCCTCCAATACCCCTGCGCATCGCACCAGAGCAAGTCCGCGAAGGGGCGGACATTACACGGGACGGCAGCGACGGATACATCCTCGCTCCCCGTCGCGTGAAGGTGTAAGCTTCATCATCGCCACATCCCACTTCACACAACCGTAACGCCCGACTTCTGCAAAGAGGCCGGGCGTTAACTTTTTTTTCTTATATCTTTTGAAACTTTTTGGACAAAAAAGAGATTTTATGCCATACTTCACGGTTGCTTTCGAACACCTTCCGCCTTCGAACAACAGGAGATGTCATGGAAGACAGAGTCGTAAAAAAGGGCCTCAGGCCAAAACTCAACGTCCAACAAGACCGGAATCTCATCATTCACGGAACAGTCGGGATTCGATTCGCGGAACCTCTCGACATGAAGTCCGACGACTTCGCACTCGTGCTGACTTGCGGGGATGCACAGATTCCATTTCCGCAAAGAATTTCACGAGATGATCTGCTGCGATTCTTGAACATTAATCTGTTCAGCTTCGGCGGCAATCTCGAAGCAGCACTGGTGTACGCACTCATGCAATATGGGCATCTGTTCACCGAGATTGTGGGCGAGCCACTACACCATCAAGGACTCTCCTTCCGCTTCTGGATGAACGGTTACGACGGGCGCGTGACACTGAACAAAGAGGAGATGGGTCGCCTCCCACTCATCGCCAACATGCCAAAATTCTATTAACAAACGTGCGCACCCTCCCCGACTTGCGGGGTCGAGTACGACAGGAAAACAGCCAACACCCCCGGGGTGAAACGCTCCTGCCGACTCTGAGGGTGCGCTGTTTTCTTTTGTACAAATCTTATTGCCAATATTACTGAGGAAAATTGACTTTTGGTCAATTTTTTGTTACCTTCTTTCCTCGCTTCGGCGAGCATTTTTCGAAAAGTCTTCGTTCATAACTCATATCACACTCACATCACAACAGGAGTTCCCGTGCCCCATATCACCAAAACCCCCACCTTCAAGGCCGTGCTCGCCCTCCTCAAGACCAATATCCCGCTGCGCCTGACCCTCGACATGACCGGCGCGGGCGCAGGGCTGCAGAAGATATTGTGGCAGGTGCCCGGATGCAGCGGGCTCATCCTGAACGGCGGCCTGCCTTACGCCGGTCACGCCCTCGGCGACCTCCTGAGTCGCCGCGTCCCCAAGTCCGTGGCTCGCGAGACCGCAATGGCCATGGCTCAGCAAGCCTTCGAGACATCAATCGAGATCATGAAGGCCGAAAGCAGAACGGGCACGCCCGCTGGTCTCGGTGGAACCGCCAGTGTGGCCACCGAGCGCGAGAAGGATGGCAAACGTGAAGATCGTAAGGGCAGCGACGAGGTCTGGGTGGCCCTGCGCCTGCCAGACTTCTTCCTGGTCGTGCACGTGGGCTTCTTCAAGACCCACAAGCTACATAACCAGCCGATAGATGAAGATGAGGCCTTTCGCCAGCGAGCAGAAGTCCGCAACCGACAGGGTGACCAGGTCGATCTCATCGGCCTCAACCTCCTGCTGTTCGCCGCTGGACTGCCGCAGATCCCTCTGGACGATGACCTCATCGAGGAGGGGAACATCACGGGAACCGAAGGCGGCTGTGTACTCAGGCCGAGGATCATCGAACCGAAAATCGAACCGAGCACGCTCTACCGCGAGCCGGTCTACTGGCCGGATGGCAGCCGCTACGGACTCGACCACATCGACGGCAAAAAACACATCCTCTTTGCCGGATCGTTCAATGACTGGCATCGCGGCCACGCAGCCATGGCCCGAGCCTGCGAGGAACAGACCGGCATGGAGGTCGTGTGCCAGCTCAACGCCGACCACCCCGTCAAAGGCATGGTGCCAGATGACGAGATGGCCAGACGAGTCAGCACCTTCTTCGGTCGTAGGGCCGTGATCGTGCTGAAGGAAGCGGGCATCTATCTCAAGAAAGCAGCTCTCTTCCCCAGTGTCGGCTTCCTGGTGGGGGTCGACACCCTGCGACGCCTCCTCGACCCGAACTTCTGCACCGAGGACCTGACGCCGGCAGACATCTGTCAGCGATTCCGGGAGCTCGGAACGAAGTTCTACGTGGCGGGCCGGGCCAACGGCAACCGGTTCGAAACGCTGCGGGACGTCGGTATCCCGGAAGGCTACGAAGATCTGTTCGTCGAGATCAAAGGGCGGTGGGACATCAGCTCCACCGCCATCCGCAACTCGGCGGAAGTGAAGGCGTAAAACCGTGACGCCCGACCTCCTCGTGAGGCCGGGCGTCAATCTTTTTACACTGTGAATAGATCCTTTACTTCGATATACTTCTTCCTATTCTAGCTTTAAAATATTATCCCTATGGAAATCTCAAGAGGAATAATCGAAAAAGAATCTTTAGCAAGTAAAGTTAAAACAATGGACGAAGAACGTATAGAGAGAGTTGCCAGGCAGTATGCAACAGAAGGATTCCCCGTGTCATGGCAGAGCGCCACTCTTCAAACAAAACGTACAATGCTAAAAGACCTTCTTGAGGGCGGACTTACTCCACTAGGATTCAAATTATATGATGGGCTTGATCAAGAAGACTTTATTGATAGATTCGTTGAACCAAGCGACGGTGATGTAAATACTGAAAATATTCTTCCTACATCATCTGCACCCGTGCCTTCTTATAAAGATTTAGCAGCAACTTCAGGAAAAAACATCGTCGAGGAGGACCAAAAAAGCCATAATAAAAAATCCCGAGATTCGGGATTTTTTATTTTCTATCGACGAACTTTTCGTGCAAGGGTGTAGATGCCGTATTTCATTTTGGAAATTGGCACATCAAACGTTCCCGGCATACTGATGCGCTCGCCACCAAAGCCGAGCTTAAAGCGCGTGATGCCCAACCAGGCATGCGAAGCGTCCGCATCTTCGGGCGCAACGCCCCAAAAATCATAGGCGTGCAATCCGCGCTGTGCCGCGTCGCGCATTAATGCGAAATGCAATGCATACGGCGCCATCACATCGCGGTCTTCGTTCGACGAAGCGCCGTGCAAATATGTTCGTGTACCAAAGGCATCGATCATCATGTTGGCGGCAAGATCTTTCCCTTCATACGTGGCAAAAACAAGAAAGGCGCGACAGTTATTACCAGAAAATTTCTCCACAATCGCACGATACCGATCTGCAGTGTGCAAATGAAAGCCATCACGCTTGGCAGTTACTCGCATCAAACGCAAAAACCGCTCCAATTGCGACGCATCAGCATATTCAACCTGCACACCTTTCTTTTGCGCAAGACGAATGTTGTAACGGGTCTTGGGCTTCATGGCAGCAAGCATCATTTCTGCATCAGCCTGTAACGGAACAATAACCGTGTGCGCGGGATGTCGTTCATCGGCGTACCGAGCATCAGCAGGAACATGCGTGGGTTCAAGTTTCATAAAAGCACCGTCGGATAATTCCTCCTTTAAAACCGCCAACATGGCCTGAGAATCCGCATCACCGAGCGGACCCTTGGGAAGAAACCAATACGAAGTGCCAAGCGGCAACGGTTGCCAAATGGCTTGTGCAACAATATGTTTGCCATCAATTTCTCGAAAAATCTTTTTCACAGGAAAACCCAACAACATCTGCACCTCGCCCCAGGCCCATGATTGCAAAAACGCGCCAAACGGCGGGGCAAATTGCGCCACGTGTTGATCCCATGATGCGGCGTCCATAAGATGTTTTTTTTATTTTCTTCCTAACATTTTCAATGCCTCTTTCACTCGCAATGCCAAATCTTTTTCTCGCAAATGTGGAATCACGGCGGCGATATCATCCTTCGTATATCCAAATGCCGCCAAGGCATCAGCGACTTCATCATGGACAATGCCCGCACCAGGATCAACGAGCACACCTTTCAAATCTAAGATAATTTTCTGCGCGGTCTTCTTTCCTACGCCACTAATACCGACAAAAAAATCAACGTTGCTCGTGAGAATATGTCGACGCAAATCATCAGCCACAGCGGCACTCATAATTTTGGTGCCGAGTTTTGGCCCAACACCTTGCACGCCAATCAGGGTTTCAAAAAGTACTTTTTCGTCGGTGGAGAGAAAGCCATACAAATCATGTCGATCTTCGCGAATAATCTCCACAATATGCCATCGCCGCGTTTCACCAACCGCAACATCAAGTCGTGCGGTAAATACCCGATACCCAATACCCTGAACATCAACAATAACTGCATCAAGTTCAACGACAGCAACACTACCTTCAAGATATGCAAACATACTCCCTTACATCTTACAAAAGAATGCCACGTTTCACCAAATCGGGAATCAGATGCAATCGAATCGTTTCACTTGCCTCGGGATTCGTCACATCTTCTTTCGAAAGCCAACCTAATTCTTTAATTTCCGACGAAGCACGTGGAGTACCAGCAATCGTTGCTCGGAAAAGCGTAATGTGCACAATTTGCCCCGGACGACCGGCAGCAGGCGCTTCGTATTCGCCAATCAATTCAATACCTGTTTTATCGACTTCGCATTGCAATTCTTCCCAAATTTCTCGCACTAACGCGTCGATCAACGTCTCCCCTTCTTCAATCGTCCCGCCGGGCAGCAGCCAGTCAGTCACCGTGCTGTCGTTTTTTCGGGTAACTAAAAATTGCGTTGAGTCGGGATTAAGGAGGAGGAGGGCGCTTTTGCGAATGAGCATAGGAAAATCACACATATCCTAACAACCCCTCCTCTTCCAATCGACGACGAACCTCGGCTGCCCGCTCAGCGATTATTTCTGCGTATTCGATCCCAATCACTGCCGCGTCTTGGTCATCAGCAATGTTCTTGATATATCGCGTAAGCGCTCGAGCTACCGGACCGCGCGCTTCACCAAAAGGTGTGTGCAACAGTTTAAATATCTCTTCAAAATCCAATCCTTCCCCTCGCAAAATCTCTCGAACTCGCGTTCGGCGTTTGCGGGTAATCAACAAATTATCCTCAATCGCCTGCGAAGGACAGGCTTCACGCTCAGCTTTAGCGTAGGCGATCAGCAAAGACGTTTGCGCTGATTCTTGCTCCTCTTGTTTTGTAAGACTGCCGCAAATGGCATCAAGAAACAGGCACGCGGGCAGTAATGCCAAAAAGCGCTTGGTGTGTATTCCCTGACGATCCGCGGCGTTTTCTAAAAAATGCAAAAGAGCCACATTATCGGTTTTTTCGATACGCGCAATAATTTGCATGTGATAACGAACGAGTTCACGAAGCATTTTTGCATGCGCAACCTCCACACCACAACGCGACAATATTTCACTGCGCACCGCTGCATACGCTTCTGCTGCACCTACATGGGCATGCTGCGGATAATGCCAGCAAGTACCGTCGTGTGTTGCCGTATCTTGTTTGCCTAAGTCGTGACAAAGAATATAGGCGCGCAAAAGAGGAGTATTTTCTTTGATCGTTTTTTCCAGGCGCAAAAAGAAACCTTCCAATTGTCGTTCACGGACAAATTCTTCAACAAACAATATCGATACACCCGCAGCAATGCCTTCAAGAGCAGTGAGCGCACGCAAAAGATGCGCTGAGATCGTTCCGCCTTCCGCATGATGCGGTGGGCTTTGTGGAATAACGCACAACGCATCAATTTCTCCAATGGTGCGCATGCTATCCAAAGTATCACTCGCTCGCTTTTGATAGAGCGGGATCATGATTTCATCCTGTAGCCAATGAAGAAAAAACTTCGTCACAAAGTTTGTTGTTCAAGGGTTGATTCGGCACTCTGCTGCCACGTCGTAAAAAAGAGCGCGCGTAAGGTATCAGCAAACACTTGATGATCGAGTAACACCACCTCGATGCGCGAAACATAATTTAACATCGCTACACGATTGGCATAAATCCACACATCTCCCTGAAAATCTAAAAAGGGTCCGGTCATGGTGCGATACTGCGCGTGAGGTGATTTGCGCAACAATTTTCCCGCATGTAGCAGCCTCACGCTCGTTCGTTCGTAATTAATGACGGAGCGCGCCTCTTCTAAAATGGCGCGATCGAGATATTTGTATACAGTATCGATATTGGAGATTTCTAAAAGCTCTTTAGGTGCGACCATTTCGACATCGCGAAACAACGCTTTGAAACCTTCGATTCCCGACAAAAAGCGCACCCGCGGTTTTGCATCAAGACCTCCTTGCAGCACGCGCATTTCCGGCATCAAGCGGCGCAGAGTTTCGAGTTCAGTTTCAAAACTTTTGGCGCGTTGCAAAAAATACGATTCCAATTTCTCCGGATCTTCAGCCACAAACACGCGTTTCATACTTTGCGTGGTAGAAGCAACCAGTCCTCTTTTAATTAGGGAGGAAATGACGTCATACGCAGCCGTGCGCGAAACACGCGCTTCACGCGCAATACTTTGTACGGGTTGCGTCCCCAATTTCAGTAAAGAAAGATACATGCGCGCCTCAGCATCGGTAAGACCAAGCTTGGACAACGTCTGGTGAATATCTGTCGGCATAGCTACGACAATTCTAGCGTATGTCGCTGAGTCTGGCCAAAAGAGCGTCCACGGTGGGGACGACACCCATCTCTGGCGTTATGCCCCAACATGTTTCCATTCCAAAAAGATAACCGCCGTAAGCAGTAAAGAATTCCTTGGCACGATCATGATCTTGTAATGTGATTTTGCCGTCACCCTCAACGATAATCGCCGGTGGTGCTTCGTGAGGAAAGGCATCGGCAAACAAAAATGAAATTGCATTGCGAATATGCACCTGTTGATGCGATGAACGAATAATCCAAATACCTTCGTGTAACTCTCTGTGCTCCCACGCCTCCTTCGCAATCTGCATGACTTCGGTAAACCGCGGATCAACTTCTCGTTCAAGTGCAACGTAATATTCTCGAATCTGTCGCGCCTCTTCATCGCTATAGCCATCTTTTTGTAATTCCCACAAAAAACCGCGATCAATGCAACCCACACCTTTTACCAGATACGGTTCAAATCCAACACCAAGCAAATTCTCGTCGGAAATTTCAAAATAATGCAAAAATTGTTCAAGTGACGATTGCGGCTGCATGCGATTGAGATTGGGGTAGGTGTGATGATCGATAATCACCACTTCATATCCCGCCTTTCTCAGTATGCCTTCTTCATCGGGACCAGGAATTTCTACAATGACGATCGTTTTCGCTTCTGATGTCATTTCTCGAACGCGATCAAAAAGATGAGATTCTTGGCTCAGACGGGCACCGTGTTGTTGAGCAGAAGAAAGAATCGGGAGAAAAAGCGCCCGAGCAATCTTGGTAATAAGCAGAGATTCGGGGTCGTTGGTCGTACACAACAGGAGATGGGAAGAGATGTCTTTCATAGTTTTCTTTGTTCATTGTACGATATGGGCTGATTTTTGCTGTATGTTTTGGGACGGAGTTTGACAAAAAGGAGATTTTTCGCTAAAAAGAACAGTTTTTCGCCGTCACTTTCTGAACTTGAATGCTTCAAAAGCAGAAAGTGACGGCGAAGAAAAAGCTGTCCACGCACCAATCACCAAACGCCCACACGGGCTGAGAGAGGCAACCTTGTCCGAACCCCAACAACAACCCACCCGTTCCGCTTACATGGTCGGTCTGCAGGGCCAGGAGGCTATCATTCCGGTCGAGATCGACAGCCAGACCGCCGAGATCTTCTCCACTGGCGAGTCCCCCCTCACGGATGGGGACTACGATATCTTCTACGAGGGAACGCAGATCGGCCGCTTCACCGTGCAGAACGGTGTGCCCGGTCAGGCAAGGCGGCTGTACAGAAGGGCCGAGCTCGACTTGGACCTGCTGTTGGCAGGTGGTCCTGTCGTGTTCCTGCGCTTCAGCGCAGGCGGTAAGCGTGAACCATCCTCCTGGAAGCAGTGGGCAGAGCGCAAGCTCATGCCCCTGGAGATGCTCGCGGCGGCGGCGAAAGGCGAGTCCTGCCCCCACTGCGGCAAGATACAAAAGCTGGAGCCGAGACTCATCGAGGAGATGGTACAGGACTGGTCGCGGACGATGGAGGGGCTCGAGGCGATGATGATTCCGTTCCGCGAGTTGGCCGTAGAGATCCGCAAACAGAGCGAGGGCTATCAGGACGTGCTCAAAACCGCCGGCTTCAGCAGCCCGGAGGACCTCGACACGCTCCTGGGACGACTCGACGCCCTCAAGGCGACCGAGTTCCCGACCTCGAGCACCAGCGAGGCAGCCTCGCAGGAGTCCGAGCCAACCGTCGAGATCGAGGACGAACCGGTCGAGCAAGACTCCACCCCGGACTGAGCAACAACTACTTCCCCCATCGCTCACTACACCCCAGAAAGGAGGTCGGCGACGCCTGACCGCTGCAGGCAACTCACCCTTCGTGCGGTCGACTTTCTTCGGAGAGTCGACCGCGTTATGTTTTTATAGCCAAAAACCTTTACAAAAAACATCTTTTGCGTGTAAGATGCGCCGTCCTTAAGACGATAACTATTCACCTGACGCGTTCAATGAACGCAAAGCGGAGGCTGAGTTGACTACAGAAGCTGAGAAGTCAGGAGTCTACAGAGTACGGCCGCGGGGAGACGAGAGCAAAGGAATCGCTCGCGTCACGATCGAGTACAGGAGTGGGCGGGTCACACAGTGCTCGCGCCCGCTTCTCGACGGAGATTACGAGGTCCTCTATTTGGACCAGGTGGTCGTCGGGACGTTCGCGGTGGTCGGAGGTGTACCGCGCAACGCCAAGAGCAACGAGGAGGTGCGCTCGACGTCGAGCTACCCACCACGACTCATCCAGGGTGGCAAAGGCCAAGGGCCAGCACTCCAAGTGGTCGGCAGACCCCGGCCGTCCCTGCGAGTGGTGGAGGACGACGAGGAGGGCCAAGGCGTGTTCGAGGAGCTCGCACTGTCCACCAGAAGTCCGTTCGACACCCTTCTGCGCTCCCCCAACCATGAGGCCGAGCTCGGCAACGAGTCTGCGCACGCACCTTCGTAGAAGAAACCTCTCGTTCACGCGGTCGATTCCTCTTGGGATCGACCGCGAACTGTTTTTATGGGACTCCTCTTCTTGATTTCCTCTCTCCTTTACAAAATCTCCGGTCTTTTCTACTATCTTCCGTTGCTTCAACGTCACCTTTTGCCTTTCTTTACAAAAAGGAAGATAAAAGGTGACGACAAAGAACTGTCGTCAAGTACCACCAATCACCCGTACATTGAGGAGAGTGCCATGAACGAGAGAACAGGTGATCGCCGAAGAGTCCTGAACCCTGGCTCCTATCGCGTACGGCGGCGGGGCGAACACGGGAACTTCAACGTAGATATCCAGCACAACGGGGTCATCATCAGCACCGCGGACACCGACGCGCTGCCAGACGGCATCTACATCGTCTGGAACAGTCACGACGAGGACGTCGGCCTGTTCGAGGTCAACCACGGTGTGATAGGAGTAGCCTACGCAAAGTCCCGCAGGCTGAAGCTTCTCCTCTTCCTGGCGGACGCCATCCCCTGGAACCTGCTGCACCGCTTGAGCAAACTCTTGCGACGACGCAGGCGCTCGTCCTCCGTCCCGCTCACCTACAAGGAGAAGGTTGAGAGCATGCTCGACTCCCTGGTGAATACTCCGGAAGACCCGATGGCACAGCTCTTGGCCCACGGGCTCGAGCGCGAGATCAGGATGCTCAAGCTCCTGTTGGAAGAGGACATCGACTTCACGATCGACGGCTTCTCCAGCCGAGAGGAGATCATCAAGCTCACCGAACGGGTCAGGGCCGTACAGGCCAAGTTCGGAATCGATCGTCCCGACGAGATCTGAACCAACCTCTATCAACGACGTGCGCGGCCGACCTCTCGGAGATCGGCCGCGCTCATGTTTTTTTTACGCATCTTGCTTCAATCCTACCCACACATCAATTTCACTCACCCGATCGGCCCCTTGAATATGAGCTAAACACGTTGTTGCCATTAGTATGCACATGAAGTTGCGCATTCAATGACAACCTTTGCCGCAGTTTTGTTAATTAAATCAGCTTTTTTATAAATTACAATATTGGAGTATACTTTATTCTATAATTTATATCTTTACTATTATCCTATGAGCGATTCAAAAATAATTAGGATTCAAGCACCAAAACCACAAGAACGAACTCCCAATACTCAACCACCGGATAATATAAAGGATGTCACTAGAGATATCGCGAGTCTTCTTCCAGACGCTCAAAAAAAAGTTCAAGAAATTCTAAGAAATGATGCCCTGAATAAACAAGGGATTGATGAATAGCGTTTTCGGATCTATAAAAAAACGGACTCTTGGTCCGTTTTTTTCTTTTGGGATCAGGTATGCCTGATCCCTACATTATCGTCCACCCAATCCACACATCAATTTCATTTACACGGAACGAAGCGACGTGTTCCCAATCATCATGCTTGCCAAAGTGCAACTCGGTCGCAAGAATGTCGACACGTAATGATTCACCGTGTTCGTCGAGCATCACGTTAACCTCGTCGCTGTCCGAAAAAATCGCGGCACTAATGCGATCCTGAATACTCAACCCTGCCTCTTTGCGCATACCATTAATCTTGCGCGTAATTTCACGAGCCATACCTTCGCGCAAAAGTTCGGGAGTAAGGGCAAGATTTAGCGTTACGCCAAGATCTCCTTTTTGTACGGTTGCTTTTTTGATATTGAGTTCATCACAAAAAACTTGTACGTATGCGTCCGCAAAATCGCCGGAGGGCACCGAGAGCGTTGCTTCACCAAGGGCTTGTTTAATGGCGATTCCTGCTTGTTCACGAACTTCGAGGGCGCGAGATACCAGCGCGCGGACGATACCCATTTGCTCGAGTACGTCCCCAGAGACGACCGACCCGACTGTCTTTACAGTGACAGGCCAGGTTTCCAAGTGTACCGATGCACCTTCGGATTTTTGTCCGATCTCACGATAGATCATCTCGGCCAAAAACGGCATAAAGGGCGCGAGCATCTTTGAGAACATTTCCAAAACGTAGCGCAAGGTTGCAAGCGCTTCGATGCGATCATCGCCTTCGGTCTTCATGCGATCGCGTGAGCGGCGCACGTACCACGTGGAAAGATCAGTAACAAATGTTTGCAACACACGAGCAGCATGATCAAGTTCATACGATTCCATGGCGCGTGTTTGTTCTTCGAGCGTCTCGTTCAGTCGAGCAACAATCCACGCATCAAGAACATGTTTATTGCTCGGCGAACGATAGTCGTCATGCTCAGCGTACAATTTGTAGAACGAAACGACATTACGCAAAATCGTGATGAATTTTTTCCCCACTTCTTCCACACCTGATTCACTAAAACGTAAATCCGTTGCCGACACTACCGGTGTTGACATTAGGTAATACCGCACGGCATCAGCACCATATTTTTCCATCACCATCATCGGGTCAGGATAATTATTTAGACGCTTACTCATCTTTTTTCCATCTTCCGCCAATACAATCCCGTTGACAATCACATTCTTGAACGCGGGTTTGCCAAAAAGCACATTACCAATGACATGGAGCGTGTAAAACCATAAACTGGTTTGATCCTGTCCTTCAGCAATAAAGTCTGCAGGAAACTTCTTGTCGAATCCTTCCTTATTTTCAAAAGGATAGTGAAGCTGCGCGTACGGCATTGATCCGCTTTCAAACCAACAATCAAGAACCTCAGGAATACGACGATAGATTTTGCCGTCTTTCTCGATCGCTAAAGAATCAATGACATGTTTGTGCAAATTCGTGACCGCATGCCCCACATATTTCTCCAATTCTTCTTTTGAGCCAATAACGAGAATCTCTCCATCTTCTGCCCGCCAAACCGGCAACGGTGTTCCCCAAAAACGTGAACGCGAAATTGCCCAATCGCGTGCGCCTTCGAGACGTTTGCCAAAACGGCCGTATTTCATGTTTGCCGGCACCCAATGTGTTGACTCGTTATTCTTCACCAAATCATCAACCATGCTCGACACCCGCACAAACCAAGAATGGGTTGCATAGTTCAAAAGTGGCGTATCGCAACGCCAGCAATGCGGATAGCTATGGACGAGCTTTTCTTTGGCAAAAAGTTTTCCGTGATGTGCGAGCCATTTGATGATTTGAATATCTATTTCGCTATATGCTCCCTTTGCCTTCACGGGCACTTCGCCAACACGATATCCCTCGGCTTCAAGCGGTTCAGATACTTCCGGTATAAAATGACCGTTCATTTTGACATGAAAAAGAGGTGCCACTTTTTCTGCTTCGCCCAAACGCATGTCATCTTCTCCGTATGCAGGAGCGATGTGCACCATCCCCGTTCCCTCTTCATCGGAAACAAAATCGGCCGAAACAACACGGAATGCATTGGCGTGATGAAGGAAGTACGGGAAGATTGGGTCGTAGGTTGCATGGATGAGCGTTGAACCCGAAAACGTTTCCATGACTTTATACAATTTTCCCGCAAACACACGCTCGACACATGATGAAGCGAGAATATATTTTTCCCCTTCCATTTCTACGAGCGCATATTCCATGTCTGCACCGACAGCAATCAATACATTTCCCGGCAAGGTCCATGGCGTAGTGGTCCACACTAATACTTTTGCGCCTTCATGGTGGCCACTCGTCAGATTGACCGCGACCGTGACTGAAATATCGGTGACATCGGCATATTCCTGACTGACCTCAAAGTTTGACAGCGTGGTCTCGCATCGAGGGCAGATGTGCATGGGCTTGTAGCCTTCGTAAATAAGCCCTTTTTCCCACATGGTTTTAAACACCCACCAAATGGATTCCATGAACGGCAAGTCCATGGTTTTGTAGGCATTTTCCATGTCGACCCAACGACCCAATCGACGAATGACCTTTTTCCAATCCTCGACATAATCCAAAACCACCGACTCGCACGTTTCATTGAATTTGCCGATGCCAAAATTTTCAATATCTTTTTTGGATTTGAAATCAAACTTTTTCTCGACAATATTTTCGATCGGCAAACCATGACAATCCCAGCCCCATTTACGCTCAACTCGATAACCGCGCATGGTCCAAAAACGTGGCACCACATCCTTCATGACGCTCGCAACAATATGCCCATAATGCGGCAAACCGGTGGCAAACGGCGGACCATCGTAAAATGTATAGGGTTTTGCTTCCGGGCGTTCATTGACCGAACGCTCAAAAATTTGGTGTTTTTCCCAGTATTCCAAAAGATTTACTTCGTCTTGCGAGTGAGGTGATCGCTGGGGGGCGGTAGTGTCGGGCATAGTAGGAACAGCATACAGGAAGGGGTGGGAGGGGTGAAGAGGAGATGAAGGGATGGTACTCGGGACGCTCGCAGCTTCGTTCGTAGACCACGCGTGTTACCTCATCAATAAAACCAACAATAAAGAGTAAGAAAGGGGTTGATATCGTTAGACACGTAAAACTCGGGTTAAATCTCAAGACCCCCCTCCGCCGCTTCTTCATAGTGACTTGTAAGAAGATCGATCTCCTCGTTATTGGGGCTGACGGCAATAAATTTCCCATCCGTAATCCGGAATGACCAGTTTTTGTCCGAGTTGGTTCCGGAACTCCTGTCGAGCTCGTAACCAACGTAACGTAGTGGAGATACGCCTTCTCGTCCATCAATATACCCGAGCATAACAGCACCTCCGATCGAGTCAGAAAACTGGTTTCTCATGAAGTTGACCAGATCCTTTCCTTCTACCTCGATTGCACGTTTATCGAGGAAAAAGCGCAGGAGCTTATTTTCTTCCTCACGCGTCAGCAGACGCGTGCCCGCTGTCATCATCTGATGCTTGCCCAGCAAGTCGCTCACTTCGAAAACATTTTTATTCTCGTCAATCGACACTCTGAAGATTGCTTGTCTGGGCAACATGACGGGCACTCTGCCGTTCCATTTCTCGAGACCCCCGATTTTCGAGGCCATCTGGAGAGCGGCGACCATCACTGGGTCGGTCACCTGTCCGGCGGATGGACCGATAATTTCAGAAAATCGCCCAAAATCTACTAAATCAAGCGAGCCATCGTACGTCCTGCCAGCGACAATGAAGGTCGCCTTTTTCTTATCAGGATATCCTGTCGAAAAATCTGTAATAAAGCTAGGAATTTCGCGCTGTAGATCGACTATATCGCATGGCAATCGACCCTCATCTAATGCGCCGGAAATCTTGCGGGAGAGGAAACGCGCGTACCCGAGGTTTCCGGCAAATAGAAAACTTACGAATTGGGTGTTATTACCGTTAGAAAAGTGCTGCAATTTAGGGTAGTAACAGACGACGCCTCGGGATCCGTCAGCCGACAGGCGCGTGACCACCGTGTCGGTCGCTAGTAAAATGCGATCGCTTAGATTTGCCGCCAAGATAAAGGTCATAGGCTCGTATCTCTACTTCTTTAACGCAAATGCAAACTTCGGCTGATTCTATAAAATAATCTTAATAACATACATCATCCTCAAAAAGTATATCAAAATACCTTTAATACGATGTTTTTAACGAATGCGTGATGATATGCTTTAAGTGAAAAGGTAATATTCGTACTATGCCCACCATCTTCCTCGGTGCCGACCACGCCGGTCGCACACTTAAAAATGCGATTGCAGATTCGTTGCGGTTGCGAGATATGATCGTTGAAGATCTTGGCGCGTATCAAAACGATCCTGACGACGATTACCCAGAATATGCGGCACGAGTAGCACATGCCGCACAGAATCATCCCGGTAGCATGGGCATTCTTGTTTGTGGAAGTGCTGAGGGCATGTGCATGGCAGCCAATAAATTTTCCGGGATTCGTGCGGGCGTAGGGTTTTCGCAAGAGGCAGTACAGGCGATGCGCAATGATGATGATGCGAATATTTTGTGCATTCCGACTCGCATCACGACCGATGACGATCCGTTTGTGCTAGTAGAAACTTTTTTAACAACGCCGTTTTCTGAAGCCGAACGACATAAACGGAGGATTGGACAGATGGACGAATTGGGAACATAAAGAACATATGCTTATCACCCCATCCATTCTCGCCAAAAACGAACAAGAATGCCGCGAAAAGCTTTTCCATCCAGGACTTCATCGGAAGAATCTACGATTCCATATTGATATTCTTGATGGAACCCTGTTTAACGCCACCAGCTGGGCTGATCCGGAAATGATCGGATCGTGGCCTGATTTACCCGAAATCGAAATTCACATAATGTCTGAAAATCCCTTTCTTCATGTTGTTGCCTGGCATAAATATGTAGCAAGCTTGCGGCGAGTAATTCTGCATCAGGAAATTGCCCGACCACTCGGAACAATTCTTGAGCAAGTGGAAATCCTGAAGCTTGATCGGACGGTTGCGCTCAATCCCGAAACACCGATCGAACATCTCGAAAAGTATCAAAAACATATCGACGAGGTCCTGCTCATGAGCGTGCATCCGGGTGCCTCGGGCCAAGCTTTTCTTGGAGAGCCGATTTTAGCGAAAATTCGTCGGACCCGAGTCCTCTTTCCCAATCTCGATATCGCACTTGATGGCGGCGTGACGCGCGATAATATTGGATCGCTCGCGGAAACAGGTGCAAACCGCTGTGTCTGCGGCGCAGCACTGTGGCAACACCCACATCCCGAAGATGCACATGATGACTTGCTTGATGCCGCCAAAGTTGTGCTATAATTCTTTTGTATTCTATGACTTCTCTTCGCTCTTCTTTTTTTGCCAGTGCGGTCATGACTTTGGTCATTGCCGGCATGTTTGGCACCTCAATCGCCACCACGCGTGCAGCAACAACCGTTTCTGCAGGTGATCTTATTCGCGGCACTACCTTTTCGGCCGTGTACTATATGGGCGCCGATGGGTTCCGCTATGTGTTTCCGAACGAAAAGACTTACAAAACCTGGTACTCGGACTCAAGTGGCAATCCCGACTTCTCGGATGTCATCACCATTTCCGATGCGAGTTTGGCCGATATCCAAATCGGTGGCAACGTCACCTACAAGCCGGGTGTCCGCATGATCAAAATCAACTCTGACGAAAAAACCTACTTCGTTGGCCAGGATGGCGCACTCTACTGGGTTGCTTCCGAAACCATGGCAACCACGCTTTACGGCAGCAACTGGAACAAAGATATTGATGACGTTCCGGATGGCTTCTTCGCCAACTACACCCTAACTGACCGCGAAGTAAGTGCAAGCATCGCTGAAGATGAAATCGCGCAAGCCGATACTTCTTACACCATCGATGACGATAAAGGTTTGATTGAACCCGAAAATATCAGCATCGCTGACGACGGCTACGATCCTATCGACGTTACGATTTGCGTTGATCAAACGGTTCGTTTCACCAACGATGGTGACGACAAGCACACCGTTACTGCCGATGATCTCACCTGGGGCAGCGGTACGCTCCAAGCAGGTGATGATTTCGTCAAGCGCTTTAGCGAAGAAGGAACGTATAGCTTCTACGATGGCTACGACAGCGTAAACACCGGTGCGATTTATGTTGAGGATTGCGAGGTTGTCATTAACTAAGGATATTTCTTCAGAAAATCGTCTCTCGAGCAATCGGGAGGCGATTTTTATTTTGGTATACTGACGGACGATGAACGTGCACTCACATGCACCACCTGAAAGACGGGTCATCCTTCCTATCGTCAGGACAAGACACCCCGTCTCTACAGCACTATGATTACGGATAAAAAAATGCGTGAACTCGAACTCAAGGCCAACGAATTGCGTCGGGACGTATTAACCATGCTTACCACGGCTGGCAGCGGCCACTCGGCTGGGCCGTTGGGCATGGCTGATATTTTTAGTGCACTCTATTTTTATGTTTTGCGTCATAATCCTAAAAAGATTCGCTGGGAAGCACGCGATCGACTCTTTTTAAGCAATGGGCACATTGTCCCAATCCGCTATGTAGCCATGGCCCATGCCGGCTATTTTCCTAAAGAAAACCTTGCGACATTGCGAAAATTCGGCTCGCCGCTCCAAGGCCATCCGGAATATCACTTCATGCCCGCGCTTGAACACACGTCTGGTCCACTTGGCGACGGTTCCTCACAAGCAGCAGGAACCGCCTATGCCGGCAAAATGGATAAAGCTGATTGGCATGTATATTGCGTGATGTCGGATGGAGAACTGGCGGCAGGGATTACTTGGGAAGCAGCATTATTTGCGGCAAAGTATCGATTGGATAATCTTACCTGGATTATTGATCGCAATAATATTCAGATTGATGGTCGCACCGAAGACATCATGCCACTCGAACCGCTTCATGAAAAATTCTCTGCGTTCAATTGGAATGTTTTGGAAATCAATGGTCACAATATCCGCGAGTTTATCGACGCGTGCGAACAAGCAAAAGCAACCCACGAAAAGCCTACGGTTATCATTGCCCACACTATTCCCGGCAAAGGCATCGACTTTATGGAAAACGACTTTCGCTGGCACGGCAAGCCACCAAAACCGGATGAGTTGAAGATAGCATTAAAAGAACTACGCACGCTTCAAGGACAAATTGCCAGTGAAAACGACTAATCAAAATGTGATGAAAAAGATACTCAATATACTCTTGAATTGCGCCTCATTGACCATGAGCTTATTGAGTTACATGATCCCCATAAATCGCTATGCGTGGACAAATGATCCGCGGCTTGTCGATACGAGCGGCGTAATCGTCATTGTTCTGTTCTGCTCAATAGCGATGATATTGAGCACAGGCGCATATATAACCACATATAAAAAACACGCTCAGCTAAGAACGATTCTCAAAAACCGATACGTCGTTCTTTCACTATTCTCTTTTCTGCTTGCTCTTGCCAGATTTCTTCAGGCATCGTCTCACTACTCCGGATAAACCGTATGCCCTCTTCCTATCTCAATCTCTCTAGCAAACTCTTCTCTGCGAATATACCGATGCTTCCCACCAGAAATGGTTTTGGTGAAGGTCTTGTCATTGCCGGAAAAGAAAATGAACGCGTGGTCGTGTTATGCGCAGATTTGAGCGAGTCCACCCGAGTGGAAGATTTTAAAAAAACGTTTCCCGATCGCTTTGTCCAACTCGGCGTTTCGGAACAATCGCTCGCCGCTATCGCCGCTGGGCTTGCGTTAGCGGGGAAAATTCCCGTTATTGCCAGTTATGCGACCTTTTCTCCTGGACGAAATTGGGAACAAATTCGTACGACGATATGTTTACAAGAAATTGATGTCAAAATCGCCGGTGCGCATGCAGGAATCTCCGTTGGTCCGGATGGTGCCACACATCAGATGACCGAGGACATCGCACTGATGCGCGTATTGCCAAACATGACCGTGCTTGCGCCCTGTGACGCCATCGAAACCCGCAAAGCCACCATCGCAGCCATCAATCACCCAGGGCCGGTCTATATTCGTTTTACCCGCGACGCTTCACCTGTCTTCACCACGGAAAAAACGCCGTTTGCCATTGGTAAAGCAGAAACATTCCGTAAAGGAAATGATCTTGCCATCCTTGCCTGTGGTCCGCTTGTCTATGAAGCGCTTCAGGCCGCCGAAGCACTCAGCAAACACGGCATCGAAGCACGAGTGATCAATATGGTCAGCATTAAACCCATCGACGAGTATGTCATTATCGATGCAGCGCGAACATGTGGCGCCATCGTCACGGTTGAAGAAGCACAGGCCGTTGCCGGACTTGGTGGTGCGATTGCGGAAATCGTAACAAAACACTATCCCGTTCCTGTCGAACGCGTGGGACTCGAAGATGTCTTTGGACAGTCAGGAAAGCCCGCAGAACTGCTCGAACATTACAAACTCACTGCATCGTGGATTGAAAAAGCTGCGCGTCGTGCTTTACGTCGCAAAAAATAATTTCTATCTTGCTTGCAAAATACCTCGTTCTGCCAGTACTTCCAAACACGCCTGATAACGAACGGGACGCAAAACAACATCATTCAAAGATGCACCGTTAATTATTCTATACAGATCAGCATCCGATACATCCACCAAACCTTCACGACAATTTTCAATAGTTGCCCGCTGAAGCACTCGTCCTGTTTCTTTCTGAGCAGTCAGAATACCTTTTCTTACCAAAGCAAGCTGTCTTTTTTGGAGATAAAAGCCCTCTCTTTGTAAATCCGCTCTTCTTTTTTCTGCCTCGATCCGAGAAAATTCATAGAGATTTCCGACATCGTTCTTTTCCGGGTCTCTCGTTTGACCACTATCCCTCCCCGCATTTTGCGGAGGCCGTGCTCGGGCTTCAAATTTGAGAACTTTTCCCATTTGCGGTTGTTGATCCATATAGAGTAGCCAAATAGTATCCATAGTTTACAATACTCCTATCTGTATGCCCATTCGTCTCAATAAATTTTTGGTTGATGCCGGTGTCTGTTCGCGACGCGAAGCAGATCGCTTAATCGAACAAGGTGCAATTACCATCAATAACCAGCAAGCAATACTTGGACAAAAAGTTGAAGGTAGCGAAGATATTCGCGTTCGAGGAAAAAAAGTCGTACCCGTCACCACCCGCGTCTATATTGCCTATTACAAACCGGTGGGCATTATTTGCACGAGTGATCCCAAGGCCAATGACAACATCATTGATGCGATTGGTTATCCAGATCGACTTTTCCATATTGGCAGACTCGACGTTGCTTCGTCAGGACTCATTCTTTTGACCAATGATGGCGACATCGTCAATCGTATTTTGCGTGCCGAAGAAAAGCACGAAAAAGAATATGCGGTGATTGTTGATCGTGAAATTGATCAGAACGCACTCGAGCGGATGCGTGGCGGCATTATGCTTGATGGACGTAAAACGCTGCCAGCACGAGTGGTGCAAACAAGTGTGAATAGTTTTGCGATTACAATCATCGAGGGGCGCAATCGGCAAATTCGTCGTATGTGTGAAGCGGTCGGTTACGACGTCGTGTCCTTGCGACGTGATCGCATTATGCATATTAAGCTTGGCAATTTGCACGTCGGTGAATGGCGTCATCTTACCGAAGAGGAAGAACGGGAACTGCTCGAAGCAACCGGTAAAATATGATGATTGCACTGTATCTTTTTCTTTTCCTCATCCTCGGCACCGCTTGCCTGGCGGCGTGGAAAGGCGCGCCATGGGTTCCCACGCGAAAAGGAGAAATTCAGCATATTCTCGAAATTCTTCCTGATCTTTCCGGCAAACATGTCGTTGATATTGGCTGCGGAACAGGCTCTATTCTCTTTGCGCTTGCCAAAAAATATCCTCGCGCCACTTTTCAAGGCATTGAACTCTCACTTGGCCCGCTCTTCATTGCTTTTTTGCGTAAACAGCTTCACGGAAACATATATAAGAATATTCGTCTCCAATTTGGTTCTTTCTATAAGGCGGATTTAAGCAAAGCCGACGTCATCATCTCCTTTATCATGGCCGAACCGCATAATCGCATTGCGCATATCCTTGGCCCGACGTTTGCTAAAAATGCTATTGTGCTTTTTGAAGGTTGGCCTCCGGCTGATTTTCCACCACGCAAAACACATAAGCGATCAGGATGTTTAAGCTTTTACGAATATCGCGGCAGTGATTTTTCTGAATGACTCCCCCTCCCTCTATGCCCCTCTTCATTCTTCCCTTCGATCATCGCACTGGATTTGCCAAAGACATCATGCATGTCAGCTATCCCTTTTCCAAACAGGATCGCCAACAGGCAGGTCATTTAAAAAGATTGATTTATCAAGCGTTTTTGCGGGTTCGCGAAGCGTCGTCTGATGAAGAAACATTTGGTATTTTGCTTGATGAGGAAACAGGGAGAGAAGTTCTTTTAGAGGCAGGGGAAGAAAAAATATTTACGGCGGTTTCAACGGAAAAGAGCGGTGGATCGTCATTGTCGTTATTGTATGGTCAGGAAACTGCAACCCAGTTGCGGTTGCTCGGGGCTTCGTGTGCGAAGGTCTTAGTTCGCTGGGAGCATGCGCCCGAGATCGATGATGAACAAATCGATACACTCGCATCGCTACAAGCACAACTCGACACTGCCGATATTCCACTGATGCTTGAACTTCTTTTCTCCGTTCCCTTCAAAGATCGAGCAAATCACATCACAAAAACCATCAACACACTTCGAGAAGCAGGCATTCATCCCGCTATTTGGAAACTTGAAGGTCTTCCCTCTGCGGAAGACTGGGGACAAGTAAAAAAGGCCGCCAGAGCAGCAAAACTCATCGTTCTTGGACGTGGCGAAGATGAAAAAATCGTGACACAACATGTCGAAATCGCCAGAGACAGTGGCGTAGTCGACGGTTTTGCCATTGGACGAACGATTTTTGCCGACGCCATCGCACAAATTGTTCAAGGTACAATGAGTGAAGATGAAGCCGTTGATCGCATTGCGGAAAACTTCACACGATTCGTAGAAAAATGGGGGGAATAAAAAAGCTTCACTACTCTTCGTTCCATATTCACCTTCCTCTCTCCCCTTTCTCCCCTCCTATGCCCCCCCTTCCCTCCATCACCACTATCGGTGCCGCCACACGCGATGTGTTTCTTGCCTCACCGGCATTTCAAGTTATTCGTTCATCACAATTTATCGGCGGCAAAGCTGAGTGCATGACACTTGGGGCAAAAATCGATGTGGAATCATGCGTGTTTTCAACCGGCGGTGGAGCTACAAATGCTGCGGTCACCTTTGCGCAATTAGGATTTTCTCCTTCCATCATCACCAAAATCGGCAATGACGAACCGGGGCGAGACATTGTTACCGAGCTTAAAAGAGCAGGCGTCAATTGCGCAAACATTCGTGTCGACAAAAAAGGCCAAACAAGCTACAGCACTATTCTTACGACGAGCGATGGCGAGCGGACGATTCTGGTGTTTCGCGGCGTCTCAGTCGCGTTTAGCTCAACCGATATCCCTACAAAGGCTCTAGCAGGCGACTGGGTCTATATCACTTCACTCGGCGGAAATGTAGAACTGCTCGAAAAAATCATCGATTTTTGCAAAAAAAAGAAAATCTCTATCGCCTGCAATCCTGGCGCGGGAGAACTGAAAAAAGCAGCATCGCTCCGACGGATACTCCGTGACGTCGATATCTTGCTGGTCAACAAAGAAGAGGCGCAAATGCTCAGCGCCAAAGCAAGTAAAGATGCGTCGGAACTCTGTCTTGCACTTGCCGACGGACCATCATATGTCGTGGTCACCGATGGGCCGCAAGGAGCATGTGCGTGGCATGACAAAAAACTCTTTTTTGTGCGTGCACTCGACGTTGCTTCGATTTCGCAAACGGGTGCAGGTGATGCCTTTGGATCAGGATTTGTGGCTGGAGTCATGAAGAGTGATGACGTAATCACCGCCATGCAAATTGCCACACTCAACGCCGCCAGTGTTGTGCAACACGTAGGTGCGAAAACTGGTATACTGCGCTCATGGCCAAGCGCTAAAGCTTGCAAAGCAATTTCGGTGAGAGAGGTACGCATGCGCAATTAAGAAACTCGAAGAAATCTTTTATTTTCGACATGAAAAGCCATCGGGTCATGGAGGGACTACTCATCCTCGGCGCGTTTGCCATCGTGCTCGTGCTTTTTTCTTTTTTTACGCTCGAATTTCACACGCTTCTTACCAATCCCTCCAGGCCTGACACATCCGAACCACTCACCCCTCCACGGTTAGACACCAAAATCTCCGGCAACCAGGCCATGATCGTTGAGGTCAATGAAGAAGGAGAAACCATCCGCACCCTCTATTCTTCTTCGCTTACCGATGACATTACCGACTTTAGCCTTTTCGCGATTCCTCAAGAAAACTACCAAGGTATCGTCTATGTTCGCGCGATTCTCGATACCGATCTCACGCTCTTAAAAATCTATCCGTTTGATGTTGCAACTGGCCAAATGCAAGCCGCAACACTCAGCGTTGATGCTTTACAAATTTCTCTTTCGGCTAATCAAGAAATTGTTGGTATTCTTGATAAGAATCGTGTCGCTCTGTATCGACTTATCGACGGCACACTGATAAAAGAAACCTCTTTAACAGATGATCAGATTCCTGAAAACATGCTCATCTCTTTTGATGAACACAGCTGTTTGCTCGATACAAATCAGCCACAACTTGAAGCAAATCCACTCCTTTGTCTTGAGTAAATCGTATGCCTGCAAAATCTCCTTCTTCAGATACAAAATTGCACTTCTGGATTATCATGCTGTTGGTGTGGAATATTGGCCTTCTCGGCATTGCGGTTTACTATTTAATCAAAATGTCCTTCTATGCCTAAAGATCTCAAACATCATCAACTCATCGTCGGCCTGCTTATTACCATTCTCATTCTTTCACTGATTGCCGTTGCGCTCATCGTGAACATTATCAGCAAAGGACCCAAGAATGCCATTGTCGACATCTGTGGCGAAGAAGTGACCACTGCCGTGCAACAGCGTGCGAATGAACTGACTGCCGCATGCGCCTCACAATTAGCGATAGCGAAAAATGAAAATGCCGCTCCCCTTGCCGTTGCACCGAGTGCTCTGCACCCCGGTTTTTCCTATCCTGCAACCTGGTCGGCATCGGGCACCGAAATCATTGGCGAACCCGAAGCAGATACGCTTTTTCTTTTTCGCATGGACCTAGGACCAGGACCACTCATAACCTATACTCCCAGCGAAGAAACAAATATCCCTATCAATATCCAGACCTTCCGCACCTCCTCTTTGGATCTTGGAGGCGCAATTTCGTACGAAGCCTATCTTTATAAAGAATACGAGGGCATACAAGATCTGGTCATCACCTCAGAGAAAAAGGGAAAGGGTATCCTCTACTCCATCAGTGGTGCATACGTCGAAGGCATCGCCTCGGGACCATTTGAAAGTATCCAGTATGTCACCGATGCTCATGTGTCGGCACTGTATTTTGGTCCTGGCATGTGGGAAGAGCAGCGTTCCGGATGGGAAATGATCAAATCAACACTTGATTTTTCGATGATTGAATAAGTGATAAACAAAAGTAATATCTTTTCCTATTTTATGAATGCTGAAAATACAGAACCTCCTCAAGGTCTCCGCGTAAAAGTAGAAAAAATAAAGGCTCCAAGCAAAGGCTCCCAAGAAACCCCGATACCTCCATTTAGCCTAGAGCCTGTTCCCGTAGTTGGTCTAGGTGATCATGATCCCTTTGTCGATGAAGATACCGTTCTAGAATTCGGAAGAGAAGCTTCTCCCAGTCTTGTAAGTGAGCTTGTTGAAGATTTTGTTCGAGAAGTGCACAGAAAAAAATCCGGCAAGTAATGCCGGATTTTTATTCTCCTCAATGATACGTAACGGCGAACGGATAGAAAAGTACTGAAAACAAAACCGTTTTATTTGGAGACAGTTTGGTTCCGAAGAGCGAGGATCGACGAGCCGTACAATGACGTACGGTGAGTCGACCGCAGCGATGAGGAGTCCAAAATGGCCCAAATAAAACGGTTTTGTGGTGGACCCTATCGGATTTGAACCGATGACCTCCGCATTGCAAATGCGGCGCTCTACCAACTAAGCTAAGGGCCCGAAAAGCCCGAATACTATACCCTATCGATTATTTTTTGCAAACTTTATAATACATCAAGCGACCACAGGAGAATAGTCACAAAATAGGCTTTTTCAAAAACAATCACCTCAAGTATACTTTCATTATATGCGTGAAGAAAAGAATACATGGGAATGGGGTAAATCTTTAGGAAATCCCTATGGGGCGGATGATACAAGTACAGGTGAGGGAAGAGAAGAAAATCTTACAAAGGAGCTCGAGACCCTAGACCTCTTAAGTGGGAGACAAGAAAGGATACCAGATCTCAAAGAGGAGGATGTGGATATTGCTACCGAGCCCGATCCTGATCTCGATGAACAAAGTCCAGCTATTCTTTTTCATACAAGAACTCCTTCAGGAGAGATAGTTACCAAAGAACATGATAACCGTCCTGATGATGAAGATAGTAGCGATTCAGAAACCAAAGTATAGACCTCAAAAATACTCTCACTTCAGCCGCCACACAGGCGGCTGTTGTTTTTTTCGCCATGATGAGATGACATCCTATATACTAGGGAAAACATTTCCCCTATGTCCTCTCGTCACCTCCTCTCCTTCCTTCTTCTTGCTGGATGCATCCTTTTCCCCAAGAGCACCTTTGCCCAAGACGCCACCGTCAAACTCTATCGCGATAGTACGCTTATTAGTTCATTCACGCCCTTTACCGATATCACCATTGGTTCCGTCGCTCTTGGCGATTTAGGTGATGATGGCATTGCCGAAATTCTTGTCGGAGCTGGATACGGATCAAAACCCACGGTTGGCGTTTTTCGCCAAGATGGCACGCTGATTGGTTCTTTTTCCGCCTATACCGAAGCCTTTACCGGAGGCGTCTATGTTGCCGCCTGCGACCTTGATGGCGATGGACAACAAGAAATTGTTACGGGCGCCGGTTTTGGTGGCGGACCACATGTTCGGATATTCACCAGCATGGGCGAGGCCATTGGGGGATTTTTTGCCTATGACGCAGGTTTTACCGGTGGCGTGAACATTGCCTGTGGTGATGTAACCGGCGATGGCAAAGCAGAAATTATCACCGGGTCAGGCCCTGGAGGTGGTCCGCATTTGAAAGTTTTTTCGGCAACAGGAAAAATTATTGATGAAAACTTTGTAGGAAGTAAAGAAAAAGTAACCGGTTTGCTGGTGAATGTGGGAAATGCGGATGCCGATGCAGAATTGGAGATTATCACTGCTCCCGCTGCCTATGATGTACCGGTTCGCACTATCTTTGATACTGAAGATGGCTCTTTAAAAAAGATTTCTGAAACAACACTGAGTAGCGCCGCAACACAGCCTCGCGCCATGATTTTGCAACAAAAAGAGAGTATTTCGGGTAGTCCAGCATTCTCTACAACAGCAAGCATCTCTTTGACCAATGGCACCATGACAACTTTTTCATCCGCGAGTGATGCATTCCTTGCCCTTGCAAGTGGATCGGATAACAATGGCAATCTTATCGTGGCAGGCAATGCGGTCACACCGCTTTTTGCTGATGTTTCTGCGAAATATATTCGTGTTGATGTTTCTGAGCAACGGCTCAGAGCATATGTGTACGGCATTCCTGCTTTTTCATTCCTCATTTCAAGTGGAACGTACTCGTTTCCGACGCCGCTCGGAAAAACAGCCGTACTCGCGAAACTTCCCGTCCATGACTACTCCTGGTACTACGGTGCAGGTAATCGCAATAACTATTCCCTTCCCAACGTCAAATGGAATCTTCGCTTCCGCAATCATTACTACATTCACTCCGCCTACTGGCACAATAATTTTGGTCATCGTATGAGTCACGGCTGCGTGAATACTAGCTTACTTGATGCTGAGAAAGTCTATAATTGGGCGGAAATCGGAACGCCCGTTGAGATCATTCCTTGACAAAGGTTTGGAACAAGATATTCTAAGGAAAGAACTATGAACGCATTTTCGACGCAAACCACTCACGCAACGCAGCATGGCTATTGGCATGTCTCTCTTTTGCGTTCGCGTGGTTCCGTCATCTTTTCGCTTGTCTAAAGCAAGCATCTGACAAAAAACCGCCGCGAACTTCGGCGGTTTTTTTTGTTGACGCTTGCACGTCGACTCCGCCGCTTCGCGCGCGCGGAGCGGCGGACACATCATGCAAACGGAGGTCACATGCCCTTTCACGTCAATATCAGGAACGATTTGTCACTCAACCAACTCGTGGGACTTTCACGTGCTGGCCGTTGCGTCATGAAAACGCCGCACGTTGGCAATTGGTATCCAAACAATCTCGCCATCGCCTCGCTCGGCATTCGCATGAAAATCTGCGATCAAACACGGGGTGAACGCGACAAAAATTTTCACCCGCATACGGTGATTCAAGGTGGAAGGCAGACGATCGTCGGAAGCCCCGATCTACTGATGACGCACGCGAAGGTCGAACAGCCGACCGAGCATATGCGTCAAGGTGAATTCATCAGTGCAAATCACATGCAGGCGCTTCGCTACGCGATCCCCTGTCTCAACGCCGAACGACTGAATGCCGATTTTCTTCCAAAGCATTCCGAACGTAGCATGCGTATCGCTCGTTTCTTCGCCGAGCGTTTCCCTGCGCTCTTCGAACGTCGCGTTATGATAAGCGGACAGACGGTGCAGGATCGCATGAACGCGAGCTCACTCAGTCGTCATGGATTCTTTGGCATCACGTCACTCACCAACGGCTGGCTCATGCCCAATATCCTCAATATTCTCATGGATGGAGTGATCGATGCTGTGATTATGGGTGAACGCGAAGTATTCTCGCTCTCCGGTCCTGATATGTTCGTCTACATTGCTCCTCTTCAACCGCAATTGCACCAACTCTACAATGGTTTGCGTGAAGTCATGCCCGAACTCCCCGAGGCGATGACTTATCACGTCGTGCGAGTTGCCGAAATGCGCTTCGCGGTAACCAAGAGTCGCCAGCAGGCACTGCAAGAACTCATTGAAAGCTATCTGGCGCTCGAATTCATGCGCGACTCGTGGGCGAAAAAGATGCGTGAAGCAAATGCGGATGAAAAGACCGTGCTCATCAGGGCGGCAAACGAAGAGCGGTACAGAGCCAACAACCAACTGCGTGAAGCGATCGCTGCCTGTCCTGAACCGTTCTACGATATCAAAGACGGTTCATTCCTGAGTCAGTATGACCTCATCTCGAGCGGTGAAGCGATCCACATCCACCCGTGGGCACTCGAGGCACCACTCGCTGACGTCGAAAACGCCGTCCGCCTGATGACGCGACTGCGTACGTAATTCCTGGGGCTGGTTCGCTAGCCCCACACTTTCCTCTTATGCAAAACCTTCCTCTCATTGATTGCCACCAGGATCTTCTCGCGCACTTGCGCTATCGAGATTTCTATAAACAAAACCAACAGACCGATTACGACATGTTACAAGATCAACATGTTACGTGCACTGTCGCTACCGCCTTTCCTATCCCCGAAAACGAGGCGTGGTTCGATGCATCTGTGAATACGCTTATTGAAAATGATCTTCTCGCGTATCGATCACATTGCAACTGCACACCAGATTGGAGTATCGCAACAACAAAAGATACTCTGGATGCCTCTCGCAACAATCTTCTTCTCCACATTGAAGGCTTGAATGTCTTTAGTGGTACAAAGGAAGATTGGATACGTCTCAATCGTTGGTATGACCTCGGTCTACGGTCCGTTGGTATTGTTTGGAATCTTACCAACGCACTAGGCGGAGGGACAAAAGATGATGCTGCAGGATTAACTCCACTGGGAAAAGATGTGCTGACGTTTCTTGGCGAGCGTCGCATGGTTATCGATTTCGCACACATGAACGAACCGACATTTTGGAATGCCACCGAAGTAGCCGACGGTCCGATTTACGTGAGTCACGCCAATGCTCGAGCACTTTGCGATTCGCCACGAAACCTCACTGATCGCCAATTACGAGCGATTGCCGAACGCGATGGTTCGGTGGGTATCATGTTTGCCAATCGCTTCATCTGCAGCGATCGCAAAGCAACCATACGCGACGTTGCCAATCACATCGAACACATGCTCGACATCATGGGACCTCAACACGTTCATCTTGGAACCGATCTCGGCGGCATCATCAGCGGAACCATCGATGGTCTTGATACCGTTGCGGGCATTCTCGATCTTTTTCAAGAACTTCGTCATCGTAATATCAGCGAGGAGACACTTACAGCAATTGCCTCGCGAAATGCAAAACGTGTTCTTACTGCAATGCTTCTCTGAGTAGAAGGAGATGAGATTTGAAAAAGAGGAAAGTGGAAGAAAGATTCGTGTTTATTTGGAGGCAGTTTGGACCCGAAGAGCGAGGACCGACGAGCCGTATTAAACATACGGTGAGTCGGCCGCAGCGATGAGGGCTCCAAAATGACCCAAATAAACGCGAATTTCATAAAATAAAAAATCGCCGATGAGCGTCTCCTTCTTTGTGCAAAAGAGCACACGTTCATCAAGCGATTTTGTTTTGCACTTATCGGCGCTTTGCTGCTTTGCGAGCAACCTTGCGGCGTGGTGCAGCTTTCTTTGCAGCCTTTTTTGCTGGGCGCTTTGCTGCTTTCTTTTTGGCCATTGCCATATAAAAGTTTGAATTAACTCGCGATAAGGCTCGCGACTACTTAGTAGTATAAATGAAAAACGTGTGGATAAACATTTTTACATGCAACATCTGTGAATAACTTTTCTTTTTACAACAATATTTGTTGCAAAGATGGTCGTGTTGCAGCAGAAAATATTTGCACAACACCATACACGCCATCATATCCGGGTGTGACGGAAATATTTCCTTCGCGCATACGTGCAATTGCCGTCGCAACATCATGTCCTGCAAGTGCAGTGATGTCAGCAAGTGACGCGTCAAGTAAAAGATGAAATTCATTCCCGCCTTGCGCAATCATCTGTTCATACGTTGCCTGTACTTTCTTTGATGCAGCTTTCACACCAAGAACATTCGCGATCACTTCAGGTAATGGAACGATGGAACGAAACGGCACGTGTCCCTGCATAACTTCTTTTTTGTGCTCTTTATTAGCAAGTTCAGCAACACGAGAAAGTACGCCAACCGTTATTCGTGCACCGCATTTTGGACAAGCGCCACCGAGTCTTTTTGTCTCTTCGGGCAAACAGGAAAAACCGCACGCTGCATGGCCATCCAGGTGATATTTTCCTTCTTCAGGGAAGAATTCAATCGTATATAAAAAGTTTTTTTCATCCTTCTCACGGATAACGCGCATGATTTCATCAAAAGACAATCTCATTTGATCAATCTCAAACACATTTGCCTCACGACCAAAGTTTTGCGGACTATGTGCGTCAGAATTTGATAACAGTGCACAGCGATCAAGATGCGACCATGAACGATTCATTAGTGGATCGCTCGAGAGCCCCGTTTCGAGTGCAAAGACTTCTGACGACATCTCACCAAAACATTCTTCAATGGAATTGAAACCTGACTTCGAACCAAAAAGTGCAAACCATGGTGTCCATACATGCGCCGGACACAACACAATACGCTCATCAATATCTTTCAATCGCTTATAAAGTTCTTCCGCATCTAATCCAAGAATAGGACGACCATCAGATTTCAAATTGTATCCCGCATCGGTGAGCCATGCGTTGATGCGTCGTGCGGTTTCAATCGAGGGAGCAAAAATGAGATTATGAATGCGTCGTGCTTTGTCGCCGCGTTTATAAATCTGCGAAACTTCTGAGGTGATCATGAAGCGTACATCCGCATGATTACCGGAACGCAAATGATACAATCCCGGCTCGGCTTCAATCAATTGTTCTTCAATATCAGCAAACCATTTTGGATGCGTAAAATCTCCGGTGCCAAGCACATTAACGCCTTTCTTCGCGCACCACAAAGCATTATTTTCAAGGGTGAGCAGCTGAGAACATGCGCGCGAGTAACGAGAATGGACATGCAAGTCAGCAACGATTCTCATACGCGTTCTTGGGAAGAGGGAAGAAATGCATATTTACAGACAATGGAGCTCACCACCGCCATTGCCAAAGCAATACGCAATGCGCTTCCCATACTTGTGACACGCAACACAATCGAGGTGATTGATGCAAAGAACAGCTGCAGCGTGACCGCAAGCGTCAATAAGGCAATGACATATTGCACAATCTTTTGCGAACGAAAGATGATGAGAAAAGATGGAGCAAAAAGAGCAATAATCAGTGCATACAATGCAGGTGTCAGCAAGAAGAGCAAGGAAAAGATGATGACGCCGTCACGAAGCAGCAGTAAAGTCTCGCGATACTTCCCTTGTAATCGTGCAAGAATCATCTGACCGATAAAAATAATGACAAGGGCAATGATAACCGTCCAAATCGTGGAAGAGAGTTCGCTCGTGATGGTCCCTATACCCCGAGCACCTAATAATGCATTCAATCCTGCCGTTGCATACCACAGTCCAACTACCACTCCCACACCATTGGCAACGGCTGCAGCCAAAAAAAATGGTGCGTATTTTCCTAGTACATCGATGACACGCGCAAGATCTCGACGATACTGGTCTATTGTCAGAAAGAATTGCGTTTTTATGCGTTCAATATTTACATGCATAGTTATTTCTTGAGCTCGTGTTGCAATGCTTCAGCACGACGTAATTCTTCTGGAGTGTTTACCCCAATCACATGTAGCGCGTCGGTCGCGAGTGTCTTTATCATAAGACCATCTGCGCACGCGAGTGGTAAAAGATCGGTCAGATAATATTCTTGACTTGCATTTTCATTTTTTAACCGAGGCAGTGCTTCATCAAGCCACGCTCGAGGAAACACATACATACCTGGATTCACTTCGCGAATCTGTTTTTCTTCTTCGGTGGTATCTTTTGATTCACGAACGCCGAGTACTTTTCCATTGGCATCGTAAAGAATTCTGCCCCAGGTAATAAAATTCGCGTAGTTCCCTTCAAAATTCGGCACTCGCGCCGTAAGCATCACCATTGCTTGTGGATCTTTATTAAAAATCTGAACAAGATTTTTTAAAACTTCGGCAGGTAAAAAAGGATGATCACCATACAACACCATAACGCCATCAGCATCTTGATACAACTCCTTGGCGGCCCGCACCGCGTCACCCGTTCCTCGCGCCTCTTCTTGTACAGCGTATTCTACAACGTCGCCAAGTATCTGCCGAAACTGTGGTTCACCCTCAGGAGAGACAACAACGATCGGCTTACTCTCAACCACATCACGCAACGTCTCGATCATATGCGCGATAATAGGCTTCCCCAAAATCGGCAACAATGGTTTAGGAATTGATGATCCCATTCGCTTGCCTTTTCCTGCTGCCAAAATAACAACTCTTACATTCGACATACTCCTCCATGGTAAGGAAAAAGATAAAAAAAATGAAGCAAGATATCTACTTTCTGAATACAAAAAACAGCCCCATCGAGGCTGTTTTCTTTTTGAAGATCGCATTGTTCTGGCGGCAACCTACTCTCGCCAACCTTGACTACCATCGGCTCACGCAGGCTTAACGGCCGTGTTCGGAATGGGAACGGGTGTGGCCCTGCGGAAAGAACCACCAGAACAATGCGATCTTCATGACACGATCACAATAAATATATTGAACATCAACGCAATCACACTGTCGCTTTCCACAGATCGCAGTTTTGCGTATCCAGTGGGTGAAGAATGACCTATTAGTACGGCTCGGCTTCACACATTACTGTGCTTTCACCTGCCGCCTATCAACCTAGTAGTCTCCTAGGGGTCTATGAAAACTCATCTTTGGGTCGACTTCGCGCTTAGATGCTTTCAGCGCTTATCCGAACTGTACTTAGCTACCCAGCGGTGCCCTTGGCAGGACAACTGGTACACCAGAGGTACATTCATCCCGGTCCTCTCGTACTAAGGATGAATCCCATCAGTTTTCGACGTGCATAGTAGATAGGAGACCGAACTGTCTCACGACGTTCTGAACCCAGCTCGCGTACCGC
>CAZREA010000003.1:0-95849 GCA_964599455.1 uncultured Gammaproteobacteria bacterium | reverse complement strand
GAACGTCATCTCGCCCAAAGGGCTACAAGTGGTGCATTGAATTCTTGAACTCGCTAAAAAACTAGTTGTAACAAACAAAAAACCGACACCTTTATCGATGTCAGTTTTTTATGGTACCGCGGGCGGGAATTGAACCCACACGGCTTTTCAGCCTGGGGATTTTAAGTCCCCTATGTCTACCATTCCATCACCGCGGCTTACCGATTGCCTACCCAAGTTTGCCGCTGGCGGTGTTGCCGACTTGCGCCCAGTCTTCGCCGTACATTATAGGTACGTCTCAGACTGTGCTCGTCGGCGCCTAGCCAGCAACAAACTTAGTAGCAAATCATCTCGATCCGTTATATCTGTCTGCACATTCTCGATCTGCATACATCTGTTTTCTTCCCAATTTCCGTCTCCCATTTTTCCCTATTATCCCCTTTTCCGCAACTCGGTATCGAAAAACCGAACAAAAGCCGATAGAATACTACACAGATTGACACAGATCAAGTATATAAGACAGATTTGCTCGACTGGCTCAATTTTTCTATGTCTATTATCGAAAATGAAAATCTGACGCAAACACGAGATGCTGCGCCGCAGGCTCAAGATGATGACCAACAGCAAGAGCTTACCCTTCGCCCGCAACGACTGGGGGATTTCATTGGACAGCCGGAACTTAAAGCCAATCTTTCGATTTTTATTGAAGCTGCCAAGGCACGTAACGAACCGCTCGAGCACATGCTGTTGTACGGCAATCCGGGGCTGGGCAAAACCACGCTCGCGCATATTATTGGACGAGAGACGGGAACGAATGTTCGGGTAACGAGCGGTCCGGCACTTGAGCGCGTCGGTGATTTAGCAGCAATTCTTTCAGGATTGCAGCGTGGAGATATTTTGTTTATCGACGAAATCCATCGGATGAATCGGACTATTGAAGAGGTGCTCTATCCGGCGATGGAAGATTTTGCGCTTGATGTTGTTGTCGGCAAAGGACCAACGGCACGCACGCTTCGTCTTTCGCTTGAACCGTTTACCATCATCGGTGCCACAACACGATTATCACTCTTGTCCGCACCATTGCGCGATCGTTTTGGTACGATTTTTCAACTGGAGTTTTATGAGGAAAATGATATGCGCAGCATCGTGCAACGTAGCGCACGTATCCTTGATTTTTCTCTTGATGCTGATTCTGCCGATGCCGTTGCAAAACGAGCACGACGCACTCCGCGCATCGCCAATCGTCTCCTCAAACGCGTCCGCGATTTTGCGCAAGTAAAACATAACGGTACAATCACGGGCGATATCGCCAATGCCGCGCTTGATCTGCTCGCAATCGATCCGCTTGGACTTGATAATGCCGATCGTCGATTATTAACTACGCTCATTGAAAAATTCCAAGGTGGTCCGGTTGGCCTCGGAACACTCGCTGCGGCAACGCAAGAAGAGCAAGCAACGATTGAAGAGGTATACGAACCGTATCTGCTGCAGTTGGGATTTTTGGAACGCACATCGCGAGGGCGTGTTGCTACGCAAAGGGCGTATGCGCATTTGGGAATCAAGGGGAAAAACGGGAAGTTGGTATAAAACGTGCTACCATTTATCTATATGGATGGCATTCCGTTAATTATCCTTCTGACTCCCTACGGGCTCATTCTGCTCGTGGCCACCATTTTTCTTATCTTCAATGTTTTTCATCTGCTGCGCTATGGCGTTGAAGGCAAGGGGACAGCACTGTTGACCGCCACATATATTTTCCTGTTCATGTTTACGATTGGTTTTACTTCTTCTGCACTCCTTGCTTTTGACTGGTCGCAAATATTTACCCTCGACGATCTGCTCCCAAATAGCGCAGGACTTCCTGATTACGGACTATGATGCATCTTCGCAAACTCCCCAATCATCGAGAGGGCGAAACGGTCGTGCTGTTTTTACGCAGACATTGGATTGATTTAGTAAAAATCTTTTTACTTACCGCTTTTCTTCTTTTCATTCCCCTGTTGGTGGGTGGAGTCATGCTTTTTACCGAAGCGGCAGTACTTACACATCCCGTATTCGCTCCCCTGCTTATCTCCATTGCGGGTGCGTACATTCTTATCGTACTCATCGTCACCCTTACCGAACTCACGGATTATTGGCTTGACGTTTGGATTGTCACGAACGAACGCATTATTAATTCCGAACAACTTGGACTTTTTAATCGTGTCGTGTCCGAAGTGAATCTCGATCAAATTCAGGACATCACGAGTGAAACCAAAGGCCTGCTCGCAACCTTTCTCACGTTTGGCAATGTGTACATCCAATCTGCCGCCGAAAAACAACGGTTTCAATTTAAAAACATCGACAATCCCGACACCGTAAAAATCAAAATTGGTGAATTAGCCTCAGCCTGCAAAACACAGCATCATCATACACATCCACCTCTGAACGTCGCCCCTTCTGCTCCTTCATCACCAACATATACTCCGTAAAAAAGCGCACAAAAAACCGCTACGTAGGCGGTTTTCTTTTTCTCTACATCAAAGCCAGAACAATGAGAAGGGACGCCGTGAATATTGCAAGGCTGCCAATGGTACATATCACCATCGCAACTGCTTCACGTTTTTTTCCATCGATATACAACATGACCGGCTTACCAAAGATGAGCATGCCCATCGTCGCAGCCGAAACAACAAGAAGGAGAAGAAAAACGATCGGAGCAAGGACTCCATCCTCTTGTTGACCAAGAATGCGCTCGGCATTACTCATGACCGTTGCCACAAGGGAAACATAGAGAATCGCTCCGGCAGCATAGGATAAGCTTTGTGTGGCAATCTTCTTATTGAGCATATTTTAAAATAAAGAATAAATAGATCACCCCTGATGATACCGGCAATGAAATCGCTACTCTTCAGAAACAAACCCTCCGGCCTGAATATTCCACAATTTCTGATACGTTCCCTTGCGACGAAGCAGTTCATCATGCGTACCTTGTGATACGAGTTTACCATCTTCAATAACCAAAATGCGATCCATTTGCATGATAGTAGAGAGACGATGGGCGATGACGATGACGGTTTTATCACGCATAAGTTCGTGGAGCGCGTCTTGGATAAGTGATTCAGACTCGGAATCGAGTGAAGATGTTGCTTCATCGAGCACTAAGATCGGTGCGTTTTTCAAGATCGCACGCGCGATAGCCACACGCTGACGCTCGCCGCCCGAAAGTTTGATGCCGCGTTCGCCCACAAATGTTTCGTAGCCGGTTGGCAGATTCGAGATAAATTCATGACAACGTGCTTTCTTGGCCGCATCAATCACCTCTGCATCAGTTGCATCGCGTCGACCATAGCGAATATTTTCCATGAGCGTGCGATGGAACAGGATCGGTTCTTGCGGAACAAGTGAAATATGCTCGCGCAAACTATCCTGCGTTGCTTTGCTCACATCTTGTCCGTCAATGAGAATCTTTCCACGCTTAATATCGTAAAAACGGAAAAGGAGTTTAGTGATCGTTGACTTCCCTGCTCCGGACGGCCCAACCAGCGCAACTTTTTCTTGTGGTGCGATCTTGAGGGAAAGATCATTCAAAATAGGACGTTTGTGAAAAGCAAAAACAACATCACGAAAAACAATTTCCCCCTTTCTAATACGCAACGGCTTGGCACCTTTCTGATCTTTAATTTCATGCGGCGTTTGCATAATCTCCACCATCTCTTTGGCATAGGCAAACGAATCAAAGATGTGGCGGAAGGTACGGCCGATATCCCACAACTTTCCAAACACCAACAGCAGCGTCGTTTGAATAAAGGCGAGATCGCCCAAAGAAAAAATGCCCTGCAACCAAAAGACCACACCGACATACATCAATCCCATTTCAATACCAATCATGAGCAGTGCCTGTAAAGCCATCACCACTTCCTGTCGACGCCATGCACGCCGTTGCGCCGCCATATAACGGCGTTTTACTTCATCAAACTTTTCCGTTTCGTAAGAAGATGCCGGAAAAAGTTTGATCGTTACTGCATTGGAAACGGCATCGGCAAGCGCGCCCCCAGCTTCGGAATCAATTTTCGCTTCATCAACTTTCGCAACCGAGGTCCATCGAGATGCATAGTAATTGATAAGCAAAAAAAGAATGGTCCAGATGCAAAAGATCAATGCCAAAAGCGGATATTGAAAATACAATCCGATCGTAGAAACTCCGAGGATGACCATAACCGGTAGAAGACGAAATTCTACTTCGTCTGCGAGTGTCTCAAACGAACGACTCAGTCGGGTAATACGTTTTACCAATGAACCGGCAAACATGTCGGCAAAGAATTGATACGAATGTCCGAGCGTATAAGAAAACGCCTGTTCTTCCAATCTATACATGACTGCCGTTTGGAAATTGATGGTCAAAAGACCTGCGAGACGCCATGCTACCCAAACCATACCTTTACATGCCAGGAGAATGAAAATAACCGGCAGAAAAATTGCCAAGGCTGCTTCGGCAGGAGTATGCACTTCCAGCAAATCAAACAATTGCTTCAAATACCACGGCTGGAGGATTTCCGCTGCGGTTCCTAAGATAACAAGCAGGGATATGAAAAATGCATTCCCCCGTTGACGACGCATTGCTCGCCAATACGTACGCAACACGTCACCGATTGTCGCCTCCTTCATAAAAAAATCTTTTTTATTGTCCGGTTTGCAAATATTCGATGATACGGCTCGGTTGGGAAAATTCTCCTGTCCGGGGTAAGTCGCTGAGATGTATTTCGGCTTGATACGTACCACCCGCATCACGAACAACTTCACCGGGATGAATTTCCTTCCATAAAATCACTACCCGCAAATCCGGACAAAGATTTTCTACTTCTTTTGCTCTTTGACGAGTCTCATCTGGCCGCAAAGAACAGGAAATTTTATATTCGTGGTCTTTTTCTGCAACGGATTCAAATTCTTTTCTCATACAGCAAGATTTTACTCCCACTTCTTATCGATAGCGATACCGGTATAAAAATATTTCAAAATATCATCGTAAGATTTTCCGTCGTTCGCCATACACAAAGCTCCCGAGGCTGACATGCCAACACCATGACCCCATAACGTCTTGCCTTTATCGCAAGGAACCTCTACCGACTTTGCCCAAGGAACATCCCCAGCCCACACATCACTCCAATCACGCGTATGACCATCAGAGCGTGAGAAATACGGGGTGATCGCCGTTTCACCTTCGTACGTCACAATTTTTCCTCGAGTCGCTTCAACGCCCGCAGTGATATTCGGCGTTCGCTCTTCTTGTCCATACCCCCAATACACTTGATCGCGATAGGCATCGACAAGAAATCCTTCAGCAGCGTGCTTGCTCGCATGCGTATAGTGATAATACGCGTACGTTCGTGCGGCAGTCAGTAATGCTTTTTGGAATTCTGTAGGAGACACATTCGAAGTCTCGGCAAGACCACGTAAGTAATACTCCATGGGCAACTCATTAATGAGCCAGGTGCGTTCTTTTTTGGTGTTGTAACGAAGCTCGAGAACATTGCGGAAGGTGTTATTAGCGTAGGAGGTTCCACGGGTCAATCGACGATCAAAATTCGTCACTTCCAAAACGGCATTCGCAGTCGTAGGCACGAAACGTAAGGGGAGCGTGGAATATTTCTTGCTTGAACCTGATCCGTATTCATATCTGCCACTTGTATACGCAGCACGCAAATCATCACCCTTCGCAATCGTAGACAGGAGCGTCCCATTCGTGTCACGCAGTTCGACCACCGATTGATCAGAACCGATCGACACTTCCCAGTCCGTTTCTTCATCAACAATCAGAACGCCCACACGCATCGTCGGCTCGTCGATATATGTCGCCACGTCTTCTTCGTCATCTTGTTCGACCACGAGTTCGTCATCAAGCGCTTCACCCGATCCACCCGTCACTGTCACCGGAATTTCCACAAATACATCATCAACCTCTTCGCCATTGGCAATCAATTGAAAAACAGCCGTGTGCGTACCATTTATCGCGGGTGCGGTCAGAAAAAATTGTAGGGTCGTGATTTCTCCCGAAGCAATCTTCTGTCCAGATACTGAGGATGCCTCGCTTCCCTTCCAGGTTGCGTTGGCAAATGAAATCTTTTTAGATGTTGAGGCCATTTGCACACTGACATCTTCGAGTGCGACCGACGTCCAAGCTGTTGATCCAGTATTTTTGATGGCGACCATGAACGGAATATTTTTTCCGGCTTTGGCTTTTACTTTATCGGCTGTTTGGGTGACGACGGTGGCGGAGAGAGAGGATAACGTGGTCGAAGATAATGTGCTTGACGATGACGTTGCAGATTTTTTCGATACCGTGATTGTTAAAGAGAGCTCGCCGCCCGTTACCCAAGCCATTTCTTCAGCAGCAAGCGCAAACGTTTCGGTATAGGCTCCTTCGGTAGCGGGAGCATGAAGATCGAAAAGAACAGATGCGGTTTGACCCGGAGCAACGCTCGATTCACGGATACGTTTCACTTGTTGAGCAGAAAGCCAGTTACCCGGATCAAAGACGCTCTTTCGATATTTTGGTCCGTACGTATAAAGAGAAATATAGCCAACACCATCATTTTTCCAGGTTGCTGAACCGGTATTTTGAAAGGTGATGGCAATCGATTTTACTTCACCGGGTTCCATGGTGATGTCTCCGCTACCAGTCGTGGTAACACGCAAAGCTGCATAGTCAGCACTCGCAGCATGCACAACGGGAATCAATGGCGCCGAAGAAAAAACCGTCATCAGCGAGAGAATCCAAACAAACGCTTGTAAAAGCTTGGACATATGCAGTGATTGTAGCACAAAATCCCGCGGTCAGGATATTACTTTTGCCCCTCCGTATACGCTAGCGCGAAATTTACCTTGTCATTAATTTTCCTCGTAACTTCTTCATTTGAAAGTCCCTTGGTGTTATCAATCATTGTTCCAGCAAACCAAGCTTGACTTCCATCACTTTCTTTAAACTGAACCGGTTTTTTATTCGTCGCATGAGTCAAAGTAAGCGTCGATCCATCATCAAGTTTTAAAAAAGCAACACCATTGATAAGTACGTCCGTATCGAAATCGCGGACCGCGACTCCAACAAGAGTACTATCTTGCACAATCGGTAAAATACCCGCCCTTGGCCATTGTGTATTCATTTTCTCTATAACACTTCGTGCATCGTGCGACGCGGTCATTTTCATAAGTGCATACAAGGGGGTGATTGCTTGTATTTCTGTATGTACATCTTCAGGAAGGGATGGCGCAAAATGCGTTACGGTCTCCCAAGCTCTATCCCCGTATTTTTCATCAAATTTCCTTTCAATGTCTCGTATCGAGCCGGTGAGTACCGCGTTCATCGTACTATGAGCATCAAGACTCGATAATAAAAATCTTCCCGCCTGCTTTACTCCACTGGTATATCCCGTAAAAAGAGGATATTTTTCAATATATTTCTCATATGCGGTTGGAAGTTGCTCCAATGCCTGACAAGCAATTGCATCAATCAATCCCTCATAAAGCTGCATCTCGACAGGAGTCTGCGCTTCATCACGATTAAATTCATCTATAGCGTGCCCAATTTCGTGACCAATGGCATGTTCAAGATATACGCTAAACATCAAATCTGCCTCTTGTTTTGTCATACCCCCCACAAGAGCGGTCTGTTCTACAACTTCATGCAATTTCTGCAAATTTATTCCGATTGCTTGATCATTTTGCAAAGTTACTCCTCCTGTACCCGCAAATGCTTCGCTCTGTGCGATGGCATGATTTGTTTCATGGTCCCAAGATACTTCTGGCGCATACGATTTGATGTGTTCTTCGGCATTTTCTTCAAGCGTACGAACTGAATACGGAAAAATATGCTCAAGATCAAGATTAACCCACAGGGTATCTTCTGAAACGCCAGAAAATTTTGCTATTTCTTGAACATACTGTTCAATGGGGAAAGTTCTGACGACACGTTCATATTCTGCAACATGTTCTTCTCCAACATCTTCAACCAAAATTTGCCTTTCATCAGCGGATATTTCCCATTGAAATGCCGCCTCTACTCGTGCTTTGCTTTGCTCGGGCGTTTCCGATGCTTTGGCAAATGCCGCATCGGGCAGGGCCAGGCCACCAGCTATTCCTGCCGCAAGCAGAATCTCACGTATGCTTACTTGCCCTCTTGAAAAACGAGGAATTTCTGGAACCGGGCTTACCCTTTCGTCTTGCGGCCACTCTGGATTTCTTTGACTTGATTCTCTCCCAAAATGCCCTTCGCGCATACACCCTTATTTAAGATAGGATAAGTATAGCAAAACAAACACCCTCGCTTATACAAGATAGGCGAGGGTGGTAAACCCTCTTCCATCACGACGTTTCCGTCATAAGAAAAGAGGGTCCCCGGACACCGCGAACGTTAGCTCAGCGGTATCCGGGACGTGTGGCGATAGATCAGCGCCAATGATCGAAGAGCTTCGCGCGCCGTTGCCCTTCTTTCCATGCAGCCCTTATCTTCGGTAGGCCTACAAGGACCCAGCCGAAGGTACAGACCAGACCGATCATGAGTGCGGGAGCGATACGCCCCAGCAATAGTGATTCCTGACTGATCTTGGCGGGGTTGGGGAACGTGGAACTGGCGAAGTCGAAACCGACCAACAGCATCACGATCCCCAACGGGACGCCATGTTCAGCGAGAAGTCGAACAAGCATTCCGTAGGGCTTCCTGGAGCTATAGCGCCAGGCTTCGATCATTCCCACCGTTCCCAGAAAGAACACTGTGGCTATGAATGCGACATTTTCTAGAAGCATCGAAATCTCCTTCTTGAAACTTAGAATATGTATCGTCCCATCTGCAGGCACGACATCTGGAGGAGAAATGTCATGCATGCGGATGGGCCCTGAACGTCGTTGCGACGACATTCAGGACGTGCCCGGCAGCTGCCGGGCGTGCCCCGCAAGATGCTGTGGCGGAACGTGTCAGTCGACGGTGCCGTCACAGTCGTCGTCGATGCCGTTGACGGTTTCGCTTGCCGCCGGGTTTACGGTTGCAAGTGAGTCGTCACAGTCATCGCCCGACCGCGCGTGGCCTTCGGGGATGCTTCCGTAGATGGAACAGCCGAAGCCGCCATCACCGAACATCGCACCGAATCCGTCGTTGTCGTCGTCATCGTGATAGATGAAGTCGACCGCATCTGGATCCTCGAATTCGGCCAAGCCATCACAGTCGTTGTCCGCGAAGTCGCACAGCTCGAGGGCGCCTGGGTAGGTGTCCTCGTCCTCGTCGTTGCAGTCGTCGGCATTGTCGACGTAGCCGCGCGGCGGAGCGCAGGCGACGATGCTGTCGCCACCGCCATAGCCGTCACCGTCGAGGTCGGCGTACCACGACTGCGCGTCCGCGGCGTCGCCCTCGTCGATGTAGCCGTCACAGTCGTTGTCGATCCCGTCGCAGAGCTCAGGACCGGTCGGCTCGCAGCTCTCCTCGTTCTCTTCGGACGCGGTGCCAGCGTCGACCTCCTCGGTCGGCTCCGAGACCGTGGTGGTTGCCCCTTCGGTCTCCGTCGGCTCTTCTCCTTCCTCGACGTCGTACTCCGCCTTCTCTTCCGGGACGATCTTGTAGTCCGAGGGAGAGCAGGCGGTGGAGACAACGGCGAGAAGAAGAGTGGCCAGAATGCTACGCATGATCTTTTCCTGGGCCCGTGGCCGTGAATGTGGTGATTGGCGAATGGATTACTTTGGATTGAGAAACAGAAAGACTCCGTACTGATCATCACGTTACGTGGTGGGAAATACGGAGTCAGCCTGTCACTTCTTCCTCCATAGTAACAATCTACTATAGCACAAAAAAGCCCTTTTTACAAGTGTATAACTCGATAATATAGCTGATATTAGCTATATCTATGAACTGCTCATTTACACAAAAACAAAACCCTCGCCCGAGGAAATCTCAAACGAGGGTGGTGGAGGTGACCGGAGTCGAACCGGCTTCCTCTGGTACCAACTCAGATGAAGAGACCGTTTCTTCCACACCCCCATAAAACAAAAATCCCCAAAATCCAAAAATATGGATTTGGGGAGATTTGCTGGTACCAGAGGTAAAGGAAAAAATCCTTCATCTGATACTTTTATTTGAACAAAAGTTTTATTCTTTGTCAAAAATACATACACAACAAAAACAAAGACGCACCCACGAGCCGAGGGCGCTCGCGGGGCGGGCGTCTTTGGCACGTAAGTGCGTGAGAAGTGGATCGTGGCTCAGAGCCACTTGATCTGAGCTGCCACCGTCGGATCGACGGAGATCTCCTCCGGCGCGGCGGCCTCCCAGTCCTGGTCGTTGCCGGAGCCGTAGCTGGGCTGGTCCCAGTCTCGACGGAAAGTGTCGGTCGACTCGCCGCCGTCGATGCCCGTGTCGAACTCGTCGTCCTCCGGCATGGAGTCGTCGTAGCTATCCATGTCCTCCATGAGCCGGTCGGTCGCCATGATTCCGACCCGCGCCCAGGCGAATTCCTGCAGATCGTCTGTCTGGACGATGATGTCCCAGCATTCCGTGGTGAGGTCCAGAGAAGGGATCTCGCCGTGGCACATCATGTGAAGGCTCGGGTCCTGCACCACGCGCAAGCACTGCTGCCGCGTGTCGTGCGCGATGACCAGCGCCTTGAGCGCGCTGACGCTGAACTGCTCGCAGTCGTCGGGCAGGGTGATCTCGCGGGAACCGACGCGGTTGCCGATGAGCGTACCAATGGTAACCATGATGAACGCGAAAACGGAAAGCGTAGGGAGGGAAACCTGCATGCGAGCACCTCTATTGGGAAGTTGAACAGGAGAAACCCACCAACACCATTATCTGAAAAATACTGAAGTTGGTGAGTTTCTTCTAACATCAGAGTAACCAATGATATTAGCAGAAAAATGCACTTTGGTCAAAAATGTGGCTATACTACCTCCATGCCTTCTTTAGCGCGGAGCTCACTGTTGCAAATAACCGGTAAAATTCTTGGTGTTTTTTTTGGTCTGGCGACGTTTTATCTTTTACTGCATGTTTTTGGGACGGATGGGTATGGAGTTTTTACGACGGCATTAACCTACGTCACGCTTTTTTCCGTGATCGTAGACTTCGGACTTACCATCACAACCACGCAGATGATTTCCGAACACGGAGCTGATGAAAAACGAATTCTCGGCAATCTGTTTTCACTTCGCGTTGTTAGTGCCCTCTTTTTCATGGCACTGGCACCGCTGTCCGCCTTTTTCATTCCGCAGAATGACAATGTTTTTCCGCTCATCTGTATCGCATCAGTAACGTATTTCTTTAGCGCGATCGGACAGATGTTTTTAGGTGTTTTTCAAAAACGTCTTTCACTTGTCACACCGGTTATTGCAGAAATGGTCGGGCGCTTAGTTGCGATGGCTGGAGTTATTCTGGTTGGCGTTTGGCAGGGATCGCTGTGGTGGGCAACGGCCGCATTCACGCTGGGATCGTTTCTCAATCTCGTTATCATGCTGGCGGCAGCAAAAAAATATGTTGATTTCTCTCCGCAATTTGATGTACCCCTTTGGAAAGAGATCATCCGTCGTAGCTCACCGATCGGCCTTTCGATCTTTTTTAATCTACTCTATTTAAAAGGTGACATTTTATTCATGTGGTTTTTGGGGAGATCTGATTGGGAGATTGGACAGTACGGATCGGCCTATAAAGTCGTTGATGTACTCACGATGATTCCGGTGACCTTCATGGGATTACTTTTGCCGATGCTGACCAATGCCTGGTCGGGTGGAGATAAAGAGATGTTCATGCGTCGATTACAGCAGACGTTCGACGTGTTCTGCATCGTTGCTATCCCGTGCATGTTTGGAGCATGGGTGCTTGGCGTGCCTTTAATGGAAGCAGTAAAGAGTGATCTCACCCTTGCCGGGCAATTATTGTGGGTGCTAATTCCCGCAGCGGTCGTCGTCTTTTTTGGATCGTTGTACGGACATGTGGTTGTAGCCGTGCAAGCGCAACGACGGATGTTATGGAATTATCTTTTGGTTGCACTTTTAGGCATCGTAAGTTACTGGTTGCTCATTGATGCGTGGGGCGCATGGGGTGCCGCCCTGACAACACTCGTGTGTGAAAGCGCGATTGCCATCTTGGCTTTTTCGGTGATTTATCGTTCTACAACACACCTTCCTTCCCTTAAAATGCTCTGGCGTGTCGTTGGTGCCAGCGTTGTCATGACTATCATCCTTCTCGCTTTACGTTCACTGTCGTTTGGAAATATCGCCTGGCTTCAAGTTGTGGTCTTGATACTTATTGGCGGTATAGTATATGTGATGACGTTGGGACGCATCGGCGGACCCACGGTTAAAGATATTCGCAAGCTCCTTTTAGAAACACCACCTTCTAACCGAAGCTAGAAGGTGGTGGTGGACCTGCCGGGAGTCGAACCCGGAGAGATTGGTGTCAAAACAATCTTGGTTGCCAAACCCAGGCCCTAAAAATAAATGCACTCCCACTTCTTTATTGAAGGGGAGTACATTTATGACACCAATCACTTTGGTATTACAACCAAGATTGTATGTTCACTTTACCATCTTTTCTTTCTGCGTCAAGGACCTTGTAAACATTATGTTGATCGTCATCCTTCTCTCATTTTGCTTTCTCCTTCTTTCTTTGAAAGATTTTCGTTCAGCACTTTTTCTTTTTCTCGCACTTCTTCCCACGTATCTCATCCGCTTTTCCCTCGGTCCGATTCCGACCACGATGCTCGAAGTGCTTTTTGGAATTCTTTTTATTGTTTGGTTTTTCAAACACGATGGTCGACGCGTGCAATGGCTGTCGATTTTTGGTCCATACCGAACGCCCATTCTCCTTTTATTAGCCGCTTCCTGTTTTGCAGTCACGATCGTTCCGAGTGAACACCTTTTTGATGCATTGGGGATTTGGAAAGCGTATTTTATTGAACCGATCCTCTTTTTCGCCATTATCCGCACAACGATTCGTGACGAGCGTGATGCGAAATCTGCTTTATTTACTTTAGGAATAAGCGCATTTGTCATTTCGCTTCTCGGTATTGTGCAGTGGATCACCGGCTTTGGTATTCCCGCACCGTGGGATAGTGAAAAACGGATAACAAGCGTGTTCGATTATCCAAATGCGCTGGGATTGTTTTTGGCACCGATCGTTTCGGCGTGTGTTGTTTTGGTTGCGGCGAGCCGCGAGCAAAGAGACGGCCCACCGGACCGTCTGTACGGCGCCAAAATGATTTCCATGATGATCATCATCATGTTATCAAGCATTGCAATTGTACTCGCAAAAACCGAAGCCGCGTTCATCGCCATTCCTGTCGCACTTGTCATTACCACACTCCTTTCTCCTCAACTTTCTCGCACAAAAAAATATCTCCTCATCACTTCCCTTCTCATCGTCGGCCTTGGATCGTTGGCTATCGAACCGATACGAACAAAAATCTTCTTACAAGATTATTCGGGCCAGGTTCGTCTGTCGCAATGGAAAGAAACGATTGCGTTATTAAAAGATCATCCAATCACCGGATCAGGATTGGGAAATTATCCCAATGCACTGCGCCCCTATCACACCGACTGGCAATACGAAATTTTCCAATATCCGCACAATATTCTTTTAAATTTCTGGTCAGAACTTGGATTACTCGGTGTTATCGCGCTCCTTCTTTTTATCTGGCTTGTCGCCAAACAGGTATGGAACAATCGCCACGATCCTTTTGTGCTTGCAGCTGGAGCCGCGCTCCTCACCATGTGCATTCATGGATTGGTTGATGTTCCTTTCTTTAAAAACGATTTAGCAATGCTCACCGCATTTTTCCTTGCGCTCAGTGTAATCTCAACAAAGCAAAATGCTCTGATAAATATATAGACTTTTCATCGGAACACAAAAACACCTCAGAGAAACTGAGGTGTTTTTATGATGAAGTTTATTCTTGATTCACGTAATCGATAATTTCCTGCGGAGCATCGGCGCCATTCTCTATACCAAGTTTAAAGTAGTATTTTGCATTAACTTCATCATCTTTTCCTAGATAAGCAAGACCGAGCCAAATGGCAAGCGTAGGACTTACGGTGAAGTCACGTGTTTTTAACAAACGAATCGTTTCATCAAATTCATTATTGAAATAATGAGCGATAGCAAGATTTTCTTCTGCCATTTTAAGATCTGATAATGCATCAGCTTTTTTGGCGAAGGTTAAGGCTTTAGGGTAATCGGTATATTCTGGAGCAACGCTATCGAGATCGAGATAGAAGAGTGCTAAAGAATTCGTTATTTGATAATCCTCCGGATTCATCTCATATGCTTTGAGATAATGCTCCTCGGCTGCCGCAGGATTATTTTCTTCAAGGGCAATTTCTCCAGAAAGAAGATGGTAATCAAATGATTCTGGTTTGGTGAGCGCGAGTGCTTCTTTAAAAGTTTGTAGTGCAAGCTCGCTTTGCCCATCAGTCCAATAGACGTAAGCGAGATTGACGAGTGTATCGAGCTTGGTTTCGTCGGTAACCGCTTGATCTGCAGCGTCCTTAAACTGCTCAATAGCTTCCGTATTATTTCCTAAGTCAAAATTATCGAGTGCCTGGTTATTTGTTTCAATCGCCTGATCATCTTGCGAAAAATAGGCTCCGATGACCAATATTCCAACAACGATCATCACTCTGATGACGAGCTTTGCATTATTCTTTAGCCAATCTCCCGGTCCCGAAGAACCCGAGGTGGTCTCAGCCGACGTAGCCGAGGGAGCAAGTGGCGCCGAACTGACGGGATACCCGCAACTTGTACAGAATTTATCATTTGCACCAATGGCCTTTCCGCAGGATGTACATTGCATAAAGATATTTTTTTACAGTATGACGGAATTCGCGCAGAGATACAAATCATTCCTTTTTCTTATACACAAAGAACGCATTGGCCTGAAACTTGAAAAAATACCAAAAACATGTACGATGTCCGGTCAATGATCAGTTGGTTTTTGGAGCACGCATCTGCTCCTTATCCCCCCTGTCTCTTGGCAAGTACCTTTCATCTGCTAGGGTTGAGTCATCGAGGAGAAGATCCCCTTCTCCCCACAGGGCGTCATGCCCTTGCTCCTCGAGCACCTTCGTCTCACATCAAGAAGCCCTCAGGGCTTAGGAGATTCCCATGGACGCTTCTTTTCCTGGCGATTTTTCGGGAGCTATCGCAGCTCTCCTGCACAGACGTGAGCGCGGCGAAAATGTCGAGGACGCCATCATGGTGCTCCTCGAACCGTGGATCACCGAGCGCCTCCGGGCTCTTGGTGAACGTGCGGGCCCCGACAGCATCATCAACATGGTGCATGAGATGATCCTCATGGCCTATCGTGCATCGCCGACATTGGGGAAGTCGCTTGTGCGCTTCCTTGCCGCTAGTGGCAGAGAACGGATTCAGGGAATGAACGGAATTCCAACCCCAATCCGCCTCGGCCTGGCCGCCTTTGTGAGGGCCTATGCCGATCTCCTCATGCAAGAAAGCGGTGGAGATTTCCCCGAGAGCGAGGCGGAATTCAAGCGCCTTCTCGACCAAGTTCGCAATCGAGCCACCCAGGCGGGCAGTGCCATGCTCGTCAAGCTTCAACGTCTCGCCACCAACATCAACACGCAGAGGACCGACATGAGCGACCCCGACAAGACCGATCCCAAAGTCACCAGTGGCGGCGGTCTGCACTCGGCCCCGTCGCGCAAGAGGCTCTCACCCGAACAGCGACAGACCCTGGACAGCCTCACCCTCATCAACAATCTGCGGTTCGACGAAGTGCTCGATGAGCCACGGAACCCGTACCTCATGGCTGAGGCCCTGGGGATGATCGAGAGCTTCGCGGATCTTTTGTCCGCTTCGCTCTCGGAGGACGAGCTCGCCGAGCTACGTCGCAGCGCGCGCGAGGTCCGGCGTCGGCGTAAGTTGATGCTGGACGATTGCGCCATGCGTAAACCCTACGACGATCTCCGCAACGAGATCATCGACCTCTACGATCGCCGTCTCGCCTCGGTCGCCGCGACCGTTGCCTACGAGGGCGAGCAGCGACTGGGCGGCTTCGGACGCACCAAGGTCGGAGTCCTCAACTGGCTCGACGACCAGGTGGACGACGAAACGCGGCTCTGGCTGCGTAGCAAGTTCACCGGCCGCAACGAGGGGCAGCTCTCGCCGCGGTGGCGACGCATCTTCAAGTGGCTGGGTATTGCCCTGGCTGCCGCCATCGTGATGCCGCTCGGCATCGCCGTGGCTGGTGGCCTGATGTTCGTCCTGCAGGTGGTGGTTGCGTTCTTCTTCGGGACAGGGTTCAGCCCGGCAGCGCTGTTCATCAGCGCCGCGATCACCATGGGAGCGACGATCGTCACATCCTTGCTCGTCGACGCGGTCCGGAACACGGTTCGCCGAGGCGGCTTCGCACTCAACGCACTGCCGGCGTGGATCGGGCGCATCTTCGGCGGCTTCAGCGCTGGGGAGACCTTCAAGCCCGATCATCGCTGGCGGAACGGCGCGGCCATGATCAATCTCGGCATCACCGGCCTGACCATGCTCACCGCCCTGGCAGCCATGAAACGCTTCCCGGGTGAGATGAGCGGCTTCGTCGGTCTGCTGATGCTCGCCGCGCTCGCGGGCTTTGCCCTGTACGAACTCGTGCAGGGCGCCGGCGATACGCTCGAGCACGGCGACCGCAGCGCCTTGGTCATGAAGGGCGTGCGCGGACTCGCCGCCTTGGCGCTCGTGTCGATGCTCGGCGCTGGTGTGCTGCTGGCGGTCGACAATGTGGTGATGGTCGAGACCGGACTCGCGGCTTCTGGCAATCCGGAAGAGCGCGAGAGCACGGCCGCGTTCATCGCCACGCATCCCCGGCTGTGCCGTGAGCTGTTCGAGCAGAACCACAACTGGGAGGCGCAGCCCATCTGCGGCGATGCCCTCAGGCAGGGACTGATCGATGACATCGGCCGGCCGGTGCACATGGACCCGGTCGAGCGACGGGTCCTGTGGGTGGCCCTCGCCATCGGCGGTGGCCTGAGCATGCTGGGCATCGCCAAGATGTTCGGCGGCGGGAAGGATGACAATTCTCAAGGCGGAGGTGGTGCCAAAAAGCACTAACCTCACCTCGTCAAAAAACCGTTCAGGAGCATACGCCTCGTCGTATGCTCCTGAATTTTTTTTACTCAGGCAACTCATCAAGCGAACAAAGATCAACAAGAAATAGTAAAACAAAGTGAGAAATTGCAGGCAGTGTAGATTACATTTCAAATGTTCGAACGAAAAATCCAGCTGATGCCCGCTGGGTTTTTGTGACAAACTGTAATAACAATATGAGAATCCCCCTTACACTATTCATACTGTTTTTGGATTCAACATTTCCTTCTGATGATTCTTAAAGAGCTTCCAATACAGATATACAACGGATAGCATGAGTATTTGTGTAATAATGATCGGCTGCGTTGTGCCAAGATGATCGGCAATAAAACCAAAAGCGAACGCAAATATGGCAAAGAAGATATTTCCCAACAATGAGTTTATTGATCCCATGGTTGCCCGTTGATTATCGCTAAATTCTTCCTGCATTAACGAACTGAGTGCCACCATGGTTACGCCGAATGGGAGAGAAGTAAGTGCGATGAGTAGCGGTGATACTCCTGAGGGAAAGATGACGGCAATGAGCGTCAAGATGATCGCAAAGAGTTCTCCAAAAAGGAGAACGCAAAATGCAGAGAATCTCCTCAACATATTCCCCGCATTTCGTGAGCCTATAAAAGAGCACGCCTTGCTAAGTCCTTTTACTATCCCCAGTGCCCATACCGGCCAGACGGTGGTGATAAATACGGGCATGAACTGATTCTCCACTTCTCCCATGCCAAAACTCAAGATCGACGACAAACTCAGATTGCGTAATTTATAGTTGGTACGGAATTTTGCAAAAGCTTCTTTGAGATGCGTAAAGATATTGCCGCTGAGTTTCTCGACATGCGTTTGAGGTTCGATAACCCCGAGACTGATGAAGAGTGCGATAACTTGAGGGATCAATGACAACCAAAAGACATATACATACGAAATATTTGCAATGAAGCCTCCGAGAAGCGCAGAAAGACCAAGTGCTACTTGCAGTACGGATGAAATTTTCCCCAAATGTTCACTGAAATTCTTCTGTTCCTTTGCTTCTCCGAGCGTTTCATATAAAAGCGCATCATTGTTGCCGCTGAAAAACGCTTCTTGCAAACCAGCAAACAGTGCACCGATAACGAGTATCCAAAATGATCCTCCCAGGGCGTAAAAAAGAATCGACAAAACGCTCGCAACTGATCCAAGAACAAGGGTTTTCTTTCTGCCGATTTTATCTGAAAATATGCCGGTAGGAATTTCAAAAACACTAATAGCGATAGAGAAGATGGAAAAAACCAGCAGCGCCGACGCAAATGATCCCGTTACTTGAGCAAAGTACAGAACCGCAATCGGTGCCCATGGCTTAAAATTCGAGAAAAAGCTGAGCCATGTAAGTAATTTGATGTTTTTGTGAGGAGTCATACATGAGACTAAACCTTTTCTGCAACCAGTCGCTCATACAGTTTCAGATACCTTTTCGCCATAATTACCCGATCAAATCGACGTTCGGCAGTTTCGCGGCAAAGATTCCGGGAAATGGTGTGAACTTGCTTAATAGCCGCCTTGAATTGCGCAAAATCTTTTACTACAAATCCTGTTTTCCCATCATCGATCACTTCAGGAACTGAACCGTTTCCATATCCAATGACTGGCGTTCCGCACGCCAGGGCTTCGGGCATCACTAAACCAAAAGCTTCATTCCAACGAATGGGAAAAAGCAGTGCTTTTGCACCTGCATACAGCTTGGCTTTTTCTTCATGGCCAACCTCACCCACAAAGCGAATCTGTTCGCCATCAACAAAAGGCCAAACGTTTGTATTAAGAAAGTCCTTATCCGTTTCCCGAATCTCCCCGGCAATAATCAATTTCTCTCCCAGCTCATGGGCTGCTTTTACGGCAAGATCAATGCCCTTGTTCTCTGACAACGTGCCGAGGAAAAGAAGATATGCTTGATCCTGATTGAGATTTGGCGTAAAGCGAGAGACATTAATACCGTAAGGAATAGTTTCCACGTACTGCAGATACGGTGCATTTTTTCGTTGTGCATCACTCACCGAAACAAATATTTCATCCTTGAAACGTTCTGCAAGATAGGGAAAGTCCGGTGGCACGGAGCTATCAAGAGTCGTGACCATGGGAATATTAAGAAGCGGGGCAAAGACAAGCGGATGGATGCCCATGTGATTATGCACGATATCAAAATCTTTCAGCCGAGAAAAAAGTGCGTCAAAGGCCAGAAATTCATATGGAGCAATCCAATCGAAATTGAATCCGTGCATAAGATCGTACATCGGCGTCTCAAGAACTTCGACTTTTTTCGTTTTAACGGAAGAACCGCCGCAGCAAAAAACCGTTACGTCAGCACCGAGTTTCTGAAGTTCTTCCGCAAGACCCGCAACCGCAAGCTCTGTTCCTCCATATTTTGGCGGAGGAACCGGTTTCCATAATGGGGCGAGTTGAGCAATACGCATATATTCCGAGGTGAGAACATTTTATCATCGAAAGATCTCTTGATTCTGCTCTTTAAAATCAAAAAACCTCCCGAATTCGGGAGGTTTTTTGATTTTTTTAGGTAACAGCTGTTTGTACTTGCTCGATGACGAAATTGGAAATAGCGTAGGCAGACAAGAGAATGACCAAACCTACAACTGCGGTAACAAGAATGTCGCGAGCTTTTTGTGTTTGCTTGGGGTCGCCGGCGGCCGTCATCCACAACCAACCCGCGTACAAGGTAAGGCCCAAAAAGACGATGCCCAACAAGCTAAGTGCAATATTGATAAGCGTACCAATAGTCACCGTCAAATCATTGTCACTCAGGCCGGTTTCGTCACCGACATCACCAAGCGAATCTTGCAGATTGAGGTCTGCTGCATGTGCGGGCAACGAAGCGGCAAATGGTGCGGCAGCCAAGGCTGCGGAAGCTACGAGATATTTCCATTTTTTCATAGAGGATATTTGATAAAGATATTGTATCACAAATGGATACGTTCAAAAGTGCGTGTGGATAGATTGTGTTAAACACCTCCGGTTCCCAGGTCACCTGTCAACCAAACAATGACTATTTGCGAAATACCATACGCCGACAATGTAAGGATAAGCCCAATCACCGCTGCTCGCATAATATCCTTTGCCTTGGTAACTTGCTTTGGATCGCCCTGCGAGGTCATCCACAAAATACCGGCGTAAATAAAGAGTACCAAAAAAATGACGCCTAAAAGATTGAGAATGATGCTGATGATCGTTCCAATCAAAACCGGGAGATCTGCAAAAACTGAACCAGGAGTGATACCCGCACCGGTTCCCGCTTGTTGTAATTTATCCGTTCCCAAACTGAAAGCGTATGCCGGTTTCGTTATTCCTCCAAAAAAGAGAAATAAGGCAACGAGAGTAAGGATCTTTCTTAGGTGCATAGCTTAGATTGCCGGAGTAAGTGAAGAAATAACAAACGTTGATAGTGCGTACGCGCAGACCAGGATTACGGTTCCCACGATACATTGTGTAAGAATATCTTTTGCTTTTTGTACTCTTTTTGGATCACCTTGTGCCGTTGTCCACAAAAAGCCCGCATAGGTCATAAGTGCGAACAATAATGTTCCCGTAATGCCTAAAACCGGCTGAATAACATACGTACCAATAAAGGTTGGTAGTGAAACCGTAGAAATATCAATACTAGATCCATATCCCGCCTTTGTTGTCTCACTTAATCCACTATTATCAACGCTAAAATCCGCAAAAGCCACCGTCGGCAATACCACAAAAACGCCACTCAAAAACAACATGACCAGTTTTCGCATAGCGGAGACCACGTACACACTTCGTGTTCGTGATGACCGGCGGGCGAAAACCCGCCTGAGAGTTAGGACGTTGCAGAAATAACTGACGTGATCACGAAACTTGAGATAGCGTACGCAGCTAAGATAATAGCCAAACCAATCAAACCAGAAATCATCATACGCTTAGCTTCACCAACTTTATCATCATTGCCACCCGCAGTCATCCATTTGAAACCGGCGTACAAAATGATGCAGACCGTGACAACACCCAGGAACCCAAGAGCGATGCGGATAAGATTCCCGATCGTTTCTTGTAAATCTGCCTGTCCGAGTCCGGTCGCATCCGAGAAGTCGTCGCTGAGAAAATCTTCAGCTTCGAGCGGCTGCGCGTGCGCAACAAAGGCCGGGCCCACGAACGGTAACGCGAGCAATGCACCGAACATAACGCTCACAAAAAAACGTGAAAGATTTTGCAACATAGAGATAAAAAATAAAATTCTTATATAGTATACCGTATTTTTTTCCGCTTTACGCCGACCCTGTGGTAAAGGCCTTTATGATAGCGTTCACAAACACGTACGAACCCGCAATGAGCCCTAAACCCAACGTTGTCCAGACTAAAATATGCTTGCCGCGATCAACCTTTTTAGCATCACCCATGGCCGTAACCCACAACACGCCACCATAGAAGAACATCAGCAGTGCAATCGAACCGATAATCGACAATACTCCACTGATCACACGACCGATCAGTGCTCGCGGATCGGTTTCACCAAGCGGGTCGATGAGATAAACCGTCGATGATGTCGTCGTACTTGCGGTGCTTGAAGTTGTCTGCGCATCAACAAAAACCGGCAAGACCATGACGGCACTGATGATAAGAAAAAGAAAGAAACGTCTGAACATAGATTTTATTGACTATTGAGGACACTGTCTGCATTGATATCCACATCTTCTCCATTTTTCTCAACATCAAGGTTATTAATGGTCTCTTCAATACTTGTTCCTGGATCAATTCCTCCCAAAATGGCAATAACGAGATTAATGGCTGAGTAGGCACCAAAAATAATCGCTAGACCAATGATTGCGTGCTTCATGGTATCTTTTCCGGCCTGAATATATTCCGGGCGGCCCTGTGCGAACACCCAATTCCAACCTCCATAAAAAAACATTACCAAGGCAATCGATCCGCAAATACCCAGAAGGAAAATGCTTAGGTTTACAAAGATTTGGAGGACATTCGCAAGCGAGCACTGTCCCGTTGCGCGACACTGACAATCATCTTTCGTCTTATCTTCCGGTGGCGCACTGTCACAAATATTGGCGAATATGATTCCCACCCTGGTAATGTTGTCATATCCCGTACCGACATCGACCGCGGTTTGCGCAAATGCTAAACGTGGTAATAGCAAAAATGCACCGAGCAAAAAAGGAATAACTCGCAGCTGCCAACGCAACATATGGGAATAGTGTAACACAACCTACAATGTCTGTGAGACAACTTTGGCTGCTTGGCTCATGGCACGTTCACCTTGCGTGGAATCGGCAAGAACGGTGTTTGCCAGCGTCGCAAATGCCGCCTCCATTGCGGCTGCATCAATACCTTTATACCAACTTTCTGCAGTCAACACCTGCCCGGCAAACGGTGCGAGCATGTCATCGTTCACTTGGGTACTTAGCAGTGCGCGCAGCGCCGTTGGCTTTTGTGCTTCTTCTAAATACGAGTCTACGTGCTCTTCGGAAGTTGCAAATTGCAAGAAACTCCAGGCTTCATTGGGATGCTCGGTATTTTTTGCCACGGTCTCAATCCAATAATGAGCAAAATTTACCTCTTTACCGGTCGCAATTTGTGGCAAGGATGAAATGGCAAAGTTGAGTTTTGGAGCCGCAGCCTTTAAAAGCGCAATATCATAACTATAGCCCAACATCATAGCCGTTTGGCCACTGGCAAAAGCTTCAAAAGAACTAGAGAATGTATCGTTCCAGGTATAGGTTTTCTTTACGGGATTTGCAAAGTCCGTATAAAAACGCACCGCATCTAAACCGGGAAAGACACCGGGCTCGGTGCCGTCGGGAATGGTATGAAAGGCAATGCGACCACGTTCATCGAGCATCGGTGCACCGTTCTGCAGCATTAAAACCTGCACAATGTCGGCGGCACGCTCAACGTTTGCGGTCGTGCCCAGGGCAGCACCGGATTGCGTGACTTCGCCGGTACTCGAAAGTGTGGTCAGAGCGGCAACATTTTCCTGAAAAGCTTCCCAGGTTTCGGGAGGCTGGGCGATACCCGCAGCATTAAACAGATCTTTATTATAAAAGAGTGCGAGCGTGTCGAGTGCGAGTGGCAAGCCGTACACTCGATCAACTGCCGCTTCATCGGGATCGGGCTGATAGGGCAAAATCACGTCATGTGCAACAACATCAACAAAATCCTGTTTGATCGTCTTTTGTGAAGGCATGGCGATTTCCTTTGTGGTGAGTACAGTTTCTTTGCGGACCGTGCCAACGGTTTCCAAAAACTTAATACTGACAGATTCCGGCATCGGCATTAAGAGGTCTTGATACTGAATCAAGTCAGTATTGGTAACGGTAAAAATATCCGGGCCTTCGCCCGCCGCAAGTGCACGGATCAGTTCATCGGCATATTCTTCATAGCGAAGCACTTTGTAGTCGATATTCACGTATGGATGCTGCGCCTCGTAGGCATCAATAATTTCATCAAAGGCATCCTCCCCATCAAAGACGCGCCAATATTTTAAGGTGACTTTTTCGGCTGTTGAGGGTTTTTGCGATTGCCCGCAGCCCGCGCCAAGCGTAACCAGCATCATGATCGCCAAAAAAACAGAAAAGAGGCGACGGAATCGGTTAAGGCGGTCAAATCGGTTAAAATGTATAGACATAGAGCATGCGGCCTCGCATGTGCAGAGGAAGATGAGTTTGTTCGATGGTAGAGGAGAGGGTGGGAGAAGACGAGGGGGACAGAGGAGTGAACGGAAAATCGACAGCCACAACCCGTGTCCCAGGCCTGACTTCACGTCGCAATTTTTCAAGAACATCACCCATGAGTCCTGGGAGCAGATACAAGACGATGCGATCTGCATCCTCAACTGAAATCGAGAACATATCGGTGCGAAGAAAGGTTGTTTTCGCTTCGCCTCGGGCCTCCCCCTTCCCTCGCTGAGCTCGAGACAGGCTCTGGTAGAAAGGAGATGCTTTCCGCATACTCATTCGCCAGAGCGAAAGCATGTGCGGAAACAAGGCTTTTTCAATGCCGATATAGTGTGCGTCAGGATGCTTTTCTGCGCACAAAAAGAGGATGCGACCATCGCCACATCCCATATCATACACCACACTTCCCTTGGCGATTTGCAACGCATCGCAAATGCCCGGCAAGGCTTCGGGCGGCAACGGTACATAGGGTGCTTTATGCGAACCTAAAATACTCCACGCCCACAATACCGTCAGGATAAATGCACAGAAAAAAAGAAGTGTGAAGGGGATAAAAAGAAACAAAGAAAAAATGGGAGTAATGATCATAAGAATGCGATGCGGTGAATCTTATGAACTACAAGACCCTTCCGTCTCCTATCTTCGACGTCAGGATGACGCGAAATTCAACAGCCGTCATATCTGTCCGCATTTCTTAAAATCTGTGTTCATCTGTTCTTCCAGCCAAATATTCCTTTAATCCCTCCGCAACTTCGGGATGCAACAAACCTAATTCAATTTGCGCAATAATAAATTGCAATTTATTCCCGCAATCGTAACGATCACCAACAAATGCATTCCCATATAAATCACCTCCCTGTGCTAAATGCGTGGCAAAGGCATCGGCAAGACGAATTTCGCCATCTTTTCCTGGTTCTTGCGTTTTAAGAAGGTTCAAAATGTCTGGCGTGAGAAGAGCCCTTCCAACAAAAGCAAGATTTGAAGGTGCATCTTTTGGTTTTGGCTTTTCGACGAAACCGGAAATCTTCCATTCTCGATCGCTCATCTGCGTACCAGCAATCACGCCATAGCTGGAAACCGATTCTTTGGGAACGCTCTGCAAGGCAATCACCGAACCATGCAAACGCTCGGCACTATCCATTAATTGCTTTATGGCTGGCGTCTCACCATGAATAATGTCATCACCAAAAAAAACTGCTACCGATTCATTTTCTTTCACAAACGGCAGTGCGGCCAAAATTGCATGCCCATCACCCAATGGCTTTTGCTGACGCACAAAGGCAAATTTTGCCAACTTTCCTACCTCTTGAATCGCTTCCAGCTCTTTCATTTTGTTCTTCTGCTCAAGACGATATTCCAACTCAAAATTGCGATCAAAATGATCCTCAAGTGCACGCTTGCCAATAGCAGTCACGAAAATAATCTCTTCGATCCCAGCCGCCACCGCTTCTTCGACGATATATTGAATAACCGGCTTGTCGACAACCGGCAACATTTCTTTTGGCTGTGCTTTGGTTGCGGGCAGGAAACGCGTTCCCATACCGGCAACAGGAATGATGGCTTTGCGAATAGAAGACATACGGTGAAGAGAAAAATTCCTTTTGCTTAGTATAAATTACCACAAAATAAAAAAATATTCATCACGACGAAAAGTATTCCGTAGGGAAACGAATAACCCCGGCGGCAATCAAGATACTAATGAGAATCGTATATCCCAATGATAAAAGAATATCTTTTCTTATTTCTCGTTTCGTTGATTCTTTTTTTCCTGCCAATTTGATGCCGTGATGCATAAGGAGAAAACCGAGCAGATTGGTGAGCCAATATCCCAAAATCATCGCGGGTAAAAATAAACTTCGCGAGATGAAACCAAAAGGCACGGCAAATAAATACGCCAATGGAATATTAATAAGCAAATCATTCCACCACGATAACGGCGACAGGAGAAATCCCACAACAGCCAACACACCTCCCGCAATTCTTTTCTTCATATATCTTGCTGCTGTAGAGTATCATGTATCGAGATATTTTATGCAGATTCTTCTCATCGACAATCACACGACGCTTTTAAAAAAGTTGGAACAGCTTATTCCTGAACATTGCATAGAACATGTGTGCGAAGATCTCAAAAATATCGATGGCAACGCGTTTGATTTAGTGATTTTATCGGGTGGGAGTAAATTCGAAATCGTGGGGAATGAAAATAATCTGCGAGATGAAATGCGCATCATTCGCGAAACAATGAAACCCATCATTGGCATTTGTTACGGTTGTGAAGTGATTGCAACAGCCTTTGGCGGAACACTCGAAAAAGGACCATCTCACAAAGGGATTCTTGATATCGACATTGTCTATCCAGATGAAATCTTCCAAAGTCGTAGACATTTACGTGTCTACGAAAATCATCGCTGGTTGATGAAAGCTCTGCCTAAAAATTTTATTCCGCTTGCGCAATCTCCGCATGGTTACGAAGCAATCAAGCATCATGAACGCTTGATCTATGGCTTTCAATTTCATCCGGAACAATTCATCGAACAAACCGATGGTGATGAAATCTTTCTCAATCTTTTTCGCAAAATTTCTGCTTTATAAAAAGGAAGACCGCACCTTTCGATGCGGTCCTTCGTTCGCAGAGCTATTTCTTCAAACCTCGATAGATCAGATACCCACCGCCAAAAAGAGCAATCAACGTAGTGAGGTTATAACCCACCAATTCTGAGGTGCTCCAGTTGCCGATGGAGCGCAAATTTCCACCCGATAACACACCAAGAATGAGCAACACGCCAATAACGAGCATGACTATCTGTTTTCTTGAACGTTTTGAGCCCTGACTTTGCATACATTGAGGTGAAGATTAAACTGATGAAAAGTATAGCAAGAAAAAATTCAAAAAAACGCAGAAAACAAAAAACGTCCCGACTTGGGACGTTTTTGTTTATCATTTTACCATCCACCACCACCCAGACTTGGTGTATCGTAATCAAATGCTTCAATACGAGCTCGTGCAGCCGCTTCTTCTTGGGGTGAAAGCCATTCGGGTACGTCACCCCCTTCTCGGTAACACCCATTTTGCAAGAAGTAAACAGGAAGATCTTCTGGGTGATTTTCGGTCTCAAGAGCTTCTGGTATGACCATCTCAACGAAACCATGATATTCCGGAGAAAAAAAGTCTTCCGAAATTTCATATGCACTCAGCACTTCATCAACAATGAAGTACGTGGTGACATCGTTATGCTCTGTACCAGAAGCATCAAGCCAACTCTGGCGTATGATGCGCAACATACCTGTATCGGGGTCAAAACCAAATTCATTAAATCCCGATACCGCATTTGGATCGTTACCAATCGTTCCGTAAGAAATACGGTACAAATGAACCTCGCCAACTTCAGCATCTATTTGCACTCCTCGATCGGTGATATTTGCTGATGTCTCCAAAATCTTTAATAACGCTTCGATATTGCCGGCTCCCGTGCTCAAACCTTCGCTCGCCGAATGTATTTCATTCATGGTTTTTCGTGCCGCCCGTTGTTCCTCAGTAATTTCTTTCACGTCAACACAGAAAACCGATTCATCCTGTGGATCGAGCCATTGTTGAAAGCTAACCACGTTTTCTGGCGTTGTCATCACATACTTCGGTAATTCCTCAACCTCTCCAATCAAAGAAGTAAACATACTTCCCTCGCCTTCGACACCTTCCTCTGGAGGCATCTCACCTTCAGTAAAAGAAATCGTGCAAATTTGATCACCCTTTTTTGAAATTCTACATTCATCATTCGATTTTTCTTCAAGATCGGTAGAAGGTATGTAGATTTTTTCATCAAGCCGCAACACAACGTGGTCGTTGCTCATTTGCATAAAATTCTTTGTATAGTCACCATTTGCCCAACTTTCAGACGATATTGTTTCTCCATCTTCACCAAGCACCGTCTTCATCACTATGTGCCGGACCGCACCAGGCTCGGAAAGCTTTGTGCGTAGTTCTGCATACGCCGCATTCGCTTGCGCAATCAGTGATGGCGGACCGCTTTGCGGGATATTGGTCACAACTACCGCCACAAGCGCCAATGATACCGCTCCGACAAACAACGAAATGCGCATAAAACCCGAACGGCGATGAACAATCTTTTCGCGTAATTGTGTTTCGAGCTTTTGCTCCAGCATAACGTTGGGGGTCATAGATTCCATGTCTGCTTGAAGCAAATGTTTGAGATGTTGAGACATAGAGAGGAATTAAGAAATTTCAGTAAACGTTTCCCGGAGTATTGCCAGTGTTCGCGACACACGTTTGCGAATAGCGGGAACACGCGCATCAACGATGGCGGCGATCTCTTCATACGTCATGCCATCGAGATAATGCATGGCGAGCAATGCTTTTTCTTCATCACCGAGCATGGCAAAGATTTCCGCAACAGCCCGCTCATCATCGAGCAATGCAACGCGATATTCCGATGAAGTATCAACGAGCAGATTGGCGAGATCATCAAGATTGCATGTCGGTCGCCGACCACGCCAATACATTTTCATTTCGTTTTTAGCGATCCCCATGAGCCATTCACGAAGCGATCCGCGTGCCGGATCATATCCATTCAATTTTTCCCAGGCTTTCATAAAAACCCGGGCAACCGCATCTTCGGCATCCTGACGCTGCACAATGCGATACGCCAAATAGCGATAGATTTCCTTATACATATCAGGAAACAGCCGTAGCAATTCCTGTTCAAACGATGATTTTATGGAGCTCATACAAATAGGCCTACGCCATCATCTATGCGGCGGAAGGAGAAATGTGACCTACGTGCTGTATACATCATGGTCTCCAACCGCCAGCAAATACGCCTTCTTGGGTTTGGTGGGTAAATTTATGGACTTTTAACGCTCAATGATGATAGTCATCTCTAAACAATTTGATTTTATCGAGAACTTCTTCTTAAAGAGCCCCTGATAGTACCTTAAACAGGCGAACAAATGATGGAGAAAACAAAACCTCCATAGAGAATATTATGGTATCTTTGCCGCAATCTTTCGGAGATCACCACGAAGAGTCTTCCCTTCTTTTAATTCTTGCTCTGCGCGTAACACCACTTCCACCGCCTGATCTTCTGCAAATTTATATAGCGCCTGACGAACAAGATCAGACTTATTCGATGCGACACCGCGATAAATCATATCGTCAATGATTTTTTTCGATCGCTTTTCATGAAATGATTTAAGAAGCAGAATCCGTCCCCGCGCGTACTGCTTGAGAAACAATTTCCTGGACCTTTACCAATGCCTGGAATACCTGTTGCAGAGGTCTTTCAAGTCTTTCAATTGGCAAAATGGTGTCTGCAGGTCGAGGGCCGGGGTCTAAAAGAGAATTTTTATCGGCAGGAAATTTTGGAGCTCTAAATAATCCACCTTGATGAGCTTTTGTCCAAATATCCCGCAATTCAGCCATCGAAAGCTTTGAGCTTAGAGAAAAATCGGGTTTTGGGGTCAGTTCCTCTACGTAACGCTCGACTTTTTCATTTGCCCCTACCTCTTGTTGCAAACGCAACATGCTATTTTCCCATTTCGTGACCTCGTCATTCCCGACATGGATACCATCGGCTTCAATACCAAGAATATAGTCAAAATGTTTTGCACCTTCTCGACGTATTTCCCGAGGAATTATTCCGGTAAACGTATTGAAATATATATGTACTTCTTCATTCCGCATTTTCAAAACTCCAGTCGACGCTGCAGCTTTACGAGAACCTTTAAAAAGAGGAATTTGAATTTCGAATTTCAAATCATCTTCCGCCTTTACCTGCAAAGCAACACCATCCGACGTACTATCAAGAAGAATACTCATGTCTTCATACACAAATGCTCTCGGAGGTATATCTTTCAAAGCGCCTCCGCCGTGTTCCTTGCGATGCATGAATACACGAGCAACATCTTTATATTCTCGCCCTATATCCCTGATAAGTTCTTGCAGACGCTCTATAGACTCTGGTTCTCGTTCAAAGGTTTCCGCTGCCGGTATTTTTGAACGATTTGAACACTCTCCGGGACAAGCACGATACGGTCCGCCATGGACGCTGCAAATGCCTTCAAATTCTCTCTCGCTCATAAAATAAAAAGAAATTCTTTCTTTAAAAGAAGAGTATATTTTCATCAGGACGAATACTTTTATTGTGAATGGGGGTTAAAATACGGTTTCTCGTACATCGCCTCACAATATTTTTAGAAAAGCCTCATGTTATCATAGACCCACTATGCAAAAAGCTCATCCGTTGGTGATTATTTTTAGCGGAATCGTTCTTGCTGGGCTGACGGCGGCGAATGTGGTGCTGTTTTCTCTCAATAGCACCTCGAGCGACGCGGGAGAAGATACGCTACAAGATACTTTTATTGCAGCACAAAAAGACCGATGGGAGCGACAAAAACGTACCGCCATATCTCAGGACATTGGAGGGAGCATCGCCTTTTTCTATCAATTTGTTGGCAAACCTGCAGAAGATGGTTCCGCCCAAAATGCTATTCGCATGGGCACCAGTACTGATGGCTTTACTGTAAAAAGTGTTGATGCTGATGCGCTCGTTTTTAATCTCGGACGAAGCTTTACCGAATCATACGGAGATCCGGTGTTTAGTCGCCTCGCAAGCGGATCTTGGGCAATGACCGGATGGACAGGTGCCGATGATACTCGTGGTCCAGGATCCTTGCTCTATCATGAATCCGTCTGTCCAGCAGTACGAGATGCAGACGTGAAAGTCATCAAAGCCTCTTCGGCAGATGGTTGCCGACAAACCTCAGGGATTACGCTTGGAAAAACCTCGCAAGTTTTTGACGTTGCAGGCAGTAATTATCTCATTCACTCAATTGAAGGTGATGTTCATCTGAGCAAATTAAGCGACGCCTCCCATACAACCAAAGACATGGAATCGCTCTGTGTTCTTCCTACTGCCGTCAACACTCTTGCCGATCTGCAACTTGGCGAATCAACTCCCATTATCAACGACGAAGATACCGATAGTCTTTTTATGAGCGATACCGCCATCGCACAACGTAAAGATGACACATGGGTATTGTTTATTAAGGCAATCTCTTCCTCCAACACGTGCACCGCACAAGGACTCTGTGAACTTTGCGGAAGATCTATTTATCGAACAACCAGTACCGATTTACTAACCTGGTCTCCGCTTGAAAAAGTCGTCTCGCAAGCAAGTGTTCCCGAAGCAACAACCATGCCCGACGGGAGCGTGTGGCTGTACTGGCAAGATTTTAGCCAAGCATGTGCCGCGGAAAGTGAACCTATCGCTGCCATTGCCCCTATCTCTGCCGCCTACGAAATGCCCGATACACACACTCTTTCCGAACCCGTTATGTTGCGCTTTACCGATGAAGCCTTTGAAACGGATGCCGAAATCCATTACGCCACCAACGCCAATCCCATTCTCCTTCCGAATGATGAAGCACGCACAGCTTACGAAGCATGCTTTGAATAGAGTTCGATAGTCGAGTGGTGGATTACTTTTCTCAAAAGTAGTATGGTTACTTTACACTTTTATGCATCCAAACAAAAAAGATCAGGCATACTTTTTCTTTATTCCCGAACAAGATTCGTTTGCCTTTCGCTCTCAAAAACTCATTTGGAAAACGCTTGAACGCATACTGACGGGTATTGTCATGTTTGTTGCGTTTCTTCCGGGACTACTGAGTTTTGTAGGACTTATCTGGCTTTTCCGCTCGTGGGGTGATTTGGCAATTGGAATAAGCATGTTCATCATGCTGGGTATTCTTATCCTCTTGGCACATGTCTTTGACGCCTACATGGCACTCTTTGATCGATTCGTATTTACCGTGCTCACAGTTCCTCGGGAACAATTTGCCTTGGGAAAGAATAAAAATGTGGGCTTTCGTTTAGACGCTCCTGGTCTTTATCTTCTTCGTCCACGTTCATGGATCTATTTCATGGGAGATGAGGAAGAATATTCACACTTTGATCCGATGTCGCTGTAGATAGATTGCTTGCAAGGATTTTTTGTTCCGCTACTCTTGAAAAAACTTGTTTATCATCCCTATGAAAAAATTCCTCCTCTCCTCTTTTGGAAGCCTCGTTCTGGGTGGATTATTCTTTTTTGCACAAACGCCCGCAGCGTTTGCTGCCGAATCTGACTTACAAGCAGGAGACTTAATACGCGTTGGTGCATCGGGACCCATTTATATTCTTGATGCAGATGGCTATCGCCACCTTTTCCCTACGCGATCGGTTTTTTATTCCTGGTTTGGTAATGAAGGCGACGCGACTATTGTCGATGCTGCAACCTTCATGAGCTATAAACACGGTCGTCCCGTTACCATGCGCCCCGGAACTTCTTTGATAAGGTTTTTAAGCGTTGATGGTGTGTATGCTGTTGAACGCGGTGGCGTTTTGCGTCGTGTTGCAGACGAATCATTGCTCGAAGCGCTGTATGGTGATGCGTGGGATAGTCGCGTGGTGGAAGTTTCACCCGCACTGTGGTCACACTATAAGCACACGGGCGAAGATATCACGGAAGGTTATCCCGTTGGCACGCTTATGCGAGGTTCTGATGAAACCGTGTATTACACAGAAAATAATGCCAAACGAGAAGTTGCTGATGAAACCTTTGCTCTGTGGCGCTTTAATACTGATTTCGTCGTCGATAGTACCGTGCGATCAGATATCGACGACGTACTCGAGGAAGCAATTACGAGTGACGACTTCGGCGATCATCGCGCTGATGCAGAACTTGCGTTGCCGTACTAATACTCTTGTTACAAAAAAGACTCCCGATGTGGGAGTCTTTTATTTACATAAACAAACTCCAAAGAGCGGTCAATATCGTGCTTATGTACAATGAAAAAACAATAGCATCGCCATCCAGTATTTTTTTCTTGTTAGTTGTCATTTCATGCAATCCCGATCTCCCTGTAATTTTTCGAAAAACAACATACCAAGCAGTGAGTAAAATAATTGCCAAGATATCAATTTCTCTGCCACGACGGCTATGAATTTCAATTCCCGTGAAAACGCTGTCAAAAAATGAAGATTGAGGAAAAATAATCCAAAGAGGAAAAATGAGTATGAGTCCAATTTTGCTCCACCAAGAAAATTTTCCCATAGAGCAAAAGAATAACATAAAACTTCTCGCACGACATTTAACCCCTAAGTCTCTGCCAATGATCATCAAAGACCGATGAGAGCAGCTTGGTAATATTTCGATTTTCAATCGAGATACCGAGATTATCAGGATACGAGAAAAGATATGCTCGATCGCCCACAAGATAAAATCCGGCATCTTGCTCTGAAATATTCATTCGCTTCACCAATCGTCCGTACGCATTCTTTTCGCCGGTGATGCCAAAATCATCTTCACCTTGTCCGATCAGTAATTTTGTTTTAACGCCATAACTGAAACGCTTTTTGACAAACTCATACAAGAAATCTCCAAGTGCTTTTTGAAAACGATTGACGCCGTATCCACGAAATTCTTTCACACCACCGCGATGCTGATCGAGAATATCGTAAAAGAGTCGCTTCATTCCCTCGGTCCCTTCGTAATAGCGAATTTTCGGCAACGGCGCCGCGCGATACTTTAATGCTTCAAGTTCAGGAAGTTCTTTTTCAATTTGTCGCTGTTCTTCAGTAAGTCGCTCACGCTCTCGTTCGATACATCGTACAAGCTCTCGGGGATCAGCCGAAAAATGTTTTATTCCGCGCTTGTCATGTTGTTCAATGAGTTTCAAACGCAAAAGTTGCTGCAAAATGCTATAGACCGTCTGTCGTGGCAAATCGATTTTTCGAGCAATCTCCATTGCCTTTGCGACTCCCAACTGGATGATCGCAAAATACACTGAGATATCCTTTTCCGATAATCCAAGGTGCAAAAGCTGTTTTTTAATAGCACTTTTCATAGCTGTCGACGATAAATACTCGTCATTTATTTGTTTTATATAAAGCAAGATATGTCATATATCTCACAAAGAGACGATAAACAGTGCTCTTTGTCAGGCTTTTCGTCAATACTCTTTTCGGAGGTGAAACATGATCAAGCTGGCAATGTGGTATGCTCGCGCTCACCCGAATGTCAAGATTCTAAGCACTGCACTGTGGTTATTGACGTTGATCTTGATAATCCATTTGATCTGTACCTTCCTCGATCCAGGAATCTTCAGGAAGATTCTATGCGGGTTGATGGGGGCTATCTATGCAAACCTGACCAGCCATCTCCTCCAGAAGGCACGGGAAGAGATACACGGAGAGAAGGCGTGGAAGGAAATCGAAAGCCACAAAAGATACGATAAGTAAGGATCCGGACTCGTGAGTCCCGACGTCGGAGGCGTCGGGACTTAATTTTTTGTAATTTACGTCAGCTCTTTACGTCCGGCAGTTGAATGTTGAAAGCATCTCTCGTTTTCTGCATAAAAGCCTGCGCATCAGCGGGTCCGCTCTCTCCACTTTTCTCAACCTCACTCGCAACCATTCGCGCCTCTTGTAAAATCCATGATGGTCCTACATCGGCTACAAATTTTCCGAGAAGACGGATGGGTATTTCCGGCTTTTTTGCACGAATGAACAATAAGGCGGTTTGACGCGTAAGACTCGCATGTGCACATCTTTCAATAAAAAGCGATAAACTTTTTTGCGATGCCCCACCCTGTGCCGCTTGATCAATCAACCAGTTCGGATCCAAAGGAACAAATTTATCATGATGCTCAAGAATCTCATTTCCGCAGTCATAGGCACGAAGTCTCTCGACGGATTTTTTGTTCAGTGAAGCTGGCGGAGTATATTTGGTCAAAATCTCTATAAAGTCCTTCCTTTCGCTTGGCGGAATGCACACATAACGAATAAGCCAATTGGGATCGTATCCTGTAAAATAATCCTTCTGTACGTAAACGAGACTGTGACCGTGTGCAATCTTTCCTATGATGACTTTTGCAGATTCTTGCGTGAGTTCATTCTTACGAGAGGAAAGTACAATATGTGTAAGTGTCTCTACTCTTTCTTTCGCATTCATAAAGTGCTCGTCCTTGCCCTCTACCAATTTTATCAATCGATTCCTATCCAATTGCTGAAACTTTTCTTGATGAGCCCAAAGTATCGACCTGCCTCTTTCTAAAATAAGTAAAAGCTCGGCAACCTTTTGTCCGAGTGTATGAGGCGGACAGTCGACAACGGCTCGCTCGACCATTTTTAATCGTTCGTCATCGCGGAAGAAGAGAAGCTCAAGAAACCAGTTCGGCTCAAAGTCTTGAATTCTATCCTTGTGGCTGAAAAAGATATCGACGGTATTGTCGTGAGCGGTCAAAACGCGTTCCACGGTATCACGCGAAAGACCCCAGGGTCTTGTACCGCTCCTTTCTTTCAAAAAAGAGCCGATGACTAAACGCGCTGTATTTTCATCTGATACATGCAGCATAGGCAGGAGATCATCTGGCGTCACGCCTACAAATTTTGGCCAATGCTCCGCAACCGTCATGCCGATCGTTGAAAGAAGGAGTTTCTCGGCGATAGCTCGATGAAGATACACAGGCGTGGAATCAAGTATTTGCACATTTCCTAACCCGCATTGCGCAACCGCACGCTTAATATACTGATTCGCTTTCGGATCTTGTTCCAAAATTTCTGCTCGATAGAGACGATCAAGCGCAACCACTACCTCAACAGATTCAAGGACACGGCTGCGCTTTTTTCGTATCAATTGCAATATATGCTTGATGATTGCAGGATTCAGATTTCCTTGTCGCTCTTCTAAAAACTGAGCAACGAGCGTCTTGTCGTGCATGCCGTCTTCCAAAAGACCCATGATGACGTCGGCTGGACTCTGTGGATGAAAGAGTAAAATCCTTTCATACTCCGGATCGAGCCAAGATTTCGTATGGCGCGTAAGAATGCCCCTGATATCATCCCCGCTTACGTGCGGATTCTTTAACAAGAGTTGGCAAAACCGGAGATCAGCTCCGTGTGCAACATACAGCTGATGGAGTTGTTCAGCAGAAAGATCTTTATACTTCCCCGCTTCAAACAAGGTGATGTGTCGATTGCAATCGGTTGTTTCCTGTAGACCGTGAAAAGCAAAAAAAGGTTTTCCAATCGGAGAAGCCATCAGCATAGCCGTAACAAGCGGAATAAGCTTTGGGTGACGTTGCAAGGTATCAAGAAGGCTCCCAAAAAAACCTTTTGCATCCTGTACCGATGCCTGCAGCAACCGTTGTTCATATGGCTTCAGATCATCGGTATATGACAGTGCTGCGGTGAGCTCTTGATCAGCAATTGCTCCCTTATCCATTTCCAATCTGAGCGCACGCTGCAAGAGATTCCCCGTATACGGCTGTTCTGCTTGCCCGAGCTGAACGGGAATCCCGATGGCTTCGAGGAAAAATTCCGGATCATATCGCTTGATAACACCAAGAGATCGCAATAGTTGTTCTCGTTCATACGGTTCACCAAAAAGATCAGAAGCTAACAGCTTTGCATCCTCTTGCACTTGTACCACCGTTCCCTCTAACCAGATCTGAAGCGTCTCGCAAGCCGTACGAAACTCCGCCCGACTGCCGATGCTCGCTGTTTTCTTTTTTCCTTCCAACTCTTCGCTTAAAACCGCAGTAGAACGAAGACTCATCTGCAGTGGAGTTAAAATATCTTTATTCAGTCGATTCGTCTTAAAAAGATCCCTAATGTGATCAAATCCGGCACGAAACGCATCGGGAACTGGCAAAAGCGCAGGAGGGGCATTGCCCGTTAATTGCCACGTGAGCGCCTCGGGTGGAACGGCTTCACTGCGCTGTTCGCAAGCCGTACGGACCTTTTCGGCGAGCGCAACAATTGTTCCATACGCACTTAAATTTTCTTCTTGATCATGCAGGGCAGCGGCTCGAATTCTTCGTCTTTCCAGAGGACGCACGGGCTTGAAAACATCATTAATGGACTGTCCGACTAAACTCAGTGAACGAAGGATACGACACGCCTGATGGAATGAGAGACCCTCAAGCGGATCTACACGTACCAATTGTTCCACCCGATCAATCAATGTTTCCGGAGAAACATTTGCGCCCTGCAATAATTCAACAGGTACGGCTTCGGTTTTGGCAAAGACATCGCCCATGCCAGCGGTAATGACCAACCACCGCTCCGCCTCAAAACGAAGAGCCGGGCTCATTGCGAGTCGGTCATAAACTGCCTTTTCACAGGTGTGCGTCGTCGAAACGATGTCCGAACTCCGAAGATGTTCAAAAGCAACCTCGGGGAGTTTTGCTTCCCGATTCCCACGCCGCATACTTCCTAGTTCGCCTCTTTTAGCCATGCTCACAGTATACTAAAATTTGAGCTTTTTTCTCATCTGTTTGTAATCTGGCACAACAATGGAAACGAGTTTCCAAAATCTTACCGAATGATTCATCTCTTTTAGATGACAGAGCTCATGTACGATCAAATAATCAGCAACAACATCGGGAAGATCAATGATTTTGTAATTAAAACTCAAATTGCCGCGACGAGAGCAGCTTCCCCAACGCGTTTTTTGATTGCGTATCGAAACTTTTGCAAAAGAAAAGCCGTACAACTTATTCAGCTCGACGATACGGTGCGTGACAAAATCGAACGCTCTTTTCTTTTTCTCCAAAAAGTCTTTTCGTGTGTCCTTTTTTGGTTCTTTCGACACAAGCCGTTGCGCTTCGGCAAGATGTTGCAAAATCCACGTCGCTTTTTGCTGCAAAAACTGCTCGGCAAGTTTACGAGGCATGTAATACGGAATCGTCATTGTTAATTGCGCATCACGGGTAACGGCGACGCGCAAACGACGAGCGCACTTGCTGCGTTTTAACAGATACGAAACTTTTTGCTCGCCTAAACGAATCTGTTTCTCAATCATTTCCATGAATATTCTTTACTTCCGATGTGCAGCAATATACTCATGCATCATTCTTTGCAGATCATTACTCGTACACTTGAGTGTATTTGCTGATAATTGCACGGGTGAGCGATACCGTTTGTAATTGGTCGTCATGATCTTATGCTTAATGCCCGTCTGTTTCGCTAAAAATACTTCGGGATCTTTTAAAAGAACAGTGAGTATCTTTTGTCCGACAACATTAGACACAACAACATCCTCGATATCCTCCCAGGCAACAAAACCGGCGCTCACAGCACTGGAGTTGTCGGTCATGCCTTTCTCATCAAAAATCAATCCCGGTTTTTTATCAAAGAGCTTCATGGTTGCGTACAAACCACACATAGCAAAGAAGCTGAAAATCAGAAGTCCTATGAGTTTTGTAAAAACCTCGGAGATGAGTAAAAACTCTTGAGGATTCTCTATCATGCCTGCACCAATGCCACAGAATATCAGAGAGCCCAAAAGCATGAGCGTAACCTTGTTTTTACTGACGGGGATGGAGATTTCTTTTGCGGGAATCATAAAAAAATGTAAATTATATAAATATTTTTCCTTCGGCCATCTTCTGCGTCCTTTCTTGCGCACTGTAGAGATAGAGCGTTCCCTCTTGCGCAGAAGCAATCGCCTCACACATTCGATCAAACGTTCGAGTGATAAGTTGGAGTTGCTGCTCTTTTCGCTCTGATGAAAAATCGTGCATATACGCCGGATGCTGATATTGCGCAAAAATACCCTCGAGCAGACGCGTTACTTCAGCGACTGATGCGACAATTCGATCATCAAGAAAACGAACCATGAAATGCTCGACAACCTCCTGTTCGTCGGCTTGAGAAGGCGGGACAACATACGGCAACTCATGCATAACGCCCTCTTCGTCTTCATAATAAAGCCGCTTCCTGCCCATGCTATTAAAAAATCGTTCAGCCGTTGCCTCGGTCTCGCCGACAATGGCAACAATCTCTCGCTGTTGATCCCGAGCTTGGGCTAAAGCGGTTTCGTATGCCGTACGATAGAGCTCTGTTGCTAAGCCTTTACCTCGATACGCTTTATCGGTTACCACATACCAAATAATAAGTTCACCACCTGATTCTGCACGTTCATTAAGAGGAGCGAACTGGGCATTCATGAGTGCCACTATCTGTCTTTCTGCATTTCGTATCACAAAGAAATCTCCCAGCTCCTGCTCAATAGCCGTCACATAATCCTCTTCGCGATCGTTCTCTTCTTCCTCAAACCATTGGCTTAAAAACAAACGAATCTCCGTGGCTACCTGACGATTCGTTTCTGGTCCTGCATCGGCAACTCGGGCAAGTACCAGCCCCTGTTTTCGGGCATCAGTATCGAACGCGATTCGTGAGGGAAAAGCATCAATTAACGCTTGCATTTGTTGCCATGAACACTGCACACGAAGTGTCTCAACGTCTTGTCCTCTCATGTCTCTTTGATGAGGAGAAGATTTTATATCTCGGAGTTGTCCATCGCTTTTCATAAAGACCTACCATCACGCTTCATAAAACGGAAACTTTGAAAATGGTACCATAAAAACCTTTTTTCTTGAGAAAAGAGCGGCTATTTGCTAAGGTCGCTTCCTGGTTTTGCTCCTCTTCTCATTTCTCAGGAGGCTTATCATGAATTTTGATCTTGACCAGTGCACTTTCGTGACAAGCACAATCTCCCCGTACCTTCTTACCGTTCCTCATGATGGACTGCCGCGGAGCCACTTCCCTGCCAGCCTTCCTTCGCGACAGCAGGGAGTCACGGTCCGCGATATGCGCACCTGGCCAATTGCCCAAGACATCGCGCGCGAAGTGCCGGTGAACAGCGTGCGCGGTCTCCTGCCTCGTACTTTCGTTGACTACAATCGTGGTCGCGAAGAGGCGTATGAAGAGGCGTCCATGTCCGCTGACTACGACCACTATCACCACAGCATTTGCTCGTGTGTGGAGGGAATGAGGGAATCCTTTCCTGCTGAAGAGCTCTTGCTTCTCGACATACACGGCTTCGGCGAACAACCGCCCTATGCGCCAGCGGGAGGCTATGACCTGATCCTCGGAACAGGAAATGGCACGACCATCCTGCACGGTCAGCCTGACCAAGCGTTCGCGGACTTCATGACGAGCAAAGGTTATACGATCTTCCTTCCTGCAAGGAATCCGATCCGAGCAACGGGCGACTGGTTCGATGGCGGCCATACCATTCGCTGGCATGCAGCAGCGCACGAGATCAACTGCATGCAAATCGAGATCGCACCACGCTTTCGCGCACGAGGTGCGGAAACACTCGGCAAACAACTCGCGTCAGCTATTGCGCACTTTCTTCGCGAAGTGCGCTCATGACGCACAGCATCCCTAGGCCGCACAGCTTCAAAACCTGTACGGCTTTCTTTTTAAAGAAGCTCTTTTCCTAAATACGTGCACCCGGACCATCCTATCGCTTCGGTAATTCGTAGATAAAGTTATTCCTACTCCAAAACCACAAAGGTGGATGCATATCGATTGGATCAATACCGGATCCATCAAGGAGATTTCGCCAACGTTCGGAAATTTTTTCTCGAGACCATTTATCCGCCTCGTCTTGGGTAATCACACCGAGAATCACGGAGCATTTAGTGATGTGCGTGTCCGGGGCAATATCAATCCATTGGCGATTCATCAGTGTAGATCCGCCGTAAGAGCTGATAATGAAACTCCAATAATTGAAAATCTTTGGTCCGGAAAGATAGGGAAAACCTTTTTTGCGCTTCTGCTGCACGATATCGCGAATTTGAAGAAAATCCTGATTAGCAGTTTTCATCATCGATCCGATTGTTCCCCACTGCTGATAGATGGTTTCAGAAATCTTTCTCCAGGTTTGAATATGTTTATTTGGTTGCAATGCGACCTTGTACTTCATAAGCTTTCTGCGCAGTTCATCAATCGACATCGTTGCCGATGCACTGACCGAGAAAACATCATTTGTATCGGGATCGTTATATGTTTTCAGCGCTGCTTCCCACAACTTATAACTATCACGCTGATAATTGAGACTCATCGGCAGCGTAAAATATGCCAAACGAATTTCTTTTTCTTCTTCGCTGAAATCCGGGCTGGAATCTTCGGGCATCCGACAATTTCCCAAGAGACCATTCTTGTAGGCATCGAGAAGATTTTTGCAGTTCGAGATCAACATGTTCTGCATAGGGAATTATCCTTCAATCTGCGCCCGCGCCCAATCGGGCAAACCTTCGGGATTGAAATACAAACCTTTGCAGTTCACGAATGTTGTTCCTTCCAGATTTGCACCTTGAAAGTACTGCCAGCTAACAAACAGTGCCGAGGAAAAGGTGGCGCCGCGAAGATCTGCGCCTTGCCATTCAATATTCTTGAGGTGTCCACCAATAGTCGCTTCTCGCATATCGGCCTCTTTGCAGGAAGCGAATTCCGGGAGATCGTACAGTTGCATACGTCTAAGATCTAAACCTTCAAAAAGCAAACCTCCACGCGCCAAATCAATAAGCAGATCGCTCATGCGCTTTTTCATGATGACAAAAAAGGTGTTCCATTCTTGCTCATATTGCTCCACCGAGAAACGTGATCGCAGCAGATGAAACCGAGATGCATCAGCAAGAAAAATGATCTCCAGTTTTCGTGCGAGCGCATCTATCGATGCCTCACGGAGAAATGGTATGATGCTGGGATTTTCACGAAGAGATTGATACATCTGAAAAAGCTTTTCCCAATCGTCTTCTTCGTGACTGCCCACCTGTTCATCTGCCAAGAGTTTTGCAGTTTCTTGATAGCGCAACTTGCTGCTTTGTCGCATGAGATACTCAAGATTTCGCGTTCTGCGTGTGGCCCAGCGTGACTCGATAGGCTCTTCAATTCGTTGTTCTCGGTTTTTCATAGGTGGGGCGGATTCCTCTTATTCTTCTTTGAGAAAATACTTCGTAAATCCTGCTTCGACAAGTTTTTCATACGCATCCCAAACCTCATCCGGAATCTCCTGCACGATTTGAAATCCGCGTTCGGGATAGATCTTTATGCGTTGTAAGTCACCGACCATGATATTGATCATCTGTTCCCTGGAGATATCGACATTGGGATAGTCTTCATATGACATTGGAGGCGATGTAACAATACATTCCTTCTCTGGCCAAAGCTTTTTGAAAACCGCATATGTTCGGCGTTCCATATACGGTTTTTGTACCAGAATGAATGATTGAAAATCCAATCCACGATCCTCGAAAATCTTTTTGGTAAAAAGTACATTGTCACCGGTATTGGTCGATTGATTTTCGATGATAATCTTTTCTTTCGGAACACCACGTGCGATAGCGATATCGGCAAAGATTTCTGCTTCTGGTTTATGAAAGATGCCCGTTGTCACTTTTCCCGTTCCGCCAGCAAAAATAATATATGGAGCATAGCCTTGCAAAAAGAGATCTGCTGCATATTCCGCGACTCGTGTATCTCGACTTCCTAAAACAAACATGCAATCAGCTTTCTTCAGCTGGTGATGCAGATGATGATAATTCCAAATAATTTTGGCGAAATGATCTATCGTTGATGAATGCACATTTATTCTTTTATCAATCGCCACGGATAACGCGGATGCTCTTGCCGATGAGTAAGGACAAAATCATACTTCGTATTTCGGTCTACAACCTGTACATGTACTTTTTCTCCCCTTTGCTCACAGGCGTGAAAGGCCCGAATCACTTCATCGGGCAAATCATCTTTTATCGGAATACCCAAGCCTTCAAAAACATGTTCCGGATCTGCTACATAGCTTTCAATATGCCCCGAACCAATAGTCGCCATAGGGGATTCGAGTGTCATGTGCTGATCATCTTTTAGTATCCAGCGATCAAAACTTACTGTTTCTTTGAATTCTTTCATAATCTCTCCAACGTCAATAAAAAAGCGTTTTTCCTCTGAGTGTAAGCCCCGGCAAATGCGAAGCGTCATTTACCAAAACATCGTCATCCGTCCATGCGACCGATGTCCGTAAACCAATTTCTTCGGCCTGCTCTTGTTTGGCGATATCAATCCGCAACATGTCATCAACTGCGGCAGAACTTGTATCAGCATCGAGAGAGAAGATTGTTCTTTCTCCAGCGAGAAGAAATAGGTCATCAATCAACGTTATTTTTACATAGCCAAGCACAGCCGATGGATCAGCAGAACATCGCGTGCCGTCTTCGTTATAAAAAGCGATATCCTCAACCAGAGAGAACGTATCGGCATATTCATATAAATCCCATGCATCCTCATCTGCAAAGGCGGCGCACGTATTCCACTCACTACCGATGGCAGTTACTTTAAAAAGTAGCGAGTGCAAACCCACATCGCCATGAGGATCGGCCGCAACGCTAAAACGCAAAACCTCGGCAAAGCCTGGTACCGCAAGACCCGAAGGGCTCGAGGCCGAGAGGGAAAAAGTCGGCTGTGTTTCCCGCAACGTCATAGTGGCTCCTGGAATATAAAAACGAAGATCAGATTCGGTCATACTTTTCCCCGTTACACTGCTGTATGCAGAAAATGCATGAGTTGAATCAGCAACGAGATTCAGCTGAAATTGATCGCCCGAACTACTTCCCGTTGCAGAAACAGCATCGGTATCAACAAGAAGTGTGGCCGTGGTGGCATAGGGACTCACGGACATATCAAGACCGGTGAAGTACGCGACGCCGTCAATGAGACCTACCGAAGCGGTAACGTGGGCGCCGTCACTTCTTGTATACACCAACCGTAAACCGGTAATAGCCGCATCTGACCCTGGTGTTTCTCCGGCATCGGCACAATCGCCATCGGTATCGGTGGTTTCGACAATACAATTCACAAATGTCAACGTTCTCACCGTCAGTGGACTTCCGCTCGTAAAGACGAATGCGCCCACATCAACAAGAGAGGATGAACCGAGAACGATATCGTCAATCGGCATCATGATTGATGAAGACACCGTCAATCGAGGTATCGTCATACCACGAGGACTCGGAAAACTCGCATAGGCAAATGACGCCAGAAAACATCCCCCAATAATCACCATTGCCAAAAACATCCCACGCACCTGTGAACCGAGAAATCTCAGCATATCTTGTAGTGAAAGAATAGTCTTTTAAGAGACTAGCACGCGCGAATCTTTGCTGTCTATTGTGCTTGAGCAATTCTTTTTATTTTGAAGGTTCCTTAACCGAAAAACGATTTTGAAGCGTGTAGATCAGCTAATCAATATTGTATTTCCTCACAAAGACCGGCTTTCCTTGAGCGATAGCCTTATTAATCGTATCGCCCGCACCTTCACTTTCGTTAACCTGAAAGCCGAGGAGGGCATCCGAAGCATGTACGACCGCAGTATTTCGTTCAAAATATGTCGTCCGGTCTACAGAGGTGTTGGTGGTGTTTTCAACAAGAGCGAGTGGATTACGTTTTTGCACCTCTTGGAGTTGTCCGATGAGCGCCTCGGCTTGCGCTGAGGTTATCACCCCCTCCTGTGCACGCTTGCGGTAATGCACAGCGTATCGCTCCAGCGTGACAGGAAGAAAAATCTTTATGCGTGTAGCGATTGGATCAAGGAGCAGCGCCTCGTCTGTTGCAAAAAAGTCGACAGACAAGGCTCCACCCGAAACGATTCCCGCACCACGATCATAAATCTTCCGCACAGATTCTCTCACTGCCTGTTCAACTTCTTCATTTGTCTTTCTCCAACTTCCTGTAATACCAAACCAAATGATCTTCCCATCACTCTTAGACTCTACTTGAGCAAACAACTCATCCAGTGATTGCACTTCTTTTTGCATAGAATAGAGCTATGTTAGCAGAATCGAGAGATACACAAAACCGACCACGTGGTCGGTTTTATGTGGATCTATCCTTTCATCGTTGCTGTGAAGAATATGCGGTTATCTTTTCGAATCAAATTCCACGGTCCATTCAATACCGTACTTGTCCCGAAACATTGCAAAGGAGGTGCCCCAGGGACTTTCCGCCATGGGCATTTCAACGGTTCCGCCCGCTGAAAGTCCGTTGAAAATCCTGTCTGCTTCTTCTTTACTTTCTGTCGTAATGGCGATCTTCGATCTATTTTCATTTTCGCTTACGCGACCCATTGCTTCGGGGACGTCATTGGCAATCAAGACATTGTTGCCGATAGGCAGCGCAATGCGCATGATTTTATGTGCCTCATGTTCAGGCACGGGGAACTCGGCGCTGGCGATATCCTTGAAACGAGTAATGCCCGTGAATTCTCCACCAAAAACGGATTGGTAAAACGTAAACGCTTCTTCGGCATTTCCATTGAAATTGATGTAGGGGTTTATCGTTGTCATAATGAAACCATCGTGACACAACAAAACAACCCCTGTACAAAAATCGTACATTCGATTAGAGTAGTCGGTTACTCAATGTATTAAACAACCCTTCTCCCGCGAGGTAAGAAAATGATTAAAGTCATTATTTCTGATTTCGACGGGACGGTAACCGATCCCGCCGTCGAGCTTAATGATTTCATGGAGCAATATCTCCGCGACGTCGCCCTGCTCACAGATCTCTCCTTCGAACGAGTTCGAGACATTGCTCGGTTCGTTTATGCGGACATGCGAACGCATCCCACTCGGTACGACTGGGAATTCGCCGGCAACCTCGTATGCTCCGCGGTGGGAGACCCCTATCTCCGCATCATCCCCATCGCCAATGCGATTCTGGACGAAGCGGCTGCACGAACGACCATCACCGAACGTCACGATCTTTTACGAGGACTTCTCTCCAAGCATCACCCTATGACGTCCGTGTTTCGTTCCGGAGCAATGTGCTACCTTACGGAGCTCGGAGTCCCGACGCATGTCGTCACGAACACCAAGACGGATAAAGCGGCCCATCGACTCTCCGGTCTATTCGTAGGCAGGCAGGCACATCTTGAAATCGTCTTAGGGAATCTGCGGGGAGATGCCGGAAAACAGATAATCGATCCGAGCTTTGACGAGCTGCCCGCATCGACAATGCTTCATGGTTTTCATCGCCCCGTGCTTCTGCGTCGCCATCAATACTTCCAAGTACTCGACGAGGTGCGTCGGCTTTATGGAGCAGGATGGGACGAGATGCTCGTTGTCGGCGATAACTTCGAACTGGATCTTGTAGTGCCTTACGCGCTCGGAGCACACATCGCGCTCATGACGAACAAAAACACTCCTCCATGGGAAATCGAATTCGTTCGGCAGAGCTCGCAAGGTTCAGTTATTACATCTTTGGATGAAGTGTCCGCGCTTCTCCACCGCTAAACGCACTTCGCCAAAAACGAGGTGCGTTACTCGTTAAAAAGGGGTTTATTGCTCGTTATTTCTCTGATAATAATCTCATTCGCGTTGAAATCCGACTCAGCGCCATCGATTATGATATCTGCGGCTTCGTCTGGTCGGTGCTCGTTCATGTATTTCTGCGTATAGGGCAGCCAAACATTTTCCCACATAGCCCGAACGACTTCTCCATCACGCTTGATTCCGCGTTCTAAACGCATCTGATCCGGAGTAGAAATCCAAATGATGGCATCGTAGACTTCGCGATACTTTTCTTGAGAGACGTATACACCTTCAATGATTACTGACTGATCTTTTTCAATAAAAATCTCGTCGTGAAATTTCTTTTCTTTCCAATCATAAGGCGCATAGCATATTTCCTCGCCATTTTTTAGTCGATCAATAACTTCCTTCTCAAAACGCTCCCAATGAAACTCATTTTCACCTTCTGGAGAAATGGGTTGATAAAAATGATCTATACAAACTCTACCAATATTCGGCATGTACTCGCTCATTTTTTCCGCAAAAGTGCTTTTGCCAGATCCACCAAAACCATCAACTGCAATGACAATTCTTCCATTCTTTACAAATCGTGTAAGAAGATCTTGAGCAAACTCCTGAAATGTCTTTTTCATAATCTCTGAAAGAATACTGTGCTGATCCTTTTTTCACAATGAGAACCATGCATCAACATAAAACCGACCACGTGGGTCAGTTTTATGTGGCGGAGAGGGCGGGATTCGAACCCGCGGTAGCCTTTCGACTACACCAGATTTCGAGTCTAGCGCATTCGACCACTCTGCCACCTCTCCGGATTGAAAATCCAAAGTTCGAAATCGGAAATTCGAAAATACGGTACGCCAATTCCCTCTTTCTGACAACTCTTACTTTACTTTGATAACCAAGCTGGCCTGCCCAGGATCTTCACGGTATCCGACAATCGGAGCGCGCGCTCTCGCCATCAATATACGTACATATCGCAATACTTCTTCTGCAAGAATTCCCTTACCGACTCCATAAATAATTCGAATGACCCCTCCTGGATGTTCTGCGATAAGATGATCGATCTCGTATCCAACGTCTTCACGAATCAGCCTATGAAGATCGACGTACGGCAGTGAGCGATCTAAGTTCGCTAAAGCAAGCTCCTGATCAACAGTTAATTGCTCAGGTACTTTTGAAATGATCTCCTTGCCATCACTTGGTGATTTTATTCTTTGCAGCTCTTTCTTCCACGGCTTTTTTTCCCATACATGATTCCGCTCAAAACAAGATTATTTCCCCATTGCTTTTTTAAGCATGTCGACATAGGGAATGAGGATCGGGTTTTCTTTATGCAGCATGGCGGTGTACCACGAGACGTAGCTGGAGAATTGTAAGACCTCACACATTTCTTCAAGCGCATCTTTGCCGCGCGCATGATAATCAACCACTTGGACACCCGTTTTTTCAACGATATCTGCGGTCACCGTGCAGCGCTTGCGATTACGCGGATGATAGAGCGATGACGTCAAAAATAATACCGTCGTGTTGGCAATTAATTCTTTGGGATGGCTCAATCCTTCCAAAAGATGATGATCAATTTCCGGCAATAAGCCATAGGTCGTCCATTGCTTAGCGGTTTCATTTAATTGATTCGCAAGGACATGCGCATTGCCCGATAAATGCTCGGCGGCAACAACATAGATCTGACGACCCGCAAGCGCTTCTGCTACTTGCTTCGCCGGATTCTCCGCAGTCGGAATATCGACCGCACACAGATCGGTCACTTCAGCCATGGCCGAGATGGCGCGCTGCATGTCTTCATCTTTCATCTTGCAAAGACCTGCTTGCGTCAGAAGGCCCAGCATACCAGCAAAGGAAAAACCCAGGCCAAGGCGTGGCTGTTTGGCAAGATCACCGGGCGTAAAAATATATGCCGGATAGCCGTTGCGTTTGGCCCACGATGCCAGCGTTCCGCCAGTGGCAATAACGATAATCTTCGCGTGACGCTGCTTGGCATCTTCAGCCGCTGCAAGTACTTCTTCAGTCGTTCCTGAAAAACTCGAGAGAATGACGAGCGTTTTACTCGTGACCCACACGGGCAATTGATAATCACGAATAATAAAAAGTGGCTTTTTACTTTTTGTTGCTAAAACACCCTCAATCAGGTGTGCTCCCAAGGACGATCCGCCCATGCCCACAACTACAATCTGCTCCGCCAGCCGATAAGACGATGGTAAACCGACCTCTTGTGCATCATGCCAGGCTAGCCGAACCTGTTCGGATAAGCGTTCGATGCCGTAGCCAGAGTCTTGTGGATCGTAAACGGCGTACGTGGAGGATGAGTCGAGGGGGGAGGTCATATCTGTTTAATGCCAATTTGCTTCACCAACTCACCGCGCTTACTTACGTCACCAACTAAAATGGCGCCAACAAACTTCCCTGCACGGAAAAAGTATTCTTCGCAACCGTCACTATCTGCCTTTATCTGCTCAATCCGATCAGCTTTTTCGCGCTGTACATCGCCGATAAATACAATCTTACACCCCAGCAGATCAGTTGCATACTGTGAAACCGGGCGTAACACCGCTTCTCCTCCCGCCAAGCGGGATCCCAGATCCTTTCCTTGCATCTGCGCATTGAGCCAATTGCCGTAGCTGATGTGTCGGCCAACGCGTGCATCGGCAAAAAAAGCCGCGTCTCCCGCAGTATACACACCCTTTTGCGAAGTTTGGAGATGTTCGTCGGCAACGATACCCGCATCGGTCTCGATTCCCGCTTCGTCCGGCAACATCGTGTCAACCGAAACGCCGATGCCCACACCCAGCATACGACAGACGATCTCTTCACCATTTTGCAAACGAATGGCGCACAAATGGTCGCCGTCACGTACAAGTTCTGGCTCAGGTTCATTCACGATAAGACGCACGCCACGAGCTTCGATATATTTGTGCAAAAAGCTTTGTGTCTCGTTAGATAATGATCGCGACCAAAAGCCACTACCTCGCAACACCATCGTGAAGGGGATGGAAAATTTTGCAAAAGCATTGGCAAACTCACAGGCAATAAATCCGCCACCATAAATAGTTGCCCGACGCTCCTCAAGCGGCAACATGTACATCTCTTGCAACAACGCTTTGACATGGTCAGCGTCAGCAAGGGTATATAAATATGCTACACCGCGTGCGTCCGACGACAACATGCGCGGCTCAGTCCCCGTCGCGATAATCAATTCATCAAAAGGAAGCTCTCGTCCATCGCTCAAACTGACAAATGTATTTTTGGCATCGATCATCGTTGCCTCAGTCGAGGTCAGAAGCGTTATCTGCTGCTCTTCGTACCATTGCAGTGTTTTGAGAAACACTTTTTCGCGCGGAATCACGTCCTTTATATAATGCGGAAGCAAAACGCGTGAATATAAAATATTTGCCTCGCGCTCGACAATCGTAATTTCAACCTCTTTATTCTTTGCACGAATCTCTTGGGCCGCGGATGTACCCGCAATGCCGCCGCCGATAATTACTATGTGTTGCATACTGAGGAGCAAAGACCCTGAGCGAATGCGAAGGGCCTAGAAAAATTCTTTAGGAGATGGAAACCTGAACTTAGAGATTTGATGGGTCCCTCCTGGCGTCGGGATCTTTTCGTTGTGGCCCACTGGCCTTCTTCCATCTCCTACACCTCCGGATACAGCTTCCTCCCCGTCTCATCAAAAATACTAATTGCCAACGTCGGGCATGATTGTGCGCCTAAGATGACGTTTGCAAGTTCTTCTTCGGAAAGTTCCACGATACGTTCGTAGTTTGGGCCGTCGATTTCCTGACCGTGATCAAGAACCTCGGCCTTATTTTCCGTATTCAAAACAAATGCCTCGGGTGCGATGGTTACGCAACTCGCAGCACCGATACACAGATCGGGGTCAACGATGATTTTGTACTTCATAAAAAGGTGAGAAAGCTCAAGATCTGGCCCCTAGCATACGAAGCGCGACCTCTCCCGTCAACGCTCCGGCGCGAGTCGCATCCTCAACAGATAACGGTTTCCCAAAAGAAAATCGCAACGTTGATTGCGCCTCATCGTCAGGCATACCGATGGCTTGCAATACATGACTTCGCTCTCGCGTTTGTTTACAGGCCGAGGCAGCTGAGGCGGCAATGCCCGCCGCATCAAGACGAATGAGCAATTCTTCACCATCAATGCCAAAAAACGTGATGTTTGTGATGTGTGGGGTCATCTCGCCTTCGCCGTTGATACGGTACTTCACTCCACTCTTTGCAAGCTCATCAAGAAATGCCGTTTTGCAAGCAAGCAAATGCGCCGTGCGCTGAGCACGTTCTTGTTGCGCAAGAATACATGCTTCACCAAAGCCAATGATCGCCGGTACATTTTCGGTTCCTGCACGCCGTCCCTTTTCCTGACTTCCTCCCCCAAAAAATGGCGTGATCTCGACACCCCGACGCACAAAGAGTGCACCAACACCTTTTGGTCCGTACATTTTCGCCGATCCGAAGCTTAAGAGATCAACCGGAGACCGTTCCATTGATATATCCAGAACTCCGACGGCTTGGGCAGCGTCAGAGTGAAGTCGTGCCTGCGTCTTTTTGTTTTTGCGCAGACGCTCGAGACCGACGGCGATTTCGTGCATGGGCGCAATCGTGCCAAGTTCATTTTGCGTCCACATGAGCGAGACGAGATTCGTCTGGCTGGTTACTCGTGCCAAGACATCATCAGACGAAATTGATCCATTTTGCGTAGGCACTTCAATCGTGTGGAAATATGCATCACGCAATAATGCCAACCCGGCCGCATGCTCAATTCGAGGAACAACAACCTCTCTTCCCTTTTCTTTATTTGCTAAAAGATAACCGACCGTTCCCAAATTTACTGATTCGGTGGTGCCGCTTGTGAAAAGTATTTCATCCGGATGTGCAGAGATAAGACTCGCAACTTTTTCGCGCGCTACCTCAACAGCCTTCCGCGCCAAAACACCTTCTTGATGTAAGCTTGAAGGATTACCAAAATGCGTCGTCAAAAACGGCTCCATCGCCGCAAAAACCCGTGGGTCAACGGGCGTTGCAGCGGCATAGTCGAGGTAGATTCGATTGGGCATAGCTATTCCTCACATCCTCCAAACGTAAACGCATACAATTGCACACCTGCATCCGCGATGCCGATTTTAATATCACCATGATGATACGCACGCGAATTGATCAGGCGATACATGCGCGGCTCTCGCACAATGACCACGGTTTTTCCTTTTTCTTCCAAAATATCCTCACCACGCATATCAGAATTCAACGGCTGACCATTGCAAGAAATCTCAATGGTTGCCGTTTTTCCGTGTGCCGTAGCCATGACCAGATTTACAGAAAATGCCTGATAACGCAACCGTACATATTCATGCATTCCCGAGGTCTGACGCGTGTGTTCAACATATTCACCAGCAACTTTCCAATGCCCGTGCACATACGGGATACCTTCTTCATGTACCTCTTCTTTATCGGTAAAAGCTTCTTCGGTATCAGGAAAAATCTCTTGGGCGTTGCCCATATGTCCGCGCAAAAAACCAAGATACGTTTCCGGGGTGGTGCGATAACACACACTGCCCGCAACAGAATCATCAGGACCAATGGCAGGAAAATCACGAACGCCGGTTTCTTTTAATGCTTCTTGGATAGCGAGTTCGGTGGATGCATATGCGCCCTCACCCGCGTGATCGTAAACGATGTATCCTTCTCGATTAATGAGGTAGCGATGCGGCCAGCAATTATTCGCGTAAAGTTTCCAAGTGACATAATCCGAATCAAGCACCACGGGATATGACACGCCACTATCTTGCATTGCACGCGCAACGTGTTGTTCATCTTTCTCAAACGCAAACTCAGGCGTGTGTACACCGATAACGACAAGCCCCTTGTCACGATACGCCTGGTGCCAGCGCTCAACATGCGGCAACACGCGCAAACAATTCACGCAGGAATATGTCCAAAATTCAACCAAGACGACTTTTCCGCGAAGATCTCGCAAAGAAAGAGATTTGCTGTTCAACCAGGTGAGTGCTGCGGGAAATTCGGGAGCACGAACCCGACCAAGGCGATGTAAAAACATAGATTAAAAACTTGCGAGAGAGAAAAGGCGTCCAATGATAATGCCTAAGAATGCGGCAGCAAGCGAAACAACAACCATCTCTAATCCACTACGCACACGATTGATGCCAGCTAATGACGCCTTCCATACGCCTAAGAAAAAGAGCATGGCCATGGTTAATAAAATAGCAGTTGGTAAAGCAAGCGGGAGAGGAAGGAGAAGATAAGGAATTAATACCAGTATACCCCCAGCAAGATAAAAGATGCCCATAATACACGCAGCGACGAGGGGTGCATCGCCGACCGCCGGTGACATACGATACTCACAGCGTTGCACTTCCTTCAACCACAAACGACGTTCGCGCGTCATGGTATCTGTCACGATGGTTACTTCTTTTTTGGATAATCCTTTACGAGCAAAAAAATCACGCAATGACTCTTTATCATCAAGTCGTTCGGACAACATACGCACAGAATCTTGCTGGAAACGCTCTGCATATAATTCTGTCGCTGCTTTCGATGACAAATAACTTCCCGCCGCCATCGATACCGCCTCCACGGCAACAATCACAAAACCCGTTAACAGCACCGCGTCAATATTCCCACTTCCTACTGCTACACCCGACACTGCTCCGAGCGTCGACACAAAGCTATCTTCCAAACCAAAAACCACTTCACGAATATTTGCCGACAGCCGCTCCCTCCAACCGATCATATACATCCAGTATACCGCTTCACGAACACATGTTTCCATGTTACGCTATAAACAATAAACGTCGTATGCGCATCTCGGATCATTATCAAGGGTTTCCAGAGAAAACGCTGATTGTCATCACCAATAACGAGCGGGCACGATTCTTTCGTGGCGAAGGTCATGATTTTGAAGAGATCGATCTCATCATCATGCCCGATGATGCTCCGGCCGCCGAAACATCATCACCACCCAATGAAGACGCCATGAAAGCACATCGCCTTACCGAACTGTACAAACGTGTTTCGGAAAGACTTGATCGCGGATTACGTCACGAGAATTTTAAAACGATCACCATTTGCATTCCCGAAGTCAATAAGCATTTACTACCGGGCGCGCTTTCTGCTGATGTCGCCAAACATGTTGGCGCAACAATTCCAAAAAATTTAGCAAACATGGAATTAGCTCCAATGATTCGTATTTTATTGGAAGGGTAAAAACACTATGTCCGATCTTCAACACATGATTGATGCTATTGCAGAAAAATATACCTTTACCGCAGAGCATTATCCCGATTTAGCCGCCAAATCCAAACAGGAAGTCTTTCTCTTCGCCGTACGCCACAACGTGCTACACATGGGCAAATCTCTCGGAAAAATTTCAGCCTTCAGCGAAGATACCGATCACGGTGAAGGCGGCGACAGGGCACATCTTGAAGAAGCAACGGTAAAAATGCTCATCAATACGCTACGTCTTGCCGAGCTGCAAGGACTTACCGCTAAAAAACTCGTTGAACTCGTGCCGAAAATGATGCGATAAATAAACACCTCCGCTCAGTTTTACAACCAAGCGGAGGTGGTGGACGTGACCAGAGTCGAACTGGCTTTTTCTGATGTCAAAGCAGATGAAGAGACCGTTTCTTCCACACGCCCGTAAAAACAAATCTCCCCAAAATCCAAAAGAGGATTTGGGGAGATTTTGTTGACACCAGAAATAAAGGAAGGATCCTTCATCTGCAAATTTATTGCATCACACATTTTTATCTTTGTCAAAAACTTTTCCACCATTTTCATTCCTTCCCAATATATCTACCCGATTGCATCTGCCACAAACGCCGATAGAGTCCTCCTTCTTTCAAAAGCTCACCATGTGTTCCCACTTCGACAATTTTTCCCTTGGACATAACCGCAATTTGATCGGCCATGAAGATTGTTGAAAGGCGATGCGCGATGATAATTGTCGTGCGATTTTTCATCGCTTTTTGTAAAGCAAGCTGCAGCTTTTGTTCGGTCTCGGAATCAAGCGCACTAGTAGATTCGTCCAAAATTAAAATGGGTTGATCGGCCAAAAAGACCCGAGCAAGTGCCAGCCGTTGACGCTCACCGCCCGAAAGTTTTACACCACGTTCACCAATCAACGTGTCATATGTTTTTTCTAGCTGCATGATAAATTCATGGGCTTGCGCTTTTTTGCATGCTTCGATAACTTCAGCTCGCGTTGCCTTGGGCTTTGCAAAACGCACGTTTTCAAACACAGTGTCATTAAACAACACCGTTTCTTGATGTACAACACCGATATTTTTACGTAAATCTGCCACGCGAACCAAACGAATATCTTGACCATCAAGCAACACACCGCCGTGATTTGGATCAAGAAAACGATTCACGAGACGAACGAGTGTTGACTTGCCGCTTCCTGATGGTCCAACCAGCGCCAAACTTGATCCGGCAGGAATCGTCAACACAATATCGTCGAGTGCATTATGATCTTTATTCGGATAACGGTAAGAGAGGTGATCAAAAACGATTTCTCCTTTTACTTTTTGTAACTTCTTTACCCTGAGTGCATCGATGATGACATTTTTTTGCGAGATATCCTTATGAATTCGTGAAAAAGCTGACCGAATTTCACTAATACGTCTCATGACTTCCGCGAGCATGTAATCAAACGGTGCGAGTAGTGTGGAAAGCATGCCCATAAAAGTAACCAATGTACCCAACGTCAATGATCCATTAGCAATAAACCAAAGTCCTACGAAAAGCAGAATAAATCGCGTAAGAAATCGTGCAACCGATGTGCTAAAACCCAGAAGTGCCCAGAGATCATTAACGCGACGTTGACGAACAGAAGAAGCCTCGCCAAGACCGGTATGCATCGCGATCATACGATTCTCAGCAGCGAGTGTTTTGATAGGAACGATATTCGAAAAAATCTCAACCAATTTCTGGGCAAATGTTTCCCAGGCTTGATTCATGGCATTTTGTCGTTTTTCTACCTTTCGCTCCGCAAAAAACGTCATTAAAAATAACAATGGGATTCCCGAAAGCGCTGCCACAGTCATGCGCCAATCTAAATGAAAACCGATAACGAGAAATGCAATCACGGAAATAAACGTTGGCAACACCTGCTGTAGTAAGGTTCCTGATAATCGCCACATCGAACTTCCCGCAGTATCAAGCTTTTTCGCCAGTCCTCCCACAGAAGCGTTCGTAAATCGCTCCGGGTCCCAGGCAAGCACATTTGTCAACGTCTCTTTCCAAAAGACCGACCATACTTTATCTGCCGTGCGCATTCCATATGCACTTGCCAATTCTCGAGAAGCACTGCCCACAATATCAGCAACAATCCATATCACCAGAAGCGGCCAGAGTGCAGACCACAGCAAAGGCAACGTTCCTTGCGACACCGCCTCAACCACATGATCAATAACTTTTCCGTAGATCAATGGCTCGGCAATAATGGCAACCGAGGAGAGAATAAGTAAAAAAACGATACCCGCATATCGCCATCCCGTTCCTACAAATGCATAGCGCAACATGCGCCATAATTCCTTTAAGGGAATGCGCTCTTTTTCTTCTCCATCACGTTCCTCCATACGCAAGAAGTATAACGCACGGGTCATCTCGTCGCTCTTTACCGCTCGTTCCCCGAAGAGGCGACTTATTGCGAAAACGACCTTCTTTATGATACGGTACTGTTCGTTCAGATTGGTGTATAATCAAGGCCACGTGGCGAAGTTGGTTAACGCAGCGGTCTGCAAAACCGCTATGCGCCGGTTCAAACCCGGCCGTGGCCTCCACGAAACTCAGAAACAAAAAACCGGACGAACGCCCCGGTTTTTTGTATCCCTTTTTACGGATAATACACCTCAATTTCAATATTCTTCACACCGAACTTCCGCGCATCAGCTAATTCTTCCATCCAGATGTCGATACGGCGGGTATAGCGCGGGTTCATACGGTCTTCGACAACGAAGATTTCATCACCGTAGATTGCCGGGATTTTAATCAGCGTTCCGAACGGCACGAAGTTCGCCGCAATCACACCATGGCGAGTGTGCGTTCCTCGGGCCGTAATAAACGGCGTGGAATCAGTTTGACCGACAAGACTGTTATACGCCGTGGCGGTTACATGCATAACCGTGTCAGGGGTATCTTTTAAATCTGCGGTCGGCAAAACGCCATACGCAACCGTTTCGTTTTGCATTGCTTTTACCTCAAGCGCAATCGCTTTTTCTTGTGCTGAGGTGTCGGTAGCGGTGATGGCGAAGTTCGTCGGCACCAATACAGAAACTAAAGCGGCCAAGATAATACCCATACCGAACATTTCAAACGGAGAATTCCGCAAGAAGGTCGGGATACGTGCGTAAGCGCGAAGGAATGTTTTCATAGAAATCAAAAACCCCGAAGTCTCCCCCGGGATTTTCTGTGCGAGTATCGTACCATTTTTTGGCCATTTTGTCAATGGAGAAATGACATTATATGGCTAATATAAGCGAATATATAAAGGCGAAAAAGACGGGAAAATAATGGGAATAAACGATCGTTGCGAACACGTTGAGGATGCGTCCAACAACGGTCGTATGCAACCACGCTGTGGACGTAATTCGTAGGGGTCGGCCACGGCCGACCCCTTTCGTGGAATGCGGACGTACCACGAACCCGCAACAAAACCCGAAACGATTGCGAACAAAAACCAATCACCAAATCCGTTTATCAACAGAATATTTATCTAAAGTTAGAGCATAATCGCATCTTTTGCGGTTGACGAAAGGGTATTTTTGTAGTATAGTTATTTGTTACTTCACTCAACTCAAAACTGACCCCGACTCGGGATGGGAGATTCGCGATGACCGAACAAAATGAAAAGTCGACGGAAGTCAAAAAGGCTCCGAACATGAGCAATGCTACGTTTCTTGGTGGAGCGGCGGCCGTGCTTCTTGGGCTCGGGCTGATGGAGACGCCGATCTTCCTGCCCTTTGCCTTGTACTTCACCGTGCTCGCCCTGCTTTTTCCCCTGGAGGTGATCTGCAGCATTCTCCTCAGCATCGAGGATAAGATGGGGGAGCAGAACAAGCTCCTCGAGAGTAGCGCGAAACCCGCGATCGCTCGGGACGGGTTCAATGGTCTCGAGGAGTCGGGACACATCGTCCCTCGTGACGAAACGTAGCGCACTCAGTGCGCGGCAAGAGCCACCATCCGTGGCCACGCCGCCCACGGGTGCGCTCTTGCTTTTTAGCCGATTCCTTCGCTGGAGAGACGGGCCAGCGGCCCGTCTCTACGTCCGGCGTCCATCGTCCGCCGAATACGCGTCCATGTCCTCTTTCCCCTTCCTTCCCTTTCCCGTATGCTATCCTCAAATCTTCTCTATGTTTCGCTACGCTAAAGGACATCAATCCAAGAAAAATTGGTCGATCACCGGACTAAAGCACTGGTGGCAACGGCTGGACCGAAAAACGCTTATCAAAAACCTCATTCTACTTGGCTTAGCTGGGGGGCTTTTCTGTGCGCTTATTTTGCTCGCTATGTTCGCGTGGTACTCACGTGATCTTCCCGATCCGAATGAACTCATTAATCGCCAAATTGCCCAATCAACCAAAATTTACGATCACACCGATACACATCTGTTGTACGAAATTGCGCCCGACAAAAAACGAACGCTCGTTACCATCGATCAAATTCCTGCAAACGTCATCAATGCCACCATCACGGCCGAAGATCGTAAATTCTACAAACATTTTGGTATTGATCCGGTCGGTATTTTACGTGCCCTACTTTATAATGTGATGCACCTCGATGCCACCGGTCAGGGTGCCTCCACTATCACCCAACAGTTCGTTAAAAAGGCTATGCTTACCGACGTGCAGGACTATTCCCGTAAAATACGCGAAATTATGATTTCGCTTGCGCTGGAACAACGTTTCAATAAAGAAGAAATTTTGCAGATGTACCTGAATGAAATTCCGTATGGTGGCACCAACTATGGAATCGAGGCTGCGGCGCAAGAATATTTTGGCAAATCAGTAAAAGATGTCACGCTCGCCGAAGCCGCAACGCTGGCCGCTCTTCCCAATCGACCAACTCGCCTGATGAACGATCCCGAACTGTTAAAATCTCGCCGCGATTGGATTTTGCAGAGCATGGCTGATCTGGGATACGTCACTCAAGACGAGGCGAATGCCGCGCTGGCACAAGATACACCCATTACTATTGAAGCAAACGACATTACCGCACCTCATTTTGTGATGTGGGTAAAAAGTCTTTTAGAAGAAACATACGGGACACAGGCAGTGGAAACAGGGGGGCTTCACGTTATCACCACGCTTGATTACGACAAACAACAAATTGCCGAAGAGGCAATCGACAATGGTGTTGCTACCTACGGTTCAACATATGGTTTTACGAACGCGGGTTTGTTGGCCATGAATCCCAAAACCGGAGAAATTTTGGCAATGGTCGGCTCTCCTGATTTTTCCAATGATGACATCGACGGACAAGTAAACGTCACATTGCAACCGTTGCAGCCAGGATCAAGCATTAAGCCGATCGTGTATGCTGCCGCGTTCGAAAAAGGCTACACGCCAAACACCGTTTTGTGGGATGTGGAAACAACGTTCTCTACCGAAACCGGTCCCTATAATCCTCACAACTATGACAGCGGTGAGCATGGCATGGTCACGATGCGCAAAGCACTGCAAGGATCACTCAACATTCCTGCCGTGAAAACGCTTTATCTTGTAGGAATCGACAATGCCGTTGCTTTTGCGCAACGACTAGGTTATTCAACCCTCACCGATCGGTCGAGCATCGGACTGTCGATGGTTTTGGGTGGAGCTGAAGTCAAAATGATCGATCATGTCGGTGCGTATGCAGCACTTGCAAATAACGGCATGCATCACAATCCGCTCGCCATTTTAAAAGTAACCACAAGTGATGGGACGGTTTTAGAAGAACGCAATGCCGAAGAAAATACCGGCACTAGTGTGCTCGACAGCAATATTGCGGCCACGATCACCAACGTCATGTCCGATAATGCCGCTCGTGCATATGTCTTCGGCGCTTCAAACTACCTCACATTTGGCGATCGCGCGGTCGCTGCTAAAACCGGAACTACCAACAATTATAAAGATGCGTGGACGGTTGGCTACACACCATCACTGGTTGCGGGCGTGTGGGTTGGGAATGCTTCGGGAACGTTGATGACGCGTGGTGCGGACGGATCAAAAATCGCGGCACCAGTGTGGAATGAATTCATGAAACGATCGCTGCAAGGAACGGCAGTCGAATCATTCCCTGCCCCAAGTATTCCTACAACCGGTAAAGCGGTACTCGATGGCCAAATGGCAGTCACTACCGTCACGCTCGATCGCGCATCAGGAAAACTCGCGACCGATCGCACGCCAGAATCATTTAAAGAAACAAAAACGTGTGGTGAATTCCATACCATTTTGCAGTACGTTGATAAAAATAATCCTATTGGCCCTGTTCCGGAAAATCCCGAGAAAGATCCGTACTACACCTCATGGGAAGGAGCGGTACAAAGTTATATTGCTCGCCACAATGCTGCCCTAAAAGAAGGTGAGGCGCCTTTAGAAACCTGCACGGTCCCAACCGAAGAAGATGATTTGCATGTCAGAAAAAATGAGCCGAGCATCAACATTAAAAGCCCCGACAATAACGATACGGTTGATCAAATCTTTACGGTTGAACTTTCAAGTGGTGTGAAGCGTACCTTCAATCGTGTTGATTATGCGATCGACGGAACGTTTATCATGACGTCCGACAACATGGATGAAGCAACTCTTACTCTTCCCTCCTGGGTTTCTGCAGGCAGCCATACACTCAGCGCGACCATTTACGACGACATCGACAACAACGCAACCGACAGCATCACCATTGATGTCCGGGAAGGATCAACAACATCGTCGAACATCCGCATCACCAATCCTTTCACGGGGCAAATCATTGATAAGCCGGTCGACACCTCAACTACCTATACGGTTGCCGTCGAAATTCCCGATGCCGTAAATTTAGTAAGTCTCGAGTTATCAGCACATAACCTTTGGGATGGATCAGAATATATTATTACGAGCGTAGTTTCGCCCTCGGCTATTACAAGTATTCCTTGGACCATCAGTACCGATGGACAGTACATTCTTACCGCGGTTGGCATGACACGAACTGGGGAAAGTAGAGAAGCGATGCCCGTTACTATTCTTGTAAAAAATCAGTCGGTAACCGCATTGCCGATCTCACTTTAAAAACCGGCTCACAAATTTATGAGCCGGTTTTTTATTTGACAAAAAAATAAAAATCTGCTAAGCTTTTCACTCATTTTTTCAGCCCTTCTTGGAGAAAACATGTTCTTTTCTCTAAAAAGGGCTGAAAAAACCAACGGGAGATGGTCAGTCCATTCTTCATCTCTCACCCTCACGACGGAGATACTTCAATGAACTTCCTCTTCGCGATCCTGTTCTCCTTGCTCGGAATCTCGCCCCTGGGCCCCACCGACAGCAGCCTCGCGACCCGGGGAGACCCCGACGACAACAGCCTCATCATGGTCGGCAACCCCGGGAACCCGCCCAAGGTCAGCAACGGCTTCGGCCCGGCGCTGAAGGACAACCGGATCATCTCCCAGCCGCGCGACGGCGAGTTCCACAACAAGTGGCACGGCACCGGCATCAGCAACGGGCTCTAGTCGGCGCCACGTCGACCCGACCCCGTCCGCACAACCCACCCTCCCTCATCCGTCACTCTGCGTGGAGCCAGAGTGACGGACATTCTCTGCAGAGCATGCCTTTCATGATCGTCAGAGAATAATAAAAAACTCCTCGAGAACTTCGAGGAGTTTTTTATTACTGCCGAATAGGCATCACGATATACAGGTAATCATTCTTTTCTTGTCCGTGGGGAAATAACACGCACGGATTCATCGCATCGATCATTTTGACGAGAATCTTTTCGGACGACATCGCGCTTAAACCATCAAGGAGATAGCGAAAGTTTAACGTTACGGCATTATCGGCACCCTGTTGTACATCGACGTCAACGCTCACCATATTTTCTCCCTTCCCAATTTCTCCTGCGGTAAGAATGAGTTCTTTTGATTCTGCTTTTACTTCAAATTTCACATCAAACAAGCCATTCTTCGAGAATAATGCCGTTCGCTTTACCGCTTGTACGAGTGCTGAGCGATCAATAATAAATTCACTTGTGAATGTTTTGGGGATAATCTGTCGATAATCGGGATAAACGCCATCAATGGTGCGCGATGACAGCTCAACGGTTCCATACCGGAAAGCAATTTGATTATCGGTTAATTCAATATCGAGCTGCTCCGGAGCTTCAACATTTGCTCGCATCACACTCATTACGCGACGAAGTTCAGCCAGTGTTCGTGCAGGAACTACTACTTTTCGGTCACCCAATGTCTCACTTATTAGCGGAACCATCTTTTCTCCCAAGCGATAACTATCTGTTGCCGCCACAATCACGGTTTTTTCTTGTCCACTAAAGGAGAGAAATGCTCCGGTGAGAATTTGCCGTGCCTCACTTGTTGCAACCGAGAAAATCGTTTGCCCAAGCGCCGCATCAAATGCCGAGGCTATCACCGAATACACCGCTCCTCCTGTTACTTTCGGAATGACGGGAAATTCTGCTGATGGCAGTCCATTCATTTTCGTTTTCGATTTCCCACAAACGATAGAGACCGCGCTATCAAGCAGATCAAGATCGATTCGCTCATCTGGCAACAATCCGACATAATCATCAAACAGTTTTGCTGGGAGCGTGTATTCGCCAGGTTGATCAACTTTTGCACGAACGGTACAAGCAACCGTAAGATCAAGATTCGTTGACGTTAACTTCACTCCTCCTACGTCGGCCTGCAGAAGAATGTTATTAAGGATGGGAAGATTTACACTCTTACTACTTACATGACTGACCAGGGAGAGGCCTTGATGAAGATTATCTTTTGTACAGGAGAATTTCACAGGAATGGGATCAAGCGTGATGGCTACAGATTACTTTATTTAAGAAGAAAGAAAAGGCTGCATTAGTAAGCCTGTGGATGGTGGGGATAAATGACGGATAGCACGGCTTTCATTGAACGCAACGGATGGGACGGATGGGGATGAATTTGGGATGGAGAGGAGGATAGACTGGGGAGAAGGTTTGGCGGACGTTCCCATAAAAAGTTATCCCTGTTTTATCCCATTCTTGTCCACGGACTTACCCCAACCTTATCCACGGCCTTGTCCCCACTTTGTGCACATCGAACAGATCCCGAACATTATGCGCAGATGGGGATAGACTGGGGATAAGTAGGGGTTTGGCACGCCAAACCCATTCTAGAGTAAGAAGAACAACGAACGAAATTATAGAGAAATTATTGTCTTTTTGGCTAAGTATGTTAATTTATTTTCGGATCCGAGTACTCAACCTGTGAAAATTCTGGAGGAATGATGAAAGAAGCTATCGCTTCGATTCGGGGCAGTTGTTTCGTGGCCGGGATTATCCTTGCTCTGTTCGCGGGTACATTCGGGGCCTATGATAAGGCCTCGTATGGAGGAAATATCGGCTATATCCTCGCGGCGATCTCCGTGATTTTGTTCTTGGTCACACTGATCCTGTTGTGGAAGCAGCCCGTTGCACGGGAGGACGGGGAGATAGCGATAGAGGCTTTCTTCATGTTCAATGCTGCGGCAGTAGTGGTTACGGGTATGGCAAATTCCTCTGCACCGCCGTGGTCCCCGCCGGTTTGGGATGCGACGATTTGGTACGGAGGTCTTCTGACTGCCGGTGTGGCGGTTTGGGCCTTTCGTCGAAAGCTCACCGTTAATACCTGAACGAATCGCTCATCTAACGTTGATCAATTGGAGGTAAGATGGGAAACGTCTCTCGGGTACTCCAGCGTCATCGACATATGGCAGCTTGGGCGGTTCTCCCGCTTACCATGCTTGTCGGTATGGCTGCCGGCGCAACGCTTGCATGCAATTCCTTCTGGTGGGGCGGAGTTGGCGTGTTGACTGTGGTCTTGCTCTGCGGACTGGGCGCATGGTTGCAGGGTGATGGGAGAGAAGACTTCCTTGAGTTGCTGGCGGTTTGGTCTGGTATGAGTTTTCTGGGGAGTTTTTTCTTAATCGGTACGGTTCGCGTGGTTTGGTGGCTCTTTTCGTGGATCGTCTAGCTCGATCCACGCGTAGGGAGTGATTGTTGCGCGTTTGTCCCGCAATTACTCCCTTCTCGTCTTGTAGTGATCACGCACGTGGTCGATAGAAGTACGAGTTTGAGAAAACAAAGAGCGCGTCCTGTGACACGCTCGGCAGTTGCCGGACGGAGCGATGAGATCGCTCGGTGGCCAACGGTATTTACTATTGGTCACCGCGTAGGACGCGCGAGATCAGGTTGCGGTTGCGGACGGGGGCTGGAGGACGCCGAGTTGCTGGGAAATCCAGGGCAGAACTCGTTTACTTGCCATCCGAACCTTGTATTCGTTTCGAATGATCGACTCCAGCAGAGCCTGCAAACTCTTCTCGAGGATCGCCAGGAAATTTTCCTTATTTTCGCCTCCGCTCTCGTGCAGATGAGTGGTAGTCGCCGCCTGGACGGACAGCGCAACACTTACCGACTTCCAGGGCCGAGCCTTGGAACTCAAACGCCGGTGGGGGTTGTTGATGAACTCCATGGGGAGGCCGTGCTCTTTGGCCACGTTCATCATCTTGCCAAACAGCCTTACTTTCCATGAAGCGACTGATACCTGTGCCATGCTGCTTTCTCCTGCAGGTTAAGGACGAAACGAACGCGAGTACCATATAAAAACATCCCTCTCTGTAAAGAAAGGGATGTTTTTGTTACCCACCAATATAGAGACGTTGGCGGATAAGCTCGATATCTTTTAAGAGTTTTTCATCTCCGTTTTCAATGAGATCCTTGATTTTTCCGTGTGCGTGCATGGCTGTGGTGTGATCACGGCCACCCAGTTCGGTGCCGATGGTGGGATAGGATGAGCTCATTTCTTCTCGCAATAAATACATGATGATTTGACGGGGGAATGCCAAGCGTTTTTCGCGACTTTTTCCGAGTACATCATCGTTGGAAATATCGAAATATTCAGCTACGACACCAATGACTTGTTTAGGGGTGACGGTTTTCTTAATGTTTTCTGATTCAAAGCTCGCAACGATGGGCTTTACGCTATCAAGTGTGGGCTCCATGTTGCGGAATTGATGAACGGCAATGATTTTATTCAACGCACCTTCGAGCTCACGGACGTTCGAGACAATATTCGCCGCAATGTACTGCACGATTTCTGATGACAGGCGGGCATCTTTCTCTAAACATTTCTTTTCTAAAATAGCGATACGCGTTTCCAGGTCAGGCGTACCGACGTCAACCAACATACCCCATTCAAGACGAGACTGGAGGCGTTTTTCAAGTCCCGCAATTGATTTTGGTGGACGATCGGAAGAAATAACGATTTGTTTATTGTCTTGATGAAGTGCATTGAAGGTATGAAAAAATTCCTCCTGCGTTCCTTCTTTTCCAGTAATGAATTGAATGTCGTCGATGAGCAGGAGATCAACATTGCGATAGCGATCTTTGAATTCTTTTCCTTTTCCTGAACGAATAGAATGAATAAAATCATTCGTAAAATGTTCGCACGTGACATACATGATGCGTGACGACGGCCACTTGCGACGAATTTCGTTGGCAATGCCGTGGAGTAGGTGTGTTTTTCCAAGACCAACGCCGCCATAAATAAAAAGTGGATTGTACGTGCCGCCAGGATGTGCGGCCACTGCTTGCGCGGCGGCATGTGCAAGTTCGTTTTGTTTGCCGACGACGAAGGTAGAAAAGGTTTGTTGCGGATTGATGGCGATATTGCCTGATGGCGGTGGCATTTCAGGTGAAGTGGTAAAACCGAGATCGTTGGGAAAAGGGGATTTTTGTTGTTCAAAAATGATGGGCTGCGGCTCGATATTTTTGGTTTCAACACGATACGTTAAGCTGCGAATCGGTTGATTGGTGACGTTTTCCAATGCATTAATGATGTCTTTGTGATGACGCTTGAGCATCCAGTCCATGGTAACGGTATTGGGTACGCCGATAACGACATCGCCCAGACGATAATCGCTGATAAACGTTTTGGTAAACCATGACGTGAAATTTGCTCGACTGAGCTTGAGCTCGAGTTCGGCGAGTACGGCTTGCCAAAGTTCATGCGTATTCATAGGAAAATCCATCACCCCAGGGTTAAGACCCTGATTGTTTGACGACTGGGAGGATCATACCCATTTTATCCACAGGGCACAATGTATTTAGAATTAGCGACATTTCTGTGTTTTTGGGATAAGGTGTGGATAACTTTTCTTCTTTCTTTTTTCCAGTCAATCCCTGAAAAATATTTTCTTTCTTTCCTTTGGCAAACCTTGGCCAAGAAGTTTGACAGAGCCGTTTTTGCGGGGTATGCTCAGGCCACTTCTATGCCTAAACGGACTTATCAACCCAAGAAACGCCGTCGTGCGAAGGTTCATGGGTTCCGAACGCGCATGAAAACCCAAAACGGCCGCGCTGTGCTTAAGCGTCGCCGCGCAAAAGGCCGTAAGCGCCTGACGGTTACCGCGCGTCCTCGGTAGTGAAAAAAAGCTCTGCAGCAATGCGGAGCTTTTTCGATTATGATGAAGGGTGATGGCGCAATATATGTTCTCTCAGCAATACCGATTACGTCATGAAAAAGATATTCTGCGTGTGGTGAAATCCAAACGTAGCGTGTTTGATGCAACGTGTGGTGTGAAATTTGCACCAAATCAGGAAGGGCATCCACGTTTCGCGATTGTCATTGGTACAAAAATTGCTAAGCGAGCAGTGGTTCGCAATCGCGTACGTCGGCAATACCGAGAAATTTGTAAAAAAATGCTGGCTGATCTTGGCGCCTACGATATCGTGTTACTTGTTTCAAAACCGGCACTCACACTTCCCTTTTCGGATAAAGAAACGCAATTGAAAAAAGTTTTTGCCAAAGCACGATTGTATGTCTCGAAACCATCAGCTACGCCAACTCGCGATTCTTCCTATTCGTCTGTATCAAAAGACACTATCGTTTGATCATGGGTGGTTGAAGGATTTTTATCCTTACGGTTATTGTCCTTTTTATCCGTCGTGTTCGGAATACGCCTGTCAGACGATTGTGAAAGATGGTCTTACGAAAGGTTTTTTTAAGATGAGTTGGCGGTTGTGTCGCTGTCATCCGTGGACAAAGGGTGGTGTGGATATGCCATAATTTAAAAAAACGAAGCTCCTTGAGGGAGCTTTTCAGTTCATTTACTCGTCAAGCGCCATGCACGTCTCTCATCATCAGAAAATTTTTCGATAGCATAGCGAAGCATGGTTCTCGGCATGTTTGCTGCATGTTCGCCAAGAAAAGCGCGAAGAATTTCAGGATCGCGCTTCCCTACTTCACGCAGCATCCAACCGCAGGCTTTGTGCATGAGATCGTGTTTGTCGGTAAGAAGTTGTTCGGTGAATTTGAGCGTTGGAGTGAACTCGTTGTTTCGAATAAATGTAAAAGTTGCGACCACCGCGACGCGACGTTTCCAAAGATTGCTTGAGCGAACGAGTTTTTCGAGATCGACGCGGGATCGTTGCAAGAGATGCACGCCAACGATATATGGCGCAGAAATATCGACGATATCCCAGTTGTTGATGCCTTTACCGATTTGTGAAAGATACAATTTGTAGATCTCCATTTTCTTTTTTTCGTCAGCTTTGGGATATTGCAGTGTGAGTATCACGACGCCAAGCACACGCACTTCGTGCCAAGGTGATTCGAGGAGTTTCATGCATTCAGCGAGAGGAAGATTGCGATGAGCTCGTGCGACGGATCGTATTTGTGGCACGGTGATGCCAAAAAATTGATCGCCCTCACCGTATTGTCCTTTGCCGGTTTTGAAAAAGCGAGAGAGGATGACTGCCTTCTCCCTAATCGCTAATCGCTGCAATGTTTTTTGCAAATCAGCTGCATTCATATTATTTCAATTATTTTTTTCCGAGACGTCGCTCCGTGTTTGATCATGATCCGAGATTGAGGTATGCGAAGATGTTTTGCGAGTATTTTTATGAGCGCACTATTTGCTTTTCCATCTTGTGGAGATTCTTTGAGCGAGACGCGAAATGTCTGATTATCGATCATCTCGATCGTTTCTTTTTTAGCGTTTGGTTTTACCGTAACAGTGATGAGCATATTGAGCATAATCTTTTTAATGAAAGACGGTCCTCCGGTGAGAACCGCCTACTTGGTGGCGAGATTGAGACGAACGACCTCGATCATCAAGGGACGATCATTGTCAGTCTGGTTATTGACGGCGCGTGTTTTCGATGAGCATCACATCGCGACCGTCAGGATCAGTAATGTAGATGAACTTCATCGTCTCCGTTTCCTTGAGTTCCGTTCGAGGCCTGATCTCGAAGCGTGCGGCGATCGCAAGAGCATCGTCGATTGAAGTCACCTCTATCATGACGGCATCTCGAGGGAAATTCGCCGCCGCGGAGTAGATTTCCAGTACGCACTCTGTTGAAAGCGGGCCCACTTCATAATGTTTGGGCCCACCGTGCGCGTGTTCTTGTGCCGAGAGACCGAGCTCTTCGTAGAAGCCTGTAGTGATATGTCTACTTGCCGCTCTCAAAACGAAACCAGCGATACGCGCTATGGGATCTCCTGCTTGAGAAAGGGTGCCATAGTGGACATTACCGCAAATAATAAGTATGCGTCAAAGTGTTTTAAGAAGTTCACATGCACGCGTCTCGAAAGACGAGCCACGTTGCTCTTGGTCCAAATCCTTCTTTGGAAAATGTTCGTGGTGCTGTTGGCTGTATGTCTTCGAGTTCGATGAGGATGACGTATCGGGACTGGGAAATATTTGGATAAAAAATATCGGTCGTCACTCCGAGACGAGATGCATATCTTTTCAAAAATTCTCGACGTTCTTTATCAGAAGCTATTTCTTTTTGGATAGTATTTTTTACGTGAGCTTGAGCTCGAATGTATCCCTTTTCAGCAAAAAAGATTTTGTCACCGATTGCAATACGATTCCACGGAGCTTTTCGTTGCTGCATCCAGCGCGACTCAAGGGTTTTCTCGCCGGAAAGAATTTTATCGATCATTTTCCATTTGGGATTCATGATTGCGATGTGATACATAGGGAGTTTGTGTCATCCTGACGCCGACGACAGGAGGCGGAAGGATCCGGGCCCAGATCCCTCCTAACGTCGGGATGACAAGAGCAACTCCATATCCTTTATTCTTCCCTCATCTGCTCCGGCATCATCGTCATAGGGTGTTTCTAAAATAAGATCGATATGTTGGAGTTTTGGATGTTGCACGATGTATTTGAAAGCATCTGCACCCATAAATCCTTGACCAAGATGTTCGTGACGATCTTTATGTGAGGCAAGATCAGCCTTGGAATCATTGCAATGACTCGCGGTCATGCGTTTGAGACCGATGAGTGTATCAAATTGCGCAAACGTTTCATCGACTTCGTCTTTTGTTTTGAGTCGATAACCTGATGCAAAGGCGTGTTGCGTATCAAAACAAATACCAATCTCTTTGCCGCGCTCGGCGCCATCAAGAAACGCGGCGATCTCTTCGAACGTATCGCCCATAATTTCCCCTGCTCCAGCTGAGATCTCAATCAAAAGCTGACACGATCCATTATATCCATCCAAAATGCGATTCAATCCATCAACTACCATCTCAATTCCCTTCTCTCGCCCCACTTCTTTGGCACTTCCCGGATGAAACATCATTGCGTTTACTCCGAGCCGTGACCCGCGTTCAAGTTCTTGTCGTAACATCGAAATTGATCCGTGTCGTGTGCGATTATTTGTTGAGGCAAGATTGATGAGATAGGGCGCGTGGATATAGCTTGCCTTGATGCCATTTTCTTTTATTGCGAGCTTGAATTTCTCTGCATCCTCATCGGTAATTGGCTTTGCAGCCCAAGCCTGCGGTGCACGCGAGAAAAATTGAATAACCTCACAATGAAGCTTAGCCCCATTTGCCGGAGCATTGAATAAACCGCCAGCGGCGGAAACGTGGGCACCGAAACGCATAGAGAGGGGAAAGAAGGGATTGAGGGGAGAAAGGGGAAAGAGGACGTAGAGACGGGTCGTCTTGTCCTGACGATAGGAAGGATGACCCGTCTTTTAAGTCATGAGCAGAATAATAATGAGATTGTATCAAGATGTAGCCATTGGTTGAAAAATGCAAAGAACGAACGGATCGATTCGGGGACTTATAAACAATGATAATGGCTTATATTAGCTAAATACGAAACATATTCTTGTTGACGAGAGGCGTTTTTTCTGCTATAGTGCTGTGTTACCAAGATAATCCCCGATTCGGGGTGGGAGGTCGAGATGACTGAGAAGAACCCTGCTATTTGCGGCGTCAACCCTGTCCTGTTCTGGCTCGGACTCATCGGGCTGGCGGTGTTGACTCCCGTCTTCATTGGCCTCGAGGCAGTGCTGTCGCGATGGCCCCTGGCCTATTGCATGGTCTCAGCCCTGCTTATTGGGGCGGTTCTTATAAAGATTCCCCGCGAGCAGAGGATCGATGTGATCCGGGAGGGGGTGCGGCTGCTCCTGTGCTACATCGTCATCACGGGCGTTATCGTCCTGGTGGCCATCGCTCCTGTCACCCTCGTGGTGAGTCTCGGGGAGGCGTTGTTTCCCCTCATGGTGATCGTCCTGCTCCTGGCGATCCTCGGAGTCCTGATCTCGATCAGGAGTATCCTGGGGACGAAGAAGTCGTAGCGCATTCGTGCGCGGCAAGAGCCCTCGTGGTTCGCCGCCCACGGGTGCGCTTTTGCTTTTTGAGAAGAATTAAAAACACTCTCGATCACGGAGAGTGTTTTTTGATCTTATTTTACCATCGTCTTTTTTAAGAAGTCGATGACTTTGCGATTGATAAGTTGTTGTTCAACGCGATCGCGATATTCGGGAGAGTAAACGCGTTCTTTCATGGCCGGATCTTTGCTGACGGCTTCGGCAATGCGATCAAGCTCGGCGTCGATTTCGTCCGACGAAACGGTGATACTTTCTTTTTTAGCAACGGCTTTGATGACGATGGCGACCTTGATACGCATGATTGCCTGCGCAGTGAAATCCAGTTTCATGTCGGCAAGGGATTTGTTGATGGATTTGAGATATTCATCAAATTCCATTCCGTTCTCTGTAACCCAAATGCGAAGCTCCTGCACCATCTTGTCGATTTCTTGATTTACCAAGAGATCATTTATTTCATCGAATGTCGAAGCGTTTGCCAGTGTTTCGAGTACGACTTTTTCTTGGCGACGATCTTCCTCGTTTTTCTTTTCACCGCTTAGATTTTCCTTGATCTTGTTTTCTAATTCTTGAGCAGATTCGATGCCTAAGCTTTTTGCAAAGACATCATCAAATGGCGGCGTTTCAATGGTAAAGATCTCGTTGAGTTTTACATTGAACTCCACGTCTTGTCCGGCCAAGTGTTTTTGATAATGATCATTTGGGAACGGAAGGGTGAAGGTGCGCTCTTCGCCTTCTTTAGCTCCGATGATGGCATCAACAAAACCAGGAATGTAATGTGATTCGTTGGTATAGATACCGTGCGCTTTGGCATCACCTCCTTCGATGACCACACCATCTTTTTTCATTGAGAGATCAACGACCGCTTTGTTTCCTTTTTCAACAGTCGCTCCAGATACGGCGCGGATCTCTTTTTGCTGCATACGCAACAAGTCACGTTTGGCCTCTTCCCATTTTTCTGAGCTTACCTCGGTAGATTCAGAAGCGACGGTGAGCTTGGCGTAATCGGCAAGTTTTTGCACCCCGGGCATGAGTGCAAGCTCGGCGGTAAAGATGAGATCGTTATCAGGTGCCATTTTTTCCATCGTAAAATACGGTGAACCGACGATGTCGAGATCTTCGCTCATGAGTGCTTCGGAAAGCGCGGCCCGGATAAGCTCTTCGGCGGCGTGCTCTAAAAGCGCCATCTCGCCAACCTTGGCCTTGACCATGTCGTAGGGTGCCGTGCCAGGACGGAAGCCGGGGATTTGGAGATTTTCACCAATATGTTCGGCGGCGTGCTGCATACCGGCAGCTACCTGCTCGGCGGGAATGGTGCAGTGGATTTTGACGGACTGTTTGTCGGTTTTTTCGATGGAGTAGGACATAGATGAGGAAGCTATTGGTTAAGTTGGTCAATACGGTTAATCGGTTAACCGCCTTAACCAACATAACCCTCTTTTAAGTTGCACGAATATACCTCATGGGGACAAAAAGCGTCAATTCTTTAGCTAATATCAGCCAAGAAGATGTGAAGAGGTTCTTTGAAATCCTTGAGAAATTCGTGAAACTCAGGTACCGTGGCCATAAACCCTATGTCCAAATCCTCTTGGTTTTTGGTTCGTGCGGGCCTTTTCTTTGTTCGGGTCGGCGTTTTGTTGAAAGGATTGTGTCTGGCAATTGGTTCGGCAATGATCGCAATCTTACGACCGGTGGGTCGGTGGTGTCTTCATGTTTTTGCTCCTTTTTACGGTAAGCTCTTTTTATTACAGAAACGCTCGCAAGGCGCATTTCGTCCGGTGAAGCATCGGGTCATGTTTGTGGTGAGTAATCGGTTCTCGGTATATGTGGTCGTGCTTTTTATTACGATCCTTGCGGGATCTGCGAATATTCAAGTAGCAACCGTGCGTGCGGAAGCGGACGTCATTGGACAGCGGAGTATTTTGTATGCGCTCGCTACGCAAGAGCGTTTGGAATTTATTGATGAATATATCGACCCTACGCAAACCGAAGAACTTATTCCCTCATCAAGTCTTCGTGCAAGTGGCGTACTCATGAGTGATGAAGGCGGCAATACCACGACGGTGACAGCGACGACTCTGCCTGTATCAGCACAAGTGTTGCGTGCTGATGGTGCGTTTGCACTAGCGCAAGATGTTGGTTCTGAAACTTCTTCGTCAACGATAACGTTTGTACCAAAACGTACCGAAACCATTTCTTACACTATTGAGCCAGGTGATTCCCTTTCAACGATCGCTAAGAAATTTGGTATTTCTCTGAATACCATTTTATGGGCAAATAATTTAACGGTTCGTTCGGTGTTGCGACCAGGTAGTACATTGGTTATTTTGCCGGTTTCTGGTGTTGAACATACGGTGAAGAGCGGCGACACGGTGCTCGCGATTTCCAAAAGATACGGCATTGATGCGGCTGAGATTGTTTCGTACAACAACCTCGAAGACTCTTCTGCCTTGAAAATCGGACAGGATTTGATTATTCCTGGTGGTGAAATCACCGCTACCGTTACTCGTCCAACCGCAACCGTTGCCGTGAAGGATATTTTTACCGCACCTCCAGCCGCCAGTCAGGGACAAACAAAACCTGCCGCTGGCGCAAGTATGGCCTGGCCAACGGACGGCCATTATATTGTGCGTGGCTTAAGTTGGTATCACACGGGTATGGACATTGATTGCGATGGTCATAAAGACGGAACATCAACCAATGACAACTACGCGGCTGCTGATGGCGTTGTGCAATTCTCTGGCTCGAAGCGTGGCTACGGTTTAGCGGTGGAAGTGAATCATGGCAACGGCTTGATCACCCGTTACGGTCATTTTCATAGTTTATATGTACAGGTTGGTGATACGGTGACAACCGGAACACCACTGGGTCGTTGTGGTTCAACAGGAAATTCATCAGGTACTCACTTGCACTTTGAAGTGATTGATGCGGCCACGAAAAAGTTTTTGAATCCTGCAAACTACATCCGCTAAGCTCGGTGTTCGGTAAGTAAGCGCGAGCGAAATTGTAATGCTTCGGCAAGATGTTCTTCTTGTACGTTTTCTGACCGAGCAAAGTCGGCAATCGTACGGGCGATGCGCAAGAGTCGTCCATAGGCACGAGCAGAGAGTGCGTACATTTCGACGGCACGTAGAAGGAGTATTTTTGCTTCAGCGGTGAGGAGACACGCGTTTTCAATAGCGACAATACTTTTCCGTTTTTGTGCATCATCTTCATGATGGTCACGTTCTTTTTGTACTTTTTGCACACGAGCAATTTCTTGTACGAGATGCTGCTCATTCTCTGAAGACTCTGCGCTTTGCAGATCAATAACCGGCAACCGCCGCACATCAACGAGCAGATCCATGCGATCTAAAAGTGGTCCGGAAAGACGTTCTTGATACCGTCGAATCGTATGCGGACTGCACACACAAGCTTTGCCACTATCTCCTGCATATCCGCACGGACAAGGATTCATAGCGCCAACAAACAGAATATTTGCAGGAAATGTGACGCTGCCCGAAGCGCGGGCCACGGTAATTTCTTTTGATTCAAGGGGTTGACGCAAGGCTTCAAGCGCGTGCTTAGAAAATTCGGGAAGCTCATCAAGAAATAAAATACCGTGGTGTGCCATGCTGATTTCCCCGGGTCGAACCGTGCTGCCGCCACCGACAAGGGCAGCGGTACTGGTGTGATGATGGGGTTTGCGAAAAGGTGGACGATGGTTGATGGAGGCGGTATCAGGCAATCCGTTGACGATTGAATGAATGCATGAAGCCTCGATGGCTTCATTAAATGAAAGATCGGGCAATAGTCCGTGGAGTGCATGCGCGAGCATGGTCTTGCCGCTTCCCGGAGGACCAATAAATAAGAGGTTGTGTTTTCCGGCAGCCGCAAGCATGAGTGCACGCTTGGCAAAAGCCTGTCCTTTGATATGTGAGAGTGAAGTGGATGGAGGTAGGTTGAGAGGAGAAGTGGCGAGAGGCTCTATATCTGGTTCGGGTAAAACGGGTTGCCGCAAAAGGTGTACAAGTTCGGTGAGCGTGCTGCAACCATAGACTGTAATGCCGGGAATGAGTCGTGCTTCGCGTTCGTTTTCTTTGGGAACAAAGATGATTTTTCTTCCCGAGTTTTTCGCGAAGAGCGTCAGCGGTACAATGCCGCATACCGGACGTAGTGCTCCGGAAAGCGCGAGTTCTCCGAGCGCAATACTTTCATGCAGATGTGTTTCATTAATGATTTCCTGCGCGCCAAGAATACCGAGCGCCAGGCCTATATCGTGATGCGAACCTTGTTTTTTAATATGCGCGGGCGCTAAGTTAGCCGTGATAACGGTTTTTGGATAGGGAAAATCACTATTGGTAATGGCGGCACGGATGCGCTCTTTGGCTTCTTGGACGGCGGCATCAGCCAGTCCGACAATGTGAAAACGTGGTAAACCGGGTGCGATGTCAGTCTCGATACGTACAGCAAAACCAGAAATACCCGAGAGCGATGCGCTCCATAATGAAAAAATACCCATATGTATAACAGGGATACATACCGGGCAACTGATGATCACTGCACATGATCTCTTTTGCCATCATACCAGATCAATCCCGCAATACCGATGACAATGAGGATATCTGAAATATTGATAACCGACGTACGAAAAAACATGAGATAGTCGGTGGTAAAGCCATTGATGATGCGGTCGAGTAAATTCCCTATTGCACCAATGAGCGCAATGCCTGCGCAAAGTCGTGTTTCAGAAGAGAAGCGAGGAAGAAGCGTAACAATAAGGAGTGTAACGCACAAAACACCTGTCACTGGCAGCACCCACTGATATGCAAGAGGGATGCTGAAAGCGATTCCAGGGTTTTTATAGATCGTCAACGAAAATATGGTGCTACTTGTATGAAAAGCATTTGCGTGAGCAAGCACAAACCATTTCGCAACGGCATCAATGACGGCTAATAGACATGTGGTCGACAGAATGATAACGCTCGACAAGCGCACAAAGACCATGGGTCTACATTTCTTGTGTGAGTGTGCGCTTGCAAGCGACGCACGAGGTTGAAGTGGGACGAATGCGCAAACGTGCTTCATCGATAGGTTGTTTGCAGTATTTGCATACCCCGTATTCACCATTTTCTAAAGCCTTTAAGGCACTTTCCACATCTTTATGTGCATGAATCAACTCTTCTTCTAATGAAAGTTCGTCACCAAGAGCGGCAACACGTTCGGCATTTTCTCCTTCATCGGCACCGGTTTCACCCATAAGTTCTTCGGTTGCACGCTGCGGATCGCGATGCACAAGATTGCCGAGTTCTTTTTCGAGGCGTTCTTTTTCTGCGAGAAGAATAGCGTTTACTTCTTGTAAAAATGCAGCGGAAAGAAGGAATTTTGTTGATTTTGCCATAGTATATTTCTTTATACCTTACGGGTTTTTTGAAAAAAAGAAAAGAGTACGTCTTGCCTCGGACGGGACTGCCTTTGCGGCTCGTGTCCCTAGGCACACATGCTCTTTCTTTCAGTATGCGTTGAGGGTGAAGTGATGTTGGGTTCAATACTCGAAGTATCGAGAATTCAACGCAACATCTCTTTTACCTTCAATGGCTACTTGGTTCGCAAGACGACGTGAAGGATACCATGCTTCGGTTGTGCCACAAAAATCGCATGCGTTGTCCGAAAAAGTCGCAATGCGGCAGCGGCAATGTCCCAATGAATACATTCGAACAGGCACGCTGCGCAAAACGGTGTTGGAGAAAGAACGATAACATTTCTATTTTGCCACAGTTTGTTTTACCTGTGACGTATTTGTGCACATGTTATTGCAGGCCGATGGTCAGTCGGTCTTTTTGTAGGGTGATGAGTTTGATAGTGCGCAAAAGCAATTGGCTGTTTGTGGTATGGAGAGATGATACAGTGTCTTGATTGAGTATTCTTTCAAGATCTATACGCGCTGATGGTGTGAATGTTTGACCTGCTTCAAGGGGTGCATTGGTAATGGTTGTGCTGGTTGCGGTTTGTGTAACGCGCATGACGACATCATTGGTTGCGGTGGTTGCGATCGTACTGGTTACATCATTGGTGGTTGTACTTGTGAGTGTGAGCGGTTTTGCGAGCCGTGTTTCAGTGTAGAACTTGCCATCGATACGTTCGTGAGTCGTGGGTTGCGCATATGCTTGTGCGCTTGCATGGGTAAGGACATGCAGCGTATTTGCATCAAGAGTGGTGGGAATCCAAAGACTGTAGTAGGCTTTTCCTTCCTTTTCCCAAACGGCAACTTCTCCTCCATATGTCTCTAACGCATTTGCCGCAAAGATGCTCAACTGCTCATGCAAGCTCAGCCACTGAGAGATGCCTTCAGTGGGAAGGATGCGCAGAGCCAGAAAAGAATCATTGGTCGGAAGTAGTAGGTGGGTCGGTTGATAGCTTTCGGTCGGCAAAGAGATGGAAAGCGCATCTCTTTTTTTCTTGATCGTCACGGTAGTACTCTCTCTTTGAAAAGAACCAAGACCAAAAAGCGGAGGTAATGTCAGATGATTCGACGATACACGAACAGGGGTAGATGAAATGATAAGGATGTGATTGCTGTTTGTTACCTTAAAGCCAAAGCTTTCAGCTTCTTTGGTGAGAGATTCGGCTTCGTGTGGACGATAGAGCGCAATCGCGAGCGTAGTGTTTTGCATGAAGATGCTTACACTTTGCGCTTGAGTTTTCTGTAAAAGAGCGGGAATATCCCAAGGAAGTCCGGGAAGAGGACTAATGCCTTTGGTGTATGTTGCAAGAAACGTATTGGTGGTAGGTGTATTGCGCAAAGAGAGTGACCAGGTTGCAGGAGCGGGAGTATGGAGAGCGCCTCGCCATGCAAGTGATGCTCCGTACCAGCCCATGAGGAGTCCGATCCCGACGATGCTCGATAGCGACACGACCCGCCAAAGTTTTTGGCGGGTCGGGGAAGAACTTAGGGGAATATGGGCATTAAGGATCATGCTACTTTACGTGAGGAACTTGGGGTGGTCGTGGTGGTCGGCTGGCTGCAGGTTTGGCTGAAGAAGAGGAAGATGTTTTCTGCGCCTTCGCCCTCATTTCTTCGGTATATACGTTACCCTCGGCTTGTTTCATGGAAAGATTGATGCGGCCTTTATCATCGATCTCAATTACCTTCACTTGCACGATAGAATCTACATTTACAATATCAGTTACTTTTTCGACGCGCCATGGAGCGAGCTCTGAAACGTGTACCATACCATCTTTTCCCGGCAGTACTTCCACAAATGCACCGAAGTCCATAAGGCGAACAACTTTGCCGGTAAAGATTTCGCCGACCGCGACGTCACGTGTCAAGTTGTAAACCCAGTCATAGGCTGCTTGTCCGGCCTTGCCATCAACGGCAGTGATCATGACCAGACCATCTTGTTCGATGTCGATGCCGCTCACGCCCGTCTTGGCGATGATTTCATTAATCGTCTTTCCACCCGAACCAATCACATCGCGAATTTTATCGGGATGAATACGGAGTTTGAGAATGCGAGGAGCGTTGGGTGAAAGTTCGGCGCGAGGCTCGGCGATTGAAGCTTTCATGACGTTGAGCACTTTAAGACGTGCTTGATGCGCACGGGTTATCGTTTCAACGACAACATCGTGTGGGAGGCCATCGGTTTTTGTATCTAATTGAATAGCAGTAATCCCTTTTTGTGTTCCGGTGATTTTGAAATCCATACCGCCTTCACCATCTTCTAAATCTTGTAAGTCGGTGATGACTTGATAGCGCCCACCTGCACTGGCCAGACCCATGGCAATACCCGCAACTGGGGCCTTAATGGGCACACCTGCATCCATCAGTGCGAGCGTGGCACCGCAAGTGGAAGCCATTGAGCTTGATCCGTTCGAACCAAGGGTTTCTGACACGACGCGAATGGCGTAGGGGAACGTTTCTTGATCGGGAATCATGTACTGCAAAGCTTTTTCTGCCAGGGCACCGTGACCGATTTCTCGGCGTCCGGTCGAGCGAACAGGTTTGGCTTCGCCGACGGCAAATGGAGGAAAATTATAGTGATGCATGAAGCGTTTTTCACCAACAAATTCCATGCCATCCAATGTTTGCTTGTCGCCAGGAGCACCAAGCGTACACACCGACAAGACTTGCGTTTCACCGCGTTCAAAAAGACCCGATCCATGCACACAGGGCAAGAGTGCGACCTCAGCGTTGAGATCGCGAATGTCATCAATGCCACGACCGTCAACGCGACGACCACCGGCAAGAATGTTTTGCGTAATTTCGGCTTCGATCATGTCGGTGACCATGCTCGTACCAAGCTTCACGCCTTCATCATCCCAACCCTGTGCGGCCAAAAAGGTTGCGGTGCGACGCTTCATTTCGTCCTTGGCTGCAGCGCGCTCGGATTTGGTGGCACGCGGTGCGCTGAAGAAGAGATCTTCCATTTGGGTTTTAATAAACGATTCCAACACCGCTTCAACATCGGCTTTCTTTTGGAAGATGCGTTGCTCCTCTTCTGATTTGATTGCGAAAATATCAGCTTTCGGCTTACCAATATCTGCGCGGATACGATTTAAGAGATCAATAACCGGCGCTAGGTTTTCTCGCCCAAACACGATAGCGTCGATAACCTCTTGTTCAGGCGCTTCGTCGCAGCCGGCTTCGAGCATGATGACCTTTTCGGCATTCCCGGCAACATCAACATCAAAACGCGATAAATTTCGTTCAGCATACGCGCCGTTTAACACAAACGTATCGTCGACTTTGTTCACGCGTGCGGCCACAATCGGACCGTTCCAAGGAATGTCGGAAATATGGAGCGCACATGCAGCAGCAACAAGGCCGGGAATATCGGCATCATTTTTGCCGTCAAAGGCAAGGGCCGTCACCATCACTTGCACGTCATTTTCCATGCGGCTATCAAAAAGCGGGCGAATGGCGCGATCAATGAAACGTGCGGTGAGTACGGCTTCGTCGGTTGGACGACCTTCGCGCTTAATGAAGCGAGAGCCTTTAATACGACCCGCGGCGTACAATTTTTCTTCAAACTCAACCATGAGTGGGAAAAATCCCAAACCCGGTCGGGCCTCTTTGGACATAACAGCGGTACCGAGTACAACCGTGTCGCCATAGCGAACGGTACAGCTGCCATTCGCAGCGCGTGCAAATCGACCGATTTCAATAGTGAGCGGTTTTCCTCCCCATTCGATTGTGTATGTTTTTACAGGTGATGGCATAGATAGAGAGATGAGCATTGATAGTTGATGGGGATCTAGAGGAGGAAGGTTTTAGTTTGCGATTTTACCCTTCGCCGGACGACCACGCTTCTTTGGTCCTAAGCTTGGAGCTTTCGGTGGCATATTGTTGCCAACGATAGGTCTTTTTGGGACTTGCGGAGCAGTTGGAGGTAGCGGTGCACGTACAACGGCAGCTTCTTTTCGTGGAGGAACGGATCGTTTGGCCATGGGCATGGGCTCGATTGTTTGCGATAGGGCGGGAAGAACCTTATTTTGTTCCTGTTCGGCGATGACATCGCTAAACGTATCAATAGCGGAGGTTTTGCGATAGGTGGTTGGACGGTAATGGGGATCACGTAATAAAAATCCGGGAAGATCATCGGAAAGATTGGTGTAGATGTCGGCGCACTCGATGAGTTTTGATGAAGTGGATTCGCGGAATGACACAACATGGAAAAGACGACCGCGATTCTTGGCATATTCGCCTAGCGGCACATAATCGCCATCTCCTGAAACGAGCACAATGACGTCAACCATATCCATCATGCGCACCGCATCGATGGTAATGCCCACATCCCAATCGCCTTTTTTTTGGCCAGAATCGTATTCCAGTAACTCTTTGGTATTTACCTCGATGCCCATTTTATGGAGTGCTTCGAAAAAAGGCGTTTCGTCACCGCCTTTGGTAGAAATGGTGTAGGCGATGGCACGAATAAGTTGTTGGCCGTCAACGGCGTGTTTGACGATATTGCCGAAATTGACCTTGCTGCCGTAAATATTGCGTGCACTGTAGTACATGTTTTGTACGTCGATAAAAACACCGACGCGTCGATTACTGAGATTTAACAGCATAGAAAGATGAATGAGAAAACCTCATTCGCATATAAAAAATGATACGTGTGCATGGTAGCACAAACCGGAAAGCCCCGTCCTTGAATAAAAACAGGACGGGGCTTTTTCTGTGATTATTTTTTCAGTCCCAAGGCTTCGATCAATGTTGCGTACGAAGCGGCATCTTCGCGCTCCAAGTACTTGAGCAAGCGACGGCGTTCAGCAACTTTTTTGAGCAATCCACGACGTGAGCTGAAGTCTTTGCGGTGCGTTTTTAAGTGCGCCGTCAACTCCTTAATTTCTTCCGTCAAAATAGCAATCTGTACTTGCGGAGAACCGGTGTCGCCCTCGTGTGTGCGGAACTTTTTAATGATTTTGGCCTTTTTGTCCTTATTGAGCATAGGTATGCATTTCATCCGTCAGATCCGAGCGCAAAGGACTGCTCTGCCCTTTTGGCCAAGGTCTGCGGCTTATCCGGCAAAGCCGGTTTTAAAGAATAACGGGGAAAAGATAGCGAATATTCGACAAAAAGTCAAAATCCCCATCATTTCATTGCTTTTTTGGTGAAAATAGGGTAATGTATATCGTTATCTCCTCGGTGTGGAGGCTGAAGGGAAAACAGGATGTTTCAGCATTTTTCGCTCGAGCTTTAAGGATGGCGGTCATGCTTTCCTTGCAGCTCGAGCGAAATTTCTCGCTGTATCTAGGGCCAATGAAGGGCATGGTGAGCCCCGAGGTCTTGGAGGCTGTATGCTGAAGCTGAAGTTGAAACTGCCGCAGCGCGGCGTGATCAAGGGACGGATGGCCAAGCTCTGGAGCGATCTCTGGTGGTATGACCCAGGTCTTGGTCTGGCCTCGATCGTCATTTTCCCAAGCGCAATTATGCTCGCGCTCGCGAGTCTCGTTTCGCAGGTCATTGCCAAGATGGCCAGCTGAAGCCGTTGGGAAGAATGGACGCTCCGCGTCGTTCTTCCCGTCCCCTCCGGTGTTGATCAGTAATCCTGATCGCTAGCGGAGAGGAGGTGTCTATGTTCGACCATTTCGTCAATCCGGATACGGCCTATCTGTTTCTGGTCTCACTTCTGCCCGGAGGATGTCTTCTGATGATATTTCTTGATCTCGTCTGTTCTCGGCTCCCTGAGCCGAAGGCAGCAAAAAAGAGGATGCTTCTCTAGGGCCTCGCGCGTCCGCGAGCGGTAAGAACGTCGCCTTTCGGTGACTTCTGCTGCTCGGCGGGCGCGTTCTTGTTTTTATGGGTGATTTTTGGTACTTTTTCTGATCACTTGATGTGCGCCAGGAAGACTCAAAGATCCTCTCCTTATGCGGGATGATTACATGAGTCTTTCTGACACATGTCGTGTCGAATCGAAACTCTCAGGAGGTAGTGATGCAAAGTACTTCATTTTGGCGTGTCGGGCTGGTTCTGCTGTACGTTCTCTCCGGCGTGGGTCTGTGGGGTGTCGGTGTCATCATGGGTGCTGGATACCAGCGCGTGATGGACCATGCGATGATCGAGGGCTGTGATCGGGCTTTCGCTATCGCCGATAGTACGGTCGCAGACGCTCTTGATCTCGCGGAGGACGCTCGGACGCTGAACGACTTGGTGAGCGAGATCGCTTATGATCACGGCGAGACGACGCGCACCTTGGTCGATCTCCTGAACGCGCAGGAGTTGCAGCAGAGTCCGAACATCGGGCACATCCTTGTCGAGAGGGACGAGGAGGGTGTGATCGTAAACGCGACGGTGGCGTGCTATCCGCTCCATTAGTCGGCGCACTTCGAGCCAGTGAAACAGCAATCCTTGAAGGATGCTTCACTGTCTCTCGAGGTGCGCTGTTTTATTTTCCTTGGAATTCCGCTGTGCTTCTTGAGTGCTTTGCGATAAAATAGAATCGATATGCCCAAGCACCTTGAACCTTTTATCAAAGAATTTCTTGAGTATTTAGAAATTGAACGTGGACGATCGGACAAGACGATTAGAAATTATCATTTTTATTTGTCACGTTTTGCGGATTGGGCAAAGTCACCAGCTCCTGTAGAGATTGATGCGGAGATGGTGCGAAAGTTTCGTTTGTATTTGAATCGTGATGTTGCCGGACGTAATGAAGCAACGCTCTCGAAGGCAACGCAGAATTATCATCTCATCGCACTTCGTGCATTTTTGAAGTTTCTCGCGCGACGCGATGTGAAGTCGCTTTCGTCTGAGAAAATCGAACTTGCCAAACAAGGCTCACGTCACGTTGCTTTTCTCGAGCCCGAAGAATTGCATCGCATTCTTGCGGAGCCGGTAAAGGATCCGACTATTCTCGGCTATCGCGATAAAGCCATTCTTGAATTACTTTTTTCTGCAGGTCTTCGCGTATCAGAAATTGCAGGATTGAAAATTGAGCAAGTGAATTTAAAGAATGAGGAATTTACGATTTTAGGAAAAGGAAAAAAACATCGTATCGTGTTTCTTTCTGATGAAGCCAAGAAAGCAATCAAGGCCTATATTGCACATCGGCAAGATGTATCTCCCTACTTATTTATTCGGCATGATAAGGCAAAGCGATCAAAGGCGGTTGGACAAGCATCAACTCCGCTCACACCACGATCAATTCAACGTATGGTTGATCGCTATGCACGCATGGCTGGTATCACCAAACAAGTATCACCGCACACCCTGCGTCACACGTTTGCGACGGATCTTTTGCGCAACGGAGCAGATTTGCGTGCGGTGCAAATGATGCTCGGTCATTCTTCTATTACGACGACGCAGGTTTATACACACATCACCGACAATCAATTACGCGACGTGCATAAGAAATTTCATGGGAAGAGCGTGGTGTAGGCCTCGCCCGTCCGACCGGTACATTTCGGGCTACGGCCGAGGGGGTTTGGCGCGCCAAACCCGCACATGATCGGTATCAAATTTACGCAAACGCAGAAAATAGGTACAGTGTTCTGCGTAAAAGGTAACAAGCGTGAAAGGTGGATGTGGTGCGCGACGATTTGCTACTAAGTTTGTTGCTGGCTAGGCGCCGACGAGCACAGTCCGAGCCGTACCCTAGATGTACGGTGAGGACTGGGCGCAAGTCGGCAACAACGCCAGCGGCAAACTTGGGTAGCAAATCGGTACAAGCCCCGGTAGCTCAGTTGGATAGAGCAGGAGACTTCTAAGCTCAAGGTCGGGGGTTCAATTCCCTCCCGGGGCACCATCCCCCTTCGCCCACAGAGATTCACCTTTAAGAGATTGAGGGTGAATCGTCGTGGGCTTCGGGGGATGTCCTCCATAGTCCCGACGATAGGAGGGACGACGGAGGGCCGAATTTCGAAAACAAAAACACATCTCGATGAAGATGTGTTTTTGTATGGGCACGAGCGAGTTTTGCATCGCTCGTGCCACGATGTCACAGCTGAATTCTTTGCGTTCCGGCCATCTCTTCCTCGGCGTACTTCCGGAGATCCTCAATGGATCTGTCTGGATGCATCGGAATTGCGAGATAGAGTTTGATGGCAAGGAATTGCCTTCTGGTCAAGTAATCGGGAATGATCGGGCAGAGGCAGCAACCGGAGAGACCTACGCCCCACTCAATGATATGCAGGGGGATCCGTCTATCACCGATGCTGAGACCTTCTTTGGTTAGCGTGACTTTATCTGGCCCCCAGGATGGTTGATGGGCCGATAGTCCGCTGGGGTGGTAATAGCCGACGCAGAGAATCTCGTGCTCTCCTAAGATTCGAGCGAGCATGAAGTTTTTGAGGATCCGCTGTTCATCTTCTCCCATGTACATCTCCTGTTTCGAGGTGTTGACGTCATGTCTTTTCCTCGAACATCGAAATATAGCATATTATGTCGGTATATATAACATAATGAATAAGATATTCTGATGAGTATTTACTAATATTTATCAATATATTGTATTTATGCTATCCTTCTGTTGTCAGAATAATCGACAGATATGTCTCCTCTTCAAAAAGAACTACAGGAAATTGGATTAACCAATGACGAAGCGGCAGTGTATGTTGCGAGTTTAGAGTTGGGTCCGGCAACGGTGCTGGAGATTGCGCGAAAGAGTGAGTTGAATCGCACGACGTTGTATGCCGTGATTGAGCGCCTCATGCAAAAGAAACTCATGATTCGTTCAATGCACGGAAAGCGAACGGTGTTTGTTGCCGAACCGCCAGAGAAATTACAAATACTTTTAAAAGAACGCCTCGCTAAACTTAACGATGTGTTGCCGGAACTTATTTCTTTAGGACGAAAAGGTGTTTACAAACCGAAGATGAAATATTTTGAAGGTATCGACGGCGTAAAGAGCGTATATCGTGACTCGCTGCAAAGTAAGGATAAGACGCTGTATGCATTTGTTGGCGTTGAACGATTGAATGTGCGATCAAATGCGCTGAATGCTTTTTGGGACAAAGAATATATTCCAGCACGTAAAAAGAGTGGTCTGTTCGGGCGTTTGGTAATTCCCGACAACGCTGTTGGTCGTGCATTTAAAAAACGTGATGTCACGAGTAATCGCGAATCGCGTTTTGTGCCTGCATCCACGTACAACTTTGAAGGCGAAATCATGATGTACGACGATGTGGTGTTATTTATTTCATACACCGAAGATGAGGAATTCGCACTCAGTCTTGAGAGTAAAGCTATTGCCAAGACCTTAAAAATGATTTGGCAGATTGTATGGAATGCCGGGTATTGAATGTCGAATCTTAAATTCTGCAACATAAGTTACAGTTTTTGCACGAATATTGTAACTTAAGTTGCAATTTTAATAAAAACAGCGCACCCACGAGAGAGACAGGAGCGTTCCCTCATGGGAGGTCGCTGTTTTCCTGTACATCTCTGCGTACGTGCGCGAAGTTTAGTTGCGTGGCCTTGATCGGTAATCATTGAGCCGTTTTGTTTCTTGCGTTTCCCACTCTCTCGCCTCTTCTTTTGTCGGCAGTATCCGGATGGTTCCGAAGCTGCCATTCTTGAAGAGAAACTCGACGCCTCGTTTTGCGGTGAGAGCAACGAACGTCTTCTTCTCGAAGTCCCAAGGATCTCGAATGAAATACCACCCGTTTTCGTTGACGCCTTCACTGTCACTTTTCTGGATAAAGGGATGTGTATACCCTCTGAATCCGTCGTGCCAGTTGCCAGAAACCATGACAATCCAGAATTTAGGAATCTGCAACGCAATGCACAGAGCCTTGATGACCAGTTCGGCATTCTTCGGATCTTCGAGTTTTTCACAAAGTTCGTTACTGAACTCGGGATGATTGATAAGATGTTCGAGCATGACTTTCCGGTGATTTGTTGTTTTGACTGCGGGGATGCAGGAGCTTTTATTTGATTTTATGCACTCCCATTCCCACACTCATGGAGATGAGTGTGCAGATGATCGTATAAACGACGCTCTCAATAGGAGACTTGTCGTGCGCGTAGAGCGCTACCCCTCCCATGACAAGGAGAAATATGCCGATGACGAACATCACAAGAATCAAAGGACGCATCCACTGTTTGCGGGGTTCGGCTCCTGTGAACATTGCCCAGCCCGTGAAGCTGAGTATGACCCCCATAAGATACAGAGCGTTTACGAGCATCATTTTTTCTCCTTTTGGAATCCGTCGATTCCGGTTATCAGCTGACCGACCACAATAAAACAAAAAGGCATTCTCGGCAATATTATATCTTCTTTATAAAAGATATAAATGAGATATTTGTTTACTGTTGGCATATATTATGATATGTTCTTTATATATCATATGTCTGCTATTCGGGAACATCTTCGTCACATTGGTCTTGTTGAGAATGAGATGAAGGTTTATCTCTATCTTTTAGAACAAGGTATTTCTTCCCCGCCCCAAATCACAAAAGGAATACGAATTGCCCGTCCAAACTTGTATGGGCTTTTACGATCTCTAAAAGAAAAAGGACTCATAAAAGAACAGCAAAAAGGAAAACGTAAAGCATATCTTGCAGCCGATCCATCGATTTTAGTGCAAACGCTTGAGACGCGGACCGAGGCGATGAAAGAAATTTTGCCAGATTTGCGATCGTTATTTGCTACACAAAAAAATAAACCGACGATCAAATTTTTCGAAGGACCAGAGCAAGTGAAAGAAATCTTTTATGAAATGCTTGAGGCAAAGCAGGTGTTCGGTGTCGCATCGACAAAGAAACTGTATGACGCATTGGGGTGGGATTTTTTTAAAACGTATATTCGCAAAATGAGCGATCACAAGATTTTTCTCAAAGATATTTTGACGCACGATTCGATTGATACAAGTGCGAAGACGCCAATCGGTATCTTGAAAGGGATGTATGATACGCGATTGCTTCCAAAACATGTTGCACATCTTCCCGTTGATATTCTGATTTGGAATGACAAAGTTGCATTAATTTCCACCGAAGAGCCGATTTTTGGAACGCTGATTAAAAATCAAGCAATCGCCGACGTGATGAAAATCATGTTTGATTTATCGTGGAAACAGTTGTCGTAACGTTCGAGCTTGTTTGAACATTGCAAAATGATACGCGATCCATTATAGTGAGGACCGTTCAATACATGGCGGCTATAGCTCAATGGTAGAGCACCGGGTTGTGGTCCCGGCTACACGGGTTCAATTCCCGTTAGTCGCCCCATAAAAGAATCTCCTTTATCGGAGGTTCTTTTGTATTTTGGAGATTTTATGAGCCGAATGAATATTCTTTGCCGAAAAGAAAGAGCGTGTCAAAGGTTGCTTTGAAAGAATCGGCGATTCCTTGATGTTTGATAGTGACGACGAGATTGGTTTGGGGAAAGAGATAGGCAACCGTATCGCCATACATGAGCGAAAGTCCTTGAAACGGCATAGTGGATTCTGGGTAGGTACGAATATCGAGTTGGCGTTTTTTTAATAAATGTAAGTTTTCCTCCGTAATCATCTGATTAGGAATTTGCGTAGCCTCTTCGGTAATAATGAGCTTTGTTTCAATGTTTCTCGAGATAATTTTCGAATAGAAGTCTTTTGTCTCTTCGTTCGTAAGAAGAGTGAGTTCATTCCGGAGCGCCTCTGCGCCTTCAATTGCAAGGAACACTGAGCCTTCGGGGAGAGAGGAAATTTCATCGTACACCTTGAAGTATCCGGCGCGAGATTCGGTTACTTGTACACGCGGTGCCTCACCTTCGATTTTTTGTAGTGCCTCAAGTTGCGGAACCATGCTCTTGAAATCGGTTGTCGCTCGATCGAATCGCGACGCAAGTTCCGCGGGTGCTACGGCACTAAACACGAATGTTCGACCCCGCTTTGTGAGTTGAATAAGGTCTTTATCGACGAGCTTTTTGAGATGGAAGTGTGTTGCGGTGCGGTTTTTCTTTGCTTTTATCGAGATCTCTGTCGCCGTAGAGGCTCCGAGTTTTAAGAGTGCCAAATAAATTTCTGCCTCCTCATCGGTAACGGAAAAATGTGTTAAAAGCTCTTTTGGACTGACCATATAAGGTAAGTATAAAGGGATAAGATTATACGTCAACTATATTAGATAATATTATGTAGAATACGAATCTATAACTTATAAGAATTCGTGTATGTACTATCTACTATAGTAGACAAAAAGGAAGAAATATGATACAGTGTTCTGTCGATCAAGGAACGGCCTTGAGAGACAGCCTCACAACAGCCAGGTGCACAGCGCCGAGGAGACAAAGTGAAAGACACGAAGGATCTCGTCAGCATCTACGATGTGGCCGCCCTCTGGACCCTGATGGTGGGTTACATGACGAAGACTCATCCTTGTTGCTCCTGCTGCTACGACTCGTTCAAGCCCGGCTTGTACATGGATGAGCAGAAGCAGTTCGAGAAGGAGGTCTTGGACATGTTCCGAGAAATGGGATTTAGGGAGGCTATCGCAGAGGCAGAAGTGGAACACCGAAAGTGGAAAAACGGACCATTTCTGCTGCTGGGTGCGAACCACGAGTTGATCAGGGCGCTCGTGAAAGCGGCACGTGGCGTACTCAGACCGGAAGGAAGTCCATAGCACAACGATGATGAAGCGGTCGAAAACGTATGATTCCAGGGAAAGCAGAGCCCCGACGTGCGCGAGGTCGAGCCGAAAGGTTCCCTCGCGTCCAGCATCGAGACGTCGAAATGCATCGACGAATCGAACACTGGGAGAACAGATGAATCCTCGTACCGCCCGTATTATTGGAGTTATCGATCGTCACTACCGGACATACTTCAACAAGAACGAGGGAGATTACTGCCTCAGTTGTAGTGGAAGTATTCTCGACCTCAACAAGGATCACCTGCTCTACGCAGTCCTCTTCCAAAACGGAATAACCCAGAAGGAGTACCTGGTTGCTGTCCGAAAGGCGGGAATCGGACCAGAGCATGGCCACATGCGAATGTGGGATAACTTCTTGGGTAAGCACGTACGCATCGCCACGCCACACCTCGGGATGTGCCTTCAGCGGAATCGGCTCGTGGAAATCCTCGAGTTGATTCCGTACGAGGAGGAAGTGCCACCGAGCGAGCCGTAATATCGAGCAACATGCGCGAGGTTGAGCTGCAAGGTTCCCTCGTACAAAACTCACCGCCCACACGGAGCCGCTGCTTCGGTGGGCGGTTCTTGGTTTGCTTGCTACACTATTTGTGATTATGGCTTCCTCGAAAAAAACCTTCCTCATTCTTGATGGCAACGCCCTTTTGCATCGCGCTTGGCATGCCATTCCGCCGCTCTCGACGCAGGATGGGCGGGTCGTGAATGCGGTATACGGATTTACGAATGTCGTTGAGAAAATGTTGTTGGAATACAAGCCGGATTACATGGCGGTTGCTTGGGATTTGCCGGGTGGGACGTTTCGGCATGAAGAATATGAACCGTATAAAGCAACGCGGGAGAAAAAAGCGGATGAGCTTTATGCGCAGATTCCGATTATCCAAAATATTTTGCTCGCGTACGGAATTCCCTCTTTGTCGGCAACCGGATTTGAGGCAGACGACATTCTCGGCACGATTGCGTCCATGAATGAACGAAAAGGCGATATCGAGACGTTGATTGTTACGGGTGATTTGGATTCGTTGCAGCTCGTGAGCGATAAGACAAAGGTCGTAGTGTTTATCAAAGGTTTATCGCAAGTGAAAGTATATGACCAAGAGGCAGTGCAGGAGCGTTATGGTTTGCCGCCGGAGCGCCTGATCGATCTAAAAGCACTCGTTGGTGATACGTCGGATAATTTGCCGGGCGTTTCCGGAATTGGTGACAAGGGTGCAGTTGAACTTTTGCAGGCGCATGGTGATGTCGACGGGATTATTGCGGCATTGCAAGATGGATCATTGCTCCCGAAATTTCAAAAGAAACTCCAAGGACAAGAAGAGGTGATGAAACAGATGAAGCGATTGGTCACAATCGTGCGCGATGTGTCGTTGCCGGATTTTTCGTATGAGAAATGTACCATCGAATCCCCGAATGCGGAGAGATTGTTGCCGATATTTGAGGATTTGGAATTTAAGAATTTGGTGAAGAAGTATAAGGGGAACAGATTGACACAGATCGAGGAGGTGCAAACAGATAGAACGGATCAAGAACGGATTGAACGGATGCGTGATGGTTCCTTTGGCGCCGTACAGACGGGTCGGCGACCCGTCTCTCCTGTGCCCGCAAAAGGCGGGGCATCGCCTACGGCAAATTACCTCTCCGACCTCAGTCCACAAAGGCTTGCCATTGCGGTCATCCGTAAAGCACAGGACCTTTTCGGTGCTTTGATCGAATCAATTGCTGTTACCGACGGAAAGAAGACATTTGTTGTCGAGCATCCGGACGCAAAGGTTTTGCAAGAGGTCGTGCATACGTTGTCGCAATCGGATGAGGTTATTGCGTTTGATGTGAAGGCGCTTCTACATCTGTTTGCTGATGCGGGTGTGGAGATGGCGACGATGTTGCGCATGAAAAAGCTTTTCGATGTCGCGATTGCTTCGTACATGCTGAATGCGGGAACTCGTGAACACACAATCGGCGACGTCACCGCACAGTTTCTTGGAAAACGAACTGAGGATGATGATGCAGCCGCGATTGCGCGCTGTCTCTTTCCTCTTGCTGATCAGATGACGACAAAGTTGCGTGCTGATGGCATGGAAAAATTGTATAGCGAGGTCGAAGTTCCGCTCATTTCGGTTTTGTACACGATGGAACGAACCGGTATTTTTGTTGATCGGGAAAAACTGCAAGAACTTTCTGAAAAATTCGGTGCAACACTCGACACGCTCGCAAAACAGATCCATGAGTTCGCTAAGAAAGAATTTAACATCAATTCTCCATCACAGCTTGCCGTGATTCTTTTTGAAGATCTTCAATTGCCTACAAAAGGCATCAAGAAAACCAAGAGCGGTTATTCAACTGCAGCGCCTGAACTAGAGAAACTTTGGGATGCGCATCCGATGATTCCGCTTTTGCATGAATATCGCGAGAGTGCAAAGTTAAAATCAACCTACGCCGACGCGCTTCCGCATCTTATCGCGCCAGATGGACGTATCCATTCTTCGTTTAATCAAACCGTTGCGGCAACCGGGCGATTATCTTCGTCCGATCCAAATCTGCAGAATATTCCTATTCGCTCGAAACTTGGACGCGAAATTCGTGATGCGTTTATTGCGCCTGACGGGTACGTGTTGCTTTCTGCCGACTATTCGCAGATCGAACTTCGTTTGGCGGCGTCATTGGCAAAAGATGCATCGTTTATTCAGGCTTTTCAAGATGGGGTTGATATTCACCGCCGCACTGCAGCCGAAGTATGGGAAGTTGCTGAAGATAAAGTCACCAAGGATCAACGCGCGGCTGCAAAGGCGATTAATTTTAGTATTTTATACGGCGTTGGGGCGCATTCATTAGCCCGATCAACGAACATGCGTTTTGATGAAGCGAAACAGTTTATTGCAAAATATTTTGCGGTCCATCCCGGTATTGCTGCTTATATTGATGCCATGAAACTCCAGGCGCGATCAATGGGATTCGTTGAAACGATTTTTGGCCGTCGTCGTTATTTGCCCGATATTCATTCGGAAATCCCGCAGCTCATTGCTGCCGCTGAACGCATGGCCATGAATATGCCGATTCAAGGAAGTCAGGCCGACATTATTAAAATGGCCATGATAAAAATTGATGACTGGATTCGTAAATCCTCGATTGATGTGAAAATGTTGTTACAAGTACACGACGAATTGGTTTTTGAAGTTGTAGAAAAGGATCAGGAAGAGGCGAAGCGAAATATTCGAGAATTGATGACGAATATCGTTGCGCTCGAAATTCCTTTAATTGTTGATGTAGCAACGGCAAAACGTTGGGGTGAGATGAAATAGGAATATTCTTGACAGCTACACGCAGCTTTGTAAGATGCGTGTACTTTTTTATCCACCCTCTTTCCAGACAATATCTTTTCTTGAAAGAGGGCGGTTAAAACTCGGGAGACTCCATGTTCCCGCCTCGTTGCGGAGTCTCTTGTGGAGGAGTCATGCACCAGCTCAAGAGTCGTTCTCTGGCCGTCAGAACCAACGTTCGTGCGGGCGGATACATTCTGGACATGATGGTCTGCACCGGCGGGAAGTAGAGGTCTCCTCGTTCCTCTCGTACCTCCAGCGGGAGTCGGTTTACGCCGGCTCCCGCATTTCTTTTTTAAACGGTGACAATAGTGCCTACTTCTTTGCCAAAACAAACAAACCGTTTACTCTATGGGGTATATGTTGATTGCGGTGTATGGCGAGGATGTGTTGCGTGTGCAAGAATTTGCTGATGATTTTATTGAGAAATATATTCAAAAATACGATCCTGCGCGGATGAATATTGACCGGTTTGTTTTTGGGAAGGATGAAGAAGACGTCATTTGGCAAACCATGCAGGCTGCACCGTTTATGACCGAGAAGCGTCTTGTTGTCGTTCGTGGTGCAGTTGATATGAAAAAAGAATCGGCTGAGCGATGGGTTGTGGTTCTTGCTCGCGTGCCATCGGCCTCGGTGGTGATGTTTGTTGACGAGGTAAGTCCGGACGCTTGGAAAAAAACACAGTTGGTAAAACTTTTAGAGAAACAAGAATCGCCGATCGAGATGAAAACGTACCCGGTCTCTTCTCTTTCCGGATCTGAGCGAATAAGTTGGATTGTTTCGAGAGCACAAAAATATGGAGCGGCTTTGAGCTCGCAACTCGCGCAGCAAATATTGTCTCGTGTGGGCGATGATTCGCTGTCGCTTGATGGCGAGCTTCGGAAACTTGCTGCGTATGCAAATGGTCAATCGATCACTTCCGAAATGATCACCAGCGTCACCATTGGAAACAGTGAAGGTGACATGTTTGGTTTTTTGGACGCCGTCAGTGATCGACGATCGTCGCTTGGTGCGGAGAAATTCTTACAGGAACTTTCGGCAGGCACCGATTCCTTTCAACTCTACTCGATGCTACTTAGGCAAATTCGTATTCTCGCACAGATTGATATCTTGACGCGTTCAGGAACGAATAACAAAGATGAGATCGCGAAAACGCTCGATCTCCATCCCTTTGTCACCATGAAGGCGATGCAAGCCACAAAAATGTTTACCGCTGAAGGCCTCGCCTCTGCTCTCAATCACGCAATAGATATTGAGAAACAGGTTAAACTCGGACTTGATCCCGAGGTTGCATCAGTGCGCCTGCTCGCCGCTTTTGCAGAAGCGAGACGATCCTGAACTCTTTTCGCTCATAGCATTTCGGTGTTGTTCTTATGAAGAGAGATTATGCCGAGGGAAGAGTTTTGAGATTTTCTTCGAATATAAAAACGCACCCACAGCCACAACGCTATGAGATAGCGTTTTCGGCTTATGAGTGCGATGAAGAAATGCTCCTCCACGTCACATACAGGGACTGGTAGTGCGAGATGAGCGCTGCGAGGATTTGTATGATGATAGCCATGCAGATGGCAACAATACATACCTCGCTGAGCGTGGTTTTTGTTTTGTCCTTGTTGAGAAACCGTGTTGCCTTGGCGGTGATCGCGAATCCGATAGCGAATCCGACGAACATGAGAAAGAATTCTCCTGCACTCTTGAAGAAATCATCCATGTGAACCCTCCTTGTTGATGAGTGACGAGTTTATCTTGCAAGATATGCAGCTTTTTGTCCACGAACATAATATGCGATTATTTTTTAGGATATACTCTTCTCAATTATTCTTTTCTTTCTTCTATGCAAGAAGGTATGTCAGGGTGCGGATGTACGCATCATAAAATGGTTCCGCTTGGAATGGTTCTTATTGGTCTTTCCTTTCTTTTGCAGGGATTGGGAATTTTGACCGCAGGTTTTGTGGCTATTGTCTGGCCGGTGATTCTTATCCTTATCGGGTTGAGTAAAATGTGCGGCGGCATGTGCAAGTGCTGCAGCATGAAGAAATAAGTCGAGGTACATCAAATAACGATAAAAAGATAAGCCGGCGTAAAAGCCGGTTTTATCATCTCTGCATATGAAGACGCACCCACGGCCGCGGGCACCATAGGTGCATCTTCGCGGCTCACGGGTGCGTGAGCCTAGTCTTCAAGTTCATCCTCGAACAACCAGTCGAAGAATCTGAAAAATCCGTATACCATCACCGGAGCGGGCCAGATGGCAATGAGGAGTATCTGATCGAATTCCTCCTTGCCCCGCAGGATCCACCATCGTCCTCCTCGAGATTCGATCTTGTGATCGATATCCCGAAGGATCGCTCGCCCTAACCCCATATAGATCAATATGAGCAGTGCTGCTGCCATGCGATTACCCCCTTGTGAACGAGTGAGCTCTTTTCTCATTGCGGTTTTTGATAAGAAGAGAGTTCACCTGTCCGACGAAAAGATAACAAGATATCATACTTGAGAATTACGCTCTTGTCCATTTGTGGACCCCTCTGTATTTAAGAAATGTTCACCTTTCTCGCCCTGCGATAACTCTTTTCGCCCCGTTTCTTGCCTATTTTCAGATTCTCCGCTATCCTTCAACCACTTTTGCTATGCCAAACCTCAAAAATGCTGAAAAAGCCCTGCGTCAAAGCGTGAAGCGCGCTGCTCGCAACACCTCAATTCAAGAAAATATCGAGTTCATGCGCCGCAGTTTCCGCAAACTCCTCGAATCTCAAAAGATCGACGAAGCGCAGAAACTTATGCATGATCTCGGCAAAGCCCTTGATAAAGCCGCCGGTAAAAAGGTCCTCAAGGCCAATACCGTCTCTCGCATCAAGAGCCGCGCCATGAAAAACCTGAATAAACTTAAGAAATAATAAAAATCTCATGATATATTTATTATAGTATGTTTGAATCAACGGAACATCATGAAACAGAGCCTAAAAGGATTATTCCTTTCGATCGAACAATCACACCAACGGCCGAGGGGGATGTCAGAATTCGAGATACGCGTTTTCTCCATGGTAATTACCCGCAAAATGCAGATCTTTACAGAAGTATACAGCGTTATGCCGCTGACTACGGTGCGGGACTCGATGAACAGAGTGCGTGGATTATGGTTCCAGAGGGTGAAAAAGATGCCGTGTTAAGAGTTTTGGATAGCTATCCTGAAATTTATCAAGAAGGAACGAAATAAAAAAAATCACCCTGAGAAATTGGGGTGATTTTTTACAGGACAAGCTCGATAGCCTCGCGAATATTTTTTAATGCCTCATCAATGGTCTCGCCTTGGCTGTAGCAACCTTCAAGTACAGGACAAGAAACCCAATATCCACCGCTTACATCTTCTTGAGCAATGACGGGATATTGTCCTAAAGTCTTTTTGATCTGCTTTGTCTTTCGCATATATTTTCAGTATGACAAAAAGACATATTTTCGTCGACTATGCCGCTTATTTTTTGGGTGAATTTATGTTAAACTTATCTTGAGGATTAAGAGTTATATTATGGATCAAGAACCAAAACCGGATATAGCCGAGCAAGAATGGGAGGAGGAATGTAAAAAAGGACGGGCTTTCGTGGATGAGTTATTAAATGAATTCAAAAGAGTTTATCCTGATGATGAAGAAGAGCAAGCGGTACAATTTACGGACTTTGCAACTGGATATAAAAATCCTTGTATCAGCAGAGCGGAACTTGAGAAATATGTCATGTGGCATTTGCTTATTGGTAGCACTCCACGTTATGAATGGAGTCCGTTTTTTGATCTTTCCGGAGAACAGTCGATTATAAAGTATCTGCAAGAAAAACTCGAGCAATTAAAGAAGATGTAATTTTTACGAGCTATATCTCTTGCGTCATCGATTTCTCGATCGCCTTCATTGAAGAACCTTAATAAATTGGAGAAATAAAAAAATTCCCTCCGTGAAACGAGGGGACTTTTTATGTTCTTTATTTAAATTTTATCCGTACTGCTGAGTTCAGAGAAAAATCATTCCCTTCCTCTCGTTTTCTTTTATCGATTTCACCGAACCAGCCATCATGATAGGTACTCTCTTCATATAAAAGACTTGATTCGCGATAATAAGTGCCTCCCTCAACGATATAGTCGGTAAATTCGGGTCGAATCACCACTTGATCTTTCAAATTTCCCGCTTCATGAAGATTTTGAGCGATAGCGGTAACGCAGGTAAATTGTGCTTCCCTATAAGCTTCAGCGGTAATATTTTTACCCAATCTATATCCTCGTTTCTCCATGATACGCTTGATCCGTGACCAAGCAGCTTTACCGTTTCTTTTATCTGTAACAGTTTCGCTTGTGCCTACGTCATCAACGATTGCGATAAGTCGTTCGCCCAGTATCGTTTTTATCTCTTCTGTAAGACGCGCATAGAGTGCTTCTTTTCTCTTGAGATTTTTGATTAAGGTTCCCTTTCGTGCGGGTATGAAAAGAACCATCATCTCGTCTTTTTGTAGGCTGCGTGCCTGCTCAATGTAGCATTGTGCCAATTTTTCCAGTTCATTCTCCGGAGGGGCTCTGCGATCCCTTCCCCCACCCTCGATATAGTAGGCTTGCTGAAGATATCCAGGATGTACAAGAAGATGAATTTTATTGGCCCTAGACTAGTATCTCCATGCTAAGATGGAGAATATGCCTGTAAAATATAGG
>CAZREA010000002.1:0-148424 GCA_964599455.1 uncultured Gammaproteobacteria bacterium | reverse complement strand
CCCGCGACCCTCTCGGTGTAAACGAGATGCTCTAACCAGCTGAGCTAAGCGTCCATCTTGTGAAGAAGCGTGATAGAGATTACATGATTATCCATAACTTGCCAAGCGACCTAAAGTTGTTTATAATTCTCGCGCATTTTTGCGGACGTGGCGGAATTGGCATACGCGCTAGCTTGAGGGGCTAGTGCTCGCAAGAGCTTGAGGGTTCAAGTCCCTCCGTCCGCACCAGAAAAGAATCATTCCCCAAGAGTGATTTTTTTATTTTACCGAGATTTTTTGGAGATTTTTCTCTTTGGCTTCTTTCTCAAGAAAGGCGAAGGAAATGGCGCATCACCAACCCAATACCAGGCCGCAGAAAAATGGAACAATCTCGCCGAAGGAAATGATTCCTATGAATTTGTTGCATATTTTACAGATGGAACAACAAAATCCGTGACGCAAACAATTAGTTACTACAGATCATCTTCAACTACACCCCCATCAACGAATACGATAAATACAAGCCCGACCTACTACTATTCTCCAGCGGAAACATCAGATGATAGCTACGGGTCTTGCTGCAAAATATGTACGACAGGAAAAGCGTGTGGGGATTCCTGTATATCTCAAAGTTACACCTGCCATAAAGGACCAGGCTGTGCATGTAATGGTTATTAATTTCACTATTCCAGACGAATTTACATCTACTGCTCAATAAAGTAAGATTTTTCTTGAAACAAAAAAATCTTCTTCCTGCCTATCAAGAACCCCAAAAACTGGCCAAAAAGCCAGTTTTGTGTTAGATTTTCCAGTCGACATCCGTTCCCCGTCGACGGAGGCTACACCTCATGCAACTTCGCAGGTTCGCTCTTACAGTAGCCATCATGGCCGTTGCGGCGGTCATGATGCTTCTCACCGCCCCACTGTCCGGCGCCCTGAGTGGTGCCATCAGCGTCGGGCTCGACTCCCTGTTGGGAACCTGGTGGGAGATCGTTCCGATCCTCTCGCTGGCTCCCCTCGTCCTCACCTTCATCATCTACTTCTTCGCTCTCATGGGCGTGGTCATCATCGTCTCCAGCTTCAAGAAGGAGAAGATCGCCACGCCGTGAGGACATCTCGCGCGTCGCGCGGCAAGGAGCGGTCCGATCTCGTCGGGCCCCTGCCGACGAGACGCGCTCTTTGTTTTGGAGAAAACTATCTTTTCAAAAATATCTAATATTAGCCATTTTATTCGGTTATCCACTTGTAAAAAGTGGATTTTTATGCTATATTGATTCGTTACGATGGAGGAATAAGTAACAGGATGACTCCGTATTCCTCACCACGTAACGTGATGATAAATACGGAGTCATCCTGTTTCTTCACTCATTCCGGGCCACGGGCCCTGGCAAAGACCATGCGTAGCATTCTGGCCGGTCTCCTTCTCATCGCCTGCTCCGAGTACAACATCGTTCCGCAGGACAAGGCGGAACAGGGTACCGAGAACAGCGAAGAGGTGACCAACGAGGACGGGATCGCCACGGTCTCGGAACCGACGGAAGAGGTCGACCCCGGCACCCCGTCCGACGAGGACGAGGAGCCCTGCACGCCCTCCGGTGAGGAGGTGTGCGATGGGATCGACAATGACTGCAACGGCTACATCGACGAGGGCAGTGCCTCGGACGACGCGCAGTCCTGGTACGAGGATCTCGACGGTGACGGCTACGGCGGTGCCAACAGCATCGTCGCCTGCTCCCCGCCCGAGGGCTACGTCGAGGACGACTCGGACTGCGACGACGCCGACGAGAACACCCACCCCGACGCCGAAGAGGTCTGCGACTGGGTCGCGGACAACAACTGTGATGGTGTCCTCGACCCCAACGAGGTCGATGGCGTCTACGACAGCAACGGCGACGGGGACTACGACGACGAGGGTGACGCGTACGAGACCCACGGCCCCGACGGGTCGACGGTCTGCTACCCGCTCCACAGCCAGGAGGATCGCGACGGTGACGGCTACTGCGCCACGGGCTACGACGCCAACGGAGATGGGGACTGCCTCGACGTCGAGTCAGGCGATGTCCTCTACCCCAACGACGGCACCTGCCCGGACGAGTACGACGACTGTGACGTCAGCGACCCCAACATCTACCCTGGCCACGGCTGCTAGAGAGCAGCCACGTTCCGCCCCGCAACTTCGCGGGGCACGTCCTGAAGCGATCGCCGAGCGATCACTCCAGGGCCCATCCGCATTCATGATGCCTTCCTCCGCATCGTGGATGCAGATGGGCTGAGAATTCCATGAGCCAGGAGAAGTAAATGACCTTGCATCGCATCCCTGTGGTCGTCTGGTACACAATCCAAGGACCCATCGCGTTCCTCACGGCCCCCGTCCTGCGGCGGGAACCCACCAAGCGAGAGCTGAACTTTTTCACCGCCTGCTTCGTTGCAGGGCTGGTGATGGGTGCAGCGCTCGGGGTGTGGATCGTCGCCAGGTACTGGGACGAGGCGTTCCTGTTCTTCTTCGAGACGTTCTCGAACATCATGCGGTGATCGTTCACCGCTCGTCTCGGACGCTGCTGTGCGTATGCGCACAGCAGCGTCCGAGGTCCATCTTCCCTCACGACATTCCTCCGTCGTGATGGGAGATGGGACTTCAACAAAGGGAGAAAGCCGTGCAAAAACTTCAATACACGGTGGTTCAGCAAAGATAACAAAACCCCATCACTTCCCGGAGCGGTTGTTGCCCACCCGTTGCCCATAAAGTGATGGGGTTTGTGTTTTTGTGCAGAACTCTGCTGACCAGTGAGAAGTGAGAAAGTGGCCTAGCTATCACCATTTTCTTCACTTTTTATGTAAGAGTAGCGACATTCTCATTTTTTCTTTATATGGGTTCAAGTCCCTCCGTCCGCACCAAAAATTCTCCTGATGTAAGGAGAATTTTTGTTTTTGTATTGTGATGTAGGGCGCGCAGAGCGGGGTGGATAGTATTTCCGGCACGACATCCGCCAGAGCCAGCCGTCGGCAAAATTCCCTTTTGCCGGTAACGGCGTTGCTCTGCAAGATGGAGTAAGGAAATACTATCCACCCCGCTCTGCTATACTTTGTCTATATGCTCACCCGTATCCTTCTTGGTCTTGGAATTATCGTGCTCGGATATTTCCTCGTTTGGAAAACCATGTGGTTTTACGGACTCCTTGGTTCTGTGCCGTGGGCCGAGCGAACTTTCGGGGGAGGTGGATCGCAGTTCTTCTATAAACTTTTAGGCATCGTAATTATTTTAATCGGGGCCATGGTTATGACCAATTTGTTTGAAATTATTGTGGGAGGATTTATCGGATCTCTTTTTTCCATTTAAGTATGCGTGCAGGCTCAGCCCTTTTATCTCCCGAAATACTCTTGCAGTTGGGTCTTATTCAACCCGGTGCGCACGTTATTGAAATTGGGCCGAGTCGTACCGGACATTTTTTGTTTCCCGCTGCACGTCATGTTGGGGAAGACGGACGAGTGACAGCGATCGATATACATAAAGACACGTTACGTATGCTTGAAGGTTTGCGGCGCCAATATCTTGTCCATAATTTGCATTTGTTGTGGGCTGATGCCGAAGAGCAACTGCCATTAACAGAGCAATCTGTTGATGCGGCATATTTGATTAATACGTTAGGACTTTTTCGTAAACCGCAACAGCTTTTTACGGATATTCGTCGGGTGTTAAAGCCAAAAGGCAAGGTGATCGTTGTTGATTGGCATCCTGAGCGCAGTCATCCACTGGCACCCCGCTGGGATTTTCGTATTAATCCCGAAAAACTGGATATCTTTTTGGCCTACCAGGCCTTCCGTGCCACGCATAAAGGCCTCGCATCCGATCACCATTGGGCGAGGGTGTACGAAGGATTTTAGTTCTGTTACCATCCCTTCACTATGTTAACGATCTTTGATCCTTCTTTCTGGTTTGATGTGACACCGGTACGTATGGGCCAAGCCTTTGAAATTGGCTTTTTTACTCTTTTCTCACTTTGTTTACTGCTCGGTGCAGCACTGCGGATTGCGCGACGCAATCTTGTTGCTGATCGTTTTTTGAAGCAATTGCTTGAACGTGGGGCAGGTCTGGCTATTGCTGCGGGTGTGACGGGTTTTATCTGGCTCTTTTTAAGTTTTGAAGAGATTCGTATTTTTGGTGCGCGTTTTTGGTTCTTACTTTGGGTAGGTATTGTTGCATGGCGTGGATATATGTTATGGAAGTTTTGGTATCGTGAAGTGCCGGTTGCTCGACAACACACCTTGGCGCAACAGGAACAGAAAAAATACTTGCCTCGACGGGCACGATAAAACGTTGGGGATAAATAATCGTATTCCCGAAATTTCATGTTAAGGTAATTCCCGTTGCCCCTTTAAGACTCCCCGCAACGGGAGTTTTATTTTTATGCCATCCGCACGACAACAATGGGGAACATCCGCCGAAGACTTTGCGGCTAAGTATTTACAAAATCAGGGAATCGATATCATGCAACGTCATTACACCACGCGCTATGGGGAAATTGATCTGATTGGCAGGGAAGGGGACGAATGGGTCTTTGTTGAAGTAAAGGCACGACGTACACGCGAATATGGTATTCCCGAAGAAGCAGTCACGCCAGAAAAGATTCGTCGCATTGCTCGGGCTATCAACATCTTTCTCTCGCAATGTCCCGAACGCCATCCACGGTATCGACTCGACGTTGTGGCGCTCGAATATTACGAACCTGGTCCGCCGGTACTGCGGCACCTACGTGCCGTTGGATAGGCCTTGCATGACTTTACACAATCGCGTATATTCAGTGTATCCGACCCGGCTGATTGCCGGGTCGCTTTATTCCTCAACCTTGTATGTCATCTCCCATCGAACAAGCCATGCGGCAAATTTGTGAAGAAAAAGGTCTTTCGTACGAATCCGTGTTAGGGACCATTGAATCAGCGTTGGCGGCTGCCTATCGGAAAGATTTTGGTGATAAATATCACAATCTCGAAGCCCAATTTGATCCAGAAAACGGCAATGTCCGCGTTTTCGATGTCAAAACGATTGTTGAAGACATTACTGCCGAGGAGCTCGAAGCCGTGCGGCAAAAAGAAGCCGAAGAATCTGCAGCTCGAGAAGCACGTCGCTTGCGTGGTGAGCCACCGGTTATCGACGAATTATCGTTATCCGAAGGCCCGGTGTTTAATCCAAAAACCGACATCATGCTTTCTGACGCGCGGGTTTTGAAGATGACCGCAAAAGTAGGAGATATCTTGCGTCGCGAGTTGCCGATTCCGGGTGAATTCGGTCGCATGGCAGCAATGACGGCCAAGCAAGTGATCATGCAAAAATTACGTGAAGCTGAACGCGAAATTATCTTTAATGAATTTAAAGGTATTGAAGGAACGGTGATCGCGGGAACGATACAGCGTCGTGAAGGGCGGGTAGTGTTGGTTGAAATTGGACGTACCACGGGTATTTTGCGACCAGAAGATCAGATGGCGACCGATCGCTATCGTTCGGGTGATCGCGTGCAAGTGTATGTGCGTGAGGTCTCACTCGGGCAACGCGGTGCGCAGATTTTGCTTTCTCGCACGCACGAAGCACTCGTTAAACATCTTTTTGAAGTAGAAATTCCCGAAATCAATGAAGGTGCGGTCGAAATCAAGGCGATTGCTCGCGAAGCGGGATCACGTACAAAGATTGCCGTTACTTCTCGCGATCCACGCGTGGATCCTATTGGTGCGTGTATTGGGCAACGCGGAACACGTATTCAAACGGTTATCGCCGAACTTTCTGGCGAGAAAATCGATATTATTGAATGGAGTGAGGATGCAAAAACATTCCTGATTCAATCCTTGGCTCCGGCAAAAGTGGGCAACGTTGAGCTCAATGAAGATGAGCATGTGGCTACGGTTACTGTTCCTGCCGATCAACTCTCACTCGCTATCGGTCGCGGTGGTCAAAATGTACGCTTAGCAGCCCGTTTGACGGGTTGGAAGGTGAATATTCTCGAACAGGGTGGAGCTAGTGTTCCCGTTAGCGACGAAGCGATAGATGGAGAATCTTCTGATGAACCGAAAGACGCTGAAGAGGCGCTTTCCTAAACGGTGAACGCTGATATATGGGCGATCTTTTTTTCACGGTGCTGTATCAACCACTCTATAATTTACTCGTCTGGACATATGATGTCCTTCCGTGGGGTGGTTTGGGTCTGGCGATTATTCTGCTGACCATTCTGATTAAGGGAGTATTGTTACCGTTGACCTATCGATCGCTGAAGGTGCAAAAAGAGATGCAGGAAATTCAGCCCAAAATTGCTGAACTCAAAGAGCAATATAAAGACAATAAAGAAGAAATGGCCAAGCAGATGATGGAGTTGTATAAAACGCACAAAGTAAATCCTTTTGCGTCGTGCTTGCCGACCATTGTGCAATTGTTGGTTTTTATTGCGCTGTATCGAGTACTATCGGCAGGTTTTGGTGAGGTAAATGCAGAAATTCTCTATGCATTTGTGCATAATCCTGTGCAAATGAGCCCATATTTCTTGGGATTAGATTTGCGTGCAGTGTCCCCGATTCTCGGTATTATTGCTGGCGTCACTCAATACTTCCAAGCAAAGCAGATGGTTACGGCCCGTCCACCTAAAGCTGCCCGTGGCGAATCGGGTTCCCTCGATGAAGATATGACTGCAGCCATGAATCGCAGCATGACGACCGTGTTACCGATCATGATGCTTGTTCTTGGCTCAACTACACTTCCGGCTGGGTTAACACTGTATATTGTGGTGAGCACGGTATTGACTTACCTCATGTATGCGTATTTCTTAGGAAAGAAGAAAGAAAAAACGCTTACATCAATTGCGTAACGATATTTGTCTATGCTGGGGGGATCATGGAGAAAAAAAGTGTTCATTGTCGTAGGATTTCTTATCGGTATCTTCCTGTTTGTAGGCTTGGTGTACCACACCGGACTGCATGAAATTCTTTCGAGCGTACAAGTTTTTGGCATCGGTTCCTTTCTCTTTTTTATTGGCGTATCGTTAATAAACTTTTGTTTATATACTTGGCGCTGGCAGATTATTGTGCGCGGAATCTATCCAGTAAAACGCATTCCTTTTTTTCATCTTTTTAACCATCGCATGAGTGGATTTGCGGCTGGGTATATTACTCCGGCAGCGCAAGTTGCCGGAGAGCCAGTGCGTGTTGCGCTTTTGCATGCCGAGGGTGTGCCGATAAAAGAGGCAACAGGTTCGGTGGTGTTAGACTTGGCTTTTGAAATTGCTGCATTTTTGCTGTACATCATGGCAGGGGTAGTGTTGGCGTTGCTGACAAATGTCGGTACCGAAGGTATCCGTACACTGGCAGTAACATGCATTATCGTTCTTCTTTCATTTGTTATTACCTTTTTCGTATCCGTTGCGAAAGGATGGAATATTTTTCATCGGATATTGAGATGGAAATTTTTTTTTCGTCATCATAAAGCACAAGAAGCAGCCCAATGGCTTTTGGAAGTAGAGGAACTCATGACCAAATTTTTTGCCGGGCACGGATTTGTATTGGCGGGCATTGTGGTGTTGTCGTGTGTCATGACCGGTTTTCGTGCACTTGAAGCCTTTTTACTCACGTACTTTTTTCAATCCCCTACAACCATTACGGGTGCGTTTTTATTAAGCACCCTGCCTGGCTTGGTACTCTTTCTTCCTGTTCCTGGAGGGATTGGTCTGTTTGAAGCGAGTAACGCGGCAATGCTTACTACTCTTGGGGTAAACGTGAATCCAATTGCCTATACCATGATTATTCGTTTACGTGATTTTGTCTTTATTTTGTGGGGAATGTTGCATGGGTTTTTTAGTGGTGCCACCTGGCTTGGTCGAAAAAAATAGGTGATCTTGCTACCATGCGGGTATGTGACGCCATCCCCGCTTGATATCGCCATTTTTCGCACCCTTGCGTATTTTTCCTTTTCGCAGTTTCCGCTGTCAGCTTTTGAAGTGTGGAAATGGCTACTTTTGCCGGAGCGTGACTATACGTTTGCTGACGTACATACTGCGCTCGAAACATCAATCTGGTTGAAACAGCACATGCAGCAAACGAAAGGATATTACGCCCTAGGTGATGTGCATGCGTGGGCACAAGAAAGAGAATATCGCTATCTTGATGCGCAGCGCAAAGAGCGGCGACTCCGTTTTTGGATTAAGCTCCTTACTCGTCTTCCCCATGTGCAGGCAGTAGGGATTTGTAATAGTTTAGCCTGGCATTTTACCAATAAAAAAAGTGATTGCGATCTCTTCATTATCACCGATGCGAAAAAGGTATGGTCAGTGCGTTTATTGAGTCTTTTGCCGTTGCGTCTTTTCCGACTTCGTCCCGGAGAAAAAGAAGAAGACCCGATCTGTTTAAGTTTTTTTGTGGACACCACGGCAATGGATATGAGCCAGTTTCGTTTAGAAGAGTATGATTGGTATTTGGCCTATTGGTGTGCCTCGGTTTCGTTTCTGTTTGCGCGACCGGGAATTGAGGAGCAATGGCGTGCACAAAATGCATGGGTTTATAAACTCTTGCCTCATGCCTGGTTTACACAACGTACTCCTGCCTATCGTTTATCGTTTACACGAAAAATACCGTTTCTTCGTTTTCCTGAACAACTTGCACGTCAAATACAGGAAGCGCGCTTGCCTGCTAAGCTCATTCACCTGCGCAATGTTGATACGCGAGTCGTCATAAATGAACACGTGTTGAAGTTTCATGAAAATGATCGTCGTCGAGGCATGATGGAGTATGTGCGCAATCTCATGATCAAAGCGGGAATATGATCGGTAAAGAGTTTTTTGCACGAGTAGGCTATTGGTGCGCGTTGGTGGGCGTTTTTTTATTGCCGTGGCAGACGCGATACATTTTGTGGCAACCGACTATTGGGACAGGAATAAGTGAATATGGGAATTGGTCGTTGTATGCCGTGCAGGTGGTGTTTATAGTCGGGGCAGTGTGTTGGTGGTGGGGGAGGAGAAAGAGGGACGAGGAGGACAAGGGGGAAATGGAGAAAGAGAAAGACCCTGACGATAGGAAGGGTCTAGAAAAATCCTTTGTCGAGGCGAGCTGGGCGAGGCAATCTCTAAAAACGTGGAGGCACATCTCGTTGAGAATCGCCCTATTGTGCATCTTGATAGCGAACATTTTGTTCTCCTCGAACATCCCAATGTCCCTCGCATTCCTTTTCCAAATAGGAATGGTTGGCATAGCAGGATGGTTGATATATCAGGTTGCACAGACGCATCGTCGCGAAATCATACTCGCTTTTTGTGTTGGTCTTTTGTTGCCGATTGCACTTGGATTATGGCAAGTCATCGAAGGGTGGTCGCCCGCGATAACCGCACTAGGCCTAGCAGTGCGTGATGCAGGACGCCCTGGTGATGCAGTGTTGATGTGGGAAGGACAGAGAATACTGCGTGCCTACGGATCGTTTGGTCATCCGAATATTTTTGGCGGCTCTCTTGCCGCTGGTTGTGCGTTGTTGATGACACTTTTGACACAAAAGATTTCTTCACAAAAAGAACGGGTCACACTCATTCTGTTGTTTATTTTTTTATTGGGAGGATTGGTACTGACGGGATCACGTTCAGCGATGTTGGGATTGATGGTTTTTCTTTTAGCCTGGTGGGCAATACGGCAATCTCGTGTAGTGGTGCGACGTATTCTTCTCACGGTAGCAGTCGTCATCCCGCTTTGTATCTGGCTACTTCAGTGGATTGCGCCATCGGTATTGCTGATTCGTGGTGCAGATCCGATCGAAGCTCGGTCAATCAACGAACGAGTCGTGCAGTTATCGCAATGGCAAGCAGTTATGCGAGAAGATGGTGTATTCGGAACAGGCATTGGTGCTTACCCAGCTGCCTTAGAGACTCTTGATTCGGGAAAAGAAGTATGGAATTACCAGCCGATTCATCATGTTTTGTTGTTGGTGGTTGCGGAGATAGGAATTGCGGGCGTACTCGCCGGAGTGCTTTGCGTCATTGTGAGTCGGCTTATACCCCATGGCGCAAGGGCACGCCTTCATCCTCTTTCCCCTCACCATATCCTCCTCGTCCCCCTTACTTTTTTCGACCACTATCCCTGGACGCTGTGGTCCGGTATGATGCTGGTGATTGTTTTGTTTAGCGCTCTTGACAGGCGAGTGCCAAATTTTGCAAAATCATCCACGGAAAAGTGTTCTTAACCTTTTTGTTCTATGATGCTCAAACCTCTTGGGAATCACCTTATTGTTGCCCCTGCGGCAAAAGAAACGACCACATCATTCGGCATCATCATCCCTGATACGGCGGACAAGGAGCGTCCAGAACGGGGAAGTGTGATCGCTATTGGTCCAGGAAAATTGCTGGAAAATGGTACCCGTCAAGCAATTGATATTAATGTTGGTGATATGGTGCTGTTTAAAAAGTACTCACCTGACGAAGTTGAAGTGAAAGATGGTGGCGAGACCAAAAAATATCTCGTCCTTTCCGCTGATGATGTTTTGGCAATTATTGAATAAGGATCATTTTATAAAATATTCCTATGGCAAAAAATATTACTTTTGGTGGTCAGGCACGGTTGAAGATGAAGGAGGGTGTTGATGCGCTCGCCAATGCCGTGAAAGTAACGCTTGGCCCAACCGGTCGTAACGTCATTGTTGATCGCGGTTTTGGGGCACCGATGGTGACCAAAGATGGCGTATCAGTTGCAAAAGAAATTGAACTTGCGGATAAACTTGCTAATCTTGGTGCAACTTTGGTGAAAGAAGTTGCTTCTAAAACCAATGATGTTGCCGGGGATGGAACGACCACGGCAACTGTTCTTGCACAAGCTATGGTTAGCGATGGAATGCAAGTGGTGTTGTCTGGTGCGAACTCGCAAGCTATTCGTCGCGGCATGGAAAAGGGTGTGCAAGCCATTGTTGAAGCGATTAAAAACATGGCAATTCCCGTACAAGGCGATGCCATTAAGCAAGTTGCGAGCATCTCTGCCAACGATCCGGAATTAGGTGAAAAGATTGCTGAAGCGATTGCGAAAGTTTCTACCGAAGGCGTCATCACCGTTGAAGAAGGGACGTCGTTTGGTGTGGAAATTGATGTCGTTGAAGGCATGCAATTTGATAAAGGGTATGTGTCGCATTACATGGTTACCAATTCCGAGCGCATGGAAGCTGAGTATAACGATGTTCCGGTGTTAATCACCGATCAAAAAATTGGCTCTATTCAAGATATTCTTCCTTTGCTTGAACAGGTAGCAAAAATGGGTAAGAAAGAGTTGGTGATTATTGCAGAAGATGTTGAAGGTGATGCTTTGGCAACGATTGTGGTAAACAAATTGCGTGGTGCCTTTAGTATTCTTGCGATTAAAGCGCCTGCCTATGGCGATCGCCGCAAAGCCATGCTTGAAGACATTGCACTCGTTGTTGGCGCGACTGTTGTTTCACCCGAAAAGGGCATGAAACTTGAATCTACTGGATATGATGTTCTTGGTCGTGCGCGTCGCGTTATTTCCACAAAAGACACAACGACGATCGTTGAAGGAAACGGTGATGCGAAGGCGATTGCCGATCGTGTTGCACAGCTGAAAAAGCAAATGCTTGATACCGATTCCAGTTTCGATAAAGAAAAGTTGCAAGAACGTATTGCGAAGTTGTCGGGTGGCGTGGCGGTGATGCGTGTAGGTGCAGCGAGCGAAGTAGAAATGAAAGAAAAGAAGCATCGTATTGAAGATGCGGTTGCTGCTACCAAAGCGGCAGTTGAAGAGGGAATTGTTGCCGGTGGTGGCGTTGCCCTTGTGCGTGCGAAGGAGGCATTGAAGAATTTGCAGCTGATTGATGAAGAAAAGATGGGTATTGCCATTTTGGACCGTGCTCTCGAAGCGCCGTTGCGCCAAATTGCCGAGAATGCCGGACGTGAAGGTGGTGTGATTGTGGATGCGGTCAAAAAAGCCAGCGGCAATATGGGTTGGAATGCATTGACCGGTGAAATGGTCGATATGATTGCTGCAGGTATTGTTGACCCTGCAAAAGTTACTCGATCAGCATTACAAAATGCTGCATCGATTGCTATCATGATTCTCACAACCGAAGCAGCCATTACCGAAATTCCCAAAGACGAAAAAGCACCTGCTATGCCAAATCCTGGCATGGATATGTATTAGAAAAGACCCTGACGTGAGGAAGGGCCTCGAAATCGACTTCCGGGACAGATACTATACAAAAAGAATCCCTTTACTGGGATTCTTTTTGATAGAGACGTCCACCTGTGCAAATGCCAGGGGGTGGACGATGGGGGTGCGTTGCGGCTTCTAATGCGGCTTCTCCGCTGCTCCGAGAGGACTGGTGACGAAGGTTCCGGCCTGGACGTTGGAACGGATGCCCATGGTAATCTCCTTCGTTCGACGGTGACGTGACAGTTACCTGCCACATGATCGGGGGAACCCTTTTGCCCCGAACCCTCCTTCTCCAAGAAAACCTTAGAAAAAAAGAGCTCGGGGTAATGGCTCGACCAGTGATCTTTTTCAACACTATCATAAAAGATTTCGTGTTTCAGGGGTTATCCACATTATTGGCTTTTTATTGGGATATTTTTGTCATATCCACTAAAACTCTTGCATTTTTCCCTATTTTGCGGTGTAATAGGGGAGGAGGTGGTCATGTTTTGGAAGAGACTGCTGCTGTATCTGATGGCGGCCTTCCTGGCCGCCTGCATGGGAAATGCTCAGCGCGACTCCGGAGAACGGGGTTGCAGCTGCCGGAACCGAGACGAGGTCGCTGACCCGCCCGAAGCGGCGGTCGCGATCACTGTCGACGAGGCGTTCGAGACGCTGGGCGTCGCGGATTCCTGTGTCGACGTAACGATCTGGGGGGATATGGAGATCTCCCCGACCGCTCTTGCGGGCGCTGCTTGCAAGGATGCGGGGTCCGTGGACGTGAAGGGCGCGATCGCCTTTTACTACGAAGGGCACAAGCCGCTTTTCGACGTCTACGTGACCGAAAAAGCCTCGCTCGGAGGTTGTGAGATACCCATTGGGGCGATCACGATCTCTGATCTCGAGTTCTTCCTTGAGAAGAACTCCGAGGGCGGGGACGACATCTGGGCCGCCGGCTATGACGACGATGAGCTGGTTTTCGAAGGTTATCTCGTGCTGAACGAGATTGGCCTTTGGACCGTCGGAAACGCCGACTACGCCACCAAGTACTTCGACGGCACCTTCTCGGGTGTTGAGGAGTACGGCTACCAGGTGCCCCGCGAAGAGTGCGACTCGTGAGAGTCGTCGTGAGCCCCGTGTGTGCAGTTTCTGCACCCGGGGCTCGTAGTGTTTTTAAAGGGATAATATAAAACGGCTCCGAGCCGTTTTTTTTTGGTAAACAAACACCCCCAACGGCGCATGCTCGTGGGGGTGACGTTTATTATATGTTCTCCCCCACAAGTACGCGCCACTGAGCGTGTTTGTAGCGGTCTTGTCGATTTACTCCACCGGCCCCTTAGCCGCCATGCAGAGCTCATAGCTCATACAGAAGCTGTCAGGATCGGTGAGGCATTGCGACGCAGCCTCGCAGTCAGTGCCGGTCCAGTGCCAGCATTCCTCGAGCTCTTCGGGCTCGGCGTCGGCGTGATTGTCCGCGTCGCCGTCGCAGTCCTGGTCCTCACCGTCGCAGGTCTCGGTGACGCCCGGGTTGATGGTCTCATCCACATCGTCGCAGTCACCGCCGACGTTCGTGACGTAGCCCTCAGGGGCTTCGCAGGCGGTGACCCCGCTTTCGTCGAGGCCATAGCTGTCGCCATCGTCGTCGGTGTACCAGGTCGACATGTCGACGGCGTCGCTGTCGATCACGGCGTCGCAGTCGTTGTCGAGGCCGTCGCAGATCTCGACCTCGCCGGGGTTCACGCTTGCGGCCTCATTATCGCAGTCGGTGTTGACCGCGCTGGCGCCGAGCGGACAGCTGAGGGCGGTCGTCTCGTCCTCCAGGGGCTCATCGGGATCTTCTTCGAGGAGGCCGCTGTCCTCCTCGTCCTCGTCATCGGCGCTGGCGCCCTCTTCGACCTCGCGGCCGGGGATGGTCTTCCCGAGTGCCTCGCCCGCACCGTACCCGTCGCCGTCTTCGTCGTCGTACCATGCGCCGGCGTTGTTGGCGACCTTGCCGTCACAGTCCTGGTCCACGTCGTCGCAGACCTCGGGCGCACCCGGGTTGATCGCGGCGTCCTCGTCGTCGCAGTCCTCGCTCGCCGCGTAGCCGTCACCGTCCGCGTCGCCGCTGGTTGCGACGAGCTCCTTTTCCTCATCGAACTCCCCGCACGCCACGAGCCCGAGACAGAGCGCTGCCACGAGCCCGATGCTCTTGAAAATTCCCGTGAAGTTGAGCATGGTGTCTTCCTCCGTCCGTTGTCTTGGGTATCCTGTCATATGGACAGAATAGCTGGAGAGGTCTCCAAGCTTTCTTGTGCTGAGTTGCAGGAACTCGGAAAAAGAGAGCTGGGAGTGAGAAAGTACCGCATTTCTTAGCAAGACAGTAAAAAAAAGTCAAGAAAAAAAACACCCCCAACGGCGCATGCTCGTGGGGGTGACGTTGAATGTATTCAATTTTCTCCCCCACAAGTATGCACCGCTGGCGATGTTGAATATCAGAATTCTATCTCCCCTCGCACTCCCCCGACGTCATGCAGACGCCCTCGTAGCTGTCGATGCACACGAGGATGCGACCGCTGTCATAACAGCCGTCGCTGTCACCGTAGCAGAATTGCGATCCGAACGTGCTTGCCTCGGGGTCGTCGTCGACCTCGCCGTCGCAGTCCTGGTCCACGCCGTCGCAGGACTCGGTGCTGCCCGGGTTGACGCCGGCGTCCTCGTCGTCGCAGTCCGTGCCGTCATCGTAGGTAACCGCGCCCTCGGGGGCGTCGCAGCTGGTGGTCTCGGCGCTGAAGCCGTCGGCGTCGTTGTCGGTGTACCAGGTCGGCGCGTCCACGGCGCTGTCCTCGTCCGCCTCGCCACTGCAGTTTTCGTCGACGTCCTCCTCGCCTTTGTTGCAGACCTCGTCGGCGCCGGGGTTGATGCTGACGTCCTCGTCGTTGCAGTCGGTATCGAAGCTCGAGGCGCCGCTGGGACAGCTCTCCTTTTCGGTCTCGCTCTCCTCCGGCTCTTTCTCGGGGTCCTCGACGGGGAGGAGGCCGCCCGTGTCGCGGTCGTCAGCGCTGGCGCTATCGTCCTCGCTGCCGGTGCGGCCGGGGATGCTCTTGCCGAGCGCCGTACCGCTGCCGTAGCCGTCACCGTCTTCGTCGTCGTACCAGGCCGCGGCGACGTTGGCCTCGTCGTCGCAGTTCTCGTCGACCTCGAGCTCGTCGCAGACTTCGGGCGCGCCGGGGTTGATGGCGGCATTGTCGTCGTCGCAGTCCTCGTCCGCCGGGTAGCCGTCGCCGTCCGCGTCTTCGCCGACCGCCGTGAGCTCCTTGCCTTCCTCGAGCGCGTCGCAGCCCGTACCGGTCATGAGCATGAGCGCGATCAGCGCTCGCGTGAAAAGTCCCCTGAAGTTGATCATCTTTTCCTCCGTCCGTGTTTCGATATCCTGCCAAGATGGAAAATTTGGGCAGAATAGCTGGAGACGTCCCCAAGCGTTTTTCTTCCCAAAGCATTTGAGATGAAAAGCGCTGGGGGTGAGAAAATAGAATGTTTTTAGCAAAGTCGTAAAAAAAGTCAAATAAACAAACACCCCCAGCGGCACATGCTCGTGGGGGTGACGTTTGATTTTCTCATTTTTCTCCCCCACAAGTTGCGCCGCTGGCGATGTTCATCGAGGAGCTGTTGTTACTCCTCTCCCTCGCACTCCGTGGTCGACTCGCACTCTCCCCTGTACGAGTCGCTGCAGACGACGAAGCTGCTTTCGCAGTTACCGTCACCGTCGACGTCCTCGTAGCACAGGGAGGTGTTGTAGTACCCCCCGAGCGGATCGGGGTTGTCGTCGACCTCGCCGTTGCAGTCCTCGTCCACGCCGTCACAGGTCTCGGTGACGCTGGGGTTGATGTCGGCGTTGTCGTCGTCGCAGTCCTCCCCGATATTGGTGACGTAGCCCGCGGGGGCGTCGCAGGTGTCGACGCCCAGGTCTTCGTTGCCGAAGTGGTCGCCGTCTTCATCGGGGTACCAGGTGGGCATGTCGACGGCGTCGTCATCGATCACGTCGTCACAGTTGTCGTCGACGTCGTTGCAGAGCTCGTCGGCGCCGGGGTTGACCTCGTCATTGTCATCGTCGCAGTCGCTGTCGAGCTCGCTTGCCCACTCCGGGCAGGTGAGGGTCGCCTCCTCGCTGCTCTTCTCGAGGCCTTCCGGATCCTCGATCTCCACGAGCTCCATGCCGCTGTCTTCCGTCGTCGGAAGCGCGACGTTGCTCGTTCCCGTGGTAGAGATCGCCACGCCTGCGCCGTAGCCGTCGCCGTCGAGGTCGTCGTACCAGACCCCGTCCTTGGGGTCGTCCTTCGCGCCGCTGCAGTCGTTGTCGATGCCGTCGCAGATCTCGATGGCGTTCGGGTTCACGCTCGCGTCCTCGTCGTCGCAGTCCTCGTCCGCCGGGTAGCCGTCGCCGTCCGCGTCAGATCCGAGCACCACGAGCTCTTTGTCGCTCCAGTCATCACATCCGACGGCGCCGACCAGCACGATCCCGAGCCCGATCCTTCCAAAAAGTCTGTTGAAGTTGATCATCTCTTCCTCCGTCCGTGTTTCGATATCCTGCCAAGATGGAAATGGCAGAATAGCTGGAGACGTCTCCGAGCTCTTTTTTGTCCAGAACGTCTGAACATCAAAGAGCCAAGAGTGAGAAAGGAGGGAAATGTTTAGCAGAAATAAGGAAAAAAGGCAAATGTGCATAAGTAATGTGGATAACGTGTGGATAGCTTTTGCATTTTTTATCATCTTGTTATTTAATCAATGAGGAGGTGGCCAATGCTTCTTCTGCGAAGAATCGGGATTCCGGTTTCGGCGGTCCTTTTGGCCGCCTGCGCTGCACAGGAACAGCGTGACTCTGGAGAGCGGGGTTGCGCATGTGACGGTGGTGGCGAGGAATCCGCACGGGATTCTTTCGCGGGGGAAGAAGAGCTCTCCGACGAAGATGCCGGCGTCCTCTTGGACATCGGTGGCTGCGAGGAACGCGTGTTCCTCGGTACCGTTGAGATCAGCAAGGTCTGTGCCGTGACCGTCGAAGGTGCGGTGGCGATGTACGAGGACCCGTTTGCGGATTCGTTCGCGATCGCGCTCGACGTTTTTATGCTGGAAGACACCGAGGCCTGCGGCCAAGAACTTCCGGGCGGAACCGATGTGGGTGATGCCATATCTCTTCCCGATGTCTCCTTCTTCTACGAGGAGTTTTCGGGTGAGATCGGCGTGCTCGCGGTCGAGGATTCCGAAGAAGGGACGGTCGAGATTTCGGGGACAATCTTCATGGGTGCAACCGCGGAGTGGTCCGCCGAAGCGGATATTTTCGAAGACGAGGACGCGTTTGCAGTCTTCGTCGGTACCGAACTGCCCGAGGCCGATATTGGCCTGCCGGGCTGCAACTGACCTTCGGGTTGGTTCGTAAGAGCCTTGTACATGCGTACAGGGCTCGAATTGTTTTTAGAGGTAAAACAAACACCCCCAACGGCGCATGCTCGTGGGGGTGACGTTTATTATATGTTCTCCCCCACAAGTACGCGCCACTGAGCGTGTTTGTAGCGGTCTTGTCGATTTACTCCACCGGCCCCTTAGCCGCCATGCAGAGCTCATAGCTCATACAGAAGCTGTCAGGATCGGTGAGGCATTGCGACGCAGCCTCGCAGTCAGTGCCGGTCCAGTGCCAGCATTCCTCGAGCTCTTCGGGCTCGGCGTCGGCGTGATTGTCCGCGTCGCCGTCGCAGTCCTGGTCCTCACCGTCGCAGGTCTCGGTGACGCCCGGGTTGATGGTCTCATCCACATCGTCGCAGTCACCGCCGACGTTCGTGACGTAGCCCTCAGGGGCTTCGCAGGCGGTGACCCCGCTTTCGTCGAGGCCATAGCTGTCGCCATCGTCGTCGGTGTACCAGGTCGACATGTCGACGGCGTCGCTGTCGATCACGGCGTCGCAGTCGTTGTCGAGGCCGTCGCAGATCTCGGTCGCGCGGGTGTTGATGGCGGCGTTGTCGTCGTTGCAGTCGTCGCCGTTGTCGGTAGCACCGTCGGGGCACGACTCATCGCTTTCGCTGTCGGGCGTGAATCCGGTCTCGATCAGCGGTTCCTCGCCGCTGGTGTCGAGGTAGTCGGTGGTCGCGCCAGAATCCGCATCTGCCCCCGTATCAACCTCGATCGCCTCGGAGCCATCGCCATCTCCGTCGAGATCCTCGTACCAGGTGTCGGCGTTGTCCTTCTTGCCGTCGCAGTTGTTGTCCACGCCGTCGCAGCGCTCGGGCGCACCCGCGTAGACGGTGGGTTCGTCGTCATCGCAGTCGTCACCGGCTTCCGATGTGGGCGCGTGCCCGTCACCGTCCGCATCCGAGGCGTCACCGACACCGTCTCCGTCGAGATCCAGCGTGTACTTGCCGTCCGGATTCACACCGCAGGCGGCCAGAAAAAGGACCAGCGCGAACGAGAAAAAGTGCGACTCCAGGTTCATGGACACTCCCTCCCCGCATGTGCTACGGGGCCGTGCAGTATTTTTCCTTTGGTGGGGTGGTGCTCAATATGAAATTTGTTTGGGCATTGCGACCCGTACAAATTTTTCCTCCGAGCTTTTTGCGCTGAAGCGGCGTTCAGCGCAAGAAAGTTTGAAGCAAAAGATCTAGATGATTGGTAGCAAGTAAGAAGGATTGATGTCAAGACATGATTGGCTTAACTGTGTATTCTTTGTTACTCTTCCTGTCGATATGTCGCACCTCCATGATCGTATTTCTGCCCTAGAATCCCGGCTTACTGAGGCCTGGGCGGTGCTTCGGCTCGAAGAAACAAGAGGTCGGGGAGGTGATTTAGAGAAACAGATGGAAATGCCGGATTTTTGGCAAGATCAGGAGCGTGCACGGACGATCTCTCAAGAAGTTGCCGATGTGAAGCGTGAATTGGCGCCATGGGATGCGTTGAAAAAAGATCTGCATGATGCCCGAGATCTTTTGTTGCTTGCTGATGAAGAACAGGACGAGCAAGTTAAAGAACAGGTTGAGAGAACCCTTACCGAATTAGAAAAACGATTTGGTAACATGGAGTTTCAGATGCTGTTGTCGGGCGAGTTTGATAGTCGGAACGCAGTTGTTTCGTTGCATGCAGGTGCTGGTGGCACAGATGCTAATGATTGGGTGGCCATGCTGCTGCGCATGTACGCGCGTTTTGTGGAATGGCAAGGCTGGACCATGGAAATTATTGATGAATCCCGAGCTGAAGAGACGGGATATAAAAGTGTGACGTTTATTGTCAAAGGGCGTTATGCTTATGGTTTTTTTAAGAGTGAGCACGGTGTTCATCGTTTAGTACGTATTTCTCCTTTTGATGCCGAACAAATGCGACACACGACGTTTGCGTTGTGTGAAGTTATTCCTGAGTTTGCTGACGTGGATGAAAAGACTATCGAGCTGAATCCTGATGATTTACGCATTGATACGTTTATGTCATCGGGTAAAGGAGGACAATCGGTGAACACCACTTATTCTGCGGTGCGCATCACCCATATTCCTACAGGTATGGTGGTGTCGTGTCAAAACGAACGCTCGCAATCGCAAAATAAAGATATTGCCATGCGCATGCTGAAAGCGAAGCTGTATCGGTTAATGGTGGAATCTCGTGCGGAAAAGATTTCTGATGTGAAGGGTGAGCACAAAACGGCTGCATGGGGAAATCAAATTCGCAGTTACGTGTTGCATCCGTACAAAATGGTGAAGGATCATCGCACGGATTATGAAACACAAAATGCAGAAGGTGTACTTGAAGGGGATATTAAACCGTTCATGGAGGCGTATTTGCGCAAGGGAGTAGAAGAAGGGAAGGGGGAATAAGAACGCGCATGGCGCAGCATCTCCCCTTTCTCGCGCCTTTCCCTTATACTAACCTCATATGTCAAACATATTGGTAACAGGAGGATCGGGGTTTTTAGGATCCCATCTTGTCGACGCCTTAGTTGCTCAAGGTCATACCGTGACGGTTATTGATCTTGAGCCGCCGCACCCCGTTTGGGGAAATGCGCAGGCTTCGTATGTGCAGATGGATATTCGCAATCCCGGTATTGCCGACGTGTTCATGCAAACACATCCGGACGTTATTTTTCATTTAGCTGCGCATATTGAAGATCGTGCCTCTATCGATCATCCGGTTGAAAATGCCGAGCACAATATTTTGGGGACTCTGCAAGTATGCGAAGCAGCGCGAGTAGTGCATGCGCAAAAAATCATTTTTCTTTCCACGGGTGTTATTTACGGTAACCAAGAGCAGATGCCGATTGCCGAAACTGCTGTGCCTCGACCACTTACGCCTTATGCTATTAGTAAATTAACGGGTGAGCGGTATCTGCATTTTTATCAAAATCATTACGGCATCGCCTGTTCTGCATTGCGTGCGGGAAATATTTACGGCCCCCGGCAAGACAGTAGTCGAGAGTGTGGAGCGATTGCGATTTTTTTGCGCAAATTGCTTCGTGGAGAAGGTATCTTTATGAATAATGATGGCCTCACCACGCGCGATTATATTTTCGTCAGTGATGTAGTTGAGGCAGCTTTGGCAGCAATGGCTTCATCGGCAACGGGTGTGTATAACGTCAGTACCGGAAAAGGAACCACTACCACGAAGATTCTCGAAGACGTACAACGTCTTTTAAACACCGACGTTGTTCCAGCGCCTCGTCCCGAAATTCCTGATTTGGTAAAGCGTGTGGTGCTTGATCCTATGAAAGCACGACAAACATTTGGCTGGACTGCGCAAATTGATCTTGCACAAGGTCTTGAACAGACTGCTGCTTGGTACCGTGAACAGCTGTAGATATATGGCAACTATTCTTATTACCGGAGGTGCGGGATTTCTGGGTTCCCACGTTGCTGATGCGTGTATTGCCAAAGGTGATCGGGTGATTATTGTCGATCATCACAAGCGTACCAAGCGTCGCTACGTTCATGTCGATGCTGAGGTCTATCCACTCGATTTTACCGATGCGCGAGTACGCGATGTGCTCATGAAAGAAAAACCCGATGCAGTGGTGCATTTGGCAGCACAGATTAGTGTAACCGCATCACTTGCCCGCCCTCTTGAAGATGCTGAGCATAATATTGTTCGCTCGCTTCGTCTCCTTGAGTGGTGCAAGGATGCGGGCGTAAAGAAATTCGTATTTGCTTCGTCGGGCGCAGCCATTTACGGTGATCAATCTCAACTGCCTACGCCCGTATTGGAAGACACGTTGCCGCTTTCACCGTACGGTATTGGCAAACAGGCCTTTGAGCGCTATCTCGAACACGTGCACAGCATGCATGGTTTGTCGTATGTGTCGTTGCGATTTTCGAATTTGTACGGACCGCGGCAGCAGATTTCTCAACCAAGCGGGGAAGGGAATGTGATTTCCTTTTTCTTGCATCGGCTGCTCGTGAGTGGTGAGCCGATTAAAATGTTTGGCGACGGCAGTGCGAGCCGAGATTTTTTGTATGTAGGCGATGCCGTTGCTTTGGTGCAGACGGCACTTGATGTTGTGGATTTTTCTGGCACCGTGCATGGTTCTACCGGACGCGAAGTATCTATTCGAGAATTGTGGGAAACGGTATTGGCGATTCACGGACAAGGACATGTGGTATTCACTGAGCCTTATCGGCAGGGCGAAGTGTTTCGCAGTGCTCTTGATGCTGCAGTAACAAAAGAGATGTTGGGATGGGAACCACGTGTTTCTTTAGAGGAGGGATTACGCGAAATGTATGCCTGGTATAAGAAAGAATTCGGGAATTAGCGATTACGCAAAAAAATCCTTCGGTCAACATTTTCTGCGCGATCAATCGGTGATTGATCGCATACTTTCTGCAGTTGATTTGAACTCCATTGATGTCGTTGTTGAAGTTGGGCCGGGCAGGGGAGCGTTGACTGAGCCTTTGTATCGACAAATGGGAGAAAAACAACGCGCCGATCGTTTGGTACTCGTTGAATGGGATCGAGATCTTTTAGAAGATTTACAGACACGATTTCCTTTAGCGCACATTATTCATGCCGATGCCGCACAGGTTGATTGGCGAACGATTACTGCGGGAAAATCATGGATCATGCTCGGTAACCTTCCCTATAATGCCGGGACTGCCATTGTGAGCAACGCACTTCATCACATACATCCTCCAAAAGAAATGGTGGTTATGCTGCAAAAAGAAGTAGGAGAACGCATGTTGGCCAAGCCCGGGGAGATGTCGTTGTTGTCAGTCGCGATTCAGCTCATGGCTGATGTACGGCGTGTGTGTGCGGTGAAGCCCGGTGCTTTTGTGCCGCCACCACAAGTTGATTCGATTGTGCTGCACCTCACTCTTTCTCCAAAAATACGTGAAGTTTCACTGCGTGATCGAATTATGGTGTTGGCTCGGTGGGGTTTTGCTCATCCGCGGAAATATCTCATTTCTAATTTGAAGGAAAGCATGCGCTTCGAGGATTTACAGAGGTTTTTTCAGCTTCGAGGATTATCAGAGAAGGTGCGAGCACAAGAATTGTCGATAGAGGATTGGATGGAAATGGTGAAGAGCGTGTAATTCCACTTTGTCCCCACCGCTTCCTCCATTTTTTTGGTATACTTCTTCTGTATATGGATGAAGAGGCGGAGGCGCAGCAGCAAGAACGACTCTATATTGCGTCGGGACGCAAATCGATATCGCGTGAAGAACGTGTGATATTTGGTTTTATCATCGGATGTGGTGGATTGGCCGTGGTACTTGGTGCACTCTATATCGTAAGTAACATGAACAAGCCGTTTCTCATTACCTATTCGGGCGAGCGCTACATGGACAGTGATGATGTGCAAAATGCTGAACGACAAAAACAACGAAAAGAGGATACCGACAGTGACGGCATTTCCGATTATGACGAGCTTTACGTGTTTAAAACCAGTCCCTACATTCAAGATTCTGACGATGATGGTTTGCACGATGGTATCGAAATTCAATCAGGCAGCGACCCGAATTGTGCGCCCGACAAGCCGTGCGCACAGGCAAACACGGTGCAAAATGCCGATGCCGTCACCGTTGATTCCACCAGCGGCAGCTTCTTAGACATCGAAGCACCGACTGCGCCCGATCAGCAGCCGACGTCAGCAGCAGAGGTAGTAAGTGCCTTGCAACATCTGTCGGCGGCAGAAATTCGTGACCTGTTGCGTGAATCAGGATTGAGTGAAGAAGATCTCGCGCAAATTCCTGATGATATGCTGGTAACACTGTATACACAAGCATTGTCGCAAGCGGCTGCGGAAACATCAGGTGCCGAAGTTGAAGAAGAAACCGTACCTACCGAATAAGGATGTATGACCATGGGAAAGAAGCTGATGCAAACATTGGTTGCGCTGTGGATGGGCGTCTGTTTTGTCATTGTTCCTCTCCTTGCGCCGCAGGTCACGTACGCGCAAGTACAAAGTACAACCTGGCTCGACTTTCCTCGCATAGCTGAATGGTTAAAGGATTTTGCTGATGAAAAGGTAAAGGCATCGTTAAAGGCATCGATTGCCACCATGCTTATTAACCTTATTACTTTTGCAGCTGATCGTGCAGCCTATGATGCGGCGGTGCGTATTTCATCGGGTGGCGAAGCCGAAGAGCCGTTGTATGACGGCACGCCAACGGTGCAATATTTTAAAGAAGTTGGTGCAGCGATTGCCGGCGAAGCGATTGGTTTATTGAATGAGGAAATTCAAGGCGCTGGTGGAATTTTAAGTAATTTCAACCTGTGTGCGCCATCCTCTCCCTATGTGTTGTTGCAATTTAAGCTGGGTATTAAAGCGGCTATTGATCGACCCGAGCCAAAATGTGATTTTAACAAAATGTTTGGTCCCGAAGGAACCTGGAAAAGTTTTGTTGCGAGCTTGAGTGATTACAAAGCGCCCTTTAAAAACCAGGCGGTATTGTCTGAGTTGGCGAATATTTACGATCCCCAAACAAATGAATTTAGTGCCGGTTTGCAGTTGTACAGTGATGTATTTGGTACCGTGAATAAAGATGCAAGCGTATTTGCTCGCGAGCATCAGGAAAATAATGGTTTTAAACCCGTTGTTGATTTTATTACGGGCAATGTCGAGACACCGGCTCAATGGCTTGAGCAACAACTTATTTCCAAAAATGAAAAAGGTGAAGAGGTGCGAACGCAGGCAACGCTTAGTACATTGTGGAATAGTGATCTGCTGCTTACGATCGGTACGCGCATGGGCAGTGTTTTTACTAATACCCTCCTCTCGCGTTTACAGGAGAAGATTTGGCAAGGCATGTTTGATTTTGATACGACACGTGTTGATCCGTTTGATCCCGATAGTTTCGCGTTATCCAACACCGAAACCGCTGCCGAAAAATATCGTTCTCTTCTTACGGTTTCCCCGCTTGAAATCACCAACTACAGCATTCTCGCCGACTTTGGTTCATGTCCGGCAGACAATCGCGGATTGTACAACTGTGTAGCAGACTCATCCTTTATTTCTGCCGTCGCACGTGCCGATGCCGGTGTAGCATTGACGATTAATGAAGCTATTGAAGAAGGACTGCTTGATGGCAGCTGGCCGCTTATTTCTGCTGCTGATGTTGCGCGGAATCAAGATCCGTATTGCTATACCTATGGATATTGTGCGGGAAATTTAGTGAAGTTACGTAAGGCGCGCGTGCTTTCTGTGGGCTGGGAATTAGCAGCACAGTCGTCGGCAAATTCGGTAGAAAGTCCTGTTACTTTGCAAGAAGTGATTGATGGCTATAACAGTTGTGGCAGTGATGGTTTACCCGATGATAATCATCCCTGGTGTAAACTCATCGATCCGAATTGGGTATTGAAGTATCCCGACACCCAGTGTCGCATGGAAGCCTATGGTCAGCTGTTGCTCACCGATGCCGCTGATGAACGTCAGCAAGAATGTGTCGACATGCCGAGCTGTATTGCTGAGGATGAAAATGGCAATTGTATTGGAGGTTACGGATATTGCGTGGCCGAAGAAAATGTCTGGCGTTTCCGAGGGGAAAGTTGTCCAGAATATGCGGCGTCGTGTCGAACCTATGAAGATAGCGAGGGTGATGACCTGTCGGTATTGCGTAATACGATTGATTCGGGTTCGTGTACCGCTGACAACGCGGGTTGTCGTTGGTATGCCACACAACAAGAAGACGATGGCACGGGTGCTTTTTCGTGGCCAGCGATTGCGGACATCGCTGCTGCTGATGCTGGTTCGAACACGTATGCTTCACGCATTTATTTTAATAGCAGCGTGGAAGAGTGTGATGAAACCAATGGCGGTTGCTCAACGCTTGTTGAACGTGATACGGATTTGCGTTTGAACGTGTTGCAAAATCCAAGTTTTGAAGAAGATGATGATACTGACGGTCAGCCTGATGGTTGGCTTTCGTATCAAACAGCTGATGCGAGTACGTGGTATCCCGAGGTTAGTGATGATGGTTCGCTCGCGCGAAACGGTGAAGTCGCCATTTCTCCAGGAAGCGTAAGTTCGGGTGAGGGAGCGCTGTATCAGGTTGTGCAATTGTCACAAGCACGCTTCTATACCTTCTCACTCTATGCTCGTCAGGAATCCGACGGCACCAGTGATGCGGTGACTGCAGTTGTCACGCTCACTGATGACCAGGGTGATGACATTGATCTTTCGGGTATTGCGGTGAGTGGTCAATGTGATGATTCGTACACCGATCTTTTTACGGGTACCACCAAAACGAGTGGTGTTGAAATTGGAGGCGTTGTTCCTGAAAGTACCGACTACGAACGCTTTACGTGTACCTTTACCGTTCCCGCATTGGTTGATGCGAGCGCAGCGGTGTATGCAACGGTCTATGTTCGCAGTACCTCGGCCTATATTGATGACATTCAGCTTGAACAAGGTGAAGATGTTTCGAGTTATCACGAAGGCTACTCCGACGACACGCCCACAACGACGATTGTGAAAGTTGCACCGTCGTATTTGGGCTGTACGGGAAGTGATGAAGATCCCGAGGCATGTGCAGATTACGCTCAAATGTGTAGTGAACAAGATGTAGGCTGTACGATGTATGCGCCCGTCAATGGTGATCCGGCCGTAACCGGTATTGCCACCGAACTTGATGCCTGTCCGTCGGAATGCTCCGGCTACGATACCTATCGTCAGGAGGTGACGTATTATGAACCTGAAGGCATTGATAGCGTCTACTTTATTCCCGATACTGCGGAATCATGCTCTGCCGAAGAGGTCGGTTGTGATGAATTTACGAACCTTACTACTGAAGAACAGGCATACTTTACCTATGTTCGTGCTTGCGTTACTTCGGAACAAGCTGCGGCAAATGTTTCTTCTGACAATGAAGCGACGTTTTACACCTGGGAAGGTTCGGATCTTGAAGGCTATCAATTGCAAACGTGGCATTTGCTCGAATCTGATTTGGGTAGTTCCGATTACGACTACATCGACAGCGATGAAACCGACGAACATCCTGATACTGCACCGTGTAGCAATTGGATTGCAAGTGATGATGGCATTACCTGTGACGACGGCATCGATGAAGACGGTGATGGGTCGTATGATTGGGATAGTGAGGATTGCAACGAACATGCCGACATTTTTACCAACTCCGACTGTCGCGAGTTCTATGATGCCGATGGAAATATTCACTATCGTTTGTGGTCGCAAACGGTCACGGTAAACGATGCCTGTGTGGCCTACCGCAAAACCGATATTGCCGGTGATGATGCAACGCAACAGGAGGTAAACTGTACGACCTCTGGCGGTTACTATCTTGAAGATGCGGGTGAATGCCGTTACTACGGTTATGAAGAAGAAAGTACGAGTTGTAGCGAAGCGGCCAATGGTTGCCGCGCATATTCGGGCGGTCGCAGTCGCAATAGTCGTTTGGTGTTTGAAGAGTTGTTCGAAGACGGCACACTTAATAATTGGGATGCTGATTCGGCAAGTGTAGCAACGTATAGCAATGAATCATTGGCTTCCGGTGGTCACTCCATGCTGATTACCGATACAGTGACCACCTTTACGTATGATTATGGTTCGACCTGTGCGGATGAAGGTGGCTGTGAAGGGGAAGCGGTCAGTTTTGGGGGTACTTGTACCGTTGGCGAGGATGCACAGTACTGCGGCACGCTTTATGGTGAGTTTTATCAAGGTAAAACGTACACAATTAGTTTTGTAGCCAAAGGAACGGGTAGTTTGTCGGCAGGATTTGATTTTGCCGCTGATCCATCATCTCCGACCGTTGAACTTTCGTTTGGTTCGGTTGATCTTGATGAGGGTTGGCAACAATACACACTCGGTCCACTGATCATGGATGCCGATACGTACGAATCATTTGGTGATGGTACCTCGCTCGTCTTTGCTACGACCGATACGGCGTACATCGATAACATCGTTTTGCGCGAAGGAGAAGAATCCATCACGGTTATCAAGGATTCCTGGGTAACGCCAGCGAGTTGTGATGAGTCACCCGATGGCACCGACAGCCCGCAGTATTACTTGGGTTGTCAGGAATACACGACCCAAGACGGTGAAACGGCGTACTTGAAGAGCTTTAGTTCATTGTGTGATGAAGATGAGGTCGGTTGCGCGGCATATTTCCAAACGCATGAAAGTGAAACGCCGCAAGCAAGAATTAATAATGCAACGTGTTCCAATATCTTTGATGATAATGGTGATGATGTATCTGACGTAGTTACCTCCCCCACAGCCTGTTACTTCTTTGCCTCCGCTGATGCCTATGACACATCGTCGCCCTATTTGTGCACCATTGGTGTTGGTGAAAATTCTTGCGCTTTCTCGACGACCGGTTTTGTACCACCAGTACATGTCGATTTTCCTGATCACATTACTTATGGACCGGCGATGGTTATCACGCCAGCAGATACGGATCTATTTTTAGTCGTAAACGATGACGTGACCTGTAATGACGAGGTTGCCGGTTGTACTGAATTTGGTAATCCGACTTGGAGTCAGGATCGCAATAGCACTACCGGTGCGGACAGCATCTTCCTTTACAATCTTCCTGATGAGTACGAATCGACTCTGTGTACGCACGAAGAACTTTTCTGTGATGCTTTCTCGGCCGATGATGGCGATACCGATTATTTTAAACATCCGCTCGACCAAATGTGTGAATATCGCACCGATGTCACCATTGCGGGTACGGTGTATGACGGCTGGTTCCGTGCAGGTACCGACGAATTCTGTTATGGAACTTGTGAAGACACGTCGGGCAACGAAGGTGCGGCTTGTGGCAGTAGCGCGGACTGTAGCAGTGATGAAACGTGTGATGCGACAAATCCCTCGTATGTTATTGGTGGTACGGAATCAGGTATTTGGCGTAATGGTGATGACGCGTATGCTGGTTGGGCAGGAAGTTGTTCAGCAACCTATGATTCCTGTTCTGAGTTCCAAGATGTGCTTGCCCAGGACGATGGTGACTTGTATGGCGCCAATGATGGTACGTCCTACTTCTATCTGAATGACGATACGTTAAGTGAAAATTATCTTGCCGATAGCGAAAAGTGTGAGGGGCAGGTATCCCTGAAAAAAGGTTGTGCCATGTTCTATGACACTGCTGAAACAAGTATGACGGCCAATGCCTCGGCAACGGAAATTTCTAGCCAACATGCCGATGTTGTGTATGGTCAGGAGCCGTTTGCGTTGGTTGATCCGATTGATTGTGACAATGGTGGAGATACTACGGTCACCACCACCGAGGGTAAACAGATTGATCTGTGCGCAACACGTTGCGTGTACGATTATGGCGAGTTGTATGATTTAAGTAATGAAAATCCCTTTGGTGAGCAGCCGTATACGTATCAAAAAAAGTTGAGTTCCGAACGAACGATTCTTGGATTGGATTTTGATCGAGATGATTTGTACGTTTTTGGAGGATCCTGCATGGAATCTACCGACTGCCCGACTATTCGCAGCGAATCGGGGGACAGTGTTGAAGCGATTTCATGCAGTACACAGGTACGTGTTGACCCCTATTCTTCCGGCTCAACGTTTGGTGGACCATTTAGTTCCTGGACATTGCCCGACATTGGTGATGGTTTTTCCGAAGTACCTCGTTTAGAAAACGATGTAAATTCGGTTCTGAAAGTAAATCGTGATCGTCAATGTTCCGAATGGCTCGCCTGTTCTGATGCGCAAACGCAATGGGATGAAAATACGGGAAGTTTCAAGACCACCTGTAACGATATTGCTCTATGTACAGGATATTCAGCGACGTCGGGCAGTACGTTTTGTGCTGATTGGGATTTTAATAAACCCGATGTGGTCTTTGATGAGGAGTGGTACACCAGTCGTGATATTTCCTGGTACGGCAATGATTACTCGGGCATGGCCGTGCCGAATTTGTTCCCTGTGCAGTCGCTAACGCAGGCAAATGTTGCTCCGGAGTTTATTACATTGAGAGATATTCCTTGCGAAGAAGTTGAGGGTACATGTATAGAGAATGAAGAAGTTGATTATCAGCTGGTCTTGAATGCGGGTGAATGCACTCAAGATTTTGGTGAATCGTGCGCGATTGGGTATTGCTCGGATACGGGTGCAACATGTGCAAATACGAGCGATTGTTTGACGGGAACCTGTTATGTTGGCTCGTGTTATGACATTGATGCTGCGGCCATTTGTGCAACTGCGGCCGATTGTTCGGAAGGACAAACGTGTTATGGCGGTGCGTGTGCAGATATTGGGGCGGATGTTGATATTGATGAATACAGTATTGATGACCCGACAGACGCGTGTGATACGGGCGAAATCTTTGTTCCGAACACAAGCATGAAGCTCGGAAGCTGTATTAATGATAGTTGTTTGTTAACGCCTGAAGGCGAAACATTTGAAACCGGAACCACCGAAGGCAAACTCTGTCGTGCCTATCCTGAAGCAAACAGCCCTTTCCCTGAAGAGATTGTGGAGAGCTGGTACGATCCGCGTGATCCGGGCACGATTGATGACGGCACAATTTTTGCCGATGCCTTGCCATACGATGTTCGCAGCGGTTACGAACAAACCATGACCTGCGCCAATGGCGAAGATTGTGACTGTTCATATACAAAAGTTTCCTACGGACAGGGCGCGGCCATTCGTTATTACAACCAAGACTGGAGTGCGAGTGACATCAAAATGTGTAACGGCGGCGACAACGACGGCAACGCCTGTGCAAGTAGTGCCGACTGTATGGGCGGCGGTACGTGCGAAGCGAGTGAGGTAGCGATTGGTATTTGTCAGGGAGGTGCTGATGGTGCCTATTGTTTGGGTGATGAAGATTGCGGTGAAGGCATCTGTTCTTTTGCCACGCGCGAGGATGTCATCTATGGCTTAAACGGTTTCTGTTTAGAAAAAGATTCCTCCATTAATTTGCATGGTGATCGAGATAAAAATGCCTGCTTAACCTGGTTGCCGGTTGATGAACTCGCAGGTGATACGGACTTGCAAGGAAAATACATTGAGGCAGGATACGACGGTGGCGATACTTTCTATTGCTCGTACCTCACCATGTACGTGGATGTGGGAACAAGCGCTGGTGCGGATGGTTCCGATTCTGCGGGTTCCACGGTTGCCTGTTCCGAACGAGATAAGGGTGCTGATCCTGACGAAGATGGAGAAAGTACAAATAGAGAACAATGTTTGCATGATGCATTCTCGTGCCCTGCAGGATTTTATGCCATTGTTGGCGATTGGTATGAGGGCGGATCGGTAGAAAATGAGTATGCAAATTATTGCAAGACAGACGGTGATAATGATTGTCCGTTTGTCTGCGTTCCGCATGGTTCGTTTGATAACAATGGTGAAGGAGAAAGTTGTGAGATTGAAGAGAATTCTACATTGCAAAGCTTAGGAGTGAATTGGGATAATGAATCTTCGGTAAAAATGACGAAAGAACATACGATGGGATACACATTTGATGCGTATTTTGTTGCAAACAGCGATAGATTTGTTGAAGCTGTTGCGGCGGTGCAGGGGTGTGTTGCAAAGGGACGTCAGTATGGTCAGGTAGGAAGTTTTTCAGCGTTTGGACAGACCGAGATTAGGACGTACGACTGTGGAAAGGATGATTGTGGATATCGAAATTACCAAAATACCTACTATAATAAATATCTTGGTTGTCGTGATTATGCGCAAGTGAACGAAGATATCACTGAAGACACATACAATGCAGCTCCGTGGACAGACCGATTGTGGGAGTTGAGCAAAGAAAATTACACACTGGATGTCAGCGATGAAGATTTTTCGTACGCAATGGATACGAGTATGAATATTTTCGGCGCAACACGTGGTCCGGAAGATATTTTGCTTGAGGATGATCCACGTCCTTCTATTCCGCTGCAATGTCAAGAAGAATCGGGAACAGATACAACCTTCTTTTCTACCGCAGCAATCGGTGGATCGTGTGATTCTGGTTCGGTATTTGATACGTATTATAGTGATATCAGTAGTGCGGAGGCGTTGCCATTCTATGCGTTTAGCACGACGCAGTATTACGAAACGTCGAGCTCTGGTCTAGAAACGGATTTTACGAATGTCGATACAATATATGGTGGTGAAACGGCTGATAAAGGGTCGCTACAAAATATTCTTTCCGCACTGTTTGCAAGAAGCATCTCTGAATATCGTTTTGATGATGGCGTTGTTGATCCACTCTTTGTGGATGATGAAACGACCGAACGTATTGATGATGATGTAACGGTACATGATACCTACGGAGTAGGAGATATTGCAGAAATTGATGGCGGAGGAGAATTTGGTGACACGGGTTCTGCGGCATGGGATACGCGTGCAACCGAGGGTAATGCTCCAACGATCTGGTCGGTAAATACAAGCGCCTGCACAAGCGATAACTTAATGTGTGAAGAAGGAGTTGAAAATCGCATCACTATTAATAGCACCGACACGGGTAACCAAAGTGCCGAAGGATTCTTTTATGCGACAGTAAAATTCTATGCCGCTGCTGACAAAAACCAATTGCCGTTGCGTCGCATGATTATTGATTGGCAAGACAGTGTACAAGAAGGTACATTCACTGGTTCTAGCGCAACCGATAACTTTTACAAAAATGCCCGTGGTTTGGAAGATGGGACCGAAATATCAAAATGTGACAGTGAAGATGAATGGGGTATGACGAGCGATAGCTGTGATCCGTACTACTTTAGCTACAATCACATCTACACCTGTCCGTCGGAAGTGTTGCGTGGTGAATTGTGTGAGGACCTTGATGCCGATGGCAACTACGACAACTTCCCCTGTGCCCTCGATCAAACCGGCGACGACGTCCCTGATGCTTGTGCGTATCAACCGCGCGTGCATATTCGGGATAACTGGGGCTGGTGTACGGGTACGTGTACCGGTGGTTCGGCGGATGGATATACAACAGGTACGGGATGTTTTGACGGAGATGCGTATGGAATATTCTATTCGTTGACCGGAGATGAATGTGAGTATAGTGGAGAGGATTTAGATGCCGCGAATAATCCTTGGGTTAATTATGACGGTGTGGTGATTGTCTCTAGTTAAATCTTGTGCTAGTTAATAAAAAATTCGCAACTCATTCAAGTTGCGAATTTTTTTGTTTCGGTGAGCCAACGCGTTGGCTCACCGAACGGACTCAGTCGACCAAGAAGCAATCATACGGAATCTCTTCGATGATTTTCTCGGTCATTTCACCGTCTTCGTTGACCTCGTACTTTTCGCGGATAATCTCGGCGGTATTCTTGGCAGTGAAAACGCCTTCTCCCCGATAGGGATCAACGCAATTTCCACAGTAGAAGTTTCCCGCGCCGTCTTCCACGATGATTCTTCCGAAGACGGGGAAGATCTCGTAGCTACCATCGCCATTATGCGCCAATGGCGTGCCTTCATCTCCGCAGCTCCACTCTCCGAGCTCGGGGACGAAGAGCTCTTCGCCGGTCTCCTCACCCGAGTCATCGGGGAGAGGACCGGTCTCGTTCGTGTCCGGCGGGGCGGTTTCCCGGCCCGTTTCGTCGTGGTCGCCCCTACAGGAGCAGCCACGTCCGTCGTCTCCGCCGGCACAGGCCATGAGGCCCAAGCCGAGGAGAACATTGATGAGGGTTCTCAACTCTTTCGAGCCTCCTAGCGGAAAAAAAGGTTTTGTCTCGTCATCGCCATATGTAGCGACGATTCGGCATAGTGAATATAACAAAAATTTGGCTAAAAATCAAGGGGGGTGTTTATTTGCTATACTCTTTTCGCAGACCCATTGCCGTCATTATTCTCCCCTGAATAATCTTTATGGCAGGTACAAGAAAACAGGCACGACAAGACGCTTACGTTACGATTAAAGATCTTCATCGCTTCCAAAAAGTGATGATGGATCAGTTTCGGATTATGGATGAACGGTTTAGTAATCGACTTCTTGATCAAGGTAAGCGATTACGTATCGATCTTCACGATGCTCTTGAACAACACGGACGAGATTTGAAACGTGATATTCGAGATGAGATGGATGGACGATTTATTGCACAAGAGAATCGTCTCATGGCTCGTATGGATGAAAAATTTGTTTCATTGAGAAAAGATATCGTCAGCGAAGTGAACGAAGCGATTACCGACCACGTCATGTCGTATGTTGATACTGCTGATCATGAATTGCATGAAGAAATTCAAACCGTCAAAAAATATGTAGGCATGGCGTGATGAAGTGAAGACAAAAATAATGAGACAAAAAATGCAATCATAAGATTGTATTTTTTTGTCCCTAAAACTTATCCACCGTTCAGTGCCGGCTGACAGCGGCACTTTTCGTGTCAGGTGTTCACGGACAGTGGAAAGAAACGATGGGAAGGTTGGAGGTGTTTTTGTCCGGGTGTCGGTGCGAAAAAACAGATCTTTGTCCCGTGTGCGGACGACACCGTGAAAAAGCCGCACATTTTTTGCTGGCGATCTCTTGTTGAGATCGCTGTTTCATTTTGAAATGGAAACAGAACGCGCCGACAAGCCTGTCGCGACGCTTTGGAGGAACGTTCGTGTTACCGCAATAACCACAACACTGCATTTCGCTTCATGCATCTCTCGTGTGCGTCAGTCTGTCGAGCGGTCGTTGAAAACGGCAGATAACGGCAATAGGGACAGCATTGGCGAAACATTATTCCTGTAATGGGGCTTGGAAATGGGGAGTCCAAGCCCCCGGGCAACCATGCAAAACGATTTTATTTGGGCTATTTTCTGCCTTCATCGCTGCGGCCGACTCACCGTACTTTCGTCAGTACGCCTCGTCGGTCCTCGCTTTTCAGGACAGAAACTATCTCCAAATAAAATCGTTTTGTAACGCAATGCAATCGTTTTTCCCACTCGTCTTTCATAAGACTTCCAACGAGTGGGGAAGGTGATCGCTGATGATCGCATCCTCAAGAGGGTTCTTCCCATGACACGTTCCATTCCTTCGTTTCTCGGTCTGTTCATTGTTTCCTGTACGCCGACGGTCGTGAGTATTCCTACGGACACGCAGGATACGGGCATTACTGGCGGTGGCGAAGACAGTATCACCATCAACCTGCCCTTCGCGGCCGGCGAGGAGTACCTGTGCACGCAAGGTGCGGGTGGTAGCTACTCGCATACGGGCACGAGCACCCGCTACGACGCGGATTTTGACACGCCCAACGATATCGATGTACCGGTGTTCGCGCCGGTGTCGGGTACGGCATACGTGCACGACACCGATGCCGACGTCAACTTCGGCTACCACATCAACATCGATCTCGGCGACGGCACCTATATCATCCTGGGGCATCTGTCCGAGATCTTCATCGACAGCGGCAGCGAGGTGGCCGCCGGGCAGTTCCTTGCCTACGAGGGCGAGACTGGCAATGCCAGCGGCGATCACATCCATATCGGTCGCCACAGCGGCACGGCCTCGAAGGACGGCATAAAAGGTGCTTCCATCAAGGGGCTTTCGTTCGTGACTGCCGATATGACAACCGATGGCGACAGCGACGAGATTGCGGTCACGGACCTGACCTGCGACCTCACCCGTGGACACCTGTACCAGTCGCAACTGCCGGTGGTGCGCATGCACCCCAACGGCACGCTCGTGAAGACGCCGGACGATGCGGCCGTCTACCTCATCGACGGCGACAGTGCTCGCCCCTTCATCACCGAGACCTCGTTTCTCACCCGCAACTATGACTTCGACAACGTCGCCCTGATCACCACCGATGAACTCACCTGTCTGGGCGAAGGCGAGGGCATCGCCGACGACACGCAGATTTTCGCCGTCGTGAGCGAAAGCTCGTCGACGAGCGTCTGGCTGCTGTTCGGCACCACCGACGACGGCGAGCGCTATCGTCTGAAAGTGCCGACCTCGGGCTGGCAGGGCATCCTCAAAAGCTGGGGCATCACCGCCTCGACCTATGATGATCTGTTGTACGACACCGACTTCGAGGGCGGCATCATCGCCGACTATCCGAAGGCGGGAACGGCCAGCTATCGCGATGGCAGCCTGGTGTCGCCTATCGGCAAGAGCGACGTGTACCTCATGAGTGATGGTATCGCCATGCCGATTGTCTCGTGGGACACGTACCTCATGCTCGGCTTCAGCAACCGCACCGTCATCGAGGTCGACGAAGATGACTTCGAGGACGCCGTGAGCACCACCGGCAGCTGTAGTACGGATCTGTACTGTCTGAGTCCGGAAGTAATTACGGAATGTGCGGCAGATGAAGAGGACTTGACCTACACAACGGCGGGAGAGCTCGAGGAAGAGGAAGAGGAAGAGGAAGAGGAAGAGTCGCAGGGGTCGGGCACGCCCGATCCCACTCAAGACGAGGACGACGAATCGGATGGGGAAGATGCTGACGAATCCGGTACGTCCGATGTCGAGGAAGGCGACGAATCCGACACCTGTGGCTCGACCGGCGACGTGCTCGTCCTCACCTGGACGACGCCCGACGCCGAGCGTGCTGATCGCATCACCCTGTCGGGCGAGTTCACCGATGCCTCGGGCGACAGCTCGGGTTGGACCAGCGAACTCGCCGAGGTCGAGGATGCGACCTCGATCACCTATACCCGTTCGATGAGCTCGGGCGACAGCCTGCGCTTCTCGGTCGAATTCGTGATCGATGGCGCGACGAGCTGGTCGTGCCTCGCGCCTTTTCCGTCTGGCACCGTCCAGGGCGAGGCAACCGCCTACTGGGACGGCTGCGACATGGGCGTCACGCCCACCGACGATCCCACGTCGGATGGCTGTGGTCTGACGGTGACCGCGGAATGAATCGTGCGGCTCGGGTACTTCATGTACTCGAGCCGTTTTTCTGTTTACTGTGAAAGGCGCGTCCACATCTTCACTTCATTTTTCACGCATTCGTTCTTTCATCTCTGCTATACTACTGATATCTATGTTGCTTAGGACAAGGTTGAGAATGCTTGCACTCGCATGTTTTAGCGTAGTCACTTTTGTTTTTGCAGGAAATGTTCTTCTTGCTCAACCTACTGTCGCCTTTGCTCAAGAAGATACGACGGTTTCTTCGTCTGCAGCTGCAGATGCTGCTTCTTCAAATACCGGTGGTTCGGCCAATCTTGCCTGGACTACTGCCGATGGAGTGGGAATTTGGATTGGTGGCTACATTGCTCAGGTCATGAACTGGGTGGCAAACGGATTGGGTTCCATCACCATTACGTTGTTAGAAGTCGTGGTCATTCAGGTGCTTAACTACAACAACTTTGCCAATTCCAACATCGTTACTCTTGGCTGGACGCTTACCCGTGATGTCGTCAACATGGGTGTGGTTATCGTGTTATTGGTCATCGCCGTCAAAACCATGGTGGGTTTTAAGACAGGTAGTGGCTGGGATCAACAATTGCCTCGGTTGTTTGGCGCGGTTGTGCTTGTGAACTTCAGTCGTACCGTGTGTGGCTTGGCGATTGATGCAAGTCAAATCGTCATGATGACGTTCGTAAACGCACTCCTCGATATCGCGGCAGGAAACTTTGCCCAGCTCCTCGTCATGCCGCAAGCCTCGCAATATTCTGCTTCAACGCTCGAAGCTGCTTCGGAAGCGGGTGACGTCGCAATTTCTGTTGCCTCCAACATCGCCAATGCCTACGGAAAACTTATTGTGCAAGGTGCGGTCATGGTAGTGATTGTGCTCCTCGCCGTTGCCTTTATTTGGCGCATTATTGTGTTGTGGATTGCCGTCATCATGTCACCTTTGGCATTTTTTGCCTGGGGATCAAAAGAAGTTATTGGCTTTTTGGGAAGTTTTTGGGGTCAATGGATGGGGCAATTTACTGCGGCCTTGGTTCTGGGCCCGATGCTCGCCTTTTTCTTGTGGTTGTCCTTAGCCGCAGCCTCAAATGGCAACCTTGCTCAAACCGAAAGTTTCCCCGAACCAGAAAAGCGCACGACCTATGGTCAGTTGTATTTGGAAATTTTTGAATCAAGCAATCTCACGGGCTTACTGCTGGGCGTTGTCTTCTTGTTAGTGGGCATGAAAGAATCGGCTCAGTGGTCGAGCAAATTGGGCGGTTTGGCAGGGAAGGTTATCAACGAAAAAATGGGCAGGCGCGTGATGAGTACGAGTGCTCGTATTGGCGGACGGGTGGCACGGGCGGGTTTGGCGGTTCCAGCAACACTTACGCGTGTTGGTGGAAATCTTACTGCGGCAGGTCTTGAACGAACTGTGGGAACGGGAGGTTTATCTAAAACTGCTCGTTTCGTTGCGAAAAGTGCTTCTGTTGCCGAGCATCCGTTTGATAGTACTGTTCGCGGCGCAAGAACTGCAGGTGCATGGTCTGCAAAGAAATTGACCGGTGCCGGTGCCTTCCTGGGCTCAACCACTATCATGAATGCAGGTACTGCGGCCTACGGAGCTCTTCATCATTTAGATGAGCCTGAAAATAAAAAGGCAAAGGAAGCTATTGCGGGCATGACAGAAGATGTCAAGCTTGAGCGTTTGCATCAGATAAGTAGAGGTGTACAGCCAAAAACCCAAGAAGATTATGCGATTGCAAGAAATTTGCAGGCAGAAATGCTCAAAGATGCCAAATTATTCAAGAAGTTTAGAGATGCTAGTGAGAAACGAGATAGAAATGGCAAACAGCATGCAGAGAATTTTGCGAAAGGTATTCTTGCGGAATACGACCACGATAAAGATCATCGTTTACTTGATGATGGCGATTGGAAGAAGGCACGCTCTCAATTTATCGATAAATACATGGAGGTTGATGCAGCTAAGGCACAAGCCTTTATCGATTCTCCAGATTTTGATCCTCGCGTCATGCGTGATGAAGCCGTAGGAGATCCAGCGGTGATCGCGGCACTTAAGGCTTCTTACGCCAAAACCGAAAGCGGAAAGAATATTTCTAAATGGGATGAATTGGCTCGTGGTGCATATGGTTCTTCAAAAATCGCTCCTGCATTACCAAGTGCAAGGAATGCTGGCGATACAGATCGTCTGACTGATCTGTACAAGCGTGGAGGTGCTCGATCGGTAACGTTAGCAGATCTTGGAAATACCACTTCTTCAACTCCCGCGCCTGGTGTCGTGGGGCCGCCTATTAATGTAAGCGTTGTCCAAGCCTTGATTAAGGCCGGAACTCGATCTGAGGACATGGCGGCTGAAGAAGTAGCAGAAGCGGCGAGAGTGGCGCCTCCGGGAATGTCGCCGAGCATTACGACTGCCGATGTAAGAAACACCTTTGTTACGCAGGCTTTTGCTACTCAAGAATCTGATAATCTTGTTGAGGCATATAAAAATAAACAGGTCGACGAATCTGATTTGCGAGATTATCATTTTATGGGCCCAAATGCCGATAATGCAGTCTTGGCAATGGCTAAAGCTGATGTTGATCTTCGAAAAACAAGTAGCGCGGTACACGATGAAATTCAAGCACAGCTTGAAGATATGGAGACGAGATCGGCTATTAGTATGGATGACGCTAATGCTATTCGTAAGAAATTATTGCTCGCAGGTAAAAATCTTGGTGATCTCATCCCTCGTCTTGATTTGAATGCAGCTTCAAATCCTGCATTTGCTGTTCCTCGCGACGCACAGTTACGAGTGCAACAGGTTATTCAGGCTGATCCTTCCGCGGTAAGACAACTTGCACCTGCGGTATCAAGTGCTTTTGCAGCAACAACTAGAAATGATGTAACAAATACGGTAATACGAGGGTTGACTCCTCAGGAGATCCAGAAGCTCGGAGATATGATGCGTGCTGAAACGGATGTGGGAAGAAAGACAGCTATTAAAGAAGCGATGTCGGTTATCGATCAAACGTTGCGTACCCATCGTGCAACGGTTATAGATCCAGGTGGTGCAGGTAAAGCTGAAATGAAACGTCTGAATGATCTTCGTAATGCCTATCGTGCTGCTGACCGCTACATGACCTAAGGAGGTATGGTTTTAGCAAAACTGCTGAATATTTCATCGACTCGTGCTTTTCTTCAGGATGGGCAAATTTATGATGTCTTGGATGAACTCGTTCAAAAATATCAACTCCCCGAAGATCGGACGAATGAGTTTCTCGATCTCGCTGATGCTATTCTCGACGACCAACTTCCTTTAGCCGACATGCCTACCATGATTGCAGAAGCGTTTGCGATTGATGAAGAAAAAGCCAAACAGATTGCTGCTGATGTGGCGGGATATCGATTGCTGCCCTTGGAGAAATATCTTCCTGGTGTTGAAAAGCAAATTGTTGCCTGGGGTGGAGATGTGAAAGCGTATCCCGCGCTTCGTGTTGAAAAAGAACGGATTACGTCTGAGAAATTTGCCGAGCGTATTGCTCAAAAAGCAAATGTGCAATTTTCGGATGTGCTCATAAAACGTTTGGCTTTTTTGCTCGAACAACGCCTCGCGGGTCAAAAAACTGATGACAGTTTACGAACCTTTTTTGGTCGATCGTTGAATATTGGTGGATTGGGATTATCGAAAGAGCAGAATGACGCAGTAATGAAGATATTGGGGGAGGAGATTAATGGCGTGGAGTTGGGGGAAGTAGGAACGGATAAGGACGGATCAAAAACGGACCCTCCTACGCTCTCACCGACACTCGAGCTTCGGAGGGCAAGTAAAACGGATAGCGGACATGATGCGCCTTCTGTCGACGTACAGACGGGTCGCCCTTCGCCGTCGCTCAGGGCAAGCCGACCCGTCTCCCTTGCCGCAGGGGAAAAGGCATCAGATGCGGCCGAACCAGCGCCCATCATCACCCCCCCCGACCACGCTCTCGAAATCATGCCCACGCATGCCGTTGCAGCCCAGGTTCCCGTAATTAGCGGTGAGATTTTGCATGAACAACCGAAGAAACAGAGCGTTGGGAAGGGCACGATAGATCCCTCGCGCACTCGCCCCGCTACAAAGAAGAGTCAGGATGACGCAATCGCGCAGCCCGATATCGCTGATGTGAAGCTTGCAAAGAAGCTCTACAAAACTCATGCCGAAGCGTTGCAAGGTGCTTTCGCCAAGGCGATCGATAATATTTTAGAAAAAGCCGGGGCCACACTTGATGAAGTACAATTACCGCGTGCAGCTTTTGCTGATATCGCAGGAAAAACGTTGCGAGGTATTCGTGATCTGTATCAAACACACGATATTTTAGAGAGAGATTATCGAGTGAAAGGCGCACACTTGCCTCTTCTTCTAGAGGCTATAAAGGCGGGATTAGAAATGTATCGCTTGGCGGGTGAAGCCGTTTCTGCGGTTGATGGGAAAGATGAAGAAATAGCCGAGCGTGATGCTGATCGCATCGAACTGCAAGAAGCGGAAATGCTTGATAAGAAATTTGCCGCGCTTACCGGTTCGCTGCCTACGGATTCCATCGCGCCCATTCTTCCTGGCGCGCAAGTTTCGGGTGCACGCGACGCCCATGCTGAACGAGCGGCACAGGCAACGGCGGCAACGGCGCGTGCACAAGAGGTAAAACCCGCACCCGCAAAAGTAATGCTAACCAAAGGCAGTGTGCCACCGGTGACAGAGCCTGCGCAGCAAAAGAAAGTTGCTGATGTCGTTCCGGGCAACAAGCTCATGGGGCCTATTGAGCAACTTGCCTCCATGAATCTGGCAGATTTTCGTCGTTTATCGCCACAACCCGAAGAAGCGGTGCGAAAAATTGAATCATTGTTGGAAACGCTGGAAAAAAGTGATTATCAAGAACGGGTTCGTGGTATTTTAGCTTGGCGCAAAAGCCCGCTGCAAACAGTATACGTGCGCATGATGACCGAATCGTTACAAAATGCAGTTGCTATCGCCGAGATTGCTGCGCGTTTGCGCGCCAAGGGCGACGAAAGCCTGGGCCCCGCCGAAGTAAAGGCGTTGTCGGGGTTAAACGAGCGACTGCGGTTTTGAGGGGAGAGAAGATGTGGATGATTTGTGATGTTTTATCACCTGATTCCTCCTTAAAACCTCCTCAAAAACATTCCTTATCCTTTTCCCTCAATCCCCTCTCTCCCTTCTGCTATACTTCCCTCATGCCTCAGCAATTTGTCGTGCCACAATTTCTTGATGTCGAGCCAAAAATTCTTGGTCCGATTACCTTGCGACAATTTATTATCATGGTCGGCGTGATCGTGACTGAATTTATTATTTATCGCATCTTTTTAAATGTCGTGGCCATGCTTGCCGTTGGATTGCCCGTTGCTGGGCTTGGTGCAGCTTTTGCCTTTGGTAAAGTGAATGGGCAACCGTTGCATTTTATTGTGTTAAATGTTTTTCAGACGATCAAAAAACCTGCTCGTCGTATTTGGGATAAAACGCTGTCTGATGCTGATTTACGCGTCTATTTAAAAAAGGATATTGCCGCCGCTGTGGAAAAACGTCCGGTCAAAAGTCCATTGGAAACGTCGCGTTTGTCTGAGTTAACGCTCGTTGTGAATACGGGTGGCGTTTATCGCAGTGATGAAGAAGAGGGAAGATAATATTTTTGTATGGCAAAAACGAGCACTACCATGACCAAGCCAAAATTCGCTCCTCCCACGCAACGTTTTTTGGATATTGCCGAAATTCGTGAAAATGCCGTGGTCATGAAAGACGGCACCATGCGCAGTGTGCTCATGGTTTCCAGTATCAATTTTGCCCTCAAAAGTGACGACGAACAACAAGCGGTTATTCAAGGCTACATGCAGTTTTTAAATACGCTCGAACATCCAATTCAGATTTGCATTCAATCGCGCAAAATGAATATTGATGGCTATCTTGCAAAGTTAAAATCACAAGAAGAAACCATTGCCAACGAGCTGTTAAAAACACAAATTCGCGATTACGTTTCGTTTATTAAAGAACTGGTCGATTTGGGAGAAATCATGCAAAAGCGTTTTTTTGTGATTATTCCCTACGATCCTTCGGAATCGGGCGAAAAAGGCAAAGGTTTTTTCGCTAAGGTCCAAACAGCCATCTCACCGGCTTCAGTAGTAAAGCTCAATGCCAAGCAATTTGCCGAACGCCACGAACGACTCATGCGTAGAGCAGAGATGATTGGAGGTGGCTTGGAAAGTATGGGACTTGCGGTGGCGCTCCTTGATACGCAGGGCCTTATTGAGTTGTATTACAACACCTATAATCCTGAAGTTGCCGATACGCAACCACTCGAAGAGATTGCGAAGCTGCAACTTGAAACCAAACTGTCTTAACCTATGTCGTTTAACATTGAAGATCTCAAACGGCAGCAGGCAGCTGCAGCCAAAGCCGGCACGCAGCGCGTATTATCCGATAAAGAGCTGCGCAGCGTTGAAGAAAAAACCACGCTCGAAGAAGAGCGCACTTATCGACGCGGTACCGTTTCTATTCGTGATTTGATTGCACCATCATCGTTTGACGTGCAGCCAAATTTTCTTATCCTAGGCGATCGGTACGTACGTACGCTTTTTGTGACCGCTTACCCTCGTTATGTGGGAATTGGATGGGGAGGACCCATTATCAATTACAAAGGAACGATTGATATGGGGATGTATTTTTATCCCATTCCACCCGAAGTTATTCTCAAGCAGCTGCGCGATAAAGTCGGTATCATCGAGTCGCAAATCGTCTCCGATCACGACACGGGAAAGCCTCGTGATCCTATTCAAGAAACGGCCTTGCGCGATGTCGAACAGCTTCGTGATGATTTAACCCAAGGCATCGAACATTTTTTCCAATTTGCGTTTTACGTGACCGTGTACGCCAAAAGTAAAGAAGAACTGGATAAACGAACTGAAGAGATCGAATCGATTTTCGGCACCAAGCTCATGTACAGTAAGCGCGGGTTTTATCAATCCGAACAAGGTTTTAATTCCACGCTGCCGCTGTGCAACGACGAACTCATGATTAGTTTTAACATGAACACGTCGCCGATTGCGTCGTCATTTCCGTTCACCTCGTCTGATGTTACCAGTGACAATGGTATTTTATACGGCATCAATCGTCACAATAACTCGCTCATTTTATTTGATCGTTTTTCGTTACAAAATGCGAACACCGTCGTCTTTGCCAGTTCCGGTGCCGGTAAAAGCTATACGGTAAAACTCGAAATCTTACGTTCACTCATGATGGGAACCGATGTTATTGTCATTGATCCGGAAATGGAATATCGCCAATTGTCCGATGCGGTTGGGGGTACGTTTATTAATGTTTCCTTGGCTTCAGAAGCCAAAGTGAATCCCTTTGATCTTCCTCGTCCTAAAGGTGAAGAAACATCTGTTGATGATATTTTGCGCAGTGCCGTTATTACGCTTAAGGGTCTTTTGCGTATCATGATTGGTAAACCGATGGGGGAGCGAGGGGTGTTGGGATTTACACCAGAGGAAGATAGTATGCTCGATCGTGCCTTGTTGGAGGCATATGCCAAAAAAGATATTACGCCCGATTTACCATCGCTTGTAAATGTAGAGAACTATCCGGTTTTGGGAGATCTCATGGATATTTTACAGGGTATGCAAGGTGGAGAAAATTTGGTGGCGCGTATTGAAAAGTATGCTACCGGAACATTTTCAGGCTTGCTGAATTCTCCTACAACCGTACAGATGCGCAATCAACTGGTGGTTTTTTCTGTGCGTGATTTGGAAGATGAATTGCGACCGATGGCCATCTACACTATCGTGAATTACATTTGGAATGTGGTGCGTTCTGAACGAAAGAAGCGTATTCTCGTGATTGATGAAGCATGGTGGCTCATGCAAAATGAAGATTCGGCCAAGTTTATTTTTGCGCTCGCCAAACGCGCGCGTAAATACTATCTTGGCGTCACCACCATTACCCAAGACGTTAACGATTTTCTTACTTCACAATACGGTCAAGCGATCGTGACAAACTCATCGCTGCAGATTCTTCTCAAACAAGCCCCGGCCGCCGTTGATTTAGTAGCGCGTACGTTCAATCTTACGCAAAATGAAAAGTATTTGTTGCTTGAAGCGGCCGTTGGAGAGGGCATTTTCTTTGCCGGCCAAAAGCATGCAGCGATTAAGGTGGTAGCCTCGTATACGGAAGATCAACTCATCACCACAAATCCTGAGCAACTTCTGCAACAAGAACGTGCCCGTGAAGAATTCCGTCAATCGCAACAAAGCGAATCTTCGCCATCCAACGTATAATCTATGGAACGCAAACGCATTATCGAAATTGTTTTGGCACTTATTTTGCTACTTGGCCTTATCGGTTTATTGCTATGGCTTTTCTTATTCTCTCCACAAGCTAAGGTTGAGACCACAGAAACAGATAATACACAGACTCTGCCAACAAACGAAGACCAACCGACAACTTCCACCGATACCACCACGCCCGCAACCGTTTCCAGCACACCCAAGGTCACGGCTCCGGCCACTGTGGCGCGCACGTTTGTCGAGCGTCTCGGCAGCTATTCATCAGAAAGTAATTACGAAAATATTCATGATGTCTTGAGTTTGGTGACCGATCAGCTTGGTGCCGAGCTTGAACGCAATGCCGAAGATTCCCGTAAGAGTGAAGAGAGTCTTGAAGGCGGATATTATGGCATCTCAACGACGGTTATGAGTACCAAAACCGTTTCCCAAACCGATACAGAAATGACTCTGCGTATCCAAACGCAACGCAATGAAGCGCGAGGCAATCCGGGGAATGCCGAAGTTCGTTATCAAGAAATTGTTCTTGTGCTTGTCAAAGCCGATACCACATGGAAGGTCGCGCAATATCGTTGGGAATAGGTCGTTGGTGGACCTTGCTTCTTGATGCCTGTTTCCCGCGGCAGTGTGTTACCTGTGGGACGGAAGGAGATTTGCTCTGTCGATCATGTACTGATGTCTTTGAAAGACCGAAAAATATCTGGCATCCAACCGAGATTCCCGAGCCAATTGCCCGAGTACAGGCATTTTTTCCGTATGGATCACCAACCGTACGTCAATTGTTGCAAGCTTATAAATATAGTGGAGATAAACAGGGTATTGAACTGTTATGGTTTTTAACGAAAGAACATTTAGAAAGAGAACAGGTTGGGTCACTATTTGGCGATAGTGATTGCATCTGTCCTGTTCCGTTAGCTCCACAAAAACAGGCCGAGCGAGGTTTTAATCAAGCGAGAACCATAGCGGATGGGGTAGGGGATTTTCTGCAAAAACCTGTTTGTGATGTCCTGACACGGACTCCGGGCAAGGCGCAGGCGCAAAAGGACAAACAGGAACGAGTCGCGATTATCACCGAACAACCTTTTCTTTGTGTAAAGCCTGATATGGTTCGAGAAAAAACGATTCTGCTTGTGGATGATGTGTGGACAACCGGCTCAACGGCCACCGCAGCAGCTTTGGCATTACAAGCAGCAGGTGCAAAGCGAATCGAAGTTCTCACCCTTGCTTACGGCAGTGCCACGTGATACGTTTTCTTATTATGAAAAACCTCGTAAGGATTGGATGTGTTCTTTTGGGTATTGTCGTAGTCGGTATCTTTTTCATGACCCGGCCACAGACGCAAAGCGTTTCATCAGACAATCGCTTGACGGTTGCGACCTCTTTTTATCCATTGGCGCATTTTATTGAAATAGTTGGCGGCGAAGCGGTGTTGGTCATCCAAGTCGTTCCTGATGGTGCTGAACCTCATGATTACGAGCCTTCGGTGCAGGATTTGGCAAAGCTCAGTAACGCTGATCTGCTGTTTGCACATGGTGCAGGCATTGATCCGTGGATGGAAGAAATGATTGAACACAATTTATCTTCCGTGCAACGTGGATTTGTTATCGCTGAACGCATGACTGGTTTATTGTTACAAGCAGAAAAAGATGGACATGAGGATGAGTGGATATATGAATATCAGGAGAATTTTCCCGATCCTCATTTTTGGTTGTCACCTGATCTTGCGAAACAGATAGTCGCGCTCATCGCTCAAGAACTCAGCGTAGCAGACCCTGTACATGCCCAGCTTTTTGCACAGAATGCGACACGGTATCAAGAACGGCTCCAGCAACTTGATACTGATTTCCAGAGAGAACTCAGCACCTGCAAATTACATGACGTCGTGGTCGCGCACGATGCCTTTCAGTATTGGCAAATGCGGTATGATGTCACTATGCATGGAGTAATTGGCGTGCATCATGATGAAGAGCCGTCTGCTCAGGATATTGCAGATATTGTTACCCAAGCTCGCGCTTTAGGTGTGCACACCATCTTTTTTGAAGAAGCAACAAATCCTGCATTAGCCCAAACTATTGCCGAAGAGATTGATGGAACGACGGCCGTTCTTCATCCTATCGAAACCCTTACCGATGAACAACGAAGCCAAGGGAAAGCCTATCTCTCACTGATGCAGGAAAATCTTCACGCGTTACAATCAGCACTGAATTGCCAATAAAATCATGCCTTCATTACGTCGTCCCATTGTAAAAGTTCAAGATCTCCGTTTCTCCCGTGGAGAAACGCTTGTTTTAGATCATATCGATTTTGAAATTCGTGAAGGAGAATATGTTGGTATAATCGGTCCAAATGGTGGGGGAAAAACTACATTGCTAGAGTTATTACTGGGTTTATTGCCAGTTCAAGAGGGAAGCGTCACCTGGTTTGGTAAATCTGCGATTGCAGCGTCGCGAGCGCAAGTTGGTTTTGTACCGCAACATGCTGCTTCGTTTCATCATGCTTTTCCGGCCACGGTTGCTGAAATCGTCATGAGTGGTCGAACCGCACTGCGCGGTCCTTTGCGCCGCTTAACCACGCACGATAAAGCGCGTGTGCAAAAAGCCTTGCGCGTGTGTGGTATTGAACATCTGGCGCAGCGTCGTATTGGGAATGTTTCCGGTGGTGAGCGTCAACGCGCTTTTTTGGCCCGTGCGCTTGCGGGCGAGCCACGCGTGTTAGTGCTCGATGAGCCCATGGCCGCAGTGGACGAAATACAACAAAAAACACTTTATGATGTCTTGCGACAACTGCATCGGTCTTCTCATATGACTATTATTATGGTGTCGCACGATATCTCAGCTGTTGAACGTGAAGCGTCTCGTATTTTTTGTCTTAATCGTCATTTGGTGCCGCATGAACAGGGAAGGGATCATGGGTGGTATCACTAAGGATAGGGATGGGATATGGTGGATGATGGACGTTTAGTATAGAAAAAGGGTCGTTTTGCCCTGATGAAGAATGATCAATCTTCCGTGCATAGAAATATATGAAAAACATTTTTTTACTCATTGTCGGCGTCATCTGCAGTATCTTTTTGATATTTCCCCCTTTTTCGCTTCTTGCACAGGAAGACACGGGTATTCCTTCCTCAACTCAAGCCGTTCTTCACGATACCTTTCCCTCATATATGCTTGGTAACGTGCTGAGCATTATTGAACAAAAGGAAACTGAGATCGCCGGTTTTGGTGATATTACACAAGTTGTGCTCGTCGAAATCGTTTCCGGAAACGAGAAAGGTTCTGTACAGACAATCGAATATACAACTACCAAGGCAGGATCGGCGCATACGCTTTTGCGCGAAGGAGATCCAGTTTTGATGATGAAATCTCCCAATAACACTGGAGCTCTGTATGTGGTTATTGATCAATTTCGCCTTCCAATTGTTGCGGTTTTTGCACTATTCTTTTTTGCTCTTGCCATCGCATTAGGGCGAAAACGTGGGTTCATGTCGTTATTTGGCTTGGGAATCTCTTTTGTCGTATTGCTTGCATATGTGGTGCCGCGTATCGTGGCCGGAGATAATCCCTTTTTGGTAAGCGCTATTGGGTCGGTGGTTATTGCTGTCGTTTCAATTGTGCTTTCTCACGGCTTCCATCGTCGCAGTTATGTCGCTTTGGTGGCAACATTGTTGACACTGACGGTTGCTTTTGGTTTAGCGTATCTCTCAGTAACCTTTGCGATGTTAACAGGTGCAAGTACCGAAGAGGCGGTGTATTTGCAATTAGGATATTTGTCAGGACTTGATTTGCGTGGACTGTTGTTAGGAGGAATTGTTATTGGTGTACTCGGTGTGCTTGATGATGTGACTACTGCTCAAGTGGCGGCCGTTGAAGAAATTCATCATGCCAACCCCAATCTTGATTTTTATGAATTGTATAAACGCGGACTTTCTGTTGGGCGTGAGCACATCGCTGCACTCATTAACACGCTTGCATTGGCTTATGTTGGGGCATCATTTCCGCTCTTTTTGTTGTTTTCGATGCCCGATAATCCACCCTTGTGGGTGCTGTTAAATACCGAGACGATTGTAGAAGAAATATTGCGGGCACTTGTTGGTGGCACAGCCTTGATTCTGGCGGTACCGTTATCCACCCTCCTGGCCGCTTGGGCTTGTGAAAAGCGTTGGCTTGATAGCTCCGTGCGCGTTCTTCATCGTCATTAATTCTATGGTTGAAGCTTTATTTACTTTTGCCTTTTTGCAGCGTGCGTTGTTGGCAGGGCTGGCGGTGGGTTTGTTGGCGCCCACGGTCGGCACTTTTTTTGTGGCGCGACGGCAATCGTTTTTCGCCGACACCTTGGCGCACGCCTCATTGGCCGGAGTAGCCTTGGGATTTGTCTTTGGCATGTCGTCGTTGTGGGCAGCGATGATGAGTGCCGTGATGGCGGCGCTTGTGATGGAGCGTTTGCGCAGCAAGGGTCAATTGTCCGGTGATGCAGCCCTGGCATTGGTGTTATCGGGAAGTTTGGCGATTGCGGTGGTGGTTATGGGGCTCGTGAAGAAATTTAATACGCAGCTTCTCTCGTATCTTTTTGGCAGTATCACTGCAGTAACGTGGATGGATGTCGCGGTGATGTATGGCATTGGTTTTGTTGCACTCCTGATCATTTTTCTCTTTTATAAAGAATTCTTTCTTATTACTTTTGATGATCGTTTGGCAAAAGCGCAGGGTATTCCGGTGGTTATCTACGAGATGCTTTTTGCGGCTCTCGCTGCGGTTGTTGTAGCTGTGGGCATGCGTGTCGTTGGTGCACTTTTGGTAAGTGCGCTCATGGTTATTCCCGTATTAGCTGCCGAGCGCTGGGGAAAAGGATTTGTAGCGACATTAGGTATTGCAGTTATCAATGCGGTGATTGCGATTATGGTGGGGCTGTGGTTATCGTTTGTGGCTGATTTGGCGGCAGGAGCGACCATTGTGTTAGTTGCGTTGGGATTGTATATAGGAAGTGTGCTTTTTTCTTTCGCAAAAAAGTCTCGGTAAAGATATATGTCTCTTCAATATATCGTTCTCAACGAACGTAAAATTATTGCCTTGCCAGCTGTGCTTGAAGCACTCATTAAGGCACATGAAGATCTTGTTGCTCAAAATATTTCGTACGAAGGACTTTTTGGCTTTGTGCTGTCGACGGAGAAAGCGGGTAGTTGGCGATCGTTGACGTTGCAAAAAGAACTTGTTGCGAAAGGTTCGTCGAAAACACTCTATTCCAATCATCGACGTGGCACGGCGGTTGATTGCGCCGCAGATTGGGACTACATTAATCGCATAAAATCGACGATGAACAAATACGGCTTGTTTAATGATCTTGCCTATGCGAAATATCAAGGCAGTAAAATTGTAGCCACGGCTGATGCCAAAAAAACAGGCTATGTTGCTTGGGATGGCGGACATTGGAATTGGCAAAGCAACAGTAAAGCTGAATCCTATCCCATCATCGACAAGCTTTCTGGAGAACTGCAAAAATATATGGATGCAACCTATGAAAACACTGTCATTTGGTTAGCGGAAAAAGATCTCCCGCAATCAGGCTCTTTTGCCGCGGTTTATGGTAGTAAAAAGCATCTCATCGCGGTCAGTCGGCATGGAACTGCTGCCCTACACCCGTTATTTAGCGGCAAAAAGACCGCACCCGTTGATGGAAAAACCTGGGATAGCATCGAAACCGGTGACGCGTTCTAGTAGAGGTTTGGCGTTGCCAAACCCCATTCTCGCCCGAAACGAACATACATAAAATATCGCATCAATATGTATCCCAATTTGCAAACATTTTTCCGCGACGCTGAACCCTTTCTCGCAGCATTCAATGCCTGGGCCACGACGCATCATCCCGCTGCCCACGCCGATCATCTGTGTTATAAATGTGGCGATGCGGCAGAATTCGAGCACATTCGTGCGCTATTTGAGAAAGAGAGCGTTTTTGTCTATCAATCCATTATCTCGGCACGTCGAATTGCGATTATTCGTTTTCCTCATGTCTTAGCAACTGTACTCGGAGACATCACGCATCTTGAACTTGCCGATCAAAAACCTGATGGGAGTCAGATTTCCGGATTTGACCATATTGAAATCTATCCCACCCAGACGTCGGTAGAGGAACTTGCTGGCACCTTGGAGAAACAAGGCGTCTCTTTCGAAAAAGTCGTTCGCCCGCATCACACCACTTATGATGCTGGGATAAGGGATGCTTTTAAGGTACGCCTCGAAGCTGAAGCACTCGTCGAAAAGATTAAAATGACCGAGATGATTTGATCTCTGAAAGTGGCGACAAACAAAAAGACCCCCGAACAGGAGTCTTTTTTCTTTCCCTGGATTCTACCTATGTACAATCAAGAGAGCTGGTGCGCTCGGCACGACTCGAACGTGCGACCCTCAGCTCCGCAAGCTGATGCTCTATCCAACTGAGCTACGAGCGCATTATCGAAACGTCGGCATTTGGGCTATTTTTTGCCCTCATCGCTGCGGCCGGCTCACCGTACATGGGTAGTACGCCTCGCCGGTCCTCGCTCTTCGGACAAAAACTATCTCCAAATGACAACGTTTCGCTCGCCATTTTCTTTCTCTAAAAACGAAGAAAATGGCCAAACAACGCTACAATTTATACACGCGGCGGAGGGTATCCGTCAAGCTTTCGCTTTCGCGTGCAAGATTCTCGTAGATAAACGGTAAAAGGGAAGCGCGAACGATGTTAGGATTGGCTTCTTCTAAGGGAATGGAAAGCACAGGACGAAAGGCGCGGTTAAAAGAAAGATAGAGATTTTTTACTTCCGGTGGTTCGTAGACAATGGAAAAATCCTGAATATCTTTAAATCGATAGAGTTGCTCATTAAAGACGACTCCCTCACTTGTAATATAGGTTGTGGTTTTTTGAGGTTTACGCATGTCGCGAACCATGACAATGGCGGCAAACATAATAACAATGAGTGCAAATACAAAATTCGCCGTCATCATGGCATAAAGTAAACACCCCAAGCCAATACCCGCAGCAACGGCATACCACTTGGTCGGCCGTTCAACGGGCGGATATTCCCAGCTTTTCCACCATAACAAAATATCACCCGCATCAATGGCATCGGGATCCTGAGGAATTCCTTGTTGATCAACTGCCTCCATAGCTGAAGAAAGTATAACATGTTTCAATCCCGATGGTATGGATGATGAAAATAATGTTATACTGGATGTATTCTATGAATACAAAGTATCTTACCCCTCTGCTTATTCTTGCTTTTGCAGGAACAGCAAGCGTAGCGTCCGTGCAAGGATATAAATACTTTAGCGACCAAGAATCAGAGGTTGCAAGTATCAATGCGACAACCGATGATGCACAAAAAGTGGCAAAAACTCCAGATGATGAAAAGGATACAAAAGATACTTCTGACGAATGGCCAACATGTAACCAAAATCTCCAAACATTTAAACCACAAGGTGAAGATCTTACATGGTCAGAAATAACGCTCTATAAAGCAACGAGTGCCGATGGAAAAACATTCGGTTCTCCTGAGGTTTTTGTTGAAGGTGGAGGTGTTCCGAGCGTCACAACTGCAGCAGATGGAACGACAGTTGCTGTTTTTCAGTGGTTTGGTGAAGACAGCGGTGAATGTTATGGACAGGTTGCGGCGCGGATTATCAAAGACGGAGTCGCATCGGCAATCGAACCTATCCACATTAAAGATTTTCCCAGCATTCAATCTCCCTACGATCCCACAATCACCACCACGGCCGATGGAAAATATCGTCTCTTCTTTACGACACACGAGTTGGGTATGGGGAAAACGTTTTACTACGGCTCCGCCATTTCTGATGATGGTATCAATTATGTTTATGAAGAAGGAAAACGTTTCATCTCTACACAATCAAGTGTGGTTGATGGATCAGAAGTACGGGTAGGTGATACTTGGTATATGCTTGCGGCTCGTGCCAAAGAAAACGGCAAGGCGTTCGACGCGATCTCCACCGACGGAAAAAACTTTACCGAGGTGACAAGTAACCGATCATCAGAAATGTATTGGGTAGGAAATATGGTCAATGATGACGGTACCATTCGTTTTTATGGAAGCTATAATGGCTATATCGGCTACAGCAGTACGACGGATGGTAAAGTATGGACCGATCCCGTTGCCACGAATATTCAAGGCGGAGGCGATCCAGGAATTACGGTTACGGAAGACGGAACATATATGATTATCTACGCGGAACCAAAACGATAACCTTACCACACAGTCAAAAAAACGGTCCTCTTTCAGGGCCGTTTTTTGGTCTTATTTTTTCTTAGCTCGACTTCTGTTTAAAGAGGTGTTTTTATATTTGTATAGTATTCGCGAAGGGAAGAGAATTTATTATCACGCACGCCAAAAATGGCAACTTCAGTCATGTCGATATGCAGCGAGCGGGAAATGTCGATAAAAGTGGCATTCCATTCCGCGATAACGGTATCGCCATCAATCCAAATATGAAGAAGGGTGAAATGTATATCTTTCTGATTATTTAGAACTTTAAAATTCCAGTAGTTGCGAATGCCCTCATGGCCAACCTGCGTACCTTCGCGCGGATCAAAATACGTGGCGTCTGAAGTAAAAACGTGGAGAATTTTTTCTACATCACGTTCCATCCACGCTTCGCCATATATGCGAATAAGTTGTTCTGCTTCTTGGTGGTTCATAGAAAGACATCCCCCATAGCCCTGACGTGAGGAAGGGCGACCGGGGATGGCGGAGAGGAGAGGATTCGAACCTCCGAAGGGTTTTACCCCTTGCCACGTTAGCAATGTGGTGCCTTCGACCACTCGGCCACCTCTCCAAAATTGCTCAGGTATGGTAATGAAAAAAGGAGTTAATTGTCAATGAACGCAAAAGCGATCCATCGAAGGATCGCTTTTGCATTTTTTACTCCACAATGATCGTTCCGGTCATTTCGGGGTGATAGCTGCAATAGAATTCGTAAGTACCCGGTTCGTTGAAGCGTTTGACGAATTTTTCATCGAACTCCAGTGTCCCGGTTCCCCATGAGCTATCATCTGCGGTAGCCGTGTGGTTCATGTCGTCATCAACGTTCCAGAATCGAACAGTTTCACCGGCATCAATGGTAAACGTGGTATCACCGTCATAACTTGTACCACCCAGCGCATATCCTTCTGTATCTATCCAGATGCTGAGGTATGCAGTTAATCCCTTGTCATCGCTAATCGTATATTCGCATGGCTCAGTATTGTCGAAACAAATCTTTTCTCCAATATCTTCCGCTTCTTCAATCGGTTCTCCAATTGAGTAATTCGCGAAAAAGCCGTCTGGAACATCATCAATTTTCATATTCCACGATGAGCCATACACCTCTTCAGCGATCATCTCTGTACTTATCCAGCGTAAAACTCCACCTTCGGCAACGGTGTAGACTTTTGGATCGGTGTTAATTTTTACCATTCTTGATTGAGGACGATAGGTGACGTTGCCGCCGATTTGGATTTTGGCAAGCTCGGCATCTGAGATGGTTGTAACGCTCGAAAAGTCCGCATTTCCGTCTTCATCAGCGTACCAGGTTTTGTAGGTTTTCTCATTTGGAAATACGTAACGGAATCCATCTTCACCCATGTAGTACACGGCTGAAAAAGTTTCACCACGAATAAGATCACCAGCACCGACCGAACCCGCTGCGTGGACTGTATGCATTGGTGCGAACGAGAGTAACAAGGCGCCAAGCGCGAAAAGGGAAGAGATTCGCATAAATGTTGGTTTAAATCATGAAAAGTATGAGGAAAAGTATATGCACACATCACTGTAGCATTAGGAGACTTTTTCTTCAAAAAAGTCACACATCTCGCTTATGAAATCGTTCATCGTATGAAATGTATGATGCGCTCCCGCCTCCAGCAATTTATTCTCAGCCATATCTTTCGAAAAACCAAAAACCGTCATTCCTGCTGCAACACCCGCCTGTACGCCAAGCGGAGTATCTTCAACGACCAGGCATTCTTCCGGTGCATAGCCCATTTGTTTTGCGGCGAAAAGATAAACATCCGGATAAGGTTTGCTTCTCTCAATATCAGTTACGCTAAAAATATGACCGATAAATTTTTCATAAAGTCCCGTATGACTGAGTGTATATTTAATTTTTTCATGATCTCCACTTGAAGCAATACAAAAGGGAATAGATAATCTTTCTAATACAGATTTGATTCCAGGCACGGGCTGTAATTTTTCCGAAAGAGCGATTTGCGTTCTTTCTTTATATTCATTAACGAAGTTATCGGAAGGAGGGCGGCCTAATAGGGCTTCAATCTTTTCCAAACATTGCGACATGGAATTCCCAACAAAATGATCGAACATATAGTGTATATCCACTGATGCGCCTAATTCGTTGAGCATTTCACAAAACACTTCGTTGGTAATTCTTTCGCTATCTACCAACACCCCATCACAGTCAAAGATGATTAAGCCGATCTTTCTTGTTTTTATAGACATACATTATTCTTTTTGATAAACCCTCTTTCTTCCTTTCCCTTGCTTGAGATTCGTATATTTCCGAAACTCGCAGCCGATACCTTCCCAATTTTCTGCGGATAATCGTAAGGGTTTGCCATTGATAGTAATGTTGGTGTCGAGGGGTATGCAAGCGAGTTCGGATGCAAGCAGACTCGGATCTTGATGCGGAGCAAGTCTACGGAATGTTGGCAGTGCTCCAGGTCCGACCGGGAAACGCGCAAAGAGATCAATGTGTTCCGGATATTGGTAAGCGACGTCGATAAGCACTTCGGTCCACAAGAAATGCAGATTGAATCCGAATAAGGGCAAGATGCGAGCAACGCCATCGTATACCGACATCTTTTTCCAGGTTTGAATCTCGTTAGCAATTGCAGATATGATTTTTGGCAAGTACGAAGTAATAAAAAGCTCGCGTGTTGGTGTTGAACTCTTTTGAATGACACTGATAGGGAAAACGTACGGGGTCCCGAACCGTGGTCGTGGTGAGTTGAGCAGTTTTTGCAACCGAATCGCGTTTATCTTTTCATCAAATGACAACAACCCCACCTGTTTAATGGTTGAAGTTCGTGCCACCATCCGACAATAAAACATGTTCAAAAGCCAGAGCGGAAAGTTATCTCGAATAGGATTGAGAAGCGTATGAAACTCAATGGTCTGTCGATCAAACTCGCGAAAGATATTACAAAAACGATACTTGGATAAAATTGGATCGGTTGTATACGGCGGCGCTTCGCTATCTGTTTTCTTTTTCCAGATGTCGAGTCGTTCATGAATGAACCATTTGAGCTCGTCGGGAATGAGTATAGAGCTCTTCTCTCGAGTCTCATGCACACCTCCGGTATGATGATCCCAATGGCAATAGAGATTTTTTATCTGAGAGGGAAGCTCCATAGTTAATCCGCCCACGACAAGCCATTAAAAAGCGTATCTGCTGAAACCGCATCTTCTCCTACGAGTCCATATTGTTTGAGTGAAAACCATCCCTGCATGCCTTTATCGTTTATGAGTGCGCACCACTCGATGTCATCGCATCCCGTGATGATCACGACTTCTCCCGGCTCAACGGTGAAAATAGTCTGATCTTCAAGTGGCGAAAGACGCAAGGTTATGGATGATAAAACCGTTACTGGATTCTGATGATTGACGCGTGCATAAAATTCTTTTTCTTGCCGCACGAGAACATTGTTTGAGAGTACGTATTCGTCGTCATAGAACCAAGTATCCAAGATGTGTGCTCGGGTGCTTGTGGTGAGTTTGCCTTCTCCATCAAAACGCATCGCTTCGTAGAGTCCAGAAATTGTTCCGAGCGCGATGATTCGTTGACCATCGTAGCGATAAAATGTCGTCGTATAGTCGCCGCTTGGACCAGGATCACTCACCGCGATTTCTTTCGTGAGATCGTTGGTATCAAAATCGACAACACCAAAATAGCCTTGGGGATTTCTTCCAGGAATTTTTACCGTTTGATTATCAATCGTCAGAGTGGTCGATTCTTCATCATCGGACGTTGCAGGGTGTAGAGTAAGCGTCACCTTTTCCTTGCGATCATCGCCATTCAGATCGATGGTGAGATCGGTGTATTCATTGAATGACATACTTCCTTCAACCCAATCCGGAAGACCATTGCTCATCTCTCCATCGAGTGCATCGGGAGATACTACTTCGATTAGTTGCCAAGAGCGGATAATGCCGAGACGATTATAGGTAACGGTGATCGGTTGCGATGCATCAAAAATATCTTTGACTTGCTCGGGAAATGGCGCATCGGGATCGCAAAACGTATAGCTGTGCCACGTATTAACTTGCTTTCCATCGTGATCAAAAATTTTCATGCGACTCCCTTCCGGTCCTGCAGTAGGGAAGCGCAAGGGAAAAATATCACCACTCGTTACATCTTTCATCCATACCTTTCCTGGAAAAATCCTGGTAAACGTATCTGCTCCGGGAATATTGCAGGTTGCATCAACAACCACAACCTGACTCGTCTTTGTGATACGTGACAATCCGAACATGATCACAAAACCAATTGCAATGATGAGGGTTATGACGGTGACGATTTTTTTCAGATGAGGATTTCTCTTGATAAATTGCAAAAGACATACGGCCGTAAAGGCGATACCGGCAATGAACAGAAGACCGACGATACAAATGAGCAAAGGCCAAGGATTGGGAGCCGTAGCGAGGGAAGGCATAATTGCGATAGATATTTTTAGTTTACATATTCCCTTGCGCCACGCAGAGGAGGTTCTCGTTTTAATTCCTCCTCAGCTTCACGTCGTTGACGAAAGCGCCATAACTCAATTTTACTCGCAAAACTGGAAAGAGGATTCTCTCCAAGAAAAGCGAACTTACCCACCTCGTGTTGTCGGGTAAGTTCATGATGAAATTCGCCGCGTTCTTCGGGAGAGAGAGCATCCCAATGCGCAAGAAGCGCTTGCTGCACGTCTTTCATACGATTCAGTACTTCGAGTCTCTCACCCTTCACAAGTTCGCTTAGCTCCTGAATTGTTCGGAGCTTTTCTTGACGTGCCTTTTCAAGATTTTCTTGTTCCAAGGTTGGATCTTGTAAGTCTTCAAGAAAGATTTCGCGATCACCTAGCGTGCGGTCAAGATCGTTCAATTCTTCCAGAAGTACGAACATGTTTTTGACTGCGGCAGATAGTACGCGTGGTGACATAGAGGGGTTCAAGATTGATGCATGTTATGATCAGATTTTCAAAAGTACTGTAACATAAAAACGACTGCACGAGCCGTTCATATTGGTTTTATGACACTCGCTAGAGATCAATTCCACCGAAGACGTTATCGGGAGAGGATGGCAATTTGAGGTGAATGGATAGGAGGTGGTTGTTAGAAGATGCAAGATATTCTATTCTTTCTATGGAAAGAAAAATTAACCTATCTTATGCTGACCATTGACGATATTCGCAGGGTTTTACCAGAGCTAGACGGGGTTTATTCAGAAGAAGAGAAACGAACCCTGGCAGATCTGAAAAGTCGACTTCGCGTTCTTCTAGCTGATATGCAGCGTAGCGAAAGTGCTGCTTATCAGCTTGATGAGGGTCGGATGGTTCTCGATACAAGAATTCGAGCGCTGAAAGATGAAGGACACGAGCGAAGAATGAAATTATTAGCAAAAGCATTCGTTGATACAGATTCCGACGAACTTGCATCTGTATTAAGGAATGTATATATCGAAGATTATAAAAGAAATGAACGAGAATGACATTTGAAAGGTCGAAAATAGATCGTTTGTTCAATTCGAAGTGAAATACGAAATAGACACGAAAGCAGACCCCGTGAAGGGTCTGCGAAGAGGGTTTTAGGAGCGAACGAAGCGGAAGCACCGAGCGCGATCGAGGATGTGGGGGAGCTTGGGTTCATCGTCGAAGACGAGTTGCTCATCGACGGGCGACGATCCGACAGTCGCCGTCCATATGTACCACACCTTTCCTTCTTCATCTCTGAGGATACGCGACCCCATGTGCATGAAGCTTGGAAGGATTGTTTCCTGCCACACCGTGCAGTTGAGTTGGATCGCGTCCCATTCATCGAGCGCTACATGACAGGCTTCGGTCAGGAGCACTTTGAACATGTTCGAAGCGATGTAGTGATCGTCGCCCCAATATCGACACAGCTCGACGAACGACGGGCCATAGAGCAAGTCGATGTTTGCGAGCTGTGCCCAGGCGACGATCACCTCATTGTGGAACACAGCAATTACGCGACCGTTGCCACGAAACGCCGAGTTGATGGCGGACTGCCGCAGCGGACCACGCTTTGCCGCTGGGCCGTCGCGATTGAGACCCTCTTCCAGGATCTTCACCGCGCCCGGAAGATCTTGCAGGACACCAACGACGAGAATATCGTCCATGTTCACCTCCGCAGCGGACTGTAGCAAAGCTTGCGAATAAGAAAAAGCCTCGGCACAAACCGAGACTTTTTCTTGGCGGTGGGGGCGAGATTCGAACTCGCGGTACCTTTCAGCACAACAGTTTTCAAGACTGTCCTCTTAAACCACTCGAGCACCCCACCAGGATGCGAACATAGTCTGCCAGAAAAGAAGAATTTTGTGAATCTCTGAGTTTTCAAGGGGCATCATTTTTCTTTGAACAGCTCTCTGTTATGCTATAAAAAATCATTTTTATGCCTCCATTTCAAGAAACAGGCAGATCAGAGTCGATGCGCCAGAAAGAATCAAGGGAATTTGATACCTTTTCTGCAAAAGTTACCGTCGAATGTGCCAAGACTCGTGAACTTGCCGCAAAAGCGTCAGGAAGCGAGCGTGAAGCGTATATGCGTATCGAAGCTCGACTAGACCATTTGCTCCTCACCCTTTTAAAAAATGGATGGGATGAGCAAACCATGAAGGCCGCTGAGCGCATGTTGCTGGGCATCCTTTCGGAACGAGACGTGTATACTGCCGATCTTGAGCAAGCGATGCAGGCACTTGATGGCGTTCTTTTGTCGCAATTTCATTACCACCTCACTACAAAAGCAAGAGAAATTCTTGAAGCACTCCCATTTTCTGAAAGAAGGCAAGTAATGAAAGATATTCTGGAAATTTGTCAGCAGTCAGCATTTCGTATTCATGAAGGAGATGATACTGATCCTGACGCACTGATGGTTTTTCAACAGTTAGACTTTAATGGCATTGGGCGATATGTACGTGAACAGTCGGGTGATACGGAGCTCCTCCGAGCTTTTTTTGATGCTTTAGCCGAAGAGTTTGATCAAACGTTGCAAGGTTTGAACGAGGAGAATATCAGTGATGATGCCGCTATTACTCCCGTTTCCGGACCTGATTTAGAGGAGGTGCCTGATGAAGATGAGGTACGAGGTGCGATGAAGCATGCGTTAAGTGATGCTCAAGACCATAGTTCTTCTGGGAAAGGGGATAGTAATCAGGATGATAACGACGATAATGAGTACGTATCTTTACCTCCGCCTCCTATTTTTGCTATGCCGACCAGGCCCGATGTTGAAGAAATACCACCAAGCAAGTAAACTGCTGGGCGCTATGGAAGCATTAAAGTTTCTCTCCACGTTTTTTCGGGATCTCAAAAATGTTGCATCGATTGTGCAAACGGTGCCATCGGCAGCAAAAAAGATTGTTGATCAACTCGATTTTTCTAAGCCAGTCGTGGTTGTTGAATATGGCCCCGGTCTTGGTCCGGTATCAGGTGAGGTTGCCCGACGTATGAGTCCAACCTCACGTCTTATTCTTATTGAACAAAATGAAACATTCTTGTTGCAGCTGAAAGAAAAATTTAGTCATGATGAACGAGTGGTTATTGTGCGTGGTTTGGCGCAGAATGTTGCACATATCGTGAAAGAACATGAAGTGGAGGGGGTAGATGCGGTGATTTCGAGCATTCCGTTTTCTTTTTTTACACCCGAACTTGCCAATACCATTGTACGGGCCACGGCCCACGTCCTGAAGCCAGAGGGCATTTTTTTGATTTTTCAATTTACGCATACTATTGCCAAATATCTCCCCTTATCTTTTTCAAGAGTAAAACATTTTATGATCTGGTGGAACATTCCGCCACTGACGGTATACGTAGCGAGGAAGTAGGGAGAGCTTGCCTTTTTTCACAAACGCGATATAATCGCCAAGATCTTTTTCTTGTGATGTGCGATTATGGCATTTCGGTTAACGAGCAATATTTCATTAATCGTGGGCATTGGTGCCGCAAAGGCTAAAGATTTTACGCGTCTTGGTATACAAACAGTAAAAGATGCGCTTTTTGATTTCCCCTTTCGTTACGATGATCTTTCCCATACACTTGCAATTGCCGATGTAAAGCCAGGACAAAAAGTAACGGTACAAGGAAGTGTCATGGCGATTCAAAATCGTAAAGGTGCAAAAAATGGACGCATGATGATTACGGAAGTATTAGTAAGCGACGGTAGCGCTTCAATCAAAGGTATATGGTTCCATCAGGGGTTTCTTACTAAAATCATGAAACCGGGACAGATTGTTTCGTTGGCGGGAAAAGTTGATGATCGGTATGGGCTTTCATTGGTAAATCCCGTCTACGAAGTATTAGGTACCGCAAAGGGTGCAAAGGAAACGGGTCGTATCATGCCGATTTATAAATTGACCGGTGGTTTGACGCAGAAAATGCGTCGCAAGGTTGTCGAGGTAGCTCTTTCTGCGCTAAAAGAAGTCGAAGAATGGATTCCTGAGCGCATCATGAGAGAAGCTGATTTACTTACTTTGCATGAGGCGTTGCCTTTACTCCATTTTCCTCCTACTTCGGAAGACAAAAATCGTGCGTTACGACGCATGAAGTTTGATGAATTTTTCTTATATCAATTATTGCATGCGAAAAGTCGGCGTGATTTACGTCAGCATCGCGCGCCTCGCGTTCCTTTTGTTGAAAATGTCGTAAAGAAAGCGGTTGCTGATTTACCCTTTCAGTTAACTGGAGCGCAGCGAAAAGCCATCTGGGCAATTATTAAAGACATGGATCGACCTGAGCCCATGAATCGGTTACTGGAGGGTGATGTGGGAAGTGGAAAAACGATTGTAGCGGCACTTGTTGCCTTGAATGCCGCACAGGAAGGATTGCAGACTGCGTTATTGGCCCCAACGGAAATTCTTGCCGAACAACACGCCCAAACATTGCAAAAATTGTTTGGCAAAAAACTTTCCATCGCACTCTATACACGCACAAAGCGTCGCATTGGTGATAAGGAGGTCACCAAAGCACAACTGCTCGCCGCACTGAAAAATGGCGCCGTGCATATTGTCATTGGTACGCACGCCTTGTTAACCCAAGATGTCTTTTTTGATCGACTGGGATTAGTGGTCGTTGATGAGCAGCATCGTTTTGGTGTGCGTCAGCGCCAGGCATTAAAAGATAAGCATGGGGGTGGAGAGGTGGTGCCGCATTTGTTATCGATGACGGCAACACCGATTCCTCGCTCGCTCGCGCTTGTGCTCTATGGAGACTTGGATCGTTCGATTTTGGATGAATATCCTGCTGGCCGAAAGCCGATTTTAACGAAAATTACCGATCTTGGTCGGGAAGAAGAAGCATTTTCGCGCATGCGTACCGAAATGGATGCGGGTCGTCAGGTGTTTGTCGTTTGTCCGCTCATTGAAGAATCGGATGCCTTGGGAGCAAATTCAGTACATGAAGTTATGAAAGAATTTGTGACTGGTCCTTTTAAAAAGTATCGCATTGCCATGCTCCATGGTCGCATGAAAACCAAAGAAAAAGACGATGTCATGCGTGCTTTCGCTCAAGGTGAAGCCGATATGCTTATTTCTACAACCGTTGTTGAAGTGGGAGTGGACGTGCCAAATGCAACCGTGATGTATGTTGAAGGTGCGGAGCGATTTGGTTTAGCGCAGCTGCATCAGTTGCGTGGTCGTGTCGGGCGTGGTGATGATCAGAGTTATTGTTTTTTGCATCCTTCAGGCGTGCTTGGAGAAGTTGCTCGTGAGCGTTTGCTTGCGATTGAAGACAATCAAGATGGTTTTGATTTGGCGGAAAAAGATTTGCAATTGCGCGGTGGCGGGAATATTTTTGGTACCGAGCAATCAGGCTTCCAGCAATTTGCGCTTGGCACGCGTGAAGATATTGATTTAATGTCGTACGCCAAAGATTTTGCCAAAGAACTGCTTGACCAAAGTCCCGAACTCACCGCTTTCCCACCATTGAAAAATAAATTACAAGAATACGTCGAGGCGGTGCATCTGGAATAAACATGAAGGCCCATGCCGCACGTGAGTGCAGCATGGGCCTACGGTCACTGCGGATTCGTGTCGAGGTACGCGATAAGGCGCTCGAGCGCCCCGCCGAGCTTGACGCTCGACTCGCCTGCACGACGACGGATCTCTTCGTCGCTGTGTACCTCTTTCTCGTCGTTGCTGACGAAGGCGAGTCCTACGATGCGGCACGACTCGCGTCCCATCGAAGCAGCGGCGAGTGCTGCTGCCTCGGGCAGCACGCTCATGCCAATGACGCTTGCGCCGGTATTGGCATATACCCGCTTGTCGTACCTCCGCCCCTCAAAGAACGGGCCGCGAACCATGAGGTAGCCGCCGACTCGAACTTTTGGATTATTCCGTGCGCCTTTCTTGATGGCGTTGAGCACCTCCTTTTCGTGGATGAGGAGATCTTCAGCGGTTCGGAACTCACCACTGAATCCCGGCATAGCCGGAGCAAAACCGGTCACGAAACCGTCCATGACCACCAGGCTGCCTACCGGGATCAGCGGCTTTCCCTTCGGTCTCAACCTACCCGCGGCACAGGTCAGGATGAAGGTGCGTACGCCCAGGGCGTACAGCATCTCCACCTGCAGACGCGTCATGGCGTAGATTCGACCTTCCTCCGTCGTTCCCGGAAGCGCATCGTTGAGATGAATGCGCCCTTGGAGCGCAATCACCAATATTCCGTTGACGGTTCCGACACGCACTCTGCGCGCGTGGGTTGGATGAGGTTCGAGGTCCTCGAAGCCTGACACTCCTCCGTGCAGGGGCCGCTCATGAGCAACCTGCAAAGGAAGAGCATCGCCCCAGCCGCTGCCGAGAACGACGGCCACGCGGGGAATTTCCCCGTTTGGCAAAAGTTCCCGAAGCGACTGTGCGGCTCTTTCCGCATCTTGTCGTGAAAGTTCTCGACTGATTCTCATGAAGTATATCCTCCTACCAAAAGGCGGTACCAGGGTAGCAGTTCAAAATCTATGGTCAAGAATTTAAAAAAAGACGACTCGTTGAATCATCTTTCCCTATTTTAATCGTTGATCAAATTCCTCTTTCGTACAGACAGTTGTTTCTATCACCTTTTCCATCAGTGCTTTTATGATGTGTTTGTTCACAATATTATGTTTGAAGGGAATGGGGAATGGTCTTAGCCACGAAACATGTTTTACATTCCACTGATGATTGCCGCCATGATCTATTGAGAAACCTGATTGCGCATCCAACCATTTCAGGAGCTTAAGTATTCTTTTGCGTTTGACATCGGCATATTCCCCCATAGGAATTTATGCAGCTATAGCTGTTCTATCAAAATTGAGCGACGACTTTTTGATCGCTACATTATTCAATCTGTTAAATTCATCCGCTGATGGCATGAGACGATAATATCCTCCGAGTTGCTGAGCGTATTCTTGAGGAACCTCATATGCCGCATAGAGTGCGTCATTAACCATTTCTACAAATTCCTGAGCTGAACGCGCTTGGGTCATGTAGGTTTCGCCGCCTGTCATGATTGTTCCGACAATATATTCACCATCTCTTTGCCAAGAAACTTCTACATTTTTTGCAGGCAGATTATTTTTATGATGCACCAAAACTTCGTAGATAATTTCATGATCTCCGAAAAGCGCTTTCTTTACCAAGGACCAACGGTACTGTAAGGGAGAGAGAGGAGGCATATTTCTGTAAGGAAAATAGCATGGAAAAATCCCTTAAACAAGTTCTTTTACCTGTTTCATCGTTTTTGGTGACATGATCGTAGTAAAACCGTATCGCTCAGCTTCTTTTGCTCGACGATCATGAAAGGGGACGGTGCGAATTTCTCCACCAAGTCCAACTTCACCAAAAAAGATCGTCTCTTTGGCAAAGGTTCTATTTTGCGCAGCAGAGATAATCGCTGCCGCAACGGCTAAATCAGCAGCATTTTCATTGACCTTTACGCCACCAACAATATTGACGTAGACATCTTGATCGTACAATCGCACGCCAGCACGTTTATTGATAATGGCAAGGAGCATTTGTAAACGCCCATTGTCATAGCCTGATGTGCGGCGTACCGGATTAGCAAAAAAGCTTTTTTCCACAAGTGCCTGTACTTCAACCAGAAACGGTCGGTTGCCATCCATGATGGCACAAACAACCGATCCCGCACCGGGCACTCGCTCTGCCAAAAAACGTGCCGAAGGATTTTCAACGGTTGCCAAACCTTGTTCGGTCATCTCAAAAACGCCAATCTCTTCAGTGCTGCCAAAACGATGCTTGGCAACGCGCAACATGCGATAGGGTGCATCCGGATCACCTTCAAGAGTAAGTACTGTATCAACCAGATGTTCGAGTGTTTTGGGACCAGCAACTGACCCCTCTTTCGTAACTTGCCCAATAATTAACACCGGCACATTTTTTGCCTTGGCGTAACCAACCAGTTGTGCAGTCGCCGCCTTTACTGCATTCGGAGAGCCGGGGACCGCATCAACTTCTTCTACATACATGGTTTGAATCGAATCGATGATGAGAAGCGACAATGATTGTGTTTGTGCTGCGGCAATGATGCTGGCAACGTCAACAGTATTGGAGAAGACGATCTGTTTGGTGGGAATCGCAAGGCGTTTGCAGCGCAGTTGCACTTGCCCTTCCGATTCTTCGCCCGAGGCGTAATATACCGTTTTCTTATGAGTGCTCAGTGCTCCTGCAAGTTGCGCAACGAGTGTCGATTTTCCGATGCCCGGTTCGCCTGCAAGAAGTGTTACTGATCCTGCAACTAATCCACCCCCGAGAACACGATCAAATTCGACAATCCCGGTCTCTTCGCGCACCGCTGTGAGATGTTGGGCATGTGCTAGAGAAATGACGGGTGCGGCCTTGGTTTTCTTTTGTCCTTTTTTGGTGGTTGTGGGTGCGGTGGTCATTGCGCTGGACGCAGTTTCATCTTCATCGATAATCGTGCCCCATTTGCCGCATTCGGTGCATCGCCCGGTCCATTTGGGGTATTGGGTGTCGCAGTGGGAGCAGGTAAACATAAACGGTTAAAGTGGTTAAGGCGATCAAATTGGTTAACCGGTTAAACGTTTTTACCGCTTTAACCGATCACTTTCTATATCATCACTCCACCACCTTTACAATACACGTATGTTTTTTAAAATCCCATTTTTGGCAATTTGCAGGAGGGGCGACATTGCCAGAATTGGCGGTGCTATAAATGATCGAGCTATTACTGGCTGAGCAATTGGTGGAAACTTTTTTGGTATTCAATTCAAAATGCCAAACTTCGGATTTGAGACGACAAAATCCATGTTTAATCATGGTGGTAATGAGATTTGCCTGACAAGTAGGATTGTGTTGATAGTTTGATCCACCGTCGTCACACCAGGCATCAATGGCAACGGCTGAGGTGTGGGGACAGTTGCCGTATTTGGCATTGGCCACCATCTCCGTAATGATGGTAGTGCCATTGGTGACGCCCCGAAGGGTACCGGTGAGTTTGTATAAACCATCTTGTTTCAAAATGACGCTGCTACTGGCCGGATTACAAGTTGGTATCGAGCAAACACCGCCAGTTTTGAGGCAATTATTATAAAAAAGTCTTGCTTGTTTTTCTAAATCACGCGTGGCCGAGGTAATGACAATCCGTTTTTTATAGGTTGTATAAAAATCCTTCGCAGCTTCTCGAAGCGCCTCCAAGGTTTCTCCATCAAGTCGTGCTCCGGCAGGGTAGCGCATATATGCGCTGGGGGCGTTTAAGTAATTGCCGGACATGGCTTCAGTTGCACCGGTTAAGCTGTCATTGGGTGTGAGATCAAGATCCTCTCCTTCCGGGGGGAAGTATTCAATGGCATCAATATTTTGTAACGATAGCGGACTAAAACGCGTGGTGCGTGGATCGATTAAAAAGGCAATGCTGTAACAACTTAAAAGGAGAATGAGGCCAATGACCGTATTACGAATCCGCTCTTTGGCTTGGGTGACACCTTTCTTATTCCCTCCCGCGGTCATGTATTGGAAACCTGCAATCATCAATATTACGACGGCGACGATGGTAGCCACCACGATGCCGTACATGAAAACGGCATTTACATAGACGCCAATAAGATTAGTTTCAATATTGCCTTGCTCATCGGTAGTGACGGAGGCTTCCAATTCTTCTTCTGTTAATCCCGGAATTTCGACATTGAGATTAGGAATTTTTTTTTCATCAACACGGGAAGTATTTACTGAGTCCAGTTGCTGAATATTGCCCTGTTCAAGCGTAGTTCCATTGCACTGCAGTTCGTACGATATGCTGCCAAAGGCTGCGCACCGTTCGTAACAAGACTCCTTGCTTTTTGCGTAATCATAACTCAACTCTCTTCCCGGAACCGTGCCATCGTCCATGCTTCCCGAACAGATGCACGATACATTGGTCGAGCAACTTATGGCAGCTTGAGCTTGAGAAAAAGGAAAAAGAGCTGTCAGTATGCACAGCAAAAGGGAAGAGAAGAGAGTACGAGAAAAAGACACAGAATTATTTTTTATTTAGAGCAGTTTTGAAAGCACGTTCAAGTTCAGATGTGCTCGTTAATCCTGTGTATCGTTCGTCATTGATCCATACAGTCGGCGTGGCGGTGATACCGAGCGCGATACCTTCATTGAAGGTGCGTTCAACGAGGGGTTTAGTGCTTTCGGTTTCGCGGCAACGATTAAAGGTTTGTTCGTTGAGTTTAAGAGAAGTGGCAATGCCGCTGTACAGCTCGTCTCCTAGTTGAGCTTGATTTTGTAAGAGGAGATCGTGATAGGCCCAGAATTGTTTTTGTTCGCCCGCGCAGCGTGCAGCGATGGCTGCCGGGATGGCTTGCGGATAACGTGTATCATTCGGCATATCTTTCCAAACAACCAAAAGATCATCGGGATATTTTTCTGAAAGTGCTTGCAGTGTGGTGTCGAGTGTAGCGCAACTCGGACAGGCGTAATCACTAAACACTACGATGCGTACTTTTGCCTCAGTATTGCCTCGTTGTGGGTCGGCAACGGTGACGCTGGGGGTAGTGAGTGTTTCTTCATCGGTGTAGGTGATGGAGTCAGAAAAGCGCAGCGAGCTAATGAGAAAAACGACCACAATGACGGCAAGAATGCCGAGAGAAATCATGATGTGCCAAAAATAGTCGCGCATAGAGTTTATTGTAAGCGAATGACGTTCAGTTTGCCGCTTTCATCGGTAAAATAGAGGATATCTCCGTCGGCAGAAAGGGAAAGGTTGAACATTTGCGTATCAGCAGCAGGAATAGCAGCAACCGATGCTTTCCCCGAAGGAACGGTAATTTTATACAGCGTGTCGGGGGAGGTGATGAGCGATGCACTGGTACCACCACCGGTGGGCATGGTATTGGGAACGGCACAGTACACCACGGTTTCAGAAGCAAACGCGCATTTATTTGCCGTTGTTTTTACCGAAAGCCGAACCCGCGTATCACCCTTGCGATCGCCGCGCGCATCGACATACCACAAGCTGGCACGATAGTCATCACTCGCATCAGCAACTGAGTACAAAAGATACTTTCCACTCGGAGACCATTCCGATAAAAAGTTTGATCCGTTTACCGTGAAAATTCCCGATGCTTCACCATCGGTACCGATCGTATAAATTTTATTCTGCCCAAATGCCGATGCTCCTCCGCCTGTTTCCGAGAATCCGACAATATCTCCTGCTGGCGACCAATCGACATCGATTTTATCGGCATTGTCTCCTAAGCTGGCCACTACTTCAGTCGATGAACCATCGGCCGAGGTGATGACGAGTGCTCGACTCGAGACATCATTTCCCAAACTTTTTGACGCAATATCGGTTCCATCTGCCGAGAAAGAGAATTCACTCCAATGTTCGGGAAGTGTGACCTGTTCGGCTGTTTCAAAGTTGTACACGATATTACTACCATCAGGGAATTCGATAACAGCCTCAGTAGCTCCGGCATCAAACACGACGTTTTCTGCTTCCGGAAATTGCGCTAAGCTGAGTGCTTCGACCGTTCCTTTTTCATTAATCGAATAAAAGCGTCCATCAGCTGGATCGTAATAGGCGATATTTCCATCGGTCATGATGGTGGGGCTAGAAACGGCAGTGTTCGTAATTTGGGTGGTAAACGTTAGGCCGCCATCAGCAACGGGAGAAGGCTCCAGTCGCCCGGGTTCATCATCCGTTCCCGGTTGACTTGTTGTGGGGGTTCCGTTTGAATCACCGGCATTGGGTAATGATCCTTGATTGGTGTTATCGGATGTGGTGTTGCCCGGACCGCTTACCGAGGGCGAAGAAGAAAAGAAAAGGGTATAGAGGGCAAAGCCAATAACGAACGTGACGCCAAGAAAGGCGACGAGTTTGAGAATGGTTTTGCTGCGTTCAGAGAGTTCCATAGTATTTTAAGAAACAAATTCGATAATGCTAATGACGTTGGTTACTTGGATGTAGATAATGGAAATTATACCGAAAAAGAGTGCTAATCCCGCACTTCCTAAAAGAAGAAGAGCAAAGAAGTACGCAAGTCCATATGCACAGTCTGCTGGTTTTTTAAATGTATAGTGAGGAAAATTTTGCCAGACAATATCTTGTCTATAGTCAGAGACGAAGATAGTACAGACAAGTCTTCCTAGATACCAAAGGCCCGTGACAAGAAAAACCGTAAATCCTGCCGCTCCTATCGAGTCACCCGCATTCCCACTGTTGCCGGTAAACCTCATGATAAATTCGCGTTTCTCTTTTTTAAAATCATCTTCTTCTTGTGCTTCTGCGGCAGCATTTGCGCGTCGCTCTACATCTTGTGCAGCTTCGGCATCATCAGCTTCATCGGCGGCATCAAGTTCTTCACCGAATGTCATTTCGTCATCGCTTTCAGGATCAAGAAGATTGGCAGTGCTTTCATCGAATGTATCGGGCGCACCAATCCCCTGTGCAACACGTAGGCGTTGCGTTTCGGCATTGAATGCTGACGGGGGGAGGGTCCAGGGATTGCCGTCATCTCCTCCGTCCAGATAGCGGTCTACGAGATCGTCTTCTGATTCGAGAGTGGTGAGGTTTTCGTCTTCAGGGGCAAGGCCAAGAAAATCACTATTGTTTAATCCTAAAGAGGCCGATCCACCAAAGCGGGCAGCATGCTGATCGGCACGCAATTGCGTGGCCATTGCTCGTTGTTCCCCCAGTGACGCCATAGATGTGTATAGTATACTCGAATTGAGACAGCACTTCGCATTTTTTTTGCGTGAAAGTCCTGTCATCGCCCAAAAGACTCTTCACGAGAAATTCTATGCATGTCCGTGATGTCATGTCTGCGCCCGGTGTGGTTGTACTGCCACATGTCAGCTGGCGCGAGGTTGCGGGATTGTTGTTGAAGGAGGGAGTGTCAACCGCATATGTGGTTGATGAACAGGGAAAGCTGGTCGGTATTGTGTCGGAAAAGGATTTATTTCGGGGCATCTTTCCCGGATATAAAGAATGGACCGCAGTACCACACGCGTTTTTAGATTTTCAAGAAATGGAACAGGATCTTGAGCATGTAGGAGGAAAAGTGGTGGCTGATCTCATGGCCACGCGTCTCATTACCGCCGAACCCGATACACCTATTTTAAAAGTCGGTGCGCTTATGGTTGCAAGTGGCATTCATCATGTGCCCGTTGTAAAGGAGGGAGTTATCGTTGGGTCAGTAGGACGTGGTGATATTTATCGGGCAATTTTGCAAAGGTATTTTGAGATGTAGGCCTCGCCCATGGGCCGCTGTATCCCTGTGCTACGGCCGAGGGGGTTTGGCATGCCAAACCCCTTTCGCATAGAACGAAGGTAAAAACAAAAACGCACCCACGGCCGCGGGCGCCGAGGTGGCGTCTTTGGCACGTGAGTGCACAAGGTGTCGTTCAGCGTCTCCAAACTGCGATATTTCTGCTCAGCCAGGCGTGCGAGATGTTCTGCATGGCCTGCAGGAGCTCGTCGAGCACGTGGATGTTCACGACGGTGACGTCGCTCGAGCTGATGGTGGTCTTGTCGTGGATGACCTTGATGTGGAGTTTGATGTCCCCCGCGTCTTGGGTCTTGACGATGACGCGGATGAATCGAGGGCCTTGGAACCAGCGTGCGAGGGCGTTCCGTGGCTTCACCCCCAGACCTTGCAGGATGAAAAATGCATCCCGGTCGGCCCAGGTCTTGTCCTCGGAGCTGGCGGGTGCGGTGACGGTCATGATGACGGGCATGGTGTCTCCTGATGTTGAAGTCCCTCGGTATCTACAAATCTTTGCAAATACTGAGGGGCTCCGGACGTCATAGCGACGACGTCCGGCCAAGCGGTTGCTTGCGTTCACGGGCGATGATGCCGCCGCAACAGGCGGAAGCCTCCGCCGTGGCTGCTGAACGAAGCGGTCATCGGTCGCCCCTCTTCGTCGACTGGCGGGTAGACCGTCTTGTCGTCCGCGAGTCGGAAGAAGAACCAGATGATGATGCTCACCGCCAGACAGTACGACAGGTAGGCGATGAGGAGCGGGGCGAGCGACATCAACGGGATCATCTCCCACTCCGGTCCGAACAGGCTGTCGAGCCCAACGCTGAGGGCACCGCTCATGGCGCCAGAAAATGGGAAGGTGAGGGCCATCATGACCGCGGCGATTGTCGGGATGGTGGCACCGATAGTGAACATGCGAATGTTCATGGTTGCCTCGGTCGACAGGTGGTAGGAAATTGTCGACACGAGACGATAACATAAAACTGGCCTTTTGACCAGTTTTTGCGGTTCTTGGTGGACAGGGAATGGATTTTCTGCTATTTTTGTACGTTGCCAAAGTCTCTGCGGCACAGCCTGGCGACGAGGCTAACGTCGTACTCCTTCTTCGGAGGTGCGCTTTGCGCATCGCTTTCTTGGGACTCCTCATCGCCAGTGGCTGTGCGGATACCTCGGCCGATGAGCCGAAGGTGCCGGACTTCCACGACTACATCAACCTGAGCCAGTTCTGCACCGACGCGGGTGCCGGCTACTACACCCTCGGCTATCGTTCGCCGATGCCGTGGGTGGACCAGGTGCTCTGTTTGAGTCCGGAGGGCATCAGCGAGGTCAACGCGACCGAGAACGGCGTGATGGTCGAGGTCAAGCTCGTCTCCGGGACGGGCAGCACCCAGGGCATCATGTGGGTCAACAACCCGCAGCGCGACTCGCCCATCTCTCTCGCCGACGGCCTCATCGACTCCTGTCCGGACAAGCAGAAGCCGCTCGCGATCCTCGCGTCCAACGTCGACACCTACCCCAACGGTGCCACCATCAAGCACGGTGCCCGACTGTGCATGATGGCGGGGGATCTCGTCTTCTACTTCGAGAACCCCGGTGGCGATCCTGAGATGCATCGCTGGACGAACTTCACCCCGGTCCCCTGAACCCTCGGCCCCGCGCCGAACGACAAGCCTCACCCGGCCACCGGGAGCGGCTCGCGTCGTTCTCGGCGTGGGGCTTGTTGTTTTGAAATCTTTTTATACGATGACAATCTTTCCTTTGGCATCCTTCTTTACCTTCAATGCTTTCTTTATACTTTTTTCCGTAAGCAGCGTTTCTGTTAAGGGTTTTTCGATGAGTTGAGCGATAAGATGACGAATATCACGCGCGCCTTTTTTGTGGCTGACGGTGTTCGCGATGTGCTCGATGACGTGGCGATCAACCGTCAGTGAACGATGTTGTTTTTGGAGACGTTGGGAGAGTGCGCGCAATTCTTTTTGTGCAATGCCGGCGTAGGTTTCGGTTGTAAGCGGCTGGAATAAGCAGATACGATCAAAACGGTTGAGAAGCTCAGATTTAAAAGCATCCTCCAGCAATGATCGCGCATCAAGCTCGGTATTCGTGTGGGTGCCAGCAAATCCCAATTGACCGCGTTCAAATTTTTCTCGCCCCGCATTCGTTGTGGCGATGATAATCACGTTGCGGAAATTGATGAGTGTACCGGCGCTATCACGCAATTCCCCCTCTTCTAAAATATGTAACAACAAGTTTTGTACATCACGATGGGCTTTTTCCAGTTCATCACATAACACCACACAATGCGGACGTTCTTTCACGGCATCAGTAAGACGAGCACGATCGCGATAGCCAACATAGCCTGCAGGCGCGCCCGTGAGTTTGCTCACACTATGACCTTCGTTGTATTCGGTCATGTCCAGGCGCACGAGTGCTTTTTCATCACCAAACATGACGCGCGCAACTGCTTTGCCGAGCTCGGTTTTTCCTACACCCGATGGTCCGGCAAACAAAAATGATGCCAATGGTCGATTAAGAGGGGACATTCCGAGCTTTGCTTTTTGCAGTGCATCAGCAATAGCGGCGACGGCCTGATCTTGTCCTAAAATATGTTCGCGCAATTCCTCTTTTACGTTTCGTAGTTTTTGTTTTTCATCAACAGACAATTGTTCTAACGGCATGCCGGTAATGCGGCTGACGGTGGCGAGAATATCGGCGTGTTCGATTGCTCGTCCTGCACAACGTGCACCAAGTTCATCAAGAATATCGATTGCTTTATCGGGGAAACGTTTGATGGGCAAATACCGCTCGGCATGCTCGACGATTGTGGAGAGAAGCTGCTTTTTCAGGGTAACTTTATGGAAGCTGGTGAAGGTGGGTAGGATGCCTTCTAAAATTTTTAGCGTATCTTTGGCACTTGGTTCAGAAACGGTAATCGGAATAAAACGACGCGTCAGAGCGCCATCAATTTCGATATGTTTTTTGTATTCTTCAAATGTGGTTGCACCAATAATGCGCACATTGCCGCGTGCAAGTGCGGGTTTCATGATATTACTGGCATCAAGCGCACTCCCACCCGATCCGGCGCCCACAACGGTATGAACTTCATCGATAAATAAGATTGCCTGTTTCATTTCGGCGACTTCTTCCAAAATATCCAGCAAACGTGCTTCAAAATCACCCCGATACATGGCGCCTGCAACAAGTCCGGCCATATCAAGCGAAAAAATGCGCGCCTCCTTGAGTGCTGCGGGAACAGTGCCAGCAATAATGCGTTGCGCCAGCCCCTCAACAATAGCGGTTTTGCCAACGCCCGGCTCGCCCAGGAGTAAAGGATTATTTTTGGTTTTGCGTGTCAAAATAAGGGCAAGACGTTCAATCTCGTCATCGCGACCAACCAGTGGTAAAAAGGCAGACTGTCGATCTTTGGCAGTGAGTTCAATGCCAAAATATTCCAAAGCACTTTTTTCGCTCTCCCCATCATGACTTTCGCCACACTGCTCACACGTTTCCGTTGTTGCTTCTTCTTTTTTCTGTTCATCGATGGTCAGTACGCGCGCATCTTTGAGTGCCTTAATAATGTGGTGTTCAAATGTGCGTCGTTCAACGTTTGCGGTCGTAAACAACAGCGCACTTACTTCTTGTTGATGTACTTGTAAAAATCCGAACAGCACATGCGGAGTGCTAACGAAGGGATGATCGTGCAGATTGGCAGCGAGAATGGCTTTTTCTAAAATACGTCGCGTTTCTTCGGCAAGATTGGGAACAGATTCGGGAGAGAAATCGGCAACAGGACCACGAGCGCCAGGCGCTGCGGTCATGATGCTTTCAAGATTGATACGGGCTTTATGGAGAATCGCGGAACTGACGGCTTCTTGTTCTGTAGCTAGTGCCCATAAAAGATGCGACGGCGTAATGGTTTCTGCGCCGCGTTCAGCAGCAAAAACAAGTGCTCGCGTGAGCACGCTTTTCAACGGATTGCTAAATTTTTCCAACATCTGTTCTGCCATACTTATTGACCCATACCCCTCAAACGCTTCACACGTTCCTCTGTTGGCGGATGTGTAGAGAAGAGTTGCGAGAGCCAAGATTTTGTTCCGCGAAATGGACTAGAAATAAAGAGATGCGCAGTGGCGTGATTAGGATTATGCATCGGCTTCATGGCACTGCCTTGCGCGATTTTTTCCAGTGCTGTGGCTAGTGCTTCGGGATACCGAGTAAGTAACGCTCCCGACGCATCAGCCAGATATTCTCGCTGTCGAGAAACGGCGAGTTTGATGATTTCAGCTAAAAGCGGAGAGAGAATCGCAAGTGCTACGCCAATAAGCAGCAAGACTGCCGCATTGCCTTCGCGACGATTGCTGCCACTAAACAGATGACCGCGCAAAAGTAAATCTGAAAGCAACATGATGGCGCCAACAAGTACGACCACAATCGTCATGATACGGATATCATAATTGTTGATATGAGAAAGCTCGTGGGCGATCACACCTTCTAATTCCTGTTTATCAAGAATACGGAGAAGCCCACTGGTCACAGCAATCGATGCGTGCTGAGGGTCGCGTCCGGTCGCGAAGGCATTTGGGCTTTCGTCGGGAATAATGTAGATAGCGGGCGTTGGTTGGCCACTGGCGATACACAGATTTTCTACCAGATTGTACAGCTCGGGTGCATCACGTTTTTGTATCGGCTTCGCTCCACTGGTCATTAATGCAATCTGATCGGAGAAGTAGTAACTGATCAGTGCGTACACGGTTGTGAATAGCGTTGCCCCAATAATCGCGGTGTACGTATCTGCGCCCATGAACCATCCTAAAAATGCACTCAAGCTCAAGACAAAAGCACTCATGATAATCATGAGTACCCAGGTGCGGCGTTTGTTGGAGGTTATGGCCGAGTACATAGTTAGAACTTCACTTCCGGCGTAGCTTCAACACCTTCAGGTGCATCGTAGAATTGATAAGAAGTGAATCCGAGTAAGGTGCCAATCATGTTGGTAGGAAAGACTTGCAATTTGGTGTTGAAGTCGCGAACCTGGCTATTGTAGAAGCGGCGCGAAGCTTGAATTTTATCTTCTGCATCAACAAGCTCGGTTTGCAAATGGCGGAAATTCTCCGATGCTTTCAAGTCTGGATAGGCCTCAGCAACCGAAAAAAGTGATTTTAACGTTTGCGTGAGCATGTTTTCCGCTTGCGCATGTTCGGCGGGTGTTCCTGCTTGCATGGCTTTTGATCGAGCTTCGGTCACTTTGGTAAAAACGCTGTCTTCATGCTGCGCATATCCCTTCACGGTATTGACCAAGTTGGGAATAAGATCGTAGCGACGTTTCAATTGAACCTCGATGTCACTAAGTGCTTCCTGCACGCGATTTTTTAAAGTCACCAAACCGTTGAATGTAAACATTAACCACAAAGCCACAACAATGATGAGTCCCAAAAGAACCAAGAAAACAAGTTCCATATCGTAGAAAAAAGATGAAGAATCTGTTACCGTAAGCGTACGCACAGCAGACCTAAAAGTCAATGAAAAATCCTTTTTCTTATGCTTTTTCCTCAACACATTTTTCGTGCCTACGATATTCGCGGTTTGATTGCAGAAATAACGCCAACCTTAGCCGAAGCAGTAGCACGGGCTTTGGTCGCAAAAACAGGCGCAAAAACCGTGGTCGTCGGACGTGATATGCGTGAGACGAGTCCGCAACTCGCTTTGGCGGCGACTGAAGCTCTGACAAGTCTTGGTGTGAACGTGCTTGATATTGGCATGTGCACGACACCTCTTTTTTATTATGCAGTCGTCGGATTATATGGAGCTAACGCGGGCATCATGATCACTGCTTCGCATAATCCTGCTGAATATAATGGAATCAAAATCACGTTGGGCGATGGTTCGCCGATCACTGGCAGTGACATGTATAAGATCATCGAAGAGAGTCCGGTGCCATCCGTTCCACCTGCCCTCCGAAGCTCGACCCTGAGCGAAAGCGAAGGGAAGAGTATAGGAGGGTCTGTGCAAGGATCCGTGAAATCCGTCGCCGTCCTCGAAGATTATCTCCAAGCCTGCATGCGATGGCCCGGTATCGAATCGCTTCATGGGATCAAAATCGTCGTTGATTATGGCAATGGTATGGGGGCGGTTGCGTTTAAGCCCTTGTGTGAAAAACTGGGCATCAAATGCGTTGAACTGTATGCCGAACCTGATGCGCATTTCCCAAACCACGAAGCGAATCCTGCAAAGACTGAGACGCTTGATGTGCTCCGAGCAAAAGTCTTGGAAGTAAATGCGGATTTCGGTGTCGCCTTCGATGGCGATGCCGATCGTATTGGTTTTGTTGATAACGAAGGTGTGCCGTTGACGGGCGACATGGCATTGGCGGTCATGGCTACGGAATATCTGCGACAACATGGATCCGGAAAAGTATTGGTGTGCGTGAATCAAAGTCGCGCAGTAAATGATGCAATTGAAACGCATGGTGGAGAGGTAATTTGGTCACCGGTTGGTCGTACTAAAATTAGTGCACTGATGAAAAAAGAAAACGCTGTGCTTGCCGGAGAATTCTCGAGCCATTTTTTCTTTCCCGAATTTCATTTTTTGGAAGCAACTGAGCACGCCTTTGTTCGCATAGCCACAACGTGGAAGAAATCTGGACAATCATTTGCCGATCTTGTTCGCCCGTATCGCCGTTATGCCCAAAGCGAAGAAATGAATCTGGAAATTCATCAAAAACAAGAAGCTATTGATGCGTTAAAAGAAAAATATGCCTCGCAAGCAACAACCGTGATGACGATCGATGGCGTGCGTTGCGAGTTTGATCGTGATTGGTGGTTTTTGATTCGTGCGTCAAACACGGAGCCTATTTTGCGGGTGACGATTGAAGCGAAAGACGAAGCTCTTTTGCAAGAGAAGAAAGAGGAAATACTGTCGCTGTTGCAGACTTTTGCATGAGATTACAAAAACGATAAAGAAGTGATGTATGGATCATACAGTTTTGAACAATATGGAATATCAACGTCAACGAAACTTTGAAACAGAAAATATTCCCGAAGATCTCAAAAAATGTTTACGAATTTTACAAAAAGAACTTCCAAGCGTGTTGGAAGATGTTTTGTATGGAATCTATATTTACGGATCATTGTCGTATGGCGATTTTGAAGAAGAACGAAGTGATGTTGATGTGTTTGTAGTAACAACGAGGACACTTGATGCAGAAGGGCAATCTCGTCTGCAACAATGGTATGAAAATGGTCCACTTGCAACAAGTTCGTGGTTTCGTCGTCTAGAGTTAGACATTGCCAATAAAGAGTCGATTACAAGCGAGATACAAAATCATCTTGAAACGATCGGTTTTTCTGGCGGTCAAATGCGAGACAATGCTCATATGGAAGGGGCGAGTATGGATATACAAAATATTCGTGATTGCGGTCTTGTGCTCTACGGTCCGGAGCCAAAAATGTTTATTTCAGAAATAGATCCGCATCTTTTGCAGGATGCGTTGCAAGAAAAGTTTAAGGAAGTAAAAAGAGGCATTGAAGAGTGGGGAAGTCACGATTTGTGGAACCAGATGTATTTTACGATTCAGTTGTGCCGAATCGCCTATACGCTTCACGAAAACAAGCCCATCTCCAAGAGAGCTGCAGCGCGATGGTGCCTTGAGCATCTTCCCACACGGTTTCATTCTATGATTCGGATTGCTCTTGAGGCGATGGATGATCACGAGGGACCGTTGAGTGCGGACATTGCGCAAGGGCTTCCCAAGCTCATGAATCACATCGAGCTTCTTTTTGAAAAGAATTCGTAGATTTCAGTCACGTTCGTTGACTTTTTTGCTTTTTTTTGTTATTATTACCCCTTGTTTCTCGTAGTTGAGCATGGCGTTTTGTGGCTTTTTTGGCTCCAAACCGCCATTCTCAATAAACAGAGGCAGGGTTCATGGGGCGCATGCCGCGTTCCTGTGGGCTGGTCAGAGATGGCTTCGAGGTGCGTGATGAACGTGTTTCTCCGTCAGGCCGATGAGTTCTTCGGCCGTTTCTTCCGCTTCGGCGGCTCCATGGCCCTCTTCCTCAAGCTTCTCGGCGACGACGAGCTGATGAAGTTCGTGGTGGAGGCCGCGAACCAGAAGGCCGACGCCAACCCATTCGAGCAGACGGTGGACGAGCAGCTCGCCGCCCTTCGTGCCCAGAACGAGGCCGGTAACTGGGGTATCACTGAAGACGTGTTCTTCCGGCTCGCCGATACTGCTCCCGCCTGGCCCAAGGGCAAGGATGCGTTTCGCAGCCTCCGCATCCGCTGGGGCGAGGGCACGGAGGGCGTGTACCTTACCTTCGAGCGTCACTGGGAAGCGATGCGTCGTGTCCACCCCAAGCACTGGCGCTGGGAGCTGCTGCACTCCAAGCCGATGCCTTATCAGGGCGAGGACGTGGAGCGCCTTCGGCTCCTCAACGGCAATGAGACACACCACGCGGTCGTCGAGTGGGTCATCATCAATGACCTCTCGGCCAACCGCAAGCGAAAAGACGTCACGTCGGTGCGCAATGCCCAGTCCCTCGCGGACGAAGGCCTGGTGCTCGCGTGGTTGTTCCCGAAGCGGGTGGGCGTCATCGACTACGACAAGACCTGTGCCTGGTACTGCGCTGGCTATGAGGCTAACGTCCCCGAGAATGGTGGCGAGGAGTGGCAGAGCGTGGTGGTTGTGCTCCGCCACACCGGTTCCGGTGAGGTCAGGCTGTTCGCCAGTTGGCGGAGCGACGACCGCCCCGGTTACTCCGTCCCTCCCCTCGGGTAGTGATACTCGGCACTTGAACGCTTGGCGCTCGGAGGCCTTGGGATTTGTCCCTTGGCCGTCCGTCCGCGCAGCGGACTCGCGGCATCTGGTTTTTGCCTCCTACGAAGGACGGTATTCCCCAGGTGCCGCTCTTCTATTTGTCCAACTTTTTGGTAAACTGTGAGCGGAAAGTAGGCCAGTGCGTCCACCGTAGCCTTGGCGAAGGTGGATCGCCGAAATCTCTTGCAGTCCCAATATGCCGTCGGAATCCCGTTTTCCCTTGAATGCCGGAGCGTGCGGCGCGGATTGACGAGCACTCCGCATTCCATTTTGGAACCAGCCTGTATTCGGCGACAGGTTCCGCATAAAATTCAGGGTACGGTCAGTACGAGCCAGGGGTCTGGAGATTCGGCTGGCCTTGGATGCGTCTGTACCCGGTGGCCTGGAAGAATGGGATGTAAAGGGAGGCGTCCCCGAGAATGATAACGAGGAGTGGCAGAACGTGGTGGTTGTGAACCGCAACACCGATTCCGGTAAGGTCAAGCTGAACGCCAATTGGCGGAGCAACGACAACCCCGGTTACTCCGTCCCTCCCCTCGGGAGTTCTCATCAAGGCAAAGGAGCGCCGAAAGGCGCTCCTTCTCTTATCCTGCAGATTTTATCCATCCTCCCAACATCTTTCCTATATCAATAAGTTTGGATTCGGTTTTGAGATAGTGGATATTGGTTATGCATTTACAATCTTTACAGAGTCGTACAAGGAGTTTCACGGTATCAATCTTCGCGCTTGCTTCTTTCAGTTTTATCAATTTCTCTGTTTGGCTTGCTAATGTTGCGGCAGCGAGAAGAAGCTCGAGGGTACAGAGTAAGTATCGCGAACAGTTTTCACCGAGCGTGTAACGTTGCAGTTTAGGAAACTTTTCTAACACTTCATTCCATAAAACATAGGTGTCATAGAGCGTATGAACGATGGGAATATCGCCGGGACCTCCGCGGAGCAATTGTCGCTCTTCTCGGTTAAGCCTGGGGGGGGGGAGAAAATAGTGTCATTCATAGAATGGGGAATAACGATGTATTCGAGCACTTGGCATCGATTGAGAATCTGCTTTTGGCGTGGGAACGTTTTCGTAAAGGTAAGCGGACTCGTGAAGACGTCATGGTATTCGAACGGAGGCTTGAGGACAACCTTTTTGCAATACGAGAAGAGCTTATTTCGGGTAGCTATCGCCACCGCCCTTATCAAGCCTTTTCCATTCACGACCCAAAGGAGCGGATAATCCATAAAGCAGAGGTAAAGGATAGAGTTGTTCATCAGGCCATTGTCAATGTTATCGAACCGTTATTTGAGGAACGGTTTATTCATGACAGCTATTCGTGTAGAGTTGGTAAGGGTACTCATGCTGCAGTACGAAGGTTGCGAAAGTTCGCTCACCAAACATCAAAGAACAATACAAAAACCATACATGCGATAAAGTGTGACGTACGAAAATTTTTTGCGTCAATCAATCATGTCATTCTGCTCCAGCTTCTCTCCAAACGGATATCGGACCCGCGCGTAATGACATTACTGCGTAATATCGTTACAAGTTTTTCCGTGTCGCCCGGAACAGGAATTCCTCTTGGCAACCTTACGAGTCAATTATTTGCCAATGTATATCTTCACGAGCTTGATTGGTATGTAAAACAAACGCTCAGAGTAAAACAGTATCTTCGTTATTGTGACGATTTTATTATGCTCACCTCTTCTCGAAAGAAAGGATTTGCATTAGCAGGGCAGGTCGATGCTTTTCTTCGTAAGAATCTCAAGATCGAATTACATCCAGATAAAATACATGTTCGTACCTGGACGCAGGGTTTTGACTTCCTTGGTTATATTCTTCTCCCCTATGCAACGATCATACGTCCTGATACTGCGCACAGGATGGTTCGACGAGTGACGAAAAAGAATGTGAGCTCTTATTTAGGTCTTTGTACTTATGCGAATGCCTACAGGCTCACCTCGACCATTCGTCATATCACAAGCGGTATGAACCTTACGAAAGGATTATGAATTTGTGAATGCTACTGTTTTCCTGATATTATTTTATCTATATGTTGCTCACCATCCTCGTCTTTCTTTTTATCCTCTCCGTTCTTGTCGTTGGTCACGAATTCGGCCATTACTTCATGGCTCGCAAAGCCGGGATGACGGTTGAAGAGTTTGGGATCGGATTTCCGCCGAAGATTTTTGGTAAAAAAGATAAAAATGGCACGTTGTGGTCGGTAAATGCTATTCCGCTTGGTGGTTTTGTGCGTATTAAAGGAGAAGGTCCTGATGAAACAGATCGATTCTCGGCGGGATCGTTTGCGACCAAGAGTATTCCATGGCGTTTCGGTGTGTTGGTGGGTGGTGTGGTCATGAACCTCATTTTGGCCTGGGTATTGTTTACGGTTGGATTTGGTATCGGTTTGCCATCGTTATTGGAAGATGGGGTAGAGGATGGTGCCATCGTGAGTGATCGCGCCATTCATATCGTTGAAGTTCTGAAAAATTCTCCTGCAGCAACCGAGGGATTATTGGCCGGCGATAAGGTAGTGCGTATTGATGGTCAGGAATTTACGTCCGGACAAGATGCGCGTGCGGCGCTTTCACCGAATATCGACGGCTCGCCGATTGAATTTGTCATTCTTCGTGGTGAAGATACAAAGACGATAAATGTAACGCCTGCCATGCTCGAAGAATTGCAGCACGAAGGAGTGGGCGTGGCATTGGTCGAAACGGGAAGTATTCGCTATCCCTGGTATCTTGCTCCCGTAAAGGGTGCGCAAACGACTATCGGCATGACTGCAGGTGTCGTTTCGGGTTTTTGGGGACTTCTCACCGGATTGTTAGAAAAGAAAGATGTTGCCGCACAACTCTCTGGCCCGGTTGGAATTGCAGCACTGACAGGACAAATTCTCGATTTAGGCTGGATTCATTTGTTGCAATTCGCGGCGATGTTGTCGGTGAATTTGGCGGTGTTGAACATTTTGCCGTTCCCGGCGCTTGATGGCGGTCGCGTGGTCTTCCTTCTCATCGAAGCCATTCGCCGCAAACCACTCACTGCCAAAATTGAACATACCGTCCATGCTGCGGGTTTTGCCTTGCTGTTGCTGATTGTGGTATTGGTAACCTATCGCGATATCGTTCGCTTAGTCATGTAGTATGGATTATTTGCACACCTGGGAGCTTCTTGAAAAAGAGGCAATTGCCCAATTTGCTGATGTAACCTCATCTGAAGCATTGGAGGAGCTTCGTATTTCTTACATGGGGCGCAAGGGTAAACTTGCTGATGCGATGGGTATTCTTGGTGCACTTACTCCCGAGCAAAAGCGCATTGCGGGGCCAAAAGCAAATGCCCTCAAAGCTGGCCTCGAAGGTGCGTATGAAGCGGCCAAAGCTCGTTTACTTGCCGGTCAATCTCCCGATCTTGCTGCGAGCGAATGGCTTGATGTGACGTTACCACCTGCACCATCACAAAACGGCCATCTCCACCTCACCTCTCAAGCAATTGAAGAGATTTCTTCTATTTTTTATAAATTGGGATTTGTTCGTTCTCGTCATCCGGAAGTTGATTGGGATTACTACGCCTTCGAGTCACTCAACATGCCAAAAGAACATCCGGCGCGCGATGATTGGGAAACGTTTTTTATCGATGATCATCACGGAAAAGTCATGACCGGTGCAAAGGGGAAGATTGTTCTCACGCCGCACACGAGTAATGGTCAGGTTCGAGAAATGGAAAAAGAACGTATGCCCATTCGTATGATTTCGATTGGAAAGTGTTACCGTCGGCAAGCAACTGCTCGTCATCTTCCTATGTTTCATCAATTTGAGGGATTAATGATTGATGAGAAAGTAACGGTTACCCAATTACGTGGCGTTTTCGATTTCTTTGTGAAGCGGTTTTTTGGAGAAAAAACCAAAACCCGTTTACGCCCCTATCATTTTCGCTTTACCGAACCAAGCTTCGAGCTCGATATTTCCTGCGATGTTTGCAAAGGGGAAGGATTTGTGAAAGGTGTGAAATGTAAACTTTGCAAAGGTGGCTGGCTCGAACTTGGCGGCGCCGGTATGGTCCACCCCAACGTGCTCAAAGCGGGCGGACTTGATCCTAAAAAGTACAACGGCTTTGCCTTTGGTTGGGGCGTTGAACGGACACTTATGATGAAGAGTGGTGTGAATGTTGATGATATTCGTATTTTGTATCGCAATGATTTGCGGTTCCTGAAACAGTTTTAGTATGAACATCCTCGCTTCTTACTCTTGGTTAAAAGAATACCTTCAAACCGATCTCTCGCCGCAAGACTTCGCCAAAGAAGTCAGTCTTCGGTCGATGTCGGTAGAACATATCGACAACGTCGCTGAGCGATTTGCGCACATGGTCGTGGGTGTTATTAAGGAACTGAAAGCACATCCTAATGCAAACAAGTTGCGTATTGCCGTTACTGATATTGGCGAGAAGACGGTTGAAATTGTGTGTGGAGGAACAAATTTATACGAAGGACAAAGAGTTTTTGTTGCACTTCCCAGATCAAAAGTGAAATGGCATGGCGAAGGCGATCTCGTTGAACTCGCCGAGACTGAGATCCGTGGCGTGAAAAGCGTAGGTATGATTTGTGCTTCCGTTGAAGTGGGATTTGAAAAACTTGCGTGCGCTGAAAGAGAAATTTGGGATCTGACAACGCTCACCAATGCTGCGGCTGGAACCCCAATTGCTCAAGCGCTTGAGCTTGATGATGTCATTTTTGATATCGAAGTAACAACGAATCGTCCAGACTGCATGGGCATCGCCGGTCTTGCTCGAGAATGCGCTGCAGCGGTATCGGGGACATATCAGGCGCATCTTTTGCAACAAGATCCGCAATCCGTTTTACCTGCCCTCCGAAGCTCAAGTGCTGGTGAGAGCGTAGGAGGGTCCGTCCCATCCGTTGCCAATCCGTCACTATCCGTTACCATCCAAGATCCCAAACTCTGCCCACGCTACATGGCTGCTGTGGTTGAAGGGGTTAAAGTCGGTCCATCTCCATGGTGGCTGCAAAAAAAACTCCTCATGGCCGGACATCGACCCATCAACAATATTGTCGATATTACGAATCTTGTTTTGCACGAATTCGGTCAGCCTTTGCACGCTTTTGATGGCGAGAAACTCTCTGGCAAGCAAATTATTGTGCGCAAAGCACAAAAAGGTGAATCTCTCGTTGCACTTGATGGCAAGACCTATCAATTGCAAACTAAGCATTTGGTGATTGCCGATGCTGACAAGCCCATTGCCGTCGCTGGAGTTATGGGCGGACAGGAAAGCGGCACGACTGATGCGACGAGCATCGTGGTGTTTGAAGCGGCGACATTCGAGCCGGTTTCCGTTCGCAAGACCGCACGTGAACTGAATCTTTATTCTGATTCACAGTTATTATTTGAAAAAGGACTCTCAACCGAAGCGCTTCCGGCTGCGCTTGCGTATGCGGTCAAACTCGCAACCGAAATCGCGGGCGGTAGGCTTGCAAGTGCTCCGATTGATGTTCGAGCAGCTGCATATAAAACGCAATCGTACCCGGTATTGTTTAAAAAGATCTGTGATCGTATTGGAGTGAGTATTTCAGATGATGAGATGAAGAAGATCCTTGAACGTCTTGGTTTTATTCTTTCAGTGAATGGATCTCGTGTGACCGCTACTGTTCCGTATTGGCGCGATCATGATATCGAACACGAGGTAGATCTCACTGAGGAGGTCGCTCGCATGTATGGCTATCACCACATGCCGTGTGAATTGCCGACTGCACCACCGCCAGCATATGTCGATGATGTGTCGCTCGTATGGGAAGGGCGGATAAAGCGCATGCTTGCCGAAGAAGGATTCACGGAATTTTTCGGATACTCTTTTATTGAGGCGAAAGATCTTGAACGCTACGGTTTATCTCCCGTTGAAGCGATCAAAGTTTGGAACCCGTTGTCGGAAGATTTGGGTTATTTGCGTACTAGCCTGATGCCGTCTGTGTTGCGCGATATTGTCAAGAATGAAATGGTCGAAGCAGCTGCGGATGTATTTGAGCTCTCTCGTATCTATCTTTATCGCGAAAACGATATTCCCGACGAGCGCATGCAGCTTGTGTTTGCAACGTATGGTGCTAAAGATCCTGAACAAGCGTTTCGTCGTATCCGTGGAGCGTTGAGTGTTGTTGCGCAAAGGACAGGTTTGCGAATATCGCTTGAACGCATAGCCGATCAACTTCCTTGGCATCCAGGCCGATCGGCAAAAATCATTGCGCAATTAGGAAATGAAAAAACGGAGATCGGTTTCATCGGACAAGTTGCATTAGCCAACCAAGATGCATTTGGTATTGTGCGCCCGGTGTTTGCCTGTGTGTTGGATATCGAACGTTGTATTCCGTTCATGAAACAGCGGCGTTCATATGCTCCTGTTTCTGCCTTTCCAACGGTGCAACGCGACCTTTCATTTGCTTTGCCTGAACGCATTGAGTACGCCGACATCATCACGCTTTTGCAGAAACAGCCACTCGTGCGAGATGTTGATCTTATCGAAATCTATCGCGGAAAAGGAGTTACGGATGGACAAAAGAGCCTGACCTTCTCGTTCACTTTTGGTACATCTGACCGAACGCTTACCTCAGAAGAAGTAGAGACAACGATTCGCGGTATCCTGGAAGCGATGAAAGTGAAGTTTGACGCTGAGGTGAGGGGGTAGAGATTCGTTTGTCATCCCGACCCTTCGCAGTTGCTCAGGGCAAGCGTCAGGAGGCATCTGTTCTGCTGAGCCTTTCTTTTCATGTTATCATTTTCTTAGAAGCCTTCTCACATCCGTTTCTATCCGCCTCAATCCGTAATATCCATTTTTCCCTATGCTCGAATCCCGCGACATCTTATTCATCGTCCTCGCTTTCTGCGCGCTGTGGTTTACGGCATTCCTGTGCTGGCTCATGTATCAAGCCGCGGTTCTTATTCGTCATGTGCACGGACTGGTTGATGAGGTAAAGCAAAAGGTTTTTGAACTTGAGGATGCGGTGCTTTCCATGAAACGAAAATTTGATGGTAATTTGGCCATGGTATCCGGTATTGCTGACGGGATTAAAAAGGTTATTGAAATTGTTCGAACAAGAGATCGTGAATAAAAAAACTCCTCGTGATATGCGAGGAGTCTTTTCTTATTTCTTTTTTGTACTCGTCTTCTTATTTGTTTTATAGCCATCTGCATTGGATGACCAGAGTAAGAAAAGACGCTTCTTGAATCCACCTTTGCGTTTGGTATTTTCTTTTTGTGCGTTCTTGAGCTCGCTCGGCTTAATATTTTTTAAGCGCTTCACTTCGTCGATGACGTCCAAAAGATCGGCGAGCTCAGCGATAATCTCGCTTTTCGTTTTTGCCTGTGCGACACCGCTTGCTTCTTCGCTGACTTTTTTCAAAAGTTCCTGTTCATATTCTTTAGCCGACAATTTTCGTGCCTCATATCCAATACCTTTTTTGTCCATCTTTGCAGGAATATTGTCACGGATGAGCTTGTTGTAGTGGGTGATGGAGGATTTCATAAGGAGCTCTTTCTAGTTTTGCACATGAGTGAGGAAGAAGATATCCACACTGTGGATGAATGTTGTAGATAAGTATTCTACAAAAGAAGAAATATACAAATAGCTAATATAAGCAAGAAAATACGATATTAGTTCAATAGATGTGGATTTTATTTAGGTTATACGATATGCTCATTTATTATGGCCATGCTTCATGAGCTCAAAGAAGCGTTACAACTCCTCAATCTTAGCCCTAATGCAACGGTTTTTTATCTGGAAAGCTACCGGATAGGAGCTGCATCGATTGGAAAAATTGCTCAAATATGTGCGATGGACCGATCGTCGGCTTACCTTGCTTTCGCGCAATTAAAAGAAGCGGGATTGATGGAGGAAGAGGTGATTGGTTCGCGAAAAAAGATTTGGGCGAAACCACCAAAGGCTGTGCTTGCACGTTTGCGGACTGATATTCGTCGCTTGCGCCGCCAGGCCGAAAGTATTGAAGAGGTCATGCCGAATCTGTTAGCGGAGTATTCGCAGGAGGAGCACAAGCCGGTTTTGCAATTCTTTTCCGGAAAAGAAGGTTTGGCACGGATTAGTGCGGATATTCTTGAGCACGCCAAAGATGAAATTCTTTTGCTATCGAATTTTGAAGAAGAAGATCGGGTCTTTGATCAGCGTCATCATGACGAGTTTATTCGCGAACGCGTAGGAAGGAATATTCCTATTCGCGTGATTGCTACCGATTCTCTGCGTGCTCGGGAAATGCAAAAGAATGATGAGAGATACCTGCGGCAAATTCGTATCGTCGATCGTTATGCTTTTGAAAGTGAGACATATATCTACGAAGATCGGGTCGCGATGCTCAACTTTCATAGGGAAGTAATGGGATTTGTTGTCTCTTCAAAAACATTCGCACAAACCCAACGGTGGCTCTTCGAACAACTCTGGCATACCCATGGAGAACAACATGGAAATCCTCGTCTCACCGATGCGGCAGCATCCTCGCCAATACTACGTTCCGCAAATCGAACCAAAGGAAAACATTGAGCAGTGGATTTTTGACTGGAAGGATGGAAATTGGCAATTGCCAGAAGGGAATTGGTGCGGCATGTGTTGCCTGCGCATGATGGCACTGAGCCTCGAACTTCAACCACCTTCTCTCACTGATCTCTACGAAAGTGCAACCCAGAAGGACGTGTATCGGAAGACTGATGGTCGCATTATCGGTGCGTATCATCACGAGCTCGCCGAGTTTGTCTCAACGCAAATCGCTCGTCCAGCACGTACTGCGAAAGAGATCGTGCAGAGCGATATCCAAACCGCCGTGAACAACGACGAATTTCTCATCGCTTCGGTGTCACCGCAGATTCGCTATCGCGATGGTGATCCGCCACAAAGCCGGAATGGTCATCTTGTCCTTGTCTACGGGTATTACGAGCATGAAGATGAGGCTGGTGTCATTCTTCACAACTCAACTGGTTTCACTAGTCTCAACACCCAGTCACATGCCTATATTCCCTGGAAGCGATTTCTTGATTGCTTCTCGGGCCGAGGCGTCTTCGTTTCGTGCGGCCAGTAATGGCCGCGCTTATATTGAAAATATTTTCAAAATATAATTACACAATGCCGTTTTCTTTTAGTTTTGTTTTCATTGCCGCAAAAGCAAGATACCGATGCGAGATTTTGTTCTTTGCTTCTCGTCCCATTTCACCGAATGTTTGATTATAACCATCGGGAATAAAATAAAAATCAAAGCCAAACCCTTCTCCATTCCGACGAGCAACAAGCTGTCCGGCAATTATTCCTTCGGTATAAAGTATGTTCGATCCATCTGCATACCCCACTCCACATCGGACGACTGCGCGATGATCTTCAAATTTTCCCCCAATATCGACTGCTAAATCATATCCCACATTTTTCTCCCAAAATTTTACAAATGGTCCGGGAAATCCTTTTAATACCGAAATGTCCATAGCGACATCATCTACCAAAACGGGTGACTGTAATTGCTGATACGCCGCCTCGGCTTTTGCGCGAACAATTTCTTCAAGATTGAATGATTGAATCTCGGGAAGATCAAGTCCTTGAGCGACGATATCAGTTCCGATAAGGATGCTCTGTGCTTCGATGACTTTTTGCGGATTAGAGCTGACAAGAGTGATGGTTGGCATAGATTTTGATAGGTTAGCACATTGTAAAAACAGAAACGCACCCGGAGCCGGGGACCACGGGTGGGTCTCTGGCAAATGGGTGCGAGCTTCCTCTAGTCGGGCGGGATGAGATACATTGCTCTACTTTGCCCGCCGTAACAGCAGCCGTAACCGGCCGCGATCGCAGAAATCTGTAGCTTGTCTTTTTCTTTATCCCAGAGATCCTCGATTCCGGCGAGAATCTCTTCGTTCTGCCACGCCACCAGGACAAACTGGAACGTGACAGGGCTTTCGGGGCTGACGAAGATGTCGAGGTCCGAAATGACGACATCCCACTCGGCTCCGAGGCCGTACGTATTCGACCCGAATCCTGCTGGGTCGAACGTTCCGATCCGTTCGCCGTTGACGGTGATTGATAGACCGGCATCAGGAAGACTTTCGATCCAAGTTTGATCGTAATAATCTACAATTACGACTTGGATTTCGTCGATCTGGTGATCTCCCGGTTTGGTCGCGTATACCCCGAAGGCTGGGAGCTCCGCGCACTCTACGCGACGACGAAACGGATCGGCCTTGGTGAGCCATACTCCCTGCATACTCCAGCGAGGATCGTCATCCTCGGGGAACTCCGAAATGTTCACCTCGGAGCACTGCTCCTCCTCTTTATTCCGGCCGCAGCCGAGAACGACGAGGAGCAAAGCGGTGATGATGTATTTCATCTTTCTCTCCTCGTGTTGAAGATGGAGATTTTGAATACAGCCTTTCTCACCCTAACAGAAAAGAAATTTTTTGCACAATACAAAATCCCCTCACGGTATGTGATGAGGGGATTTTTTGGTCCTGAGAGCAAGCTTTTAACTTGTTGGTGGATCAGACGAGAATCGAACTCGCACCTGCGGGTGGTAACCTCGCCGAGGCTGCCGTTACCTCTACTGACCCATACTCTCGGGATATATAACAAAATAACCCCCCAGATACCTCAAAAGATGAGGAACTGTTGGGGAGTTGATTTTGTACCACCCACAGGAAGCGGAGCTTCGCGAGGTTATTTCTATTCCATCAAAATTGCCTTTTATTGTCAACGTGCGTTGTGGACTTTCTGTGGATGCAAGAAGCGGTAATCTCTGTTACTCTTCTTTTGATTTTCGCCTATGGATCCCAAGGATTTCGTGTATTTGCACAATCACTCTCACTACTCGCTTCTTGAGGCGCTACCAAAGCCAAAGGCTTTGGTAAAACGTGCAAAAGAATTGGGCATGAGTTCGCTTGCACTTACCGATAATGGCAACATGTACGGTGCGGTTGAATTTTTCAAAGCGTGTAAAGAAAACGATATCAAGCCGATTCTTGGCTGCGATATTTATGTCGCGCAACACGGCATGACTGACAAGCGTGCGCGCGTGGATGATCGGCCGTATCGCCTCATGTTGTTGATCGAAAATGAGGAGGGATATCGCAATTTGTCGCGCATCGTGACGGCGGCATTTTTGGAAGGTTTCTATTACAAGCCGCGTGTCGATAAGGCATTTTTGCGATTACACGCTAAGGGTTTGATTGCGCTGACCGGAAGTGTGGGCGGCGAAATCCCGACCGCGATTGTGAATGGTGATAATGAAAAAGCAAAAACACTCATTGCTGAATATCAAGATATTTTTGGTAAAGAGAATTTTTTCTTAGAACTCATTCATCACCCAGACATGCCACGACAAGTGGATGTGAATGATGCCTTTCGTCGATTTGCAAAAGAACTTGAGGTGCCGCTGGTGGCAACAAAGAATATTTTCTATCTCGATCCTGAAGACCGTGAAGGATATGATGCCCAGCTCTGTATTCAGCGCGGACGTACCCTTGAAGAATTCCGTCGCACCAGTACCGACGAAGTTGATTTGTCATTTGGTACAGCTGAAGAAATTATGGAGGCGTTTGCGGATGTTCCTGAAGCGTTAGAGAACACAAAACGCATCGCTAATCGTATTAATTTCGAATTGGAATTGGGAAAGAATTTTTTACCTATTTTCCCTTTGCCAGAAGGGAAGACGGATAATGAGGTGTTACGAGAATTGTGTATTACAGGACTTAAAGAACGGTATGGTGATCCGATTCCTACCGAAGTCATGGAGCGGTTGGAGTTTGAATATGGAACGATTGTGCGCATGGGATTTTCTTCGTACTTTTTGATCGTGCAGGATTACATCACCTGGGCAAAAGATCATGGCGTACTTGTGGGACCAGGACGTGGATCAGCGGCTGGGTCGATCGTTGCCTATGCCTTGCGTATCACGGATATTGAACCATTGCGCTACGGCTTGCTGTTTGAGCGTTTTTTAAATCCTGATCGTGTGTCAATGCCGGATATTGATACGGACTTTGCTGATCGTGGTCGTGGCAAGGTTTTGGAATATATTACACATAAATATGGAACCGATCGGGTGGCGGGCATCATTACCTTTGGAACAATGATGCCGCGCGCTGCGGTGCGTGATGCAGCACGCGTGCTTGGTCTTACTTTTCAAGAAGCTGATGAAATCGCGAAGGGCGTTCCCCCGCCTAACCAAGGAAAACATACACCACTCAAAATTGCGGTCGAAGAATCCCCTGATTTAAAGGTAATGTACGACAGCAATCCCATGGCCCGCCGCGTGCTTGATTTGGCCATGAAGATTGAGGGCAATCCTCGTCACGCATCGCAACATGCGTGTGGCATTGTGATTGGTGATCGTCCGCTTGTTGAGCGCGTGCCATTACAAGCGGGTCAGCATGATGACATGGCGCTTGTAACGCAGTACTCGCTGAATTCTGCTGAAGCAGCTGGACTCGTGAAGATGGACTTTTTGGGTTTATCCAACCTAACTATTATTGAAGATACACTCGAAATTATCCGGGCTGTACATGGCGTCGAAATCGACATGAAGGCCATTCCGCTTGATGACAAAGCAACATTCGAACTTTTAGGACGAGGTGATACCACGGGAGTGTTCCAGCTTGAATCTGATGGCATGAAACGGTATATCCGCGATCTTCAACCGAGTATGTTTGAAGATATTATCGCCATGGTGTCGTTGTATCGACCGGGCCCGATGCAGTTTATTGAAAGTTTTATTCGGCGCAAGCATGGTATCGAGCGGGTTTCGTACGAACATCCGCTCATGGAAAATGCGTTTAAAGAAACGTACGGTATTCCGGTGTATCAGGAGCAAGTCATGCAAGTTTCCAAAGATCTGGCTGGTTTTACCGCTGGTGAAGCGGATAGTTTGCGCAAAGCCATGGGTAAGAAAATTGCAGAACTCATGGCGAAGATGAAAGTAAAGTTTGTGGAAGGTGCGGTAAAAAACGGCGTGAAGCAAGAGGTAGGAGAGAAGATTTTTCAAAAGCTGGAAGATTTTGCCGCATACGGATTTAATAAATCACACGCCGCCTGTTATGCCATGATTGCCTATCAAACGGCATATCTCAAAGCATACTATCCCGAATGTTTCATGGCAGCGCTTCTCAACTCTGACGCGGGAAACATTGATCGTATCACCATTGAAGTTGAAGAGTGTTCACGTATCGGTTTGACGGTGTTGCCGCCGGATGTGAACGAATCCTTTGCTGGGTTTGCCGTGGTGAAGGGAACAAAGAATGTGCGTTGGGGACTCATGGCCATTAAAAACGTGGGAGAAGAAATCGCCGAAGAATTGGTACGTGAACGCAAACGCGGCGGAGCTTTTCTTGATTTGGCTGATTTTTTGGGACGCATTAAATCGCATGCGTTCAATAAGAAAACGGTTGAAGCCTTAATTCGTTGTGGAGCGCTCGATCGTTTTGGTGATCGAGGACAATTGTTTGGAAATTTGGAGCAACTCGTTCAATTCAATAAACAAGTTCAGCAAGAAAAGGAAAGAAATCAGTCTTCATTGTTTGATCTGGGTGGGGAAATGCAGCAGCGTAAGCTTGAACTTGCTATTGTTCCGCCGACAACGAAGAGTGTCATTTTAGGTTGGGAAAAGGAGTTATTGGGATTGTATGTGTCGTCGCATCCGGCGGTGATTTTTCACGATGGCTTTGTACGCGCGGGCATTTTTTCCATTAAGGCACTCAACGAGATTGCGGATGGAACGGTGGTACGCATTGCGGGAACACTTGCAACAGTCAAGCAAATTTATACCAAGAAAAAAAATGAACCCATGGCTTTTACACGCATCGAAGATCCAACGGGTGCTATTGAAGTTGTTCTTTTTCCCAAAGTATATACAAAATATCGCCCCATGCTGATAGAAGGTGGCAGTGTGCTGCTAAGCGGAAAAGTCTCGTTGCGCACGCGGACTGTAACAAATGAAAGTGGTGAGGAGGATATTGAAGAGCGATCACTCCTGGGCGATAGTTTGGTATTTTTTGAAGAAAAGGATATTCCTCGTCTTGAAGAAACATTACGAGGCGGTGCTTGGCCCGAGGGAGATGAAGGCGTTATTCCACAAAACTCGACGAGAACGCCGAAACCTTCGGCATCACCCGAGATGCGTGTCCTGATGCAAGAGATCACCCTTTGCTTGCCACCAAAGCCACCAAACGCATTTATCGTACAAGTACGTGAATTATTGCGTAAATACCCTGGCTCTTCGCGTGTCTATTTAGAAGTTAGCACTGACAACGGCATCCGTCGTATCGCGACCGAATATCAAGTAAAGCCATCGGAAACGTTGGTGCAGTCATTAGGAGTGTTAGTGGGGGGTGAGAATGTGAAGGTAAAATAGTTATCATATGTCTTTTGAAAGAATGGGCCAGCATCCGGAATTTGTTTCTCAGGATAATGAGCAATATCTTCAGGATGGAGAAAAGACTACAAAATTTGTGCGTGAAACATATGGAAATTGGAAAGCTCGTCATCTTATAAGTTTGGAAAGATTATCCAAAAGAATAAAAGAACTTGAAGAGAAGATTTTAAGCGGAGAAAAGAATCAAAATGAGGTGAAGAGCGAGCTTCTTTCTCTGCGAAGACAGTATGCCGTCATGGCACGTCTTCCTTTCGGGGAGCTTTTTGCGAAAAGACAAGAATCTTTAGACATGCAATTCCAAGCCGCTATCGCACTACAGACCGCATTGAAAGATGAAATGGTTCAGCAGACATGGGTTGGTACTTTAGAACCTTTTCCTGATAGCCCAGAAAAATTTTGGATCCTCTTTTCACAGAATAATGTTCCTACTGCTACATTGTGGGCCATTTTAGATCAACGGAAACGATATCAAGAGAAACTTTTTCTTGAAAATAGAGAAAAGATTGAAAAATATCGAGATGAATTTTGTGATCGGCTCAAAAAACTTTTTGAGGAACAGAAAATGGATTGGAATCCTAAGCTGGAAGAGCGTATAAAACGTTTATCTTTTTTTGCGGCGGACCGTCTTTACGATGTGGAGGCTAGAGGAATTATTCATGAAGGATCATCCGCTATTGGCATAGATCTGGAAAATGCTATTGGAGATCAGGATCTTAAAGAAACGGTTTTTCATGAAATTTCCCACTATCTTTCTGGAACTATTATTCAGAAGGGGGAGATTTCGGATAATGAGAAAGTTTTTTATGAGAGAAGAAAGTTAGGTCTTCGATTTGAAGCAAAAAAGAAGAGTATTACAAAAGGTCTGTGGTTGGATGAGGCAATAACTGAAAGAATCGCCCAACTAACATCAGGGGGAAACGAGATTAATGCGTATAAATATGAACAGACGGTTCTGGACGACGCCTTAAGTAAAGGCATCCCTTTTAAGCTTTTCTTGGATGCATATTTTGAAGAGATGAATGAAAAGCCTGTCGACGGTTCAAAGCTTCCTGCGTTTCGTGCGTTAAATAAGGAAATGACGAGAGTATACGGAAGTGGCTGGATGAAGAAAATTCAAGAAAAAGTTGATAAACAATATGAGGCTGATCGAAAGAGTAATAAATAGTATGGTCACCTTGCCCCACTAGCCCGCCTCTTAGTGCTATACTACTCATATCTATGACCAAGGGAGAACGTTTAGCGGCAACGCATCAGCCATTGTCGCGTTCACTTCGTGTCTATCAGCGCATTGCCGTGGGTTTTGTGGGTATTACGTTTCTGATGTTGTTGGCGGTGGTGTATCTTTCGGTTTCTCGTGCCACCATTACCGTGACTGCTCATCCAAAAATCGTCACCGCCACTGCAAGTGTCGATGTCGTAGCCGATCCGCTGGACGAAGGACAAATCGCGGGCATGGTCCGGGAAACGACGTTGGAAAAAAGCAAAGTCTTTACCTTGCCGCAAGAAGGTGCCCGCGCTGTTGAAGCTAAGGCTGGTGGCTATGTAACGCTTATTAATAATACGAATGCCGCTCAGCCGCTTGTGGCGACTACCCGCCTTCTTTCGAAGGAGGGGACTTTATTCCGTATTCGCGATACCACGTCGGTTCCAGCGCAGGGCCAGGTCCAAGTGTATGCGCAGGCAGATGTGGTTGGAGCCTCGGGTAATATTGGCGCTTCTTCATTCACTATTCCTGGATTAGCAGCATCGCTCCAAGATAAAATTTACGGCGTCTCAACCGATGCTATGACTGGCGGCGTGCAATATATTCGCACACTCACCGAGCAGGATATTGCGGACGCAACGACAACGTTGCAAGCTGACTTGCTCGCAAGTGCAAAGACGTCGTTATCGCAAGGACTCGATGCGAGTTTAGCCGAGCAAGGCGTGTATGCTATCGAGGTAATCAATAAGACAACAGATGTAGCGGTAGGCACTGAAACCGGTGCGTTTGCGCTGACGCTTAAGGGAGATATCTCTGCCGTCTATTTCGATAAAAACATGGTCAAAGCGTATGCTGAAACCCTTTTGCGCAAACGCTTGCCTGAAGGATTTGCCTTGCATGCATTAAACACCGATGGTACACAAATGACCGTTGAAAGCATCGATACGCAAAAAGGTACAGCAGTGGTGAGTGTGTATCTTGATGGTACGGCCATTATCTCCCAAGATGCACCCACTCTTGCAAAAGATCGTTTTCTTGGTCGGGCGCCGAATGAGGTCTATACACTGTTGCAATCCTCTGATGCTATCGAAAACGTCTCCATCACCTTTACGCCGTTTTGGCTGAAGCGTATGCCAACTCTGTCCGATCACATTGATGTCGTGATCGAGGTCCCCGAGAGTGGCACTTGACGAGTAAACAATTCTTTTCCATTATAGGAATATTCTGCAGTGACCGGACTACCAACCCGCGAGCAGATCGTGTCGTGCGAGCGTTTTTTCCTCTAAATCGAGGGATTCGTACAGAAAAGTGATTGAGTCCGAGAGAAAACGGATTGAATAAACCGGGTGGAACCGTCCTGCCCAGGACCCCGGCCATGGAATCAAGGAGTGATTCTGTGTGCCGGGTTTTTGTTCGTGAAGATCCTGACGTGAGGAAGGATCAAGAAAAATTCTTTATCATAATCTGTTAGACCCTTCCTATCGTCAGGGTCTGTCTCCTACTCTATGTCCTCCGAACAACTCGAACATCGTCGCCACTCACTCGCGCATCTTCTTGCTGCTGCGGTTATGGAACTTTGGCCAGATACGAAGCGTACTATTGGTCCGGCGATTGATGATGGTTTCTATTTTGATTTTCAATTCTCATCGCCGATTTCCGAAGATGATCTTCCAAAGATCGAAGAAAAGATGCGGGAAATTCTTCCCAGCTGGAATTCATTTGAGCGCCATGAACTTTCTCCTGAAGACGCCAAGAAAGAATATCCCGGCAATGAATTTAAGCACGAACTTATTGATCAGTTTTCAAGCGAAGGTCAAACACTGACGTTTTATAAGTCAGGAAGCTATTGGGATTTGTGTCGAGGTGGCCATTCGGAGGGGATTGCCGATATCGATACTCAGTCATTTAAGCTTACAAAAATTGCGGGAGCCTATTGGCGCGGTGATGAAAAACGACCGATGCTCACACGTATTTACGGCGTTGCGTTTGAAACGAAAGAGCAACTTAATGCACACCTTGCGATGCTCGAAGAAGCGAAGAGGCGCGATCATCGCAAGTTAGGGAAAGAACTTGAACTTTTTACCTTCTCGGATTTAGTTGGATCTGGTTTGCCCTTGTGGCTGCCCAAGGGTGCTACGGTTCGTCGCATTTTGGAGCGTTTTATTGTCGATACCGAGCTCAAGTGGGGCTATCTTCATGTCTATACTCCCGATATCGCAAAGATCGATCTCTATAAAATATCCGGACATTATCCGTATTATAAAGATTCGATGTACGCGCCAATAAAAATTGAAGAAGATGAGTTCATGTTGCGTCCGATGACTTGTCCTCATCACTTTCAGATTTATGCTGATCGTCCGCGCAGCTATCGTGAGTTGCCGATGCGTATTGCCGAGCTCGCAAAACTCTATCGCTATGAAGCCTCGGGAGAACTTTCTGGTCTTGTGCGCGTTCGCTCATTTTGTTTGGCCGATGCACATATTGTTTGTGCCGGTAAAGATCAGGCGATTCATGAAGTTGGTCGTGCACTTGATTTGATTGAACATGTCGCTGCGGTCTTTGGTCTGAAACGTGATGAAGATTATTCCTATCGTCTTTCCCTTGGTGATCGCGCAGATGAGAAGAAATATTATAAAAACGATGAAGCCTGGGATGGTGCCGAGTCGGCACTTCGTCAATTGCTGCAGGAGCGGGGTGGAAAGTTTGTCGAGGCTCCTCAAGAGGCAGCATTTTATGGACCAAAAATTGATATTCAAATGAAAGATGTGCGCGGCAAAGAAAATACAGCTTTCACGGTCCAATACGATTTTTGCATGCCGGATCGGTTCAATTTGAACTACGTCGACTCTGATGGCCAAGAAAAGCGAGCAATCGTCGTTCATCGCTCATCTATTGGTGCGATTGAGCGCGTCATGGCGTTTATTATCGAGAAGTTCGCGGGCGCGTTTCCGTTCTGGTTAGCACCTGAACAGATCCGCCTTGCAACCGTTGCTGATGAGTATGTTCCTTTTGCGCAAGATCTCGCCAAAAAGATACAAGATGCTGGTCTACGTGTTGAACTGGACGCTTCGTCAGAAAAGGTCGGTAAAAAGGTTCGAGAGGCTGCTACGGCGAAGGTCCCCTGGACGATTGTTATCGGTGCGAATGAGGTTGGCGGAGCTGATGTGCAAATTAAGGTATTTGGTCAGCAAGATCCTTTGGTCTTGTCTCAGGTGGAACTAATCGAAAAAGCGGTGATGATGGGAAAGATACCTGTATAAGAGGGAGTTTCTTAGTAGCTTATCATTGATTCATTCCGGTGTAAGAAAAAGAGGCTTTCGAGCCTCTTTTTATAAGAATGATTATCGCGATCGTGCTACCATACGATGAGACTTTCTTGCCTGTATGGAAAAAAAGAAAATAAAAATACTAGCCGTTGTTGGTCCGACCGCTTCCGGTAAAACCGATGTCGGCATTGCTTTGGCACGAGCATTTGATGGGGAGGTGATTGCCTGTGATTCGCGAACTATTTATCGCGGCATGGATATTGGTACCGCCAAGCCACCAGCGGACGACGGATGTAGAGACGGGTCGCTGACCCGTCTTCCTGATGAGAACGAATCCATCATGAGCCTCTTTGCCGAAAAGCCTCGTATGATCGAAGGCATTCCGCACTGGGGTTTTGATCTGTGCAATTCTGATGAGATTTTTACCGCGTCGCAGTATCAAGAGTACGCCGACAAGAAGATCGCCGAAATTGTTTCGCGGGGACGTGTGCCTATTCTTGTTGGAGGAACAGGGCTCTATTTTTCTGCAGTCATTGATCGTCCGTCGTTCGCTGATGTCCCTCCCGATCCCGCGTTGCGTTTAGAGTTAGCAGAAAAAACAAATGAGCAATTAGTAGAAGAGATTGCTGAACGCGATCCCGACGCTGCCGAAACGCTTGATAGGAAGAATCGTCGGCGGCTTGAGCGTGCGCTGGAGATTTTGCGTGCAACCGGTAAACGTTTAGTGGAGAGTCGATCATACGGTCCACAGTGGTATGACGCTTTACAACTAGGAATTGAAGTTGATAGGGAAGTCTTATACGAGCGTATCAATGCCCGCGTCGATAGCATGATTGCGCATGGATTGGTCGATGAGGTGAGGAAATTGCGCGAACAGTATGGCGATGATGCTCCGGGAATGACGGGTATTGGCTATCGGCAAATTTGTGCCTTTTTGCGCAATGACATGTCATTAAAAGATGCGATCTTCCACATCAAAACCGACTCTCGCCACTATGCCAAGCGGCAATTAACGTGGTTTTTACGGGATAATCGCATCCAATGGTTTGCAAAAACAGGGGATATGTTAAAAGCGGCACAAGGATTCTTGGTAGAATGAAAGAAGAAGAAATTTTAGATGAACGGTGGAAGTATGGTGCAAGTTCCAGGATTAAGAGGTTTTGAGAGCGATCCCAGAAAAGATCGTGATTTTAAATCAGAAAGAGTACCGCGTGTTCGCACGGAATTCTTCAGCGAACCTCACAGGAGTTCTACAAGGCCTCAAAGAGAGGGTGTGAGATTGAAGCGGAGAAGAGAGGATGTTCAAGCTGCATTTGATCAAGAAAATGCTATTACTCTTTTAGATCAAGAAAGACGCGATCGCCTTATTGAGGAAACGGCAAAAAATATTCGTCATTTAGGCGCAGAGAAAGAACGTATTGAAAGAGAGCTTGGGCATTGGACTCTGAATATTCGTCTATTCAAGAATTTTACTTTGCGCAGCCAGTTGGCTGATATCACCGAACGCCTTGAGGCGAATAGTCGAGTGCTCCGACATCACCTGCAAGAAGAGGCTCGAGAGAGATATCGCTCCACTCAATAAAAAAATCACCCGATGCGCGAGGGGTGATTTTTTATCCAAGAATCTTCTTCAGTATTTCTTGTGTTTTCTGTGGATCGGCATTGCCTTTGGTAGCTTTCATGATTTGTCCGAGGAAAAAAGCAAAGAGTTTTGTTTCTCCGGCTTTGTAGCGCTCGACTTCTTTTGTATGCGTTTTGACGATTCCTTGTATTGTTTTTTCAAGTTCGTCGGCATTCTCGATACGAGCTGCACAAAGTTTTTCCATGGATTCAGTTGGATCTTCGCCCTCATCGAGCATACGAGCCAGAACTTCCAATCCTTTTGCAGCTGTCATTTTTTCTTGTGCAAGCAGCGAGATAAATTCTGCAAAGTTTTCTGGTGTCAGACTCAGGGTAGCGAAGTCTTGCTTGCGTTCTTCTAACAAACCAGGAAGCTTATTGATAATCCAGCTATGAAAAAGTTTTTGTGCTTTGTTCCTCGTTTCTTTTTCTATCCATTCTCCCAATTCAGAATAGGCGGCTTCAACAAAGGTACTCATGGCTAAGTCGTGGATAACCGTTTCCACATCTTCTCCTTTAAATCCATACTCGTTAACGAATCGTTGTCGTTTGCTTTGGGGAAGTTCGGGAAGGAGAGGTGTGATCTCGGCGATAAGGGGAGCGAGTTTAAGTGGAGGAATATCAGGCTCGGGGAAATAGCGATAATCGGCCGAAGTTTCCTTTTCCCGCTGTTCTTCGGTTTCTTGTTTTTCATCATTCCAGCCGCGAGTGGTAGTAACGGTTGGAGGCGTGCCTGCTTCCCAGAGTTTGGTTTGGCGATCAATTTCAAAAAGAACTGTTCGTTCAATTGCGCGAAACGAGTTGATATTTTTAACTTCAGTTTTAGCCATGAATGGACCCAGTGCTCCATCTTCATATACTTCACGTAGCGAAATATTGACGTCACAGCGCAAATGTCCGCGTTCCATGTCGCCATCAGATACGCCGAGCATGCGCACGAGAAGTCGAAGCTCCTGTACGTAGGCTTTTGCTTGTGCGGCAGAAGTAAATTCCGGACGAGTAACGATTTCACACAAAGGGGCACTGCTCCGATTGAAATCAACTAGCGTTACTCCGTCGGGCGTATGAATATTTTTGGCAGCATCTTCCTCGAGATGCATGCGTTCAAGGGTGATAGTAACGTCTCCTTCGTGAGGAACAGGAAAAGTTACTCGACCTTCGCTCATGAGTGGCAAATCAAACTGGGAAATTTGATAAGCCTTGGGAAGGTCGGGATAAAAATAATTTTTGCGATCAAATTTTGAAGAGCTTGCAATATTGCCTTGCAGTGCAAGTCCGAGCATGATTGCAAAACGAAGCGCTTGCTCGTTCAATACCGGCAATGTTCCCGGATGACCGGTACAAACGGGGCAAATATGCGTATTGGGAGCGGCATGATCGTCGCCATTTTGACATCGACAAAAAAGCTTTGTACGCGTTTTCAACTGCACGTGAGTTTCTAAACCAATGACCGGCGTAAGACGCATAGAAGAATGCGTGGAGATTACCCTTTTTTAAGTGCTTCGTAAAGGATGACATTGGAGATAGTGAAATAGGGAAGAAAAGGAACAAAGAGGGCGGTAAAAAGTGTTTCTGCCCACTGCGGAAAGGTGACAGTATTGGTAAGGGTGTCAACTATTAGTAATGAAAAAGGTTCCTGCCCATGTAATGCGGTAATTGTCCAAAAGACGCTCAAAACAAGAACACAAAAAACAAGGGTAATCGTGATATTTATGCCAAGTAATCGCAGGGCAATGGGTAAAAATCTTCCCCGAACACATTCGCGACTTGCCTTCATTGCACCAATGACACCTGTATCTTCCGAGAGTAGTATAACACTCGCAAAGGCAAACCACACCATGCTGATAAGACCCGGAAAGATACCAAGATAAAGACCAATAACAACAAGAAAGAATATTGCGGCAAATTGCAGTAACAGCGAGGGGGTAGCTTTCCAAGCTAAAGAACCGATATCTTTTTCGTCAAGATTGTGTGGTAAAACATGGGCGGGGATTTTTTGAGAAGCGTAAAAATAAAAGAAGATCATGCAACCCGTAATCCAGGCATGGAGAATAATGTCGGCGGTAGAGGCGATCATTTGTCCAATGGCAAAATACCAATCAGACAGATGAAAGAGAGAGATGATGAGAAGCGCGATGGCGGGAAAGAGTGTCCATGCGGCAAAGCCAGCCAATGGTTCCTTGTGTTGCATGACAAACGTATGCGTTTGATCGAGAAGCACGGCAACACCGGGTAATTTCTTTTTAGCTTTTTGTGGTTGCGGTTTTCTCCAAGCTGTCATAAAGATAATAATCGGTAATAACCAAAAGGGGGATGATGGTGATATTCAACAGCGTTGAAAGGAGGATGGTGATAAGAGAAATGATTTTCGCAAGCAGCGGGGAGTCTTGGGTAAGTGCGAGGCCGAGTACGCTCGAACACCAGAAAATTGCACCAAAAACGAAAACAAAGATAAAGGTATAGAGAATCTTTGGTACAAAATAGCGAGCAAACGTAGCTCCCCAACGCCCCTTTACCAAGCCTCGACTTGCTTTTAATGACTGCATTCCTTTTTGTCCCTGTAAGACGCAAGTGTAATACATGAAGGCAATTTCAATAGTGACTTTAATGAGCAGAATGAGACTTGCGATCAATAATCCTAAGATGCTCACACTGCCGATGATGGTAAGGATGTCGTTATTAGCAATGAAAACAAGAGCAAGAAGTATGGCGGCGAGAAGAAAAGGAACGGCAGCAACAACAAGGGGAGTAACGTGATTGATGATATGTACCCACAAAAAAGAAAGATCTTTTTTCAATGCCAAACCAGAAAGCGTTTTACTATCGGTTGGTTGTTCTTTTGCTTGCTTGTCTACAAGTATAATCAGCATCACCATGATGTGGATGAATGCAAGTGCGCCGGTGATGGTTCCAATTGCATTCAAAACAAATGATATCCATTGCCATATCGTAACTGCGTCACCCGGTGGATCAATCAGCTTGCCAAAGAGAGTAGGGATGATGGCTACGAAGAACCATAGGGTAATGGAAAAGATGGTTGCTGCATGGTTGCGGTAATGCTCGATGCTTTTATCGATAAGTTCACCAATGGTAATAAGAGAAGACATAGAATTCCTAAGTATGATACCGCGATTTTCCTGTTTTTAGAAGAATTGTACGCAGGTTTTACCCCGTTGTTCCAAACCCTCCTCGATTTTTTTCACTATCCCAAGTTTCGGGTTCAACGAATCTGCCTCGGTTGATGGGCACAAACATTCCTTGCGCAATGCGTTCTCCGGCCTCCATCGTATATATTTCTGATCCGATGTTGTAGAGCGCAAGATGTAATTCATCCGTTGGTCCACAGTAATCTCTATCAATAATCCCAATGCCATTTGCCATCTGGATGCCTTTTTTTGCATTGCTTGAACGCGCAGCAAGAATAAGTACATGATTTTCGGGAACCTGTATAACAAGGCCAGTGCGAAATATTTTTCGTTCACCAGGCTGCAATGTACCGCCTTCGATGATTGCGATATCAAACGCGCATGCGCCAGGTGTTTTGTATTCGGGTAATGGAACATTAGGTGAAAGTCGACGGATGGAAATGGGAATCATATGTGGATGTAGAGATGGCCCGTCTTGTCCTGACGATAGGAAGGATGGACCGTCTTTTAATGATCATCATTTTACACGGAAATCACGAAAGATATCGCGCTATCCACATCATTGCGTTGACCGACGTCATGACCAATGGCACAGTCGGTCCATCGAAAGTACGTTTGTACCTTTTCGAGAACAGATTAGGGCGTGTCAGGTGCCATGCTTGCCGGTCACGCCCTCTTTGTATGCATATTGCACTTATTGCTGCCATGTCAGCAGATGGAAAAATTGCTCAATCCACTGAGCAAAGTTCTCTTGACTGGACAAGTAAAGAGGATACAAAATTTTTTGTTGAAAAAACGAAAGAGTTCGGCACGGTGATCATGGGACGAAAAACTTTTGCGACGATTGGGAAGCCGTTAAAAGAACGGCGTCTTGTTATTTTAACGCATACTCCAGAAAAAGAAATTGCAATGCCAGGGCTAGAATTCACGTCTGAAACACCCGAGCAATTGATACAGCGTCTCGAAAGTGAAGGATGCACAAGAGTGATCATTGCAGGAGGCGCATCGGTGTACGCGGCATTTTTAGCGGCTGGACTCGTTCATGAATGTTTTCTCACGATTGAGCCGGTCTTGTTTGGTGATGGCATACCGCTCGCGCAACATTTTTCTCGCATTAACCTAAATCTTCACGATGTTCGCCGGTTAGGTGAACAAGCGGTTCTTTTGCATTATAAAATCGTATGATGAAATCCTATTCCGAACGCACGCCCGATACGCAATATCAACGCCTGTTGCGTGATGTTCTTGAAAAAGGCGAGCGCTCCAATAGTCAGCAGGGAGTCGACACGATTAGTTTGATTGCGCCGAATCCGATGCGTTTTAGATTCGAGAATGGTTTTCCGATGATCAACGAACGCAACATGGCGCCAAAAGAATCCGACCGTCTTCCGGTCACGATTTGGCAGCAAGCGATCGGAGAGATTTGTGCTTTTGCCAACGGTGTTCGCACGCAAAAAGGTTTAGAAGAGTTTGGCTGTTATTGGTGGCAATCGTGGCTAACCGAAGAAAAGTGTCAAAAGCGTGGGCTCGAAACCGGAGATCTTGGACCAGGCTCCTACGGTGCCGCTTTTCATGATTTTCCTACTGCCGAAGGTGGCACGTATAATCAATTCCAAAATATTATCGAGCAGATTCGCGAGTTCCCTCATCTCAAAACGCACTTCATTTCTCCTTGGATTCCGCAGTACATTATTCGCGGCACAGGCAAGCAACAAAAAGTTGTTGTTTGCCCGTGTCATGGTTGGATTCATTTGCGTGTTATCGATAACAAACTCACGCTCCACATGTTCCAGCGTTCCGGCGATGTTCCTGTTGGCGTACCAGCGAACATGGTGCAATATGGAGCGCTCCTTATGATGATTGCGCATGCAACCGGCACTGAACCGTACGAATACATCCACAGCTTCTCTGATGCGCATATTTTCGTTGATCAAATTCCGGCCGTGGAGACGATGCTTGCGCGTGAACCTCGTCCATTTGCAACCATGAAGATGGATACGAGCGTGAAAGATTTCTTTGATTTCCGTAAAGACCACTTCACGCTCGAGGATTACAACCCTCATCCTGGCATCAAGGGCATCCCTGTCGCTATTTAATTGGTTCGTATGAGCGATGAAGCGCAAAATCCCTTTATTACCCTTTCAACGGTTCGACGTGACGATCAGCGTGCGGTCATGGATGAAATTAACAAGCAAGGGCATTGTCCTTTTTGTCGAGAAAATCTTGAAACGTATCATAAGAATCCTATCATCAAAGAAGGGGAGTTTTGGGTACTCACCGATAACCAATGGCCATACGAGAATATCAAGCATCAACTGCTCGCGGTTTATAAAACGCATATCGAGCATATCAAGGATATTGATCTTCGTGCGGGCGAAGAGCTCTTCGCGATGTTTGCCGAAGAGGCAAAGAAACGAAATATCCCCGGCGGCGGCATTGCGATGCGTTTTGGATCATCTGAACTCGGCAATTACGGCTCGACCGTTTTACACTTGCATGCGCATTTGATCGAGCCTGATCTCGAAGCGCTCACGAAGACAGCCGAGGCATGGAGGTTTAAATTTGGCCAGCCGAGTAATTATAAGAAAAAGAGCTAAGAAGAGATTGATAAAGAATCGAATAATAATTTAAGGAATGCAGCTTTGACGCTGTATTCCTTTTCATTTAAGCTCTGGTCGCTTCTTCCGAAGCTCTAACCTCAAAAGGACAGGTGATTTAATGATTCCTTCGTGGATTCCACAGATTCCAGGCCTCTCGCCGGAGCAGGTCTTCTCGCTCATGAACTGCCGAACGCTGAAGCAGTTCATCACCATGTACCGCGCCTACCTGGCGGGAGAGGGCGGTGGCACCGGGGGCAACTGCCCCTTCTGCGATCCGCTGGGCCCCAAGAACGTGGTCGTTCGAGAGAATAGGTGCTGGAGGCTGTGGGCAAACCCCTTTCCTCTGGAGCACACTTCTCATCATCTGATTCTTGGCTACCAGCGTCATACCTTCCCGAACGGACGTATGACCGTCGAGGACTTTACCGCAGCCGGTGAGCTCTTCCTCTGGGCTCGAGACGAGTATGACATCGCGGGCGGCTGCTTCGCCTGGCGCTTTGGGCCGCTGTGGGACAATGCGGGCAGCGTCTTGCATCCGCACATCAACATCATCCGCCCCGATGGCACGGGTTCGGTGCAGGTGACGGTTGCCAAGGATCTCGACAAGATCGCCGAGATCACCCTGCGTCTCGAAGCCTTCACGAAGCTCATGAACGGCATCCAGCTTGAGGAGCTGAGCGCTGGCGAGCAGAAGGTTGTCGAAGGTCGGCTCGGCTAGAGCTGTGTTTTCGACCGTATGGTCCCGTCGTAGCGTGGAGCTGCGACGGGACCAACTAGGTATCTAAATCAACAAAAACAATTTCAATATTTTGACTACGCAGGATGCTTTCGCCATCCAGTACTTTGTAGCCTGTGCGATAAAACAAACGATGAATGCCGGAATAGGCTAACAGTTTCGCACAGGGAGGACAGGGGAAGGTTTCAACGTATACGTCAGCATCTTTGAGCGATACCCCGTCCCTTGCTGCAAGTGAGATAATTTTTGCTTCTGCATGAAGGGCGAGAGAAGATTCTAGATGAATGCCGCTTTTGAAATTTCCCCGAGGATCGCCTTGATCGTAGGCGATTTGATCTGATGGTACGTAGGTGTTGTGTGTTTTAAGAAGGATTTCTCCATCATGCACTGCTAAGGCGCCGAGACGTCGCCACCAATCAGGGCTTTGGTCGCCTTCTTTTTGTGCGAGCGTGATCATCTGTTGATCGAATGTTTCTTTACTAATACGGACGTCGGGTGAGACTTGCATCGGTTCGATTGCCGTCTTTTTATCCCAACGTAAAAAAATCGTATCAATCTCGATTGGATTACTTTTGAAATATTTTGCTACAAGTTCGGTGGTGATGTCATCATCTGACACAACGAGTGACGCGTTTTCATCTTGTAGCTCTTTGATCGTTTGTTCATTGAGGATTGCAACACGATCAAATATTTCCCATGCCACAATTGACTTCTGGATAAGCTGTGGATCAAGTTTACGAATATCTTTGACGAGATGTTCGAACGAAGCGATAACTTTTGATCCAAATATAAAAAGCTCACGTGCATCCGAATGCTTTGCGAATAGTGTTCGATATCCTTCATGTAAAACCGGAATATAGGCAACGATTACTTTTCGCATAGCTACTCAGTTTTTACGGATGCGAGCACCTCCTGAATCGTTTTAATAAGACGCGGCGTGAGTGATTGCTCAAGCTTCTTTGCTGTACTGATTTGCAATCTGCGGATTTTAGCGCTGGTTGAAGTGGTAGCTTGCGGATTTAACACAACGACCTTGCCGCAATATTTTTTTAGTTCCTTTAATTCCGCAGCACTATAGGTTTCTTTGGTGGCAATAAGAATATCGGGGCAAACCGTTTTGATAACATGCCACTTTGGCGCTTTGTGGGGTTTTAAATACACCGCATCAACATAGCGTAAATGTGTAACCATTTCGAGCCGTTCATTTTCTGGTACCACCGGTCGTTCGGGTCCTTTGCGGGCGCGGACTTTCTCATCGCTATCTACGCCTACAATAAGGATATCCCCATGCTTCTTCGCAGCCTCAAAATACCGTGCATGACCGATGTGTACGAGGTCATAGGTTCCTTGGGTGAGTACAACCTTAAGTCCCAAGGTCTTGAGACTTTCGACCATTTTTTTAAGTTTTTCAATATCGGTAAGAATGCGTCTTTCCACGTTTGAACCGGGGCCAAAAGGATCGCGGATAGCTGCCATAGGAAAAGGGGATAGATGGTGCACACCTTAACAGATGGAGAGCGGGTAAAAAAGAGCTGATGGGGACAGGAATTTTTTAAAAATGAAGACGCACCCACGGCCACAAGTGCCGTGGAGTTGGCATCTTCGTGGTTGTGGGTGCGACGGTGAAGGAGTTACTCGATGGAGAACTCAGTCGATGAAGATGACCTCGTCCCCACAGCTAATCGTTCCGAGGGTCAGGTGGTCGGCATTCATCCCGAACCTGATCTCGTTGCCGAATCGCCGGAACGTGCCGAGCGTCTTGAGTGGTTCTCCCTGCATGCGCTCACCCGTCTGCTGATCGGTGGTGATGACCACGCATCGCGCGCAGGGTTTTGCGACCCGGATGATCACCCCACCGATCCGCACCCGACGTCCCTCCCAGCCGTCCTCGACGAACGGCTCGAGGTCGTTGTCACCCAGAATAATGCCGGGACGGAACCGATCCATCGGGACCGGAGTCGAAAGTCGACGATTGAGCTCGGCGAGCGATGCCTCGGTGGTGATGAGGAGCGGGTAGCCATCGGCGAAGCCGTTCATGATAGTCTCATCTTCCCGTGCCCCACGCGACTTCCGCTCAAAACCCTTCTGCATCTGCACCAGGAGAACATCGCGGCCGAGATGCTTTGAGAGCCAGCGGTTGACGTGGTCAGGTGCTAAATTTGCCATGCACTCATCACCCCATACATTGACATATATCTTGGGCCCCACGTAACCCGTGTGACAGTCGACGCCGTCATCGAGCCAGCCCGTCTCATTGAAGGTGAGCTGGAGGAGAATATCCTCAACCACCCCGAAGCGCACGCGGAGGCGTGCCAGCTGGGCAACTTCTCGCTGAGTGATTTTCTTTCCTGTAGGATCGACGATCATCCAGCGACGATCCCTGGTTGGCCCGCGTCGATCAAAACTCATTTGTTCACATGCAACTCCACGAGCACTCTTGACTGGATACTGGAACAGTTTCGAAACGAACAGATGCATGGTGTCTCCTTCAGAAAGAGTGACAAGCGGGCACTTGCCGCACTTGGTCGCGTGACGACAATGAAGATTAGCAGAGAGAGCTATTTAGCAAAACAAAAATCCTCCCAGAAACGAGAGGATTTTTGCTCTTTGTATATTACATTCCACTTCCCACATCGAGTCGGATCGCAGGACCCATGGTCGAGGTAAGGGTGACCGTTTTCATGTAGATGCCTTTTGAACTGGAAGGTTTTACTTTGCGAATGGCATCAAGCGCGGCATTCACATTCTCGTTCAATTTTTCTGCAGAGAAGGAAGCTTTACCGACAATCATGTGCACGTTCGAGGTGTTGTCGTTTTTGAAGGAGATTTTACCTGCCTTCTGTTCTTCAATCATTTTGGCGACATTCGGGCTCACGGTATCAGTTTTTGGGTTTGGCATGAGTCCGCGCGGACCAAGAATTTTTGCCGCCTTGGCAAGTTTTGCCATCATCGCAGGAACGGCAACAGCAACATCGAAATCGATTTTACCGGTACGAACAATTTCATCAATCGTTTCTTCGGTGGCAATGATGTCAGCACCCGCAGCTTTAGCGGCAGCTTCATTTGCGGAATCAACGAAGGCGGCAACGCGCTTGCTCTTTCCTGTGCCATGAGGCAACGAGATTGTGCCACGGATTTGCTGATCACCTTGCTTGGGATCGATACCCAAGTTGAAGTGCATTTCGATAGTTTCATCGAATTTTGCGGTAGCATTGTTTTTAACCGCAGCAACGGCATCGGTAACCGAAAGTGTTTGTGATTTAGTGTTGGTGTTTTTGAGTGATGTAAAGCGTTTGCTGTGCATAGAGATGTGGTGGTAGCGGTCGATGACCTCCCACGTATTAAGGAATGAAGATGAGGGTAAAGATTCTGACGCCAGGAAGGATCTCATTATGAATGATCGTAACAAGAGAATTTTTCTAGGCCCTTCCCCTCAGCCATAGCCCAGCCTGCACTGGCCGGACGGGCGAGGCTGTCGTCAAGGTCTGTTCGCTTTTATTTTTCTTCTCGCTCTACTTTCATGTCGCGATACACGACTTTGAAGTGAACAAGGAAGAGAGGAAGTGTGACGATGATCATGGCAAAGTCGCGGACTGCATCGGCAGCTTGCTCATGTTGCCAATTTTCAAGTGCCTGAGCATTACGACTTTCACAAGCTTGCTTGAGTTCTTCTGCGGTAGGTGCGACTTCATCGCTCGGTGTAATTATGGAACGATTGTCGGTAATTACTTCTGTGACTCCAGGGATCTGCACTTCGCAATTTTCTAATCCTTGTTCGGGTCGATTAGCACTTGGGATGAGTTGCTGCAGGCCGATCGTGAGCAGTTGAATGGCCGAGAACATCATTATGAACAGCGTAATAGTTGCAACGAGAACGAAGTACGAACGAACAAGAGGTGAAGAATTTTTACTCATAGTGCCTTCATGATACTCCTGATCGAGATTACATCTCAGTATCTACTCCCATTTGTCGTGCAGTACCTGCGATAATTTTCATCGCCTTTTCAACGTCTTTGGTGTTCAGGTCAGGCATCTTCTTTTCTGCGATACGACGCAACTGATCTTTATTGAGCTTGCCCATCTTTTCCTGGTTTGGTTTTCCCGAACCGGTTTTGATGCCGAGTTCTTTTTTGATGAGTTCGGAAGCCGGAGCAGTTTTGAGGATGAAGGTGAAGGAGCGATCTTCGTACACCGTGATCACACACGGCACAACTTCACCGCGGCGATCTTGGGTCGCAGCATTGAATTCGCTCACGAACTGTTGAATAGGAACACCTTGCTGACCGAGAACCGGACCGAGCGGAGGTGCTGGAGTTGCTGCACCACCAATTGCCTGTACCTTTAAGACCGCTTTGATCTTTTTTGCCATACGAGACTTTATTTATAGTGGACTCTCCAATATGGGAGCAACCACCTCGTGATTTAGTGACGAAATAGTGCCGATTTTCTTAAAAGAAGTCAAATATTAGACAAAAAGTGCAAATGCTCTTCCGTTTCGGACGGAAGGGCATGAGTGGCGGGGTGCGATCGGTCATCGGTGATACTCAGGCGTCGACGATCTCCTCGTAGACGGCGCAGACGAAGGGACATCCCATCCCATCCTCGTAGGTACAAATCCACCTTTGTTCTACGTCGACAACCAGTCGCAACCAGAATGAGCTAGGCTGGTAGCCGTGGTCGTTGGCGAAGGCGCCCCATGCCTCCACTTCTCGTCTGAGCTCCTCGATATTCCCGAACTCCTTCTGGCGAAGCTTGTCCACGAAGGCGTAGAGATGACGGTGTGCGAGCAACGATTCTCGAGGATTCGTGTCTTTCTCATGCCTCTTTGCGCTCTCACCGAGGAGATTGTCTTTTCTATGCAGAACTCGAATGGCCATGATGTGTGCCTCCTGTGCACGATCGGCTTCTTATCAGTTTTTGTTACTCCTCGCAAATAAAACAAAGAGCGCACCCGACAGCGGCGGTGCAGGGTGCACTCTGAAACCGAGAAATTCTCGGTTTTGCCGCGCGGATGCGCATGTCTGAGCTGTGTCTGTCTACATCTTGGAGTAGAAGAGCTGATCGTTCTCCAGTCGCAGCACATGGGTATCGCGGACTTCAATGCCGTCTATCAAGGTCGCAGCTTGTTGCTGTCGGACCTCCTGCATGAACTCCTGCATGAGCTCGTCGACATCGCTTGGCGTGAGACCGTGCTGAGGTGGGACGCTGTTCCATGCTTCCCGAACCCCCTCCTTCATGGGTCCTAGTCCGCGATCATCAAGAAGAATCGCCTTTCTGCGTTCGTGTGTCAGGACGATATTATTGAACTCAATCCATGAGCCGAAGAGATGCTGAGCGAGCTCTTTGGCTCGATCGTCTTCGAGCTCTCGCAGCTCGTCACGAGTGAAGGGCTCTGTAAGTTTTTTGGCGAGTCCTGTCAACGTAGTAATACCGCGTCCGAGCAGTCCCCAGTCCTCTGCTGCTTCGCAGAGGGCTACAGCATCTGCTTCTGGTATTGGTGCCGGATCCACCTTGGGTAGCCGAGCTCTCCACTTCGGCGTATTCACGAGATTGAACATGATCTGATACAGGTCCATTTTTCCCATCGAGAACCTCCATCTGTTTGGGAAAAAGAAGTTTCTCCATAAATGCTCTTCATGTCAAGGCGACGATCGTAAAAAAAGAAAACGCCAGGAAGGCGTTTTCTTGATATTGTGAGTTTTTAGACTTTCTTCACCTGCAAGAAATCAAGTTCAAGCGGTGTTTCGCGACCGAACATCGACACCATGACCTTAACCTTGCCACGGGAGTCATCGACCGCTTCGACTTTGGCACTCTGGCCTTTAAACGGACCGTCGGTGATCGAGATCGTATCACCTTTGGAAACATCGATTTTAAATTCAGGTTCAGAGACGCCGACGCGTTTCATGAGGCTGTCAATTTCTTCTTGCGCAATAGGGGTTGGAGTATTTCCGGTACCAATGAAACCGGTGACGTTTGGTGTATTGCGAACAACATACCAAGAATCATCGGTTACAATCATTTCAACTAAGACGTAGCCAGGGAAGATCTTTTCTTCAATGACTTTGCGGGCACCGTTTTTAATCTTAATCTTCTTTTCTTTTGGAACTAAAATGCCGAAGATTTTTTCTCCCATGTCCATGGTTTCAATGCGTTGTTGCAGCGATTCGCATACACTTTCCTCGTAACCGGAATACGTGTGAATTGCATACCAGCGGCGTCCGTAATTAGCTGTCTGTTTTGCCATATCTTTTCTTAAAAACGATCGTTAATTACAAGCTCAAAAGCGCATCAACGCCAAGGGTAAGAACCCAGTCTAAAAGTCCGAAATAGATGGCGACGACCACACAGATACCTACTACGAAAGCGCTATAGAGCAGTGTTGTTTTTTGCGTTGGCCAAGCGACTTTTTCGACTTCGTCGCGGACTTCTTTAAAGTAGTTTACCACGCGGTTGGGAAGAGCACGGAGCATATTTTCTTAAATTTAAAATCCCCTGACGGGGAGATGAGGGAATGATAGGGGAATGATCGGAAACCGTCAAATTAAAGAGTGCGTTTATTAAAGAAATGTGCCAGACCCTGAACGACAGCGAAGGGCCTAGAACATTCTTCTGTTATATATAAAACCATTCATGAGAAAATAAATTCAGAAATTATAAAAAGGGTTTGATAGGTCCCTCCTGGCGTCGGGATCTTTTCCTTTGTTCGGGGTCTTTATCTACTCATCCACACCGCAATTAAAATCGCGATCGCAATGGTGATGCTGGGAATTGCAGCGAGTAATGCAGTCGATGTTTTTATATAATGAATGAAAATGCCACGTACCACCGAAATGGTATGTGGCGTTGATGGGTATTACTTCACCCAAATTTCTACCAAATGAGTACTTCGTGGGACCGTTAAGAACTCCTTACCTTCTCCTCGAAGTTTTTCAATGGCTGTATCAAATGTTCTCGACTCTTCTGTATCGATGGAGTGATTATAGGATCCATATCGCGCATATCCTCTATCTTCAAGATTTCTGATCATTTCTTCAGAAAAGAATTGCTTTTGTTCATATTGTGTATTGAACTCACTCATATTGTAATGTTTTGAGGTTTGAATAAAAGTAATGTACTTAGTATACACTATTCCCTCCTTGCTAAATATCGAGATTCACAACGTCCTTGGCATGCGTTTGAATAAACTTTTTACGCGGTGCCACATCTACACCCATAAGAATATCGAACGTTTCATCGGCAAGAGCGGCATCGTCTACCGTCACTTTTTTCATCATGCGTACTTCGGGGTCCATGGTGGTTTCCCACAGCTGGTCAGGATTCATTTCACCCAAACCTTTGTAGCGCTGGATGTTAACTTTGACGCCACCAACATTCATTTCTCGTGGGCCCTCGTCTTCTACTTCAACGGCAGCATTTTCTTCTGAGACGATTTTTTTACCGGTAAGCTCTTCAATGACCTTCATTTTTTCTTCGTCGGAGAAGGCGTATTTTACCTGCTTGCCAACTTGTACGCGATACAGCGGTGGCATGGCGATATAAATCCGACCGTCAGCAACCAAGAGGGGGAAATGACGATAGAAAAGTGTGAGGAGGAGCGTTCGAATATGTGCACCATCAACGTCAGCATCGGTCATGATGACCACACGACCGTAGCGCATGTTGGCAAGATCAAATGCCTCGCCGATGTTTGTTCCCATGGCGATGACGAGATTCTTCACTTCGTTATTTGCAAGAAGTTTATCGAGTCGTGCGCGTTCGACGTTGAGGATTTTTCCACGAAGCGGAAGAATTGCCTGAAACTCGCGGTTGCGTGCCTGTTTTGCCGAACCACCTGCAGAGTCTCCCTCAACAATGAAGAGCTCCGTATTTTTATTGTCTTTACTTGAACAATCGGCAAGTTTGCCCGGAAGGGTTAGACCTTCGAGTGCACCTTTACGAAGCACCGTTTCGCGAGCCGCACGTGCAGCTGCACGCGCACGAGCTGATAATAAACACTTGCCAATGACTTCTTCGGCATCACGCGGATGTTCTTCGAGGAATATTTGCAAGGCTTCACCAAAAATCGTTTCAACCGCAGCCTTGGCTTCGGGGTTACCGAGTTTGCCTTTGGTTTGACCTTCGAATTGTGGTTCAGGAATTTTGACCGAAATCACTGCCGTTAAACCTTCGCGTACATCTTCACCGGTAAGATTGGTATCTTTTTCTTTAATATATCCTTTGTCGCGAGCATAGGTATTCAGCACGCGCGTGAGTGCTCCGCGAAAACCTGCCAAGTGCGTACCACCGTCGGGGTTGACGATGTTGTTGGCATAACAATGGACACTTTCGTGATAGTCGGTGGTGTATTGCAAAGCAACTTCTACATCAACGGCACCTTCTGCTTTGTGAGTGTAGAAAATATTAGGATGCTTGATCTCTTTACGTTCATTGAGATGCTGCACGTATGAAGCGACGCCACCTTCAAAGTAAAAGCCGTACGGCTTTGGTATGTCGTCACGTTCGTCAATGATAATGACACGAACGCCTGCAGTCAGATATGCCTGTTGGCGCAAGTGATCGATGATATATTGCAAGTCGTATTCGATGCTTTCGAAAATGGTGGCGTCGGCATGGAAACTAATAATCGTTCCCCTTTTTTTCGTATCTCCCACCTTTTTCACCTTTCCTTGCGGAGCGCCTTTTTTAAATTCTTGTGTCCAAATGGCGCCATCGCGATGTACCTCGGCTTTTAAATGATCAGAAAGTGCATTCACGACTGAAACACCGACACCGTGTAAACCGCCGGAAACTTTATAGCCGCTGGCATCGCCTCCAAATTTTCCACCGGCATGCAGTTTGGTAAGAACAAGTTCAAGTGCAGAAATTTTTTGTTCAGGATGAATATCAACCGGAATACCGCGACCATCATCTTCAACGCTAATCCAATTATCTTTTTGGACATGAATGATGACGCCGGTTGCATGTCCGGCCATGGCTTCGTCGAACGAGTTATCAACGACTTCCCAAATCATGTGGTGAAGTCCACTTGATCCGGTTGAACCAATGTACATGCCCGGGCGCTTACGCACCGGTTCAAGTCCTTCGAGGACAGTAATATTTTTTGCGCTATAGTCTGCTGATGCTTTGGTATTGAGAGCCATATCGCGCCAAAGCGTATCATGTCGACCCCTCACCGAACAAGCGCGTGATGTGTGCTAAACTGTACCTATTGGAGGTATGAATAAAGAGCCACTCAGCATCGTGCAGCAAGAGTATGCGGGCATCGAAAGCGAATATCGCCGTAAGGTTGCCGTTACCACTGCGCGCCCACTTCTCGAGCGTGCACTTTTTGGCGCATGGTTTGCCGTTGACGCGTTTCTTCTGATCTTTTTCGCAGCGACGGTGTTGTGGTATGGGGCGCAAGGTATGTTTAGCGATGAAAAAGGAGTCGCGAGCGTTGGATATAATCTCTCCACTTTGCAAAAGAACACCCAAGCTTCAGCTCCTGACGCGCTTCTTTTTGATGATATTACCATCCTCGCTTCGGGCAGCGGAACAAGTTACGACTTGTTACTTGAAGTCGAAAATCCTAATAGTCGTCATGGTGCCTGGATAACGGGAAAGTTTGTTTTTGATGCCGGTGAGACCGAAATCTTTTCTTCGTTTGTAAATCCAGAAACAACAAAAACCGTCTTTGCATTAAGTGCGGCCGAGACACGTCCGCGCAATCCCCGATTTGAACTTTTGGAGGCGACCTGGGTCATGATTGATCCACACGAAGTCGCAAATGTGCAAGAGTGGTTAGCGGATCGAGATGATTTTGCTGTCGCAGATGTTGTCTATGCGAAAGATATTGCACTCGAAACCCAAACCATTGCCCGCACCACCTTTACTCTCACTAATCGCACACCCTACAGCTATTGGGAGCCGAGTTTTTTAGTACGTCTCACGAAAGGATCCACGCTTATTGCGGTAACAAGTATGACGGTTCCGCAGTTTGTAAGTGGAGAATCACGAACAATCGACTTGCGCTGGTTCGGCGATTTACCACAAACGGCTTCAGTAAGTGTCCAGCCAGACATCGCTTTTTTTGATGAAGAGGTCTACATGAACCCGACCTCGCCATGACACGCGGTACGTCCTCTGCTACACTTTTTTCATGCGACATCTCTCCTGGTCTTTTCTTGATTGGTGGCTCCTGATTGCGGTTGCAGTGCTGTTTTTTCTTGGTTTGGCTGCATTGGCCTCTGTTGAGCTCTCAAGAGGAGGAGCTACTTTTATCTTTTTGCAAAAGCAAGGCATTGCCGCTCTGTTGGGCATTGCGGTTGCTTGCTTTTTAGGCACCCGTCCGGTTTCCGCTTTTCGTGCCTACGCCTATCTTGCCTATCTTTCGGGTGTCTTCTCATTAGGAGCAGTGCTTCTTTTTGGAAAAACACTCAATGGCGCAACGGGCTGGTTCATTATTGGAGGCTTTGCTTTTCAGCCGGTTGAGTGGATGAAGATCGCCTTGGTGCTTTTTTTAGCGCATATTTTTTCTTCCAATAAGGAAAGAAGGATTTCTTGGCAATTATTGGGAAAATGTGCCCTGATTGTGGGAATCCCCGTCGCACTTCTTTTACGTCAGCCGGATTTGGGTGGAGCGATTATTTTGGTGGCCATTGCGGCGATTATGATTTTTTTTGCTGGCGTATCAGTTCGGCATATTGTTCTTCTTCTTTTATGCGGGGTTCTTGCGGGCGTGGTTGGTTGGTTTGGATTATTTGCCGATTATCAAAAGGAACGTGTGTATACCTTCCTTTATCCTACGAGCGATCCTTTAAAAACGGGTTATAACGTCAATCAAGCCAAGATTGCCATTGGTTCAGGAGGGCTTTTAGGGCGAGGCTTTGCCGGAGGAAGTCAAAGTCAATTGCAGTTTCTTCCCGAAAGTCAGTCTGATTTTATTTTTGCGGTTATCGCTGAGGAATACGGTTTTATTGGTTCTTGTTTTATTTTGGGAGCCTATGGATTGGTGCTTTTCCGGCTCTTAAATGGTTCTCGGCAAAGTAGTGATCATTTTGCTGGCTTTCTGTTGGTGGGAGGAGTGGCATTGTTTGGGGTACAGGCGGCGGTGCATATAGGAACAAATATGGCGATTTTGCCGGCAACCGGTATCGCGTTGCCGTTTGTCAGTTATGGAGGCAGCTCGCTCCTCATGTCCTTTATTGCGCTCGGTATCCTCTCTCGAACGCTTTGGGAAGTACGTGTGAATGCAGCACATATACCTGCTGTGGTTTGACATACGCGCCGTTGTTTGGCACACTAGTGCCCGTTATGCAGCATGCACGTTTAGTCGCTCAAATTCGCGACATTTCCGGTCGCAAAACTGAATCTTTGCGTTCCGAAGGACAGGTTCCTGCCGTGATGTACGGTTTTGGTACCGAACCTGTTTCAATCACTGTTGATCGCAATGCCTTTATTAAGGTGTACGCCCAAGCCGGTGAAAGCACGGTTGTGGATTTGGAAATCAATGGTACGGTGCACTCGGTGCTTATCGCCGATACGCAGCGCAATCCCATTACGGATTTCTTTACCCATGCCGATTTCCGCCGCGTCGATCCAAAACGAAAGATCGAAGCACGTATTCCGCTTAAGCTGGTCGGCGAATCCCATGCCGTGAAAGCATTGGCTGGAACACTTATCCAATCTTTGGAAGAACTTGAAGTGCTCGCACTTCCCGATAAATTGGTTGCAGAAATTGAAGTAGATATCTCTGCACTTGATACCTTCGATAAAGTACTCCACGTTTCTGACATTCAAGTTCCAGAAGGAATCGAGGTCAAAGATGCAAGTGATATGGCAGTCGCTTCGGTGCAGCCGCCACGTTCTGAAGAAGAACTCGCTGCTTTGAACGAAGCCGTTGACACTGATGTCACGAAGGTAGAAATTTCTTCTGAAAAGAAGGACGAATCTGCCGAGGCTGAAGCCGACAAAAAGTAACAAGAATAAACAAAAGATGCGCCGTCTAGCGCATCTTTTGTATTCACGATATCATCAATGAATCTATGAAATTGTCCAAGAAACAGCGCTCTATTTTTGGCATAGGAATTCTCTGTCTTTTGATCATCGGCGGAGTAGGCTATTACATTCTTCATCGAGCGCATGCATCTGAAAAAAATCCTGATATAGTTGCCGAGACGCATGATGATTTTCCTCGTCATCCCTTAACAGGAGAAAAGCTTGCAGAAGAAATGAAAGATGTTCCGCAGGTGTATGGTGTCATGATTGAAAATAGTGCCGATGCGTGGCCACTGTCGGGCGTTGAAGATGCCTTTTTAGTGATTGAAGCACCAGTAGAAGGAAATATCCCTCGTTTTCTCGCCTTCTTTTCTGATGAGCAGAGTGTAGAAAGGATTGGACCAGTACGTTCCGCTCGCCCCTATTATTTGGATTGGGCAGAGGAATTTAGTTCTCTCTATGTGCATGTTGGCGGCAGTCCGCAGGCATTGTCGCTTCTCGCTGCGAATGAGTCGTTGAGTGATTTGAATGAATTTTATCAAGGTGAATATTTTTGGCGCGATCACACGCGTTATGCGCCACATAATGCGTATACTTCGACCGAACTCCTGGCACAGGGCGCACAAGAAATGAAGATGACAATGCCAATGTATGATGCGTGGATGTTTACCGATGACGCGGTGCTTGACGATCGCGGTCAAGAAAGCGCTTCTCTAAATTGGAGTGATGGCAGCCTTTATGATGTAGCGTGGCGCTATCAACAAGAAGAGAATGTCTATCTGCGCATGCAAGGAAAACAAGAGGTAACTTCTGCAGACGGTGATAACGTAGATGCTGCGAATATTATTGTTCTTGAAACAGATATTGAGGTGATTGATGCGGTTGGTCGTCGGAGCATCGAAACACTTGGGGAAGGAAAGGCGATCGTTTTCCAAAATGGCACACATATCGATGCAACCTGGAAGAAAAACGATGCTTCAGAAAGATCGCGTTTTTATGATCGTGAAACGGGTGAAGAAATTTCTTTCGTAGCTGGAAAATCGTGGATCGAAGTCGTTGATAATCTTGGAGATGTCACCATATCTTTCCAGGAAGAGTAGCTATAGTTTTGCGAGTATCATTCGCGGCAAAGCGGCAAGATCATTTTTTACTTCAATAGTTGCATCGGGAAAATGCGCGCGAATGAGTTTGGGTGCACTTTCTTTTTGTGACGGATCGATCTCGAAGAGTAAAGTGATGTGAGAGGGAAGAGTAGGACGGACAGATTTTAGTTGCATCAACAGCTCGTCGTACAGTTCAAGTCCACTGCGTCCGCCGACAAGTGCGGTTTTGGGTTCAAAGTTTTTCACGTCAGGATCCAATGCTTCCCATTGGTTCTTGGAAAGATAGGGAAGATTGGCGATGAGAAGAAGGTGTTTTGCTTCTTCTTTATCTGGCCATGAGGTAAATGCCTTAAAAAAAGGCAGAAGCAAATTGCCGGACCAAAAAGCGATGCGATGAGCAACCTGATGTGTTTGCGCATTGATCTGAGCAACAATCAGTGCATCTTCGGAAATATCGATGGCAACGACTGGCGCTTCTGTCTCGCGGGCCATCGTAATGGCAATGGCACCACCTCCCGTACCTACATCAATGACGACCGTACCTTCTTCAACAAGAGGAATGCTCGTTTCGATGATCAGTTCTGTTTCTGGACGGGGAATAAGTGTTGAAGCATTCACGAGAAAATCTCTGCCGTAAAAAGCTTTTTTTCCGATAATTAGTGCAACGGGTTCGTGCTTTGCGCGTCGTTCAATATAGCTATGAAAGAGCTGTTCTTTTTCTGGTGTGAGAGGATCATTTCCATGTGCAAAAAGTTGTGCCGAAGAGCATCCAAGTACTGCGCATAAAAGCACTTGCGCATCGAATTTAGGATTGGGTGCGGCATCAAAATGGACGCCCTGCCAAGCGTTTTTTAAAAGCATGGCTCCGTCACTCAAAGCCGAGAGGAGTGTGGGCGCATTATTCGTCATTTTCTTCATCATCAAGAAGTGCGTCGAACTTGGCATCGCGCGCAGCTAAACGGAGAGCATCGATGATGTGCGCAATGTCACCGTCTAAAATGGTTGGCAAGTTATGCCACGTTTCTTTAATGCGATGATCGGTAACGCGATCTTGGGGAAAATTATACGTGCGAATTTTTTCTGATCGTTCGCCGCTGCCGATTTGTCCGCGTCGTTCTGCTTCGAGCGCAGCTTGCTTCTTTTCTTGTTCATGCGCGTAGACACGTGCCCGCAACACCGACAGCGCACGATCACGATTTTGCGAAAACGATCGTTCGTCCTGACAAACAACGGTAATGCCTGTTGGAACGTGCACAACACGACATGAAGAGTAGGTCGTGTTGACCGATTGCCCACCAGCACCTTGGCTTGTGGTTGCTTCGATTGTTACCTCCTTCATGTTGAGGTTGAAATCTTCTTCTTCAAGTTTGGGAAGGACGGCGACGGTTATTGTTGAGGTATGAATACGTCCGGCTTTTTCAGTGGTAGGGACGCGTTGCACGCGATGAACACCACTTTCCAGTTTCATGGTGCCGTATGCACCATCACCGGCAATCTCAAAAATGATTTCTTTGAATCCTCCCAGATCATTTTGGCTTTGCGACACGATACTGTATTTCCAGCCTTTGCGTTCGGCAAACCGAACATACATGCGAAAAAGATCGGCCGCAAAAAGTGCGGCTTCATCACCACCCGTACCTGCACGAATTTCGACAATGGCATCGTGCGTATCGATAGGGTCTTGCGGGAGGAGCGCAAGTTCGAGTGCTTGTTGTGCGGCGGGGAGTTCTGCTTCAAGAGTTGTGATTTCTTCTTGCGCCATGGCACGCAACGAGGCGTCATCGGTCTCGTTCAGGAGTGCTTGAGCACTTTCGAGATTCCGCACGATATTTTCATAGCTGTCGGCCACTACCAGTGTTTTTGCAAGAGCTTGATAGACCGTATGCACCTCACGCAATTTTTTGGGATTAGCCAAAACCTCCGGACTACTGAGTTCAGCTTCACGTTCGGCTTTTTCAGCACGTTTTTGAGCGATGACAGCGGCAAAATCCATAGAGTATAGTAATAGTGTACATGCTTTTTTCTAATACAAAACGCCCTGATTTTATCGAAGGGCGTTTTGCGTCATAGCACCTAAATGCGTGCAGTCTTGATAGAGGTATCGCGATCGGCGCGTTTGGTTGCTTTCTTTTGGGCGCGAGCGGCGCGGTCGGCAGCCTTGTCTTTGGCGGTTTTGACGGTTGTGGATTGTTGACCAGAACGACCGGTAAATTTCTCGACACGGCGAGCAGTATCGATGATTTTTTGCTTGCCGGTAAAGAACGGATGGCAAGCGGCGCACAGTTCAATATCAATGCGTTCTTTGGTTGAACCCGTGGTGTAGGTAGCGCCACAAGCACAGGTAATGGTGGCGTTGGGATAATACTTTGGATGGAGATTAGCCTTCATAGGGGAGAAAAAGATTGACGATAGGATACGAAAAATGGCATCTTTTGTCAAACTCTTGTCATAAAACCGCAGTATGAAGAAATACCTCGCTATGTTCTTGTTGACGGTTTGTGCGATTACTACCGCTTGGGCAGGTTTTACGCCGCGTCCAGTGCGGGCAGCTGATTTGTTGTTTGGCACCCAGCAGCATGCCTACAGTGTTATTCTTCGTGGCAATGGTGAGGCGATTGTTTTTGGAAGAATCGTCGTCCCTAACGACGGTGATGAGCAATTGACTGAGATTGCCCTGGATCTGACCGAAGAAGGCGAGGTATCAGATTTGGTTGCGTATCAACAGACACTTCCTCTTGGCGTGAGCTATGCTTCTACGTCATATCGAAAAACCGAAGATGCCTCCTATGTAAAGATGACGGTCGAGGAGGATGATGGAAAAGAGACGTTTACTTTTACAAACCCCATTCTTCCTGGAGAAACACGGGCGATCATTCTTGCCTATCGCTTTAAAGGATATACACAGAATAACTTGGGGCTTTATCGCTTCGCCTTTGCCACCCCCGCTGCTGATGTGTGGATTGACCGTGTGAGTGTGGGTGTGAGCGTTGATAAGGATTTGCTGTTGCGCGGCAAGGAAACCGATATGCAGTATACGGATACTTTTTCTTCGATCTCGGCAGATGATCTCGCGGTAGCCGAAACAGGCTTTGTTGCATCGGGAAGTGTTGCGCGTGCGTTTTCTTCTATAGGCGATGGACAGCGTGAAGAATATGCGACGCACCTTGCGCCGGGAGATCGATTTGTGGTCGAAGGCGCGTACGCAGAACATTGGTACACCGTATATCGACCGCATTTGATTGGCGTTTTTGTTCTTCTCGCGATTCTTGCTGGCGTCCTTTATTTTTTGAAAGATCGTATTCGTGCACGATGGCAAGCTCGTCGTGAAGCTTCTTCAGAATCTCGTGCATCTTTGTTGGACATGTCTTTGATAAAGAGTAACGTGACTATGGGTTTTGTGAGTGCGCTTATTACATCAGGATGGGTTGTGTTGGTGATAAAAGTTGTTGAGGATATCTCTCTTTCTTCGGATATTGCAGAAATTTTCCTTCCCGTCATTGTTCTGCTTATTTCTGCCTTTGTCAGCTTTGCGCCAAGCGTATGGTGGGCGGCACGGCGTGGTTGGAAAGCGGGTTTGAGTGCATTTGCGTTACAAATTGTGTGGCTGATTATCGCCTGCATCCTGCTGAGTTCTTTTGATGTCAGTTGAGAGAACGTGGTGAAAATATGAAAACCCCGGTCAGTTTCTTTGATTATCATTTGCCACCTGAGCAGATTGCCCAGCATTCCCTAGAGCCTCGAGATCATTCGAGGCTTTTGGTTTTGGATCGTCAAACCGGAGAAACGATGCACAGACATTTTTACGATATTGTCGATGTATTACAGGCAGGTGATGTGTTGGTGTTTAACGTATCAAAGGTTTTTCGTGCGCGATTGCCGATTGGGGATTTCGAACGTATGGATTTGACGCGTCAAAACCGTACGCAAGGCGAATTATTCGTTTTAAAAATTCGCTCGAACGTTATTGAGGCATTATTGCGTCCCGGCAAAAAATATCCGATTGGATCTGAAATCACGATTGGTGATCATATATTTACCGTTGAGAAAAAAGATCCGGACGGGGTTTGTATCTTACGGACGAATCTGTCTGTCGAAGAAATGTTTGCCGTATGTGAAAAATATGGAAAAATTCCCACGCCTCCCTATATTGAGGAAAAGATAGGACAAGATGAGCAGTATCAAACGGTTTATGCCAAAGAGACCGGATCGGTGGCTGCGCCAACGGCCGGTTTTCACTTTACACCGCAACTTTTAAAAAAGCTGAAAAACAAAGGTATACAAATGGAGGAAGTCATTTTGCACGTCGGTATTGGTACTTTTCGTCCGGTACAGGTCGAGCATATTGAGGATCATGTCATGCACGAGGAATGGGTAGAGCTGAAAGCCGATGCGGCAGGGCGGATTATGCAAGCAAAGCGCGAAGGTCGTCGGGTTATTGCGGTGGGCACGACAACGACGCGTGTCCTTGAGGGAATTGCTGTCGGCACGTCACAGGCGGGCGGAGGCCATCTTTTAATGGCGTACACGGGACCTCTTAATATTTTCATTACTCCCGGCTTCTCATTCCGTGTCATTGATGGTTTAATCACGAATTTTCATCTTCCAAAGTCGACGCTGCTTATGCTTGTGAGTGCTTTTGCTGGTCGAGGGCATGTTTTAGCTGCTTACGACGAGGCTGTAGATAAGGGATATCGGTTCTTTTCCTTTGGTGATGCGATGTTTATTCGCTGATATCAGAGAATATTTGACGTTTCTCATTTATTCACGTATTCTTTTCTCCGTCCTTTTTGGACGTTTTATTCATTTTCATCTCTCAGGCGAGCAAAGATGATGTACCTCCTCCCCCTCCTAAATGTCGGGGCATGCATCGTCCGCCGAGGTTAAAAGGAGCAATCTATGGTAAATATTCCTTCAACCCTTGATCTGATCAAGGCAGGTGTGCACTTTGGTCACCGCAGCGAGCACTGGCATCCAAAAATGAAACCGTATATTTACGGTGTTCGTAAGGGCGTTCATGTTGTCGATGTCGAGCAGACACGCACGCAATTAGCGCAAGCACTGGGCTTCGTGAGCGACGTCATTGCCAAAGGCGGTACGGTGCTCTTTGTTGGTACCAAGCGTCAGGCACAAGAAGCGGTTGCAACCGCGGCAAAATCTTGCGGCATGCCCTATGTTACTTCTCGTTGGCTCGGTGGTACCCTTACCAACTGGCCACAAATCCAACGCCTCCTTCGTCATTTTCTTGATTTGAAAGATAAGCGCGAGAAGGGTGAATTGAAGAAATACACGAAACTTGAGCAGTTGAATTTTGATCGTGAAATTGCTGAACTCGAAGAAAAGATTGGTGGTATTTCGACCCTGACCCGCATGCCTGATGCGCTCTTTGTAGTTGATGCACGTGCCGAAAAAACGGTTATTCGTGAGGCGAACTCGGTGCATATTCCTGTTGTTGGCCTTATTGATACCAACGTCAATCCTTACGGAATTTCTCACGTTATTCCGGGTAATGATGATGCCGTGAGCTCGGTTACGCTTATTTCCGCCCTCATCGCTGATGCCGTTCGCGAAGGAAAAGCAAAAGTTGTTCGTGCTGCTGCTCCGGAAGTGAAAGTGTAAATAAAGAAGGCCAGTTGTGCCAGCAGGCCGGATGTACAGAATTTTTCTGAAGGCTGGCCCTCTGGCCCACTCTCTTCATTCCTCTAATTTATTCCCCCCCTATGTTCACCGCCGCAGATGTTGCCAGGCTCCGCGAAATGACCGGTGCGGGCATGATGGACGCTAAGAAAGCATTAACTGAAGCCAATGGTAATCTTGAGGCTGCGGTTGATGTATTGCGTAAATCAGGTGCACTAAAAGCCGCTAAGAAAGCCGAACGTGCTACTGCCGAAGGGCGTGTGCATACTTATCTGCACGGAACGGGCAAGCTCGCCGTTCTTGTTGAAGTTATGTGTGAAACGGATTTCGTTGCCCGTAATGAAGGTTTTGTGGATTTTTGTCAGGACTTGGCCATGCACATTGCCGCCGCCGCTCCACAATATACTACCCGCGAAGATGTTCCTGTTGAGGTTGTTGAGCGCGAAAAGAATATTCATCGCGAACAACTGGCCGCTGAAGGAAAGCCTGCGGATGTTGTGGAAAAGATTCTCGAAGGCAAGATGAATAAGTTTTACGAAGACATTGTGCTTTTGGATCAGAAGTTTGTGAAAGACGATGCGATGACCATTGAACAGCTACTTCAGCAGAAAATTGCCAAGATTGGAGAAAATATCCGTATTGGTCGTTTTGTACGCATGACGCTTGGCGTCTAAGTAGCGAAAGCTAAACAAAATAGGACGGAGTGTATCTTTTTGCTCCAGTCGGCTGAGTAACGCCGTTAACGACAAAATGAGATTTTGTCGACGGCTGTCTCAGAAGACTGTCGCTGAAAAAATACACTCCGTCCTTTGTATTTGCCTACGGCAACGCCAGGAGCACGCGGTGATACAAGAGATGGGTCGTCCTGTCGTCAGGACAGGACGACCCATCTCTACGACCGTGAACGCGCTTCATGATACAATTCCTCCGTATGATTCGATTGGCGATCAATGGATTTGGGCGTATTGGGCGTAGTGCACTCAAAATTGCATGGGCGAAATCTGGTGTAGAGATCGTTGCTATTAATGATATTGGCGAAGTAGCGAATTTGGGGTATTTACTTGCGCACGATACGAATTATGGCAATTGGGATGTTCAGGTAAAGGCAGAAAAAGACGCGCTCATCATTGCGGGGAAGCGTATTCCGGTCTATGCCGAAAAAGATCCTGCATTGTTGCCATGGAAAGATCTTGCTGTTGATGTTGTACTTGAGTGTACGGGTCTTTTTACGACCGAAGAGAAAGCTTCGGCGCATCTTCGTGCGGGTGCAAAAAAAGTTTTGTTATCGGCACCAGCCAAAGAAGGTGATGTCCCAACCTATGTGCGCGGAGTGAACGACGAAAAAATGAAAGAGGATGAACATCTCATTGTAAGTAACGCATCGTGTACCACGAATTGTGTTGCTCCGGTGACTGCTGTTTTGGAAGAAGTTTTCGGTATTGAAAAAGCACTCATGACCACAGTACATGGTTATACTGCCTCGCAGGCGCTTGTTGATGCGCCAAAGAAAGATTGGCGCGAAGGGCGTGGTGCTGCGGAAAATATTATTCCCACGTCAACCGGTGCGGCGATTGCGGTCACGAAAACTATCCCCGCACTCATTGATAAATTTGATGGTTTATCGGTGCGCGTGCCTATTTCGGTAGTGTCGTTGTCGGACATGGTTTTTTTGTTAAAAAAACAGGTAACCGAAAAAGAAGTAAATGATGCACTGCGTAAGGCGGCTGCAACGCGGCGGTTCAAAGGTATTCTCACGGTCTCTGATGAGCCGCTGGTGTCCTCGGATTATGTGGGTAACGCCTATTCTTCTATTGTTGATGCTGAGCTGACAACGGTTGTTGATGGAAATTTGGTGAAGGTTGTGGCGTGGTATGACAATGAATGGGGGTATGCGAATCGTCTTGTTGAGCTTGCATGTCTTTTTGTGTAAGGAAGTATGAAAGCTCGTTACGCTGCTGAACGATTCTTTGCGCAAACATCGTTGTCTACGGTAGGAGTTTGGTTGTTGTTTTTACGTTTAGGTTTTGCCTATACAACATACGTAATCTTTCGTGAATTGCATGCCATGTTTCCCGCGTTACAACAAGCAGCCTTGCGATCTTCCGCGCCGTTCGGAGAGCTATTGGGTTTGGGTGTATTTTCTTCCTTTTCATATATCCTTCTGCTTATTGCTTGTACTGGCATTGCCGTTGGTGCTTTTACGCGATTGTGGGGATTGGTGATGGCGTTGTGGGTACTTGTTGCATTACCGTTAGCTTTTAGTGTGTTGGTATCGGTTTATGGCTCCTGGTTTTTTCTATGGACTGCACTTTGTGGCATGGTTTGCACCACAGGATGGGGACGCGTGTGGGGTATTGATGATGTGCTGTGTCGCATAATGCCTTCATCATCAAGATTATTGCGTCTTATGATAAGTGATGATGCGCTATGAAAAATCATCGAGTAGTCATTATTGGGGGTGGATTTGGCGGATTAAGTGTTGCTCGTAGATTGCATGCATTGAAAAAAGATATCGAAATCGTGATTGTTGATCCTCGTCCGGGCCACATATATACACCATGGCTTTACGAAGTTGCGACGGCAGTGACCGGCGATGATCGTGTTCAGATGTTTGCTCGTGCGCGACGTGCTGCTGAGATCCCTTTTACGAAGCTTCCAGGTTTTGCCTTTACTCGTTTTATTTTGGAACGAGTAAAGGTAGTTGATGAAAAGCATCAATCGGTTGTACTGCAAAGTGGCACGACGCTTCGTTATGACGCATTGGTTTTTGCTGTCGGTTCAATGACTAATGATTTTGGCATTGCTGGTGCGATAACATACGGACTGCCACTCAAAACGACATCAGATGCGGTTATTATTGCTGAACGTTTATCTACTCTTTTGCATGATGTTCGTGTGAAACGTATGCTACAAGCAACGATCATGGTTGTTGGTGGCGGTGCTAATGGTGTGGAATTGGCGGGGGAAATTGCGGCCGTACGGTTAAAATTTTTGCAGATGCATGCATTGCAGCCACAGCAAATACGGGTGGTGCTATGCAATGCAGGGAAGGAGATTTTAGGAAAATTTCCTAACCATGTTCGGCGTCATGTCATCCGTCGTTTGCGTGCACTGCATGTCGAAGTTATGAATCATGCGGTTATTAACGCCGTAACATCGGTAACGGTTGAGGGTGAGGGATTTGTGTTGCCGTATGATTTGTTGGTGTGGACTGCGGGTGTACGAAGTTTACCTGAAGTGTCGGCGTGGAATATCGCGCTCGACCCACGTGGTCGTATTCGTGTTGATGATACATTCAAAATAGTACAGCAAAAAGGAATGTTTGCACTTGGTGATTGCGCGGCTTGCTATAAAGATGATATACCTGTTCTTGATCCACAAAGTGCTCAAGCGGCTTGTGTGCAGGCGCCTATACTCGCAAAGAATATTCTCGCTTTTCTCGAAGGAAAACCTGCTATTTCTTACAAAGCACCCTATTGGCAGCTCCTTCTTGCGGTGGGTGGAAAATATGGTGTGGGCAATATTTTTGGTGTATCGATAAAGGGCCGTTTGGCATATGTTGCACGCAGGTTTACTGATCTCAAATATTTTGTATCCGTTTTTCCGTTCATCACTGCATTCCGCATATGGTATCGTGGTATAGATCTCTATGCATCCAATGATCCCAAATAATTATCCCTTGCGATCATCGCATGATGCAGCCGTAGTATCCGGAACACGAGTGCTTGTACGTATTGATGCGAATATTCCTTGGCATGCAAATGATAAAGAGTTAGATGATGGTGGTTTACAAGGGCGCATTGCTCAAGCAGTGCCGGAAATTCTCGCTCTTCTTAAACGCGGGGCAGTGGTTACTATGGTTACACATTGGGGTGACCCTGCCGGTAAAATGGACGAACGCTATAGCACCAAGCGGCTCACTCCTCTTTTAGAAAAGCGTCTCAAAAAATCTATAGCACACATTCCGGCATGCATTGGTCACGAAGTAAGTGACGCATTGGAGCGCGCGCAGCCGAAAACCCTTTTTCTTTTAGAGAATATTCGCTTTTACCGTGCCGAAGAACGTAATGATACTGCTTTTGCCAAAGCATTAGCTGCACCATTTGCAGTATATGTAAATAATGCCTTTGGTGTGATGCATCGTGCACATGCCTCGGTGCAGGCAGTGGCTTCATTTTTGCCTTCGTATGCAGGCGAGCTTGTTTTGCGAGAAGTGGAAGCATTGCAAAAACCACCTGCGCATCCCTTCGTGTTTTTGTTAGGAGGAGGAAAGATTGAAACAAAAATTTCATTACTCGAGCACATCGGGCCATTGGCTGACAAAATTCTGATTGGTGGTGGTGTTGCACTAGCATTGCAACTCGCAAAAGGGGACGATATTCCTGGAGTAAGCAGTGCCTATCGTCGCAAAGATATTCTTACACTCGCTCGTCGCGTTTTGCACACCCTTGAAGCAAAGTTTGTCCTGCCTATCGATGTAGTCGCTTCACCAAAAGAAGAGAAGGTTTTGGATATTGGTCCGCAGACCATTGAGCTTTTTAATAGGCATCTCCAATCGGCGAAATCGGTTTTGTGGAATGGTCCGCTTGGCATTATCGAAGATGCACGAGGTCAGGCTTCTACGATTGCACTTGCGAAAAAGCTTGCCACTGCAAAGGCGCGAGTTATTGTTGGTGGGGGAGAGACGGTTGATATGCTTCATAAACTCAAATTGACGAACGAATTTGCGCACGTCTCGACCGGAGGAGGGGCGATGCTCGCCTTTCTCTCTGGCGAACGCTTGCCGGGACTCGAGGTATTGCGTGCGTGATTTTTCTTTCGGCTTTTGGTACCATCTCTGTTATATGTCCATTGCTCAACGTGAACAGACGAGTTTAGCTTCTGCGGGCGGATTTCTTCTTGAAATGCTACAGATAGCTCTTATTGCCATCGCTATTATTTTGCCGGTGCGGTATTTTTTGGTACAACCTTTTATTGTAAAAGGAGAATCCATGGAGCCGAATTTTCATGAAAATGAATATCTCATTATCGATGAATTGAGCTATCGCTTTCGTGATCCTGGTCGTGGGGAAATCGTTGTTTTTCATCCCCCAGGAAATGAAGGGCAGTATTACATTAAACGCGTCATTGGTCTTCCGGGCGAAACCGTCGAAATTCGTGATGGTAAAGTCACCATCTTTAACGATAGTCATCCCAATGGTATTACGCTCGATGAAGTCTACTTAGAAGATCATACCGAAGGTCATCAACGCGTGACGCTTGCAAGTAATGAATATTATTTACTTGGTGACAATCGTGATGCGAGTCTTGATTCTCGGACCTTCGGACCTGTGCCGCTCGATCATATGACTGGTCGCGTCTGGATTCGCGGATTACCGCTTGATAAAGCTGGGACGCTTGAAATGCCTAGTTATAACCTGTAGTCTATTACCCTCTATGCCTAAAGTCGAAAAAGAAAAGATAGAAAAAGCACCAAAGAAAAGCGCGAAAATTCCCGAAACCCTTCGTGGCTTCCGTGACATTCTCCCTGAAGAACAGCCCCTTTGGGACAAGGCAGAAGATACTGCCCGTGCACTCACGCGTGCCTATGGTTTTGGCCGTATCCGCCTTCCCATCCTCGAACAGACCTCATTATTTGAACGTGGTATTGGAAAAGATACCGATATTGTCGAAAAAGAGATGTTTACCTTTGTTGATCAGGGAAGTGTCAAAATGACCATGCGTCCCGAGGCCACTGCTTCGGTTGCTCGTGCCTACATCGAACACGGCATGCTCAATCAACCGCAACCGGTAAAGTTGTGGTACTTTGAGCCAATGTTTCGTCACGAACGTCCACAGGCTGGTCGTTATCGTCAATTTTGGCAGGTGGGTTTTGAGGCAATCGGTTCGCATGACCCTATTGTTGATGCGCAAATCATTTTAATGTCTGAGCGTTTCTGTAAGGACCTTGGTCTTGATGTCACCATTCAAATGAATTCATTGGGTACCCCCGCTTCACGCAAGATTTATATTGCTGAACTGGTGAAGTATTTAAAGGGTGTGAAAAAGAAGCTTTCTGAAGTTGATCAAAAGCGTTTGTTGAAAAATCCGTTGCGCGTGCTTGATTCTAAGGAGCCAGGCATGGATGAAGTGCGTGCTGAGGCTCCGCAGTTGCTTGAGTATATTGATGATGAATCAAAAGAACACTTCATGCGCGTGCTTGAGTATCTTGACGAAGCGGGTGTTGCCTATGCATTGAATCCATTCTTGGTTCGTGGACTCGATTATTACACCAAAACTGTTTTTGAAATCGCGCTTGCGCATCCGTCGGGTGAAGAGGGTGCGCAATCGGCTCTTGGTGGAGGTGGCCGTTATGACGGACTCATTCCGCTTTTTGGTGGTCGTGAAGAAACTGGCGCAGTTGGTGCAGCGATTGGTGTTGAGCGCGTGATGAATGCGGTGCGGGCCGCTGGCAAGACTTCTGAATCAAAAAGAAAATCTGATGTTTTCTTTTGTCAGCTTGGTGAGGCGGCGCGGCGCAAGGGCTTAAAGGTTTTTGAAAAATTCCGCATGGCCCATATCGATGTTGCCGAAGCTTTTTCAAAAGGTAACTTAAAGAGCCAATTAGAAATGGCTGATAAATTACAAGCGCCCATTGCCATTATCCTGGGTCAAAAGGAAGTACTTGATGGCACGGTTATTATTCGTGATATGGATTCGGGTGTGCAAGAAATTGTGGATGTGGAAAAAGTCGTCGGTATTGTGATCAAGCGATTGCAAGACATGAAGAAAGAGGGCTAATTTGACGCAAGAAGCGAAATCCTTTATCCTACTGCCCATTGAAAGAGGTGAACTATTATGTCTAGTCATATCGAAGTCAAACGAAAAAAAGGCGAAAGTTTTGATGCATTATTGCGTCGTTTTGGTCGACGTGTACAGCAAAGCGGCAAAAACTTGTCGGTAAAGGCAAATCGCTTTTTTGTAAAGTCTCCGAAAAAGAATAAAACGCACGATTCTGCATTGCGTCGATTGGAGAAGGGAAGTCGTCGTGAATTTTTGCTGAAGACCGGTAAGGTCAAGGAAGAAGATTTGCGCACGAAACGCAAGTAATACAGATAAAACACCAAAGAGGCCTTGTCGCCTCTTTTGTGTTTGTGTTATAGAAGATGCACACATTATTCCTAAGAAGATCTCGGAATGTTTTTATTTTTTTCTTGAATAAGCAACGTAATGGCCTTCGGTTCTCTTTATTCTGCGAAAAAAATAAAAATCATTCCTCGATCTTTTCTCCTATGTCATCACTTTTTGAAACACTCCAAAACGACATGAAGCAGGCCATGAAAAGTAAAGATATGCATACGCTTGAGGTCTTGCGTATGATGATTTCTTCGGTCAAAAATAAGGCAATTGAACTTAATCGTGATTTGGAAGACGCTGATATTCTTGCGGTCTTAAAATCTGATGCCAAAAAGATTAAAGATGCACTGGAAACGTTTGCGCAAAATGCGCGTGAAGACCTTGCAGACAAAGCAAAAGAGGAGCTTGCGATTTTTGAGCGCTATTTACCCGAGCAGATGACCGATGACGAGCTTGTGGAAAAAGTACAGGCAAAAATTGCTGAGCTTGGTGCAACAACGCAGCAAGAAATGGGCAAGATTGTGGGTGCGTTGTCAAAGGAACTCCAAGATCGTGTTGATGGCTCGCGTATTGCGGCGATGGTGCGCGCATTGTTATCTGAGCATTCAAAGTAATACTTTTTGTGTTGCGTGCAGTATTGGCAGATGTCGTGCACTTTAGTGTGCCGCGAAACATTGCGTTAGAAAAATTGGCCGAGCTTGAGGAACTCACCCGTACATACGGAGGTATTGCAGTTGTACAAACGATTCAAAAACGCGCAGTTCCTGATCAGCGAACATTTCTTGGCAAAGGAAAGGTGGAAGAGATTGCGACGCATGCCAAGGAATGGCAGGCGAATTTGTTGGTTGTCAACGCCATTTTAAAACCGCGGCAAATTTATGCACTCGAAGAAGCATTACAGCCAGCAAAGATGAAAGTATGGGATCGTATTGATTTAATTCTGCACATTTTTGAGAAGCACGCAACTTCGGCCGAGGCAAAGTATGAGATTGAGTTAGCCCGTATTCGCCATATGGGGCCACGTATTTATAACTTAGGTGCGCAACTTGGTCGGCAGCGGGGTGGAACAGGTACGCGTGGTGGTTCGGGTGAGGGCAATACCGAAGCGATGAAGCGACACTTGCGCGATCAGGAGCGTCGTATTCTTGATAAACTCAAAACATACGAGACTTTACGTGGCGAACAGCGAAAAAACCGTGAGCGTCGCGGACAAAAGACCGTAGCGCTGGTGGGATATACGAATGCAGGGAAAACCTCACTATTAAATGCCATGACCAAGCGCAAGGAATATGCAGCCAACAAACTCTTTGCCACGCTTGATACGCGTATCGGCGAGTGTTTTCTCCCTTCACACAACACGTCGGTTTTGCTTTCCGACACTATTGGTTTTATTGAGGGTTTGCCCCCAGAGCTGTTAAAAGCCTTTACCGCAACGTTATCCGAGGCTTTGCATGCGGATCTACTTTTGCATGTCGTTGACGCGGCTGATGACAAACGACTGCAAAAGATTCGAGTGGTACGGGATATTTTGCATACGCTTGGTGCGAATCAGCAATTGCGCGTACTTGTTTGTAACAAAGTGGATTTAGTCAAAAAGTCACAAAAGGAAGGGATTATGACCGCCACGATGCCCGACGCGTGGGTTTCGGCGCAGACAAAAGAAGGATTGGATGCCTTGCGAACGATGATTGGTGGTCTGTTGTCCCCAGTTAGATGAAAGAATGTGCAAGGAGGAGCAGAAAAATAAGGTAAAATACACGCAGTGTACGATGCGTTGTCATTCTTGATTTCTGCTTGTGGTGAAACATCTCTTCATGAAATTCCTGCTCTTTTTTCTGGTTTGTTCGTTTTGGAGCGGAGGAACCTTGCCTGTAGCGGCACAAACAGAGGATGCAGCTGCGGAAGTCGCCGATGCGGCCGGTTTAAGTTCGCGGAGTATTTTTGACATCATCGGAACGCTCATTAATGTTGTTCTTGGTCTTTTAGGCATTGTCTTTTTGGGATTGGTTTTGTATGCGGGGTGGTTGTGGATGACGGCGCAGGGTGACCCGAAACAGGTAGATAAGGCAAAGCAAATACTGATAAATGCCACGGTGGGTATCGTTATTACTTTGTCTGCTTACGCCATCACGACCTTTATCGTGAATCTTATTCAAGGGGCAACAGGTTTAGATGATGGCAACACCAATAGTGCGAGTGGAACTGTTTCTATTGAACGATTGTCAGGGTCGTTGGGAAATGGGGCGCTTCGTGATCACTATCCTGAACGGAATGCCACCGACGTTGTACGTAATACTCGTATTATGGTGACGTTCCGTGACTCCATGGATATTGCCTCGTTTATTGAAGGCTACGACACCAATGACACGCCAACCGATATCTCGGACGATACGGTGGCTAACGCCCTGAATGCCGACAATATTAAAATATATATCACAACTGATGGTATTGAAGCTGCGCTTACGGATGTCTCAGTGGCCTTTTCTGATGATTTAACCACGTTTGTTTTTGATCCTGCGGCTTATTTGGGTTCTCCGACCGAAAGCGTTTCCTACACGATTTTTCTTGGTACCGATGTACTTGATGCCGATGGCGATCGCGTCTTTGAAGAAGGGTACGAATGGTCCTTTGAAACCGGAACGAGTATTGATACCGATCCCCCAGCTATCACTTCAGTGGTACCGGTTGATGGAGGAAGTTATGCTCGCAATATCGCGGTCCAAATTACCTTTGATGAGGCGGTAGATCCTACCGTTGCTTCGGGTACGCGTACATCATCGGGTGGCTTCGATGCCATTCAAACTGCCGGAGCTGATGCAGCGCCTTTATCGGGTACGTATGACATTAGTAATGGATATAAGACCGTAACGTTCACGACCGAAGATGCCTGTGGCACGAACTCGTGTGGTGAAACAATGTATTGCTTGCCGGGCAGTGACAAGATCACGACAACGGTGGTAGCGGCAACGCCTGGAACCAATCCGCCGCAAGTAGATATCTATCCCTACGACGGTATCGTCGATATTTCCGGCAATGCCCTGGATGGCAATAGTGACGGCACGGCCGGAGACGATTATATGTGGTCATTCACGACCACGGACGCCATCTCGCTTGAGGGACCGACCATTTCTTCCATAAGTCCAAATATCTCTGAAGAAAATGTGGCGCTCGATCAGGTGATCTCCATTATTTTTGATGATGTTTTGCTCGCATCATCGGTAGACGCTGAATCAATCGTGCTTTCGAACGAAGAAGTATCAACGGGCAAGGCACATGAGATGTGGTATCGCTTTGATACGGCATTCTTGAGTGCGGACGGGTCACCGATTGTGAGTGATAGTGCTGCGGCCTCGCGAACATTGGTTGAAATTTCCCATGGGACATTTTTGGAGTCGGTTGATGGACTGACCTATATGTATGGTGTAGCTGCGAATGAAGGTATTAAAAATCAGTATCAAAATTGTTTTGTTCCAGCCGAGGGTCCTTCGGCCGAAGGTGGTGGATGTAATGCTGGGCCATATTGTTGTAACGGCGTGAGTTCCTTAACCGCTTGTACGCTTTTCTAGACTGCTATGCTGCGAATTTTTGGAAAATTTCTTGTAGTAATTGTCTTCATGATGGGAGGCGTGTTTTCTTCCGCTCATCCACTCATCGTGCATGCCCAAGAAGCAGTGGAAAATTTGGAAACCGTGGGTGAGACATCGGGACTAGGAGACGAAGATATTCGTATCGTGATTGCAAATATCATCCGCACTGCGCTCGGATTTCTTGGGGTTATTGCGGTGCTGATCGTGTTGTACGGAGGCTATGTTTGGATGACGGCTGCGGGTGATCCGCAAAAAACCGACCGTGCCAAAAAGATTCTCATCAACGGTGCTATTGGTTTGGTCATCATTCTCATGTCGTGGGCGATTACATCATTTATTCTTTCGGCTTTGCTTGGTGCCACGAATTCAGGGAATAATTCGAGTAGCTCAAGCTCCTCTTCATCAAGTAGCAGTAGCTCGAGTAGTGGCAGCAGCTCGTTGTTTATTGTAACCGGCATTTCGCCGTTAGGTACGGTTTCACTGCGTAATGCGAAGGTTCAGATTACGTTCTCAAAAGAAATTACCGAAGCAGGATTTACAGGAAATGCCACCATCACCAATACAGCAAGCGATGATGAAGTCGAAGGAACGTGGAGTGTTTCCGGTAAGCACGTCACGTTTACGCCTGCAACCACCTGTCCGGAACCCAATACCGATCGCGCCTGTTTTGAAGAAAGTACAACCTATACCGTGACCATCGACACTGATCTCGAAAGTGCAAGCGGCATGGCACTCACGTGCTCGACGGTACATATTTGCGAAGGCCAATTTACGACCGGTACGGTTATTGATACCGAAGACCCGCGTGCGCAAATGACCGCACCTGATGACCACGACACGATTGCTGCCGATTCCTCGGAGCTTGCTCAGGTTGCCGCAACCGATGACGTGGGTGTTGCGACCGCTGATTTTGCTGTTGATGGTGTGGTATTTGATTCGGTCACGGCGAGTGGCTCTGAATTAAAAGATACCATCCTCGAAACGCTTTGGGATACGGCAGGTTTAACGGTTGGAGAAGAATACGAGGTTTCCGTTGTTCTTACCGACATGGCAGGGAATACCGATGAAGATGCAGTGACGGTTACCGCTCGGCCTGCAACCTGTTTTAATGGTGTGCAAGATGAAGACGCGGGCGAAACCGATGTTGATTGTGGTGGAGATGCTTCGAGCGCATCGTATTGTGGTGCGTGTGAGGGATCCTCTTGTGAAGAGGATGTGGATTGTGGAGGTAGCGCGTCGTGTGATGCAGGAGTGTGTGCGGCATTGCCGGTGATTGCATCGGTTTCTCCCGATAACGCCGCACCGGGAAACCTTATTACCATTTCTGGTTCTGATTTTGGTGATACGAGTGGCGTTGTTTCTTTTACAGCAGAAGACGGAGCGACTGTTTCAGCTACGCTCGCTTCCTGTGCTGATGACCCCTGGACAGATGATCAAATTCTCGTGCTTGTTCCCGACGATGCCATTGATGGACCGATAACCATAACGACAAGTGGCGGCGATGTTGATACGACAAATGATGAAAATGGCGGGCTTATTGCTGATTTTGATGTTAACGACGCTTCTTATCCGGCGCTTTGTGACCTTACGCCAGAGAGTGGACAGTCAGCTACGGCGATTGCGTTGTCGGGAAGCGGATTTGGTGACGATCGGAGTGGCAACTCGGTGATGTTTGGAGAAAAGGAGGCGGGGAGTTATGGCGCCTGGGATGACGGTGATATCACGGTTACCGTACCGTCGTTGAGCGATGCGGAGTATTCCGTTGTTGTTGCAGTTAGTGGCGTTGAGAGTAATCCTCTTACTTTCACTGTAACGTCCGAAGATGATGTTGACGTCGTTCCTACCATTGTTTCGCTTGATCCAGGAACGGGTGGTGTTGGTCAGTATGTGACGATTTCGGGAAGTAACTTTGGTAGCTCCATTGGCAATGTGTGGTTTGAAAGTGATACGACGGGTGAACGAACCCAGGCAAGTGTTGATTTTCCCGAAGCATGTACAGATGCTTTTTGGTCAAACGCAGAAATAACCATCATTGTGCCCGATGTGGACACTGGTTCGTATAGTGTGAGTGTGGAAACCCGTGACGGTGAATCGAGCCAAGTGACATTCGTAGTTACTGATGAAAGTCCAACGCCGGGATTGTGTGCGCTCGATCCCGAAGAGGGTATTGCAGGTGATGCGGTTGTACTGAATGGTGATAATTTTGGTGCTACTTCTGGGACGGTCACCTTTGCCGATGATGCGTCAGCAACAATTACGGATTGGTCGGATAACGAGATTACTGTTACGGTTCCTACTGATGCCGTGACGGGCAAAATCACGATTACTTCAACTGAGGCACAGGAAAGCAATGGAGTAACCTTTAATGTTTCTACCGATGAATCAGGAAGCTCTTCTTTTACAGCGGCGGCATATGCGTGGTCGTTTTCTTCGGGAACGATTCCTGATGTTCCTGAAGTTGTTGTTGCTTGTACTGATGAGATGGTAAGCGCTGTCCCTAATGATACCTTTACTGACGAAACGTGCGTTAATGCACAGGCGTACATACAATTCACCACCGACATGAATGAAGCTACATTGAACGATGCGGTTTTGGTAGAAAAATGTGTGGCCGCAGGCACGCAACCCTGTGACGAAACCGATCCTGTTGCGGGTGTCTACACTACAACAGCAACATCGGTATCTTTTACTCCAACCGCAGATTTCGACGTTAGTAGTACGTATCAAATACGTGTCTCAACTGCCGCTACGTCAGCGGACGGTGCCGCCTTAGCCAAAGAAGTAGCTTGGACGTTTGTGACCAAGGCCGATACCACCGCGTGTACGGTGGAGCGTGTGGTTATTTCTCCAAATTCGGCGACATTAACTGCACTTGGTGACACGAAAGACTTCTCGGCGTTACCGGTTTCTGGTTGTGTAGTATTGGATGGATCGGATTATGTGTGGGACTGGTCAATTGATGAAAGTTTAGCTCGTTTTTCATCAACAAGTGAAAGCTGTGGAAGTGACACGGTTTCATGCGCGACAGTTGAGGCACTTGCCGAAGGAAAAACTGACGTTACCGCCGAAGAGACCGCAAGTGAGGTGAGTGATAGCGCTGAGCTTGTCATCAATTTTACCGATCCATACGTCGTGCAATATTGGCCAGATTGTACTGAGGCCTGCACCAATGCCGAAGTTGGCGCAAGTTTTAATATCGCCATGGACACTTCCTTAGTAGAAAGTGGCGCAAGTCTGTATCGTTGCACCAATGAACTGTGTACGGTGTTAAGTGAAGTCACTGATGCAACTGTAGAATGTACGCTTGATGAAGACGGTGCATGTACGGGTGTGACGTTTAATCTTGCATCTTCATTAACATCATCTGGTTTTTATCGCGTCATTCTTGATGGTTCTATACAAAGCGAAAGCGGAGTCGCCTTAATTCGCACGAATTATGGAGATGATTTTTCCTGGACATTCCGTGTACGTGAAGATGGCGCAGCTTGTGCAGTTGATCGCATTACACTTTCTCCTTCAAGCGCAACATCAACAGCGGTCGCTGATCAAAAAATTTTTACTGCAGAGGCGTATGGTGAAGCGGATTCCTGTTCGGTTTCTGGTCAGCGTTTAGACTCCTATCAGTATGCCTGGTCGTGGAGTGACCCTATTGCTGATCAAAATAATGACGAAGATGCAAGTACCCATGTTGCTGCATGGGTTGCGGGCGGATTTTCTGACACAGATCCTGCTTCCATCGCTGAGGGCTGCACCTCTTCGTGTTTGTCAGCGGGTAGCTCTGCGTATAGCGCGGTGTGTGGGGATGGAACGTTAGACGACGAAGAAGGGGAAGAATGTGAAGATGGGAATACAGCGAATGGCGATGGCTGTTCATCAAGCTGTTTACGTGAAGGCGGGGATACCTACGGTACGTGTGGAAATGCTGAAGTTGAGCAAAAGAGTAATGGCGCAGGTGAAGATTGTGATGATGGCAATACCGATAACGGTGATGGTTGCTCGTCGACATGTTTAGCTGAAGGGTCATCATCGGTTGGTGCAACCTGTGGGAATAGTGATATCGCCTACACGGCTACCACTTATGCTGGTGAGGAGTGTGATGATGGCAATGCGAGAAATGGAGACGGCTGTTCGGCTGAATGTGTGAATGAAGGTTCACCCACGATTGCTGAAATTGGTGGTGCAGTCTGCGGAGATGGCAGCGTTGATGAACCGTATGAAACGTGTGATGACGGAAATGTACGTGATGATGACAGCTGCTCATCTTCGTGTCGTTTTGAAGGTTCGTCACGTTCGTATGTAGTGCCATCGATGTGCGGTGATAGCATTCGTGGCATGGGTGAAGAATGTGAGGATGGCAATACAACAAGCGGTGACGGCTGTTCGGAAGATTGTGTACTTGAAGGTTCATCTGCTTTTTATGTAACGCCTTCCTATTGTGGTGATGGCGTTGTGGGTATAGGAGAAATTTCCTCGTGCGAAACAGGGGCTGGTCCGGATGGTGATATCGATCCTGTGCAAGTAGCCACTATTACCGATGATGCCGTTTTTGAAGTGTCAGCAGAAACCGGCGAAGCGGTTGCGACTGTCGTTGCGACCGAAAGTTCATCTGCACTTATCGCCGAAGCATCGTGGTCTTTGTCGTGTGCCGCTGCAGAAGATACCGATTGTAATGATCCAACGCTACAAGGAGTAGGAACGGGAAATTGTTGTATGGATCGGCCGACGGTTTCGCTTTCACCGACCGATGGTGATGTGTGTAGAAATGCTTCGTTGTACGGAGATTTTACGCAAGAAATGGACACATCAACATTTACTTATGAAAACGAAGACGGTGAAACCACGTATCGCATGTATGCTGCGCTTGATTTGTCGTCGGTGAGTGGCAGCTGTCCTTCTACCCACACCACCCTCGCTCAAGCACCAAATGGTTTCTTTGACAGAATATGGTATACCGTTAAACAATTTATTTTTGGCAGAAAAGTCATGGCTGCGGCGGGTGATTGTGTCGTACCTATTACGGGTTATTCGCAAACTTCTTTAGGTGATGGTTCGTATCGTGTATACGTAAAAACAAATGCCTTATTAGCAGCCGGAGGAACCTATACGCTAGTTGTTGAGGGTGATACTGACGTTGCAGATGGTGTGGTGTCAGGCGCTCGCTCAAAATATGGTGTAGGCATGTATAACTCGACATTGCAATCTTTTACCGTTGGTTCAGAGATTTGTGCGATTGATCTGGTACAAATCTCTGATCAAGATGAAGACAGTCCGAATACGTTCTCTTCACTTGATGAATCGCATACGTTCTCAGCTGCCGCGCTTTCGTATGCCTCAGGTTCGGCACAAGAAATTTCTCCTGTCGACGGTGTGTATGATTGGTCGTGGGGTGATTGGGGAACAGACGATAGTTCGATTTTTGATGTCACCCAAGATGGTGATGGCGAGCAAACGGCGACGGTGACGCCGGCTGGTGACAATGGTGAGGCTTATATCTCTGCTACCGCAACCATTACGAGCAATACCGTTGGTGTGGTTACCGACGAAGCAATTTCTGGTGCGACCTCGGCATTGGCCTATTTGTGTGAAAATCCATGGCCAGATATTTCGTATCTTCCGTGGTCTGATGCCGTTGAGAGTGAAGATGTGGGTGCAGAGGAAGGTGTCGGTTGGACGAATTTCTCACTCTATTATTGTAAAGATGCAGGCAGTGATGGTACGGACGATGATTTACCTAATCTTTCGGCGGTAAGTCCGGGCGATACCAAGAGTGAGAACGTGATAAAGGAATATTTGTTGCAGGTGCAAGATGGGAGTGGTGATGCGATCGGAGTGCGTATCGTTTCTAATGGTAGCTATGCCAGTCCACAGGCTTGGTACGATGCTCAGGGTTTTACGGGAAGTCCTTCAGAAGGAGAAATTGACGGCTTTCCGGCATTAGAAGACGAACGCACCGTCTACATTGCTGCTCCAAACTTAAGTGAAGAAGGCGATACGTTGTATGCCAACATGTACGTCTTCTCATACAACGAAGACGCGAGTGACGATACGATTGAAATCTACAATCAGATTATTGAAAATCTCTCCTTTGCTACGAACGTTTCTTCGGTTGGGTATTGTTCTGATGGAGCAACCTATAGTGATGCGTGTACATCCGATGAAGATTGTGATGTAACTCTTGGAGAGAGTTGTGCAGATGTAAAAGGCAAGTTAGCACGTGATGCACAGCGTCTTGCTGATTTAACGGATGTTCGTGCTGCGGTTATCGCGTATGGTACAGAAAACGGTATCTGCTCCGAGACCGCACAGGTTTGTTCAACCAATAGCGACTGTCCGACTGACGAAACGTGTGACCCTGCGGTACCCACGCTTCCTTCAGGTTCATTTGTCCGAGGATTCTCATCAAGTGTCTGGGGATCGTGGAATTCGTTGTTGGGTGGGGCACTCGGTGATATTTCAGCCGATCCGCTCAATGTGTATAACGGTTGCGGAACAGGGGATTACGCATCCTATGATGCGGATACCTGTGTTGATGAAACGCGCGGACAATATATTTGTCCTGCGGGTTCTCATACCTATCACTATCGAGCATATGGTAATCATATTGCCTACCTTTATGGTGATTTGGAATATGGTGCGGCGGGTTGGTACTACGCGCTCGATGACGATGATGCGGATGATGGTGTAGTGCTTTCAGTTGGTGGTTCGTCGAGTACTGCAGCCGGCTTTGAACCGGATGTGTATTGTGATGGTGAGACAATTATTGGAACCTCTTCGCTGTGTGGCGATGGTATCGTTGGCGGTGGTGAGGTGTGTGAAGTAGGCGAGCGGGGCGGTGATGCCGTTGCTTGTGATAGCGATGATGATGGTGTCGATGACGGCTATATCGAACAAGTATGTAATGCAAGCTGTTCGGGTTATGAAGATGATGCCGATGCGACGTGCGCAGCCTACTCTTGTGGTGATGGTGTCGTCGAAGGCGACGAAGAGTGTGATGACGGTTCGGCAAATGGTCGCTATGGCTATTGTGGAAGCAATTGTCGCTATGACACGGCGGTTTTTTGTGGTGATGGTACAATCGCTGGTTCGGAAGTATGTGATTGTGGTGATACGGATTTGTTTTCAAGTCCTGCGGCCGAATCACGAGCTTATGGTACGACCTCAGCCGGCACCTGTGATGTTTTAAATGGAGAATATAGTGATGGGCCGACAACCGGCTGTGCATGGGATTGCTCCGGACCGGCATATTATTGCGGTGACGGTGAGGTGACGGGTGCCGAGATGTGTGATGGCGAAGATGACACGTGGAACGGCGCATTATGCAGTGGTGGCGATGATGATGGTGAAACTTGCACAAGTGATAGTGATTGTGACGGTGGAGGAGTCTGTGGAGGGAGTGGAAGTTATAATGAATGTGAAATTGGTGAAACACGGGTGCGAACATGCGATGATGAAGCGGGGGCATCGTGTACCTATCTTGAAGATTGGTTGGACATTGCTTGTACCGAGGTGGGTTCGTGCGGCGATGGTACGGTTGATGACGACGAACAGTGCGATGATGGGAATACCGATTCTACCGATGAATGCACGTCGCAGTGTGAATATAATGTGTGTGGTGATGGGTATCTGTACGATGGGGAAGAGGAATGCGACGAAGGCTCTGATAACGGGAGCGCGTGCGATTCTTCATACGGATCGACCTGTTCAGCGTGTACGACATCATGTCGCCGCGAAGTATCGTCGGGTGCGTTCTGTGGTGATGGTCTTGTTAATGGTAGCGAGTACTGCGATGGCTCTGATATCCCCTATCAATATTTTGATAGTGAGACAAACACGGTTTATGGCGCATGTGATGCAAGTGATGTCGGAGATCCTCTGACGGTTGGAGATATCGAATACACCTGTCGTCGCTTGGGACTTTGTGATGGAGGAGCGAACAATGGTGAATATTGCACGAGTTCAGTGGTACTTTCCGGATCAGGAAGTGATAATGCTGCCTGCAGTTCGTTGACTGCCTCAACGTCATTTTCTTGTGTTTTCCCCACGTGTTCTTCGAGCTGTTCTTCAAGTTGTCCATTTACCGAAACATCAACCAGTTTATTGCTCACTGCGAATCTTCCCGGTTCTGATGAAGAGACGTCAGTAGATTTGTATAGCTATAGCACGGACTCTGCCGCTGATCTCCCGAATGCCGCCGCTGTCACCATGCCCGCATGTACGGTTTCCGGGTCACTTACTGGAACCATCGACATGAGTAATGTTGATCTACCGAATGCATATGTGGTGTTTGTGACTGATCGTTCCGGCTCAATGTCGGCCGAGATGGACTCTGACGCAACGCGCATGCAAGTTGCGCGTAATGTGCTGACCGGTGCTGTTGAAGATCTTTTCGATGGACTTGGCGCCGACATGAATATCTCACTTGTGGGTTTTTCATCAAAATCAGGTACGGGTATGTGTAGTGGAGATTCACACTATAGCTGTTCAGCCGATGCTGATTGTGGGGGAACGAAAACATGCGATGCGATGTTTACTGAAGACTATAGTGAGAATTATGGATTCTTAACCATTGACAAAGAAACGGTACTTACGACGCGTATCGATGCCTATACCGAGGCGGGAAGTACGTATACCGCTACCGCATTGGGCGATGCGAAAGAAATACTCGATGATGTTCCCGATGATGGCAATGTACGTAAGATCGTTGTCTTACTTTCTGATGGCGAGCCAACGGAAGATGTCGAGGATGTTGATGCGGCTGCTGATGCGATTAAAGATGCGGGCTATGAAATTTATTCAGTTGCTTTAACGACAACCTCAGGACTTATCGAAAACATGAATAACTGGTCGAGCAACGGTGGTGAGGAATACAACGATAACGGTATCGACTATGCTTATGACGGTGATACAGTCGCCGAACTCGAAGGCGCATATGATTCCATTATCGATTCCATTCTTGGCGTGACCGTATCGTTCATTAGTTCATCTGGTTCAGCAACCATTTTAACTTCCGATACCTTGCGTGAGGGTGACGATCTCGATTTGCCATGGCCAGAATATTTTAATTGCGATCCTGAAAGCGAGCAGGAGCTACCCATTCAATTTACCTTCTTAGGCGAAGGCACGCTCGAACTTTCTGACGTTCGTCTTGAGTATTGTGCTCCGTAGTATGGATCAATCTGTATCTCCACAATTCTTCTCTTTTCAAGAGGAGCCGCCCAAACCACAAGCTTGGTACCGTAATCCTCAAATCATAAAAAAGATTCTTCTTATCGGAGGAATATTTATTGCCGTGCTTTTTCTGGGCCTCTTTCTTTATAACGTGATAAAAAATCGTGGGGGTAATGCGCAGTCAGCCTTAGATGCGACGAAACAAGAGATCACGGCTCGACAAGCTGAATGCGAACAGGGGAATGAGAGCTGTATGACACAAACACAGGCGGACATTGCTCGTGTTGCGGGCCAAGCAGAGGCTTGTGAGGGATTGAATGACGCCAAAAAAGAAAATTGTGTCACCCTCATTGCGAAAGATAAAAAAGACAGCACGTTGTGTGGAGAATTATCCGCAGAGGCAAAAACGCGATGTGCCGATGCGGTGGCGTTGCGTCGTGCGGCCGATGGGGAAGGAATGTCGGTGTGTGACGACATTGTTGATGCGAGCTTGAAGAGTGCATGTACTGCTCAGGTGGAAAGTACTGCACGGGCAAAGGGAAATTGTGCAGAGTTGGGGGTTGATGAGGGAGTTTGTGATACCCGCGCGCAGCTTGAGGCTATTTATGTGGCGGGGAATATGGCGGCCTGTGCTGAACTTGAACAATCGCTTCGTGAGGAGTGCTTGGATTATTTTACGTCGATTGATGCTGATGGTGATGGACTGCGTGCTGATGAAGAAGCGAAGATTGGTGCCTCTGATCGTTTGGCAGATACCGATGGGGACGGGTATGATGATGGTACGGAAGTAAGAAGCGGATACGACCCCTTAAAGTAAGCCAGACAATTCATTTCTTATTGTATGTTTGACGATCAAAACGAGCCTCAGGATATGTTTGCTGATGATTCAGTAACAAAGCCGACGCCAACACCAGCTCCGGCTGCATCTTCTGCGCCAAAGCCGGTGTTGCAACCTATGCCAACACAACCTCTTCCCTACGCTGATGCTCCTGCACCGCGTTCGGCTCGACGCACCTTCTTTATTGCTGCTCTTTCTTTGGTCGCCATTGGTATTGCTGGATTCATCGCCTATCGTTTCATGGTAACAAATGCTGTTTCTCAAGACGTTGCCGATCAGTTGCAACAAGATGACGACACTTCTTCATCGACAGACGATACTTCTCCTGATGGTACCTCAATAACACCGACCGACACAAATACCGATACCCCCACATCTCAACAGGATGAGCCGGTGGTTATTGTTGATAGCGACGGTGATGGGTTAACTAACGAAGAAGAAAAAGAAGCAGGCACATCAGTGGCAAAACCTGATACCGATAATGATGGTCTCGGTGATAAAGAAGAAGTGAAGGTCTACAGTACCGATCCTAAAGATCCCGATACTGACGCTGATGGCTTTACTGATGGGGAAGAGGTACGCAATGGCTATAATCCCAATGGTAAGGGGAAGTTGCTCGAATTACCCGTCGAATAATCATGTATGGAGGATCAGGATAAAAATGCACAGGATGTCGTGATTCACGTCATGCCCGCCGCGCTTCGCCAAAAGGAAGCGCTTTTTCCTGTTCACGAAAAACCCAGCGAATCTCCACCGGCGCCGCCTGCACCGCTCCTTATCCCGGTTCCTATCCCAACCGATACCGTCGCCCCTCCGGCAAAACGTTCTCCGGTATTATTAATTATTGCCATCATGCTTATTGTTCTTGCAGCGGGTGCTGCGGCAACGGTGTGGTATTTGTCGGTTTCTCGGCAGGTGATCGATACGCCTGTGGTCGAAGAACCGATTGTCGAAGATCCTGCGAAGGAAGAGCCTCCTATTGCTGAAGAACCCGATGAACCCAAAGAGCCTGTTCCTGGAACCGATACCGATAGTGATGGGTTAACAAATGGGGAGGAGTTGTTGTATGGCACGGATTTCCGTGCGCCCGATACAGATAAAGATACCTTTCTCGATGGGAACGAAGTTTTTCATCGATACGATCCTAATGGTTTAGCACCTTCAACATTGCTTGATACGGGTGCAGTTCGTGTGCTTGAACGCCCAGAAGTTCCCTTCACGATTTTTTACCCTACCTCATGGACGGCGAACGTTCAAGGTGACGAACAGAAGTTATCGTTTCGTGCAAGTAATGGCGTGATGATTATGGTGTCGTGGATTATTAAAGAACGAGCGATGGACTTAGAAGAGTGGCTTGATGCGCGAGACATCTCGCTCACCAGAAAGGAAGAGACCTATACCAAAGAAGGTTATTACGCACTTTCGCTTGATGATGGTCGTACGGTCTATATCGACGGCGGAAATGATTTTTATCTGCTTACTTACGATCTGGGTGACGAGCTGACGATTGATTACTTGCAAACATTTAAGATGATGGTGAATAGCCTTCATGTCATAACCCCTTAGCATGATTCAACTCGCTATCGATCAGCAGCTCCTTGCACCGAAAGAACGATTTTCTCGTTCTTTTTTGGCACGCGTTCGTGCGATTTTTGCAAAAAGATTTCCTCAAGTAAGTGGAGCCTTTCAAATTACCTTTGTCACCGATGAAGAAATTCGTCGACTCAATCGTATGTATCGCGGCAAAGATGCGGTTACCGATGTCTTATCTTTTCCATCGGGCGATGCTGAAATATCGGGTATGCTTGGTGATGTGCTCATCAGCTACGATCAAGCCGTTCGACAGGCTGATGGTGATATTCATCTTGAATGCACTGATCTTCTTGTACATGGTTTGCTTCATGTACTTGGCTATGATCATGAACGACCCGAAGATGCCGACACAATGTTTCCTCTGCAAGATGCTCTTGTTGCCGCTCTCTTATGATCTCTTTCTCTCGATTCATCCGTAGTTTTACGCATGCCTGGCGCGGCCTCGGGAATATCGCGGCCACCGAACAAAGTTTTCGCATACAGCTCATAACCGGTGTATGCGCTTTGATAGCAACACTCTTCTTTCCTCTTGCCTTTTGGCAACAGATTCTTATTTTCTTGCTCGTGATCGCTGTTCTCGTTCTAGAAATTATTAACTCGATTTTAGAGCGATTGGCCGACGCGGTTCATCCTCGTTTGCATCCGGTCATTAAAGAAGTAAAAGATATGATGGCAGCCGCGGTTTTATTGGTTTCCCTGACGGCTGGTGTGGTCGGTTTTCTCTTTTTTTGGCCTCATGTTTGGGGTCTTGGGTGTGCTATACTGCAAACCACGTTCGCGGCAGTATGTACCTCGTGGTAAAATGACCACATAGCTGCCGACTCTATGGCTGATGACATCATTACCGGGCTTGATATCGGCTCTTCTACGCTTCGTTTAGCAATTTGTAAAAGCGGTCTTAATGAAGAAGGGAAGCCGCACATGCAACTGATCGGCGCGGTTTCGTCGCCGTCTTCGGGTATCCATCGTGGCGCCGTTTCCAGCATGGAAGACGCAGTCTCGGCGATTTCCAAGGCGCTTGAGCGTGCCGAGCGCATGACGGGCATTCCCATTAACAGCGCCTGGGTGGCATT